>JAPZTJ010000070.1 GCA_027532555.1 Aquidulcibacter sp.
GAAAAGCGACGCCGACGGCCCAGATCAACCACATCAAGTCGACCCCCATATCCCGCTGCTATCGTCTGTAACGTCTCCATACGCACAGTAACTAGCCCAGTTCATACCTCACCGGTATGTGGCCCTCGCCGAATGGATACCTTCTTTCAGGCTATTCAGGATTACTGGGAAAAAGACCCCGAGGTCCGAATATTTAAGCTATGCAGAGCATATTAACTAACCCAGCATAGGGTCGGTTAACTCGACAAACCCCAGTTTACCAGAGGCCGAAAGAGCGGCAGGAGCTCAGCTAAACGGGCAGCCTAAAAATTGACCATTATAGCTTGAGTTTCAGAAAATGCTGAAAGTATTGCGTCGCGTTGCTTATCAGTTACTTCAGAGCGATTAACCAGAACGCGCTTTGAATACTCAGACTTTTCAGATGCTTGAAGTGTAAAGTCTTCGATTCCCCTTTGTTTGAGCAGAGCCGGCAGCTCTGTCGCAAGGGTTTCGTAGCGCAAAATCTGATCCACAATGACTTTTCGATTGCCGCTAACAGTTTCGGTATATTTGTCTATATCGAGGGGAAAGTTCCCATTCTCAACATACTCATCCCAACTCAGCCGATACTCTCCGTCTGGGTTGTGAAAGGAGGAATTTCTAAGCATGTGATAATGGCTGAGACACTTGGTGATTGGATCGCGTTCGACACAAAACTTGAACATCTGAGCAAATCTTGCTTCTCCGATTAAATCTCGAATTTCAAGTGCGCTCATGTGATTGTAAAAAACACCCGCATCTGTTTCAAAGTTTCTTGCTATGTGGTGCTTTGGCTCCGGATAAACAGGGGTTACGACGGCGCTTTCTTCTAATCGAGCGCCCAGATCAACTTCAATGCTGCTGCCAGCGGTCTTCTGGGTCTTCACGAAGACAAGATTATATTTGAAGCTTACAAGTGCCATATCTGTCGTTTACCAATGAAAGCGCCGGTCTAAACCGCACCAATTCTGCCGAAAGCTGATCGATCTTTGTTACGCTGACTGTTTCGGGGGCGCAAGGCTGGCACAGTTGCTCGCATCCAATTCGGCAATAAAGGGGGGGGATGCAGCCAAGTAGGCGTCGGATTTGGAGGCAATTGGCTAAGGTCGGGGTTGTGAAGCGTGCCTGTATCGTGTGCTAGGTCACGTTGACAAACTCTTGACCCAGAGGCGAGCGGCGATGATTTGAGTGAAGCCGAGATAGCTTGCGGCGGTTTTATCGTAGCGTGTTGCGAAGCGGCGGGAGCATTTGAGTTTGTTGACCCGAAGGGCCGCGAA
>JAPZTJ010000048.1 GCA_027532555.1 Aquidulcibacter sp.
GGTTCCGAAAGCCATTCGGATCAGGGGGGCCATCTCTGAGTTGGTGAAGCTTTGCATGCGCTGAGCGTCGGCAGGCGATATCGGGAAATAGCATTCCGCAGGCTCGTGGTTGTTACGACGTAATTGCTCGCGAACCAAAAAGGGATCGAGAGAAGGCAGCTGGTTCAAAATGTCCAAGACTGAAAAGTCTTTCTCTAGCTGCATTTCATCAAAACCAATAAAGTCGCAAATAGTCCGCTTAAATCCTTTTTGATTCACAAAAACTGAGCGCCCGCCCAAATTCAGATCGTTAAGGTCAAGCGGGAGAATAATTTTCGTCGCTACGAGTGTAGAATTTGGGATTAGATAAACTTCGTCCCGCCGCAGGCGGTGCTTGACTATGATCGACCGGTTCAGGAGATCGTTAGTGAACAGCGGTGCTTCTTTGTATAACGGATCGTCAGCGAAGCGCTTCCCGACCTGAAGCAAATTGAGCACCCGACTGGTTGACGCCGTGGTCGCGAGAGCAGCTAAGTTACGTATCCCTGACATGGGCCAGCCTATTCAAAAATCGGTTCATTAAAAAACTTTAATGTTCTGGCGGAAAACCCAGAATTGACACTCATAACGTCAATACAAGTATCACAAACTTGTGATTTCGATTGTGCAAATTCCAAATCGTCACAGTCGAATGGAAAAATGATTTTTGTCGCTATCCCATCAGAACTCGGGACAAGGTAAACTTCATCTCGCCGTAGGCGGTGTTTCACGAGAATCGAACGATTTAGGAGATAATCCGTGAACAGCGGTGACTTCTTGTGCAATGGATCTTTGGTGTAGCGTTTTGCGATCAGATGTAAGTTTAGCACCCGACTGGTTGACGCCGAGGTCGCGAGAGAGGTTAGATTACGGATCCCAAGCATAGGCTAGCCTATTCAAAATATGCTTTGTTAAAAAATTTTGATGTTCTGGCTAGTAACACTGGGTGAAACAAAAATTAATCAAATCGATAAAACTTTCCCAAGACGGACATTTCGTTATAACAATCACGCATTTGTGAAGAGCAAGGCAAATAAAAGCCAATAGCTTGGTTAATATCTGGGCCGGATGGATTTGTTTGAGAGCGCAGATTCAAGCAAAGCAGGGGCATATCGAAAGGCGCTAAAGTAGTTGGCGCGCTATTCGGGCTTGATGCACGGGTCCGAGAAGCTGTTCGACGTACATGAGGAAGCCTTCTCCCCAAATAGGTCTGTCCAGCTGCCTCCATGCCGTCAACCCAACAGGCGTTCTTTTAAGACAAGGCAACAGGAGGCTCCTGCTCGGAAACGTTGCCTGCAAAGCAAAGGTGATGCCGCGCTACCGAAGAGAATGCGGGATGTTCAAGGGAGCGACGTGATCGCCATGAGGCTGACCAACTTGCCCATCAAGCTGAAGGAGAATGTCCGCTTTCGAGCGGCCGCTAACCCGCCCTAAACGGCAACCCTTGGCGAACCTCGGACAGGCTGCTCTTCGGCAGAACTTGGCCGAAGAACGAACCCGCTCCGCGGGAGGTTTGTGCGTGGTGGTCTGGGGGCATGGATTTGGGTTGATTGCGATTTTGATTGAAGAGGTGGGTTTGGGCTCTGACGATGGTGGCTCCTTTAGCAAGTTAGGAGCGACCAGCCATGACCAGAGCCTTTTTACCGACCCCAGCCACATCTTTG
>JAPZTJ010000022.1 GCA_027532555.1 Aquidulcibacter sp.
CGGCTCTGGCGGTCGTTGAAATATGAACGCGTTTACATCCATGCTTTTTAGACTGGAACCGAACTTCGCCAACGTCTGGGAAAACAGATCACCTACTACAATGCAGATCGACCTCACTCAAAGCTTGGCGGAGCCAGCCCAAAAAGCCACTTCTGGTTTCATTTTTGACCCGCTAAGTTTAAAAGACACTTGTCAACTTCAAGTCGTGGCGAGGTCGGTAACATAGAAGGTCCGAGCGTGATTTCCTGTGTTGTGACACTTTCACCGCGCGGAAGCCAACGTAGTGTCTTTTTGCTTCCAAGGTCGGTCTCTACCTCCCAAATCAATTCTTGATTTACATCACCCAGAACCCCCCCAGTTCGTCGAATCATCTTCATTCCATCACGCAGACCTGCTGCGTATGCAGGTCCAATAGTTTTGACCCCATTTGCAATTCCTGTTTTTGCGGTCAACTCTAGGTCATAGCCCACATCAAATCGAGGTTTAACCGTTGGCTTTACCAAAAGACAACCATCCCAACCATTATATGGAAACTCTATTGCTTCTCCCTGCGTCGCAATTTCTGTTATTGTTGCCCCTAAATTAAGTTTGGCCTGCTCTTTCACAATTTCAATTATATTCTGTTGTGCTGGGACTTCGCCATTTTTCTTTTCCGCCGCATCTCGAAGTGCAAGCATTATGTCATCAAGTGTCGTTCTGCCATTTGATACTATCCGTATCTGCTGATTAATCTCCATCGCTAACAAAGCGCCCCGTCTATAAGGCAATTTAGCGGCTTCTGGGTCTGTCCAAAATTTAGTAGCTGCGACCTCGCTGGGCATCAGACGCGCCGATGAAGCATCATAATCACTAATAACTTTGTTCCAGTGCTCGATCCAATCTCTGGGCGTCCACACACCTGATCGCAAAAGCGTACGCGCTGCATAAAAGTCGGCAAATCCCTCAGAGAACCAGTACGATTCTACCTCTGTTGCGGGGTCGCCAAGACCACCGACCGCTACTGGAAGCCAGCGATGGAAATTCTCATGTGCGAAAAGCCATTCAAACTCTTGCAGCGACGTATTTTTAGCAGCCCAAGTGGCGAATGCGTCCGGGCCAAGACCGGTACCTAACTGAAACTTAGTGCCGTCGTCAGTTTGCAAGGCAACTAGAGTCACCAAAAAAGGAGAACTCTGCCCTCCCCATAAATCCTTTTGAGCTTGCGCAACTCTTAGATAGCGGCTCCAAATATCGACTATGCTTGCGTCTTGAAATTCGCCAATAATGGCCATCTTGGTTAGCTGATCGTCACTTTCCAAAAGAGTGAGATCGACCCCACCGATTACAACACTCGACATCATCTCATTCACACCGAACTTCTGGTCTTCTAGATCGCTGGCAGTCTTCCAACCATCTGGAATGTTGCTCCATGAAAACTGAAAATATGGTTCCTTGTCTAAAACGGGCTGTGCAAATATTGTTGCTCCAACTGCGCTAAACCAAGTTGGGCCTACTAGAGGACGAAAATTCTCATTAGCAACTTCTTGAAGGCTCGGCTGCGTCAATTGGTTTACCTTGATCATGTAGAAAACCGTGACATTGCCAGAGGGCGGATGGTCAATTACGATCTCTGCGGGATTACTTGCGTCAAAGGTACCGCCCTTCACACGGAAATCGGATATGCCCCTCCAAAGTTCACTCTGGCCGCCCCACTCATTTGGAAGGAGGAGTGTAGTTGTCCCTTTTGGATTGCCCTGAAACTGCATCTGAACCAAAAGTCCTCTGACAGTGCCGTTAACAATATCTGGCCCTAACACTATTTGTCCTACATGCTTGTTACTAAAGGAAATTGCGTTAGACGGGTGCGGGTGAGCACAGCTTTCCATTAGGAGAGCGCTCACCAAAAGCAACAGCGTTATCCACTTGCGTTTTTCCATTTTCGCGCTCCATTTCTTTCTTAAAAGTTATATTTTTCAACTGCTAACGACCTGCTGGGGTGATTATAGTTCAAACTCGGCAGTCAGATTTAGGCTTGAATACCTCAGAAATAGTGGACTTTCCTTTCGGCTGGAAGATTTTTTTGATGGTCATGGAGTAGCTTAGCACGGGTCAATTAGAGTTCAGGACGGCTTCAATCTTAGACAACTCCACACCAGACCTCGCTAAGTAGCCTACGCATTCACTATATAGTGCCCGAAGGGACGAGCAATACCCGGATGGGTTATCGAATTTATTCTGAGCGGAGAATCTATTAGTAGGCCGACCACCACTACAAACGGTTCGCCACACACATTCTTCGCAAACGTTTGGTAGCGTATTTGATACTGACTGGAGCATCATAAATGGAGCGCTGCTAAGTACTTCAACTAGCGAAGTGTCTACGATGTTTCCAATCTTATTGAACACGGGATCATTAATTGACCTTAAGGTATCATCAACGAAAATATTTCCACTACTTTCCACGGTAAATGCTACTGCGCGCCGAACTTGTGCCGAAAAGCCGATAAACACCGCGTCAGATCCGAGCAAAGTCTTTAATTGGGTAGAAAAAATCCTGACGTCTATCTCAGGATTATCATCACTTGACCATTGTTTAAATGCATCGATTAGATATCGGGTAACGCCCAGGACATTCTTTGGTGTACATTCATCAAAATTATTGTCAGGTAATAGGAAATCCATTCCTTTTATCCCTAAATCATCGACAAAATGGCGATAAACATCAGCTCCATTGAATTCTGGGTTCACAACGCAAAGCACGCCCGGGCTCATTGGTAGTAGGCCGCGTTCATAAGCTCTTTGCAGCAATTTCAAGCCTTTGACTGTAGCGCCGTAGGTACCGCGACCTTTGTGATCAATCCGATGCATGTCATTTAAATCTCTCGGGCCATCTAGAGACACCGAAACATGAACTCCTTGGCGCTGAAAAATCTCGATCCATTCTTGGTTGACTAAAATAGCATTTGTTTGCAACGCAAACCGAATTTCTGCCACGTCCTCAATTGTGCGTCGAAGTAAGGTACAAATTTCCTCAAAAAAAGGCCGCTTCAATAACAATGGTTCACCTCCGTGAAAATCGACCTGTATCCGCCTAACACCATGCTCGAGGGCACCCCTTCTTAAGAAGTCGGCTAGAACTTGCACTGTATCCAGTCGAATAATCGGCGGTTCAATTTTCCAATTCTCGTTACCCCTATTAAATACGTAACAATAATCACAGTTAATGTTGCACCTTTCAGCTACTTTCAGTATTACCTCTAAGTGATCAATGGCATACTCTCGCTCGATGCTAGACATTGGCGAAAATCCTATGTTTAATTAAGAGTTTAAGCTAAAACGCTGACGAGGCTAGTTCCACTACATAGTGTAATCTAGCCTCGTCCGTTTGTGTCAGAATCTTAAGCACCACTTCGCAAACGAATTGACCCACCCTTTGCCCAGATCCTCCTCCTCATTCATAGCCCCAGAAATTTCGTTGATCATGCTTTCGGTCAATTCGGTAATTGAACCCCGCTCACAACTAACACTATGTTTTGCAAGTTCTCTTTTTAGATTGCTCATTTCCAAAACTCCTCTGATTGAATTTGCCACCAAGAATAAGTAGCATTGTAAAGATTGCACATAGATTCGAAGCTTGCAATCGTCTTTTTTGGACTAACCCTATCGTCGCTGCGATTTTGGCCAAAAAAGGGGAGAGTAAAGGCTGAACATCGATGGGAGATGGACTTGCCCTGAAAAAGGGGAGAGCGGTTTCTTAGATTTTACTAAGGACTATATCCATGACAGTGAAGACAGACCTTAGCCCCATTTGGTCTGTCATTTGAAAGGAGAGTCCGTCTAACAGGAGATGGACATGAGAAGCAGCAGATTTAGTAAAGAGCAGATTATCGCGATATTGGCTGAGCAAGAGCGCGGTGTTCCGACGGGGGATACTTGCCGCAAGCGCGGTGTGAGCAGCTCTACGTTTTACAAGTAGAAGGCGAAGTATGGTGGGTTGGATGAGTCTGATGCGCGTCGTCTGAAGACTTTGGAGCAAGAGAACAGCCGGTTGAAGCGATTACTGGCCGATGCGATGCTGGACAATGTTGTCCTGAAAGATCTCTTGGGAAAGCCGTGACGACGCCCCAAGACAAGCGGAAAGCGGCGATCAAGGCGATAGAGCGTAATGAGATCAGCCAAGCCCGCGCGTGTAGATTGGTCAGCGTCGATCCAAAGACTGTACGGGCAGTTCGTGAGCCTGATAATCCTGATATTCGCGCGAAGATGCGTGAGATTGCATGGCAGCGTCGCCGGTTTGGCTACCGTCGGATTGGTCTGATGCTGGAACGTGAAGGCATCACAATGAACCATAAGAAGCTGCGGCGGATTTATGGTGAAGAGTGCTTGTCGGTGAAGCGCGGACGCGGTTGCAAAAAGGCTTTGGTAACAAGGGCACCGATGCTTAAACTTCCGGACCATCGATCCGATAGAGCCTTGATCTTGTCTCAGACAGTTTTGGCGATGGCCATCGTTTCAGGATACTTGCAGTGATCGACGACTTTACCCGCGAATGCTTGGCGCTGGTCGCCTACACATCCCTGTCTGGCAGCAGGGTCGCCCGCGAGTTGGACCGGATCATCAGGCTTTACGGTAAACCGCAAATGATCGCGTCTGACAATGGGACAGAGATCTTATCGCGCGCCATGCTTGAGTGGCAAAATAGCTCAGGCGTTGGATGGCACTGCATCGCCTCAGAGAAGTCGCAGCAAAATGGCTCTGGCGAAAGGTTTAATGGCAAGCTACGCGTTTAGTTCTTGAACGAAGAAGTGTTCGACAGCTTGGCTCGTATAAAACGCGCCCTCAGTCTATGACGACACGACTTTAACAACGTCCGACCCCATAGTGGGATCGGCGGGCCTGCACCCGCTGCGCGCCGTAAGCTCTCGCAACGTGGAAGCATCGCTCCCGGCACGCTAGCCAAACCCCAAACATGGTGTTGTCAACAAACAGGACTATCAAAATAAATGTGGGACCCCAAGGGCTCAGGTCACAGTGTGTTCGCATTTTTCGCGAGCATTCAACGTTCATTGATGTTGGGTACGTCTGACCGCAACTCGCCGTGCACGAGTTGAGCCTTTAAAGCCTTGATCTGGCCCGAGATATGTCTCAATTAATACTTGGTGATATTCGGAATGATTGAACGCTGCCATGTAAGTGATTTATAATGGCTTATGTCCCCATTGAAGGCTTTAGGTGAGGCATTCGATCAATTTTGTTTGGCTGAGACACTTGTGTGAAGCCTTTGCCGTCCTTGGCTGTTGCAAAATCATAGTACGTAGAGCGTTTTCTCACCTGATTGATCGGCTGATTGGCTTGATGGTTTTTGGCTTCGGTTGTGTCAGCTTGGTTCTCATCTTCTCGCGTATTGAAAGTCCAAATCCCGCTTGCATTCATTCATGGGGTTATCGATCAGACGCGCCTGCGTTCAAGGTCGCTCGCTTCAGTGCCTTGCAGCTCCGCGCGATAGTTTGCATCCGCAAAACCTTTGATCGCAGTCTTATTCGTCTGGTCGCTTTTCTCCCCATGACGCAGCGGGAATTGTCCCAACGCGATTTAACGAAGGAGAACCAATATGACTGACACAACAACCAAATTCCGCCCAAGCCACCGCTTGTTCAACGTAACAGGTGACGGCGAAAACGCCCGCTGGACTGACATCGGCGTTGCATGGTCAACCAAGGACGGCAAAGGCTTCACGCTCGCACTCAATGCCATCCCCGTAAACGGTCGGATCGTCATGCGCATCAACGAAGATAAGCCAACCGCCAACAAGAAGGGGAGCTAACGCTCCCCTCAGACTGCTGACAAACCCCGTCATTTTGGCGGGGTTTTGTTTTGTATGTTGGGTTTTGGGGCAGATTGATTGAAGTAAAGTGGGGCTGGTTGGGTTAGGCGGGCCTCGGGTGGAGTATTGGGGCGATGATGAGGGC
>JAPZTJ010000071.1 GCA_027532555.1 Aquidulcibacter sp.
ATCGCCCTCATCATCGCCCCAATACTCCACCCGAGGCCCGCCTAACCCAACCAGCCCCACTTTACTTCAATCAATCTGCCCCAAAACCCAACATACAAAACAAAACCCCGCCAAAATGACGGGGTTTGTCAGCAGTCTGAAAGGCCAGAGCGTAAGCTCTGGCCTTTTTGCTGGGTGGTCGTGCGTAAAGCGGTCTCTCAATCGGCGACTTGGTTCTGTCTCGAAGCAAGCTCGCGTAGGTTGTTCTCATGATCCTCGCGCTTGAGGCGATAGGTCGACATGATTGCCAGCATGGTCAACCATAGGAATAAAATGGTTGGCACATAGAATAGGCCAAGCCGGGTTAGGGCATCTTCGGGTATCTGCTCTGGCTTGACGCCAGCAGGAAATTGCGCCGCCGCCAAGACAAAGCCTGCCGTGATCACACCAAGCCCTTGAACGGATTTTCGAATGAAGGTCGATGCCGCAAAGAAAATGCCTTCCGACCGTCGCCCGGTCTTGATCTCTGCATCTTCTACCAGATCTGCCAGCATGGATGCCGACAGGATTTGAAAGCAAATGATCAGCCCCGTATCGACCATATTGGCGAGCATGACGATCCAGAACAGAGTTGGGTCGCCATTTTCCGGCATGACTCCGAGAAGACGCAGCACGATGGGCAAGGGTGCTCCCAGAAAAGCAACCAACCCAATGATCATCGCACCCTGCTTCTTGCCGATTGATTTGGTCACAAGGGGGGCCATGACTGCCCCGATGATCGCCGAAACGAAGACGCTAATGGTCAAAAGTCCGGTCTGTTGGGGCGTGAAGCCCCAAAAGAAGGATGTAAAATAAAAGGTCATGGACGCAGACAGGCCTGACGCAATCGACCCGAAAATGGCTGCAAGAAACAAAGCGATGAAGGACCGATTGGCCAAAGTCTCGAAAATTTCCTTGAAAATTAAGCCGATTGACAGAGTGCGCACGGGAGGTGGGGCTTTGAGATGAACAATGCGCTTATGGGTTCCCAGCGCAGAGACCATAATCGCGACAAAAATCATCACCGAAGCGATAATGCCATAAGTCGAATAAGCATCCTTATTGAACTGGCCATTTGGAATGGTGGGGGTGGCAAAAGCTGGAAACAGCACCACGAACATAATCACGGCCATCATATTGCCGCCGGTCCAACCAAAGAAAAAGCGGAGGCTCAAGAGCCCACTGCGTTGGTCGTAATTATCGCTTAGCTCGGGGGCCAAAGCAGAACTGGGTGTTTCGTAAAAGGTGATGCAGGTTCTGATCAACACAGAAATCACCAGCACATACCAAAACAAGGCTATATCCGACCAACCCTCTGGAGGGTTCCAGAGAAGGAAAAAGGACGCGGCAACCGGGAGTGCCGAAGCATACATAAAGGGATGGCGACGGCCCCATTTGGACCTAAAATTATCAGACCAATAGCCAACAACGGGATCACTGAGCGCATCCAGAAACAAGGCAATCGTCATAGCGAGCCCGATAAGGCGCGCATCCACGCCCAAAACCTGGCTATAAAAAATCAATAAGAAGAAGCCAATGCCATTGTCTTTCACACCGTAAGCTATTGCCCCAAAGCCATAGGAAATCTTGGTCGCTAGACTGGGTGGCGGGACGCTCGCCCTCACACTTGTGCTGTCAGATTGAGAATTAAGCCCGTCTGCCATGTCCGCCCCCGTCATTTGCGCCTGCTTTTGATCTGAAATCATGGGCGCTTTTGATGGAGTGTGGGCGCGTTTCTGGGCTTTGTAAATTCGGAAACGTTAGAGACTTGGTTTTTGGGCGGGAGCGAGATCTAGTTCACCTTACGGCATTTTGACCAACCCGCCTGCGTCCCTGTAGGAGGGAAGAAAGCGCGTAAAGCGCAGAACGGCTTAGGGGTATCATATGGAATTCGATCAGGTTGTTTTGGGTCGGCGCAGCATTCGTGGCTATAAGCCAGATCCTGTGCCGAAAGAGTTGATCGAGGAGATTTTGGCGCTGGCCATGCGCGCACCGTCGTCGATGAATACCCAGCCTTGGAACTTCTACGTGCTCACGGGTGAACCCTTAGACCGCATTCGCGCGGGCAATACGGAACGTAATCTGGCTGGCGTGCCGCACTCGCGCGAGTTTCGCATTGGTGGGGCCTTTGCGGGCGTGCACCGGGATCGCCAAGTGGGTGTCGCCAAGCAATTGTTTGCCGCCATGGGGATCGCGCGCGAAGATCAAGTCATGCGGCAGGATTGGGTGCTGCGCGGCTTTCGCCAGTTTGACGCCCCGGTGTGCATCATCATCACCTATGACAAAGTCCTAGATGGCAGCGACGATACGCCTTTTGACTGCGGGGCGGTGGCAACCGCTTTGGTCAATGCAGCTTGGTCGCGCGGGCTTGGTACCGTGATTAATAGCCAAGGCATCATGCAATCGCCAGTCGTGCGCGAACACGCGGGCATAGCAGACGATCAAGTCATCATGAAGAGCATTGCTCTAGGATGGCCCGACGAGACCTTCCCGGCAAATGCGGTGGTGTCAGAGCGCAAAAGCGTGGCCGACGCCACCACCTTTGTCGGTTTTGACGACTAAACCCGATAACCTTTCTTAGCACGCTCAGTTCTTCATCCTGCACCCCACGGTGCTCGGAGGATTACTGCATTCCCTGCAGAGCTGCTTCCAGCTCAAAGAAGGCCCTGTGCGCTTAGAGCGCCAGCCGGGGCCACCGCGACAGCCACAGCCGCTGCAGCGGCCGACACTGTATTTTAACGCGCCCACGACGCCAGCCTGAACAGGCGAGGACTGGAGTTGCACTGGCGCACAAACCATGATCAGGCCAGCTAGTTGTGTTTTGTAGTGTGTTGCGTTCATGTTTGTTCCCAAAAGTGTTTTGTGTCTGGTTGCTTTTGGCGGCCTATTTTCGTTTCCCTTAGAGGCAGGGGCCAACGCATCGGCGGGGCCTCTACAGGGCCGGGCCTCGGTCATTGATGGCGACACGTTGGAGGTCCAAGGCACGCGCATCCGCCTGTTCGGCATTGATGCGCCCGAATCCGCCCAAACCTGTTTAGATCAAGCAGCCAGAACCTATCGCTGTGGCCAGCGTGCGGCATTTGCCTTGTCCGATAAGGTGGGCGCGCGGGCCGTCTCCTGTCAGCCGACTGGCAAGGATCGTTTTGACCGTGTCGTGGCGCGCTGTTCTGTGGCGGGGGAAGACCTACAGGCTTGGATGGTGCGCAATGGCCATGCATTGGCCTTTCGACGCTATTCTAAAGCTTACCGTCCCTATGAAGCAGAGGCCAAAGCCGCGAAGGCAGGCATGTGGAAGGGTAGTTTCGAGGCCCCTTGGGACTGGCGGCGCGACCAGCCGCGTCAAAAAAGGTGAGGGGCCTATCGCGCTAGGACGTACACAAATCCCGCACACCGGCTTCGATCATGGGTCCGCGCTCATGATGGGTGGCGACAGACTTGGTTGAGGGCACCTCCTTTAGTCGCTTGTGAGAGCTTTCAGCAGCAAGCGCCAAACTTGTGCGTGACCAAGACCTGAAGTCATAATCCGCCGCCATCGCGCGAATAGCGCGACAATTGGGCGAGCTATATCTTGGATCTTCTGGGTTTGGCACTGTGCCAGACAAGCCAGAGGGGGACACACAGCCGCTGACCATCAAGGTCAGACAAATGATTGCTTTTTTCATCCGCTCACGCCTTCGCTTGGTCTAGAAGTGGGTCCATCATAAATATCCAAGATAGAATGACAACTAGGTTTCTAAGCAAGTTTGTGCGACCGTAATTGGGTAATGAAAGCAGGGATGCAATGACACTGAAACGAGCGGGTGCCATCGGTCTGATCTTGCTTGTAGCCCTAGCCTTCTGGCTCTGGACCCCGGATCGCTCGCGAGAAGAGCTGGAGGCGCGTTATCTGAACAGTCCCACCGACCTCGTCGATATGGGCGGTTTTCGCCTGCATATCCGCGACACGGGCCTTAAATCAGCGCCAACCATCATTCTTCTGCATGGCTTTGGCTCTAGCCTACAGACGTGGGACCTTTGGGCCGGGCCGCTAGAGCGCACGTACCGCGTCGTGCGTTTAGACCTGCCCGGTGCTGGCCTGTCTGATCCAGATCCGACAGGGGATTATACTGACGCGCGTACCCACGCCCTCATCCTCAAGCTGATGGACAAGCTGGACATCAAGCAAGCCGTCTTTGTCGGCAATTCCTTGGGCGGCAGAATTGCATGGACCTTTACCGCCAAGCATCCAGAACGGGTCAGCAAGCTTGTGTTGATCTCGCCAGATGGGTTTGCCAGCCCCGGCTTTTCCTATGGCCAGAAGGCCGAAGTGCCCGCGCTTTTGTCCATCATGTCTTATGTCCTGCCCAAAGCCCTCTATCGGCCCAATATCGAGGCCGCTTATGCCGACCCAAAGCGGCTGACCGACGCGGTTTTTGACCGCTATTACGACCTTACGCTGGCCCCAGGCAGCCGAGACGCCTTGTTGGCCCGCATGCAGCAAACAGTCCTCCTCGACCCACGGCCGATCCTGCCAAAAATCACCCAGCCGGTGTTGCTGCTGTGGGGTAAGAAAGACGCTCTTATCCCTGTGGCAAATGCCCAAGATTATCTCAAAGCCCTGCCCGATGCGCGGCTAACGACCTTCGACACCCTCGGCCATGTGCCGCATGAGGAAGATGCGACGGAGAGCATCGCGCCACTGTTGGCGTTTTTGCGGGATTAGACCAAGCCAAAGGGTGGAGCTAAGCCCCGAAGTGCATCATTGACCCAACCAGCCCCTCTATTCTCACTTCTTTGGCGGCGTAAGCAGCGGTTTCGCCTTACAGTTCGGGGCGACAGGCACCGTTATGGACTTGTTTGAGCACAGGGCTGCGAAGCTCGCCGATTGAATCGCGCTCATGCGCTGCAGATAGTCTGGCGGAAACGACAAGATCCCAGTCGTCGGGTCGCGCACGAGGCCTCTTTCTTCCGGGGGCAGTCGATAGGCGAGCTTCATCAAAATGTCGCCGCTAACCCAAGGACTGGAACGGAAATAGCCATGTCCGTTATCGAGCGTAATGTCCTCGGCATTCGAGACATTGATGTAGGAAATTCGGTCCTTATTGTTGCTCAGCAGGCGGCGAAAGGCGGGGGTCAGTTCGCTCGACGTCATGGTGGACCCCAGCCGCTTGTGGCCGGTTACGACGCTGGATACCTGCAAGGCGCGGTCGCGCTGTGATCCATAAATGATCAGATGCCGCTGAGACCCAAGGATGCCGTCCGCCAAATAAGCCGCAAAGACATCCCGGTCGATATCGCTGCTGACAAGCATCACGTTTTCGAGCTTGTGACCGAGGCGCTTGGGGTCGGTTTCGCGTCCCCGATTGATCAGCGAGATTTGCTCCATCGCGCGCGCGACCATGCGGGTGCCGGCGCTATAGCCCAGAATATGAATCCGCTCTGCTTTGGTGGAGGTTTCCACAAACTCGATCAGTTCGCGAAGATTGCGGGCCATGCCAGCTGCTGCGTCAATATCACCGAAATAGGCGGTGCTTTTGGGCGTCGATGGCCAAGAGAACGCAATAAACGCACCCTCATAGCCTAAGAAATGCCAGAGTTCTGAGCTTATCAGCACCGGATTTTCAAAGACGACCTTATAGCCATGCACATAGATGAATACGTCTTTTTGGGACGATTGGTCCAAGCGTTCATTGATCTCCTTGGCAAAGCGGGCGCGGGCCACGCCCGCCTCATCGCTCACCCCATCCTCGGTTAAAGGTGTGCGGGGGTCCAGGGCACCGAATTCTTCCACGCCCGTCACGCGCAGCGGATAATTGGCCGCCTGGTTCTTCAGAATGGAAATCTCCCGCGCCTTTTCCCAAGTCAGGTCGCTATCGCCCACTTCCAGCTTTGCCAGTCCGACCCGCAAAGCTTGACTGCGGGCTCCACCATAAAACCCGCTCTCAGAGATTCCCACCGGGGCACGATCAGTCGCATAGAGCATGCCGCCACCGGGTAAATCCGAGATTGGCTTGGTGTCACTGGCGGCATTGAGCTTGCCGTGAATGAGGGCCTCAGGCGCGCTAACAATTTTGAGCATCAGTGGATCGCTGGCGCATCCAGTCACAGCTAACAGCATCGCAAAGATCAAACCAAGCGAACCCACATGTCGATTACTAGCCATTCCACCCCTCAACCACTGACGCCCTTAGGGGGAGCCTAACATGGGTTCTCGAGGTTGCACACAGGGTTTCATTGGCGAGTGGGTTGGGGTGCAGATTAGGTGGTTGGGTCGGATGCATTCTCCAATGAATGCGCCGATTTCCTAATGCGAAAAGCGCATTGCTACGGATTTTGACCTGCGACTGAGACGATTACATCACGCCGATAAAACACGATTGCGACAACTATTAGTCCTGGAACGTAAAGCAAGCTAACTGTCCAATCCATAGAACCACTAATTGCGTAGCCCCAAGTTGAAAACGGCACGACGCCGATCGTCGTGAGCACGATTGAAAGCAGATAGCGGACCTTCAAATTCTTCACAAAAACACCCACGGCTGCGCGAAACAAACTATACAAAATTGAGCCCAAGATTACTGCACCCAGAGTCGCTCCTAGAAAAATAGCCAAAAAAACAGCCAAAGAGATCAAAAAAATAAACAGCAAGCTTAACATGCATCATCCCGTCAAGTTCAGATCTAAAGGCCTGTATAGAGATATCTAAACGTAGGGTTACATCAATAGCCCAAGCCGCTAGGTACGATGCACTCCGTTAGGAATGCGCCGATTTCCCTTAAGCGTGGTACCGTTTTGCCACTCTTAGTCCTCTAGCGAAAAAAGATCACGTCCCATTTGGTGGTGTAACACGCGGTGACAGCTAATCCCCCTGCGCGGCGCTCGTCACATAGCTGGCGGAGCGGGGGGATTGGCGGTTGGTCATTGATCATTCTGGTTTAGGATTGGGTTGCGAGACCTAACTTTGACCACGAAGGAACAACCAA
>JAPZTJ010000064.1 GCA_027532555.1 Aquidulcibacter sp.
ATAGATTGAGGCGAAGTCCTCACGCGATAGGCCCTCACGCTCCCGCAGCGCTTTAACGTCGATCACATCGGGGACCTGTGCCGAACCTAACGCCTCAAGAATTGGCGTGCGGTTTTCAGCCTTCCAAGGCAGGCGACGCAACAGGCGGTGGTCATTTATCCGATAAAGCCGCCGCCCGTGGGCATGGCCATTGCGGACAGGCGAAACTTGACCAGTTTGGACTTGGTTTTGCGACATCATTAGCCCCCGGGAATTAGGTCACTTTATAGACGCATTTCAGACTCAAGTCAGCAGAACTCTCAGGCCAGTATATGTTTCGCTATGGCTTCTCAACAAAAGTAACTATACCATTCGAACTGGTGAGGGTTGTCGCAATGGACGGTGCGGAAGAATTTATTTTTGGGCTCGTGGTGCTGATCTCGTTCTTGGGCTTTTTGGGCTTTATCAGCCTGACCCCCAGCGCCCCCAGCACTGAACCCACACCAATATTTGATTTTGTGTTCAAGATTGGCCGTTTGTGCATGATACCCACTGGCATAATGCTTGTTATTGCCGTTTTGAGCCTACTAGGCCAATGCAGCGGCGGTGGCGGATGCAGCGATATCATAGCTGGTTCCTGTGTGGACTACTGAAGTGACAAGCAAAACTTGACCTGCTCGGACTTAGTTTTGTGACATCATAAGGCACCATGAATTAGGTCACTTTACAGACCTATTTTGGGCAAATGTCACCCATTCATAGAAGCGCAGGCGTGTGCGCGATGGCCAAGATTTGGGCAGGCGTTGCCAATCTATAGAGGCGCACGCAGGTCGCGCGATGCCTTGCATTTCTGAGCCTCCAAGACTCAGGAAATGTTAGGAAATGCTAGGAAGTCGCTCCTATAATTACAACTTGGCTGAGCCCGGTAACTAACGCCCCCGCCACCAAGAAAGTTCATCACAGCAGCAATGAAGGTTGCTCACTAGCTGTCTTTCCCAGTGACTTCATTGTCACTGATTTTTCGCGCGCCAGAGCCTACTGAAACGATACCTCGATCCGCTCCAGTAACTCTATTTCCGGTGACTTCAACTGCTCCGCTGCCGCCAACAAAAATCCCAGTCATAGTACTACGGTTTGACGTGGGTGGCGGGGTATCAATTTTCTTTTTTGTCATATCGTCACCTTTCTGCTTTCGCCAGAATTTCCAAAACACAATCGCGTTCAACGAAAATAACACCACGATAATCAGGATCCCTTCTAGTTGCTCGGCGTGGACCGTGGTCTTGAGCCACGTACCAACTTTATTTGAGACAGGGTCAAGAATCTCGGATGTATCCAAAACCTTTTCAAAAAATTGAACTAAAAGAAACGTCGCAGCGGCAAGTATCAGCTGGATAGCGATTTTGATGTAGTTCTTCATCGAAGCCCCTTCACGTTGAGTCGGTCCATATGCTTGATACGGAACGATACCCATATCGAGCTGTCCAAAGCTAGTATTGAACGAGATAGGCTTCGCCCTACCCCAAGTTTGGATCACACTCACCCAGCCGTAACCACTCGCTTGGCCGCCCACTTTGGCAATATCTTGTTTTAACTCGGCTACGCGCTCGGAAATGTCATGATTTGCTATGATCCCTAAAGCCTTTTGAGACCCACTAAAACGCCTTTGCAATAACGACCGGAACAAAGAGCCACAACATTATGGATACCCCGGTCCCCAACCATTATGTCCTCATGAGCACGGCAATCCACTCTTCGCTAAATGTCGGGTTCGAATACCCCCCATCAATGTGTCTGAGAAAGATTGCAAAACAAAAGACAAGACAGGCGTATACCTGCCAGAGACGTTGAAAGACTTTTTTCCAGCTCACATTTTTGAGCACAACCCTCGCTCCCCGATAGTCCTGTGCCGAACCCCAGACCGCCTGACTAGTTCTTGGAAGCATCAGGGTTTGAATTCTCCCAATCAAGCCTGTGCAGATAAAAATTGCGAACGCTTTGATCGATAAAATTACGCATTCCCATCACGGCAGCAAGAACGGCAAGTATCACAGCGGTCCTGTCCCAATCTGGAAAATCTCGAATTAAATAGACGACACAAACCACGAGCATTAAATCGAGAAGCCACAACCTTCTGCCGTCTCGCTTCTGATCGTTAAGCAGGCCCATCTTTATTTCTGCGCGCGAATGTCCGCCCTCGAATAAGTTCTTATGCATACTTGCTCCCCTTTATGACCGCGTTACTGCCCTGCAATAGCTTTAACACAAACAGCCCGCAGCCGATCTAATCTCTTGTCTCTTTGCATATATCTAGGTCGCTCGATTCATCATATGGTCCGCATCTAAAACCACACTCGAAACTGGCTTCTGAAACATCGTCTTTTAGCCAATCAATAACTTCCTTCGCGGCATCGCGGCACGCCTCATAGGAAACAAGTCCCCGGATGATAAATGGCTTCTGCGTAATTCCATTTGGATAAACGTATGCATTCCAATTATTTGGTCGGGTGTCGCAACTGGCCAAAGCGAAAGCCATAAACAAGAGTATTATCCGCTCCACCTTTTCGCCCCATTTAATTTTAGAGCGACCTTAAGATAACGCGCAAAAATCACAAGATAAATTGGCTTAGAGTGCCTGCCCATACTCACGCGCGGTCGAGAAAACTGTGTTAGCGATTGCGTTGCTTGAACCCACCGCTAACCAGACGAAACGCTCCAGAGATTCCAAGCCCCCCCACACTAGGGCAGAGTGACCGGATTCCGCTGAGCGCTTGGATAACAATAGTCTCTTAGCCCTTGCCTGTTTTACCCCTGTTAGCGGAGTCCTCTCTCAAGGCCCTCGAGACAGCCGCCTTTGTAACGCCGGATAAGGTCGCAATCCTTTCCTGAGTGAAAACTTGACGCCCGGTGGATGGTTTGAATTGATAGAGCGCCTTCCACGCCTCATGCTTCTGAAAGACAGGCACCGCCCGGGAAAGCAATTTTTTGGGTGTGGTGTCGTATTTAGCCGCGATGCCAGCTAGTGCCTTATCCGCACCCCATGGCAGTGGTGCATCTGACCTTAGGGCAGGACGCGCCTTCTGGAAGTCATCGAGATTGGTCCCCAGAAACAATTTGAGCGTCGTCTCGCATGGGGCAGGCGGCTTAAGTGCGCGCGTCGTAATTTGATCTAGCCATTGGTCAACCTGCTCATGGTCGCGAATGGATTCCACCAGCTTGAGCATGTGCGTTACGGATGCCCGGTCGCGCTTCATGTGATCGGCAATGGTTTGGTCGGACATGCCGCACTCGGTCGAGGCGAGATAGGCAAATAAGGCCCTTGCCCGAGTGACAATCACTGGCCCGCGTTCTGGTCCGATGATTTTAGCTGATGGCACACCTAAAGCCATCGAAGCGACTTCGAGAGGGATAATGGCGGCTTTCCTATGAACAGACATAGAAATTTCACGCTCGGCCTGTTTAGTCGAGGTGATGCACGCTGGATAAATTTTCATTTCGCGGTCCTTTAAATAGGCCCGTCGAAGGTTTGCCCTTTTATATTTTGTTAACCTGTTAAGGCTGATTCGCTAAAGCGGTCAAAAACTGTTTACATCTGTCTAGCGCAATAAAAACTTGAGAGCGTCTGGGGATTATCCACCCCTCACAATGTTGCTTTAGGCTGTCCTGAGCAAACAATCAGCCCAGTTTGTTCCCGCGACTTAACCCTCTAGAGCACTCTTGCACCGTATCCCAGACCGCCATGACAGAGATGCAATTTGGCGATTAACCCAATTGCTAGAGACCGATTTAGAGGCCCTAGGAGACTCGTTAGCCAAGCGAGCCACTCAGGCAGCCAAACCAAGCTAAAGCCCGCCACAAGCCAATTCTGCGTCACTGAAGCCCGTCTGCAAATGCAGGCGGGCTTTCCTTTGATTCCCCTGTTCTGAGGTCCCTGTTTTCCCCCTGTTCTGAGGTCGCTGTTTTCCCGCTGTTAGCAGCGACAAGCAAAGGCTTATCAAAGGGGAGGACTGTCAGCGAAGCGACAGCGCCGAATGCCTCATTCCAGATTGTCCGGCCTGCCCCGCGTTTGGTCTCATAGCGAACCCAACGCCAAGTCATATCGGTGACCCGTCCACCTTCTGCCAAAGCCTCAGCGACAAACCAGCCGATCCCGCGCTCATCTAGTCTTTGCCAATGGTCCCCCACGGCAAATAGCTTTTCAGCATCCCAGCCAAGGCGCTCTAGGTCATGAGCGTATCGGTCCCCAAATGTTAGGATTGCGTCTAAGCGCTCCCGCCATTGCGCCCGCGTTAGGCCTTCCGGTGGGCGGTCTGGGTGAAGTGCCGAAAACACCCTTGCCCATGCTGAAGGCAAGCCACCACCGAAGCGCATAATCCCTTCACGTTCTGGGTCCGGGATGGAAACAGGGGCAGGCGCTAAAGGTGCCTCATTTTCGTCCAAGTGCCCCACTTGGTTACTGACAGAACTGACAAAAGCCCCTTCTGTCAGTTCTGTCAGGTCCCTTGTCTGGGGTTCTGAGTTTTTTAAGTGGGCCTTCAGCATGGCTAAAGCGCTAGGGCGGCTCATAGGTTTAGCCCCCTTGGATTGACTACCCACATTTCAGAAGGTGCCCCGCCTGTCTGGACAATCTCGGGGACTATCAAGCCGTGTTCCAATAGGACTGCCAGAGCGCCCCTTGCTTCAGTGGCGTTGGTTAGGCCAGTCCATTGCTTTCTGTAGGCGTCACGGGTGCTAAAGCGATGATCTAGCCTGCCATCCTTTATCCGCTTCCAGAGTGTCCTAGCGGCCTCCTTTTCAGGCTGAAGCGCAGCCCCATAGAGCCGCTTGGCGTGTTCCTTTAGGTGGTCTGCCCAAGAGATAGCCCTAAAGAGTGACGCCTCACCGATAGGCCCTGAGTGCCCGTCTAGGACATGACAGATCAAGGCCAATTGCGGCACAAGGCTTCTGTGTTTCCCGAAGTGCGATTCTAGCGCCGGGCTTAACTCACCAGACCGTAACTCCTTTTCCATATCTGATAGCCACTCCAGAAAGTGAACCTGCGCTTGCTCATTAAGGCGAAGGGTTGGAACCTTGGCGAAGGCCTCAAGAGTGGCCCCAACGCTTTCAGGCGTAAGATTGGCTAATCGGTCAAAGGCTTCATTGGCTTTGGTCCTAGCGAAGCTATCGGGATAGCGGTCCACTTCAAAGTAGCCTCGATCTTGGTCTGGCCAGACTGCCATCCCGAAGCGTTGCAAGAGGCCGTCATCCTGTGATCCGCCCTTATTAGCATCCCGCACGAACTCAGAGATTTTGCCGGGCTGGGTGCCACCCAAGAGGCTAAGGCAGACATTCGGGAGGATAACCTCTCCCCGCATAATCCGACTAAACTTATGCGGCTGGGTGCCGTTCCATCCTGTCAGATAGAAGGCCCGATCCGCCGCCTTATCTTCACGCCTTAGACCCGTAAGAAGGCCCATCATCTCATCTTGTTCGACTAACAGGCCGTTTGGATTGTCCCCGACCGCCACGCCAAGCGCCTCATAAGTGGCGTCGTTGATAATCCGAATGATCCTGCGCGCTCTTGGTGGTTCATCAGGATAGAACCCCGACACGTCGCTATCTGGGTCTTTCTTGAGCGCCGCCTTAGCCTTAATGTCCGCGTCCTTTTTGCGCGCCTCATAGGCCAGTTTGGCCTTTGAGTAGGCCTTAGCCGCCTCAGCATTTACTTCGGTGGCTTCCACATCTAGCCGCCTGAGTGGCTTTAGCATTTCAGACATCGAGGGCGATTTCTTGCTTGAAGGGCGACCGATAATTAGGCCCCAAACATTGGCAACCACCATCCAATCATCTTTACGCTTGGGCCGAATACCAACCTTAGCGCCGATCAAGCTACCAGCCGCCACCATCGCCGAAACCGCCGGAAAGTCTAATGGGCATTGCATCAGCTCTTGCGTGTCGCAGACCCAAGCCCGTAGCGCATCCGGCAATAAATCTGGGTCCAACTTGGGGACCGGGTGAAGTGCATCGCTAAGGGCCTCAGGGACTGGCCAAGCGGTATCAGAGGGAAATGGACGTATTACTGGACCGTTCATTGCGCGGCCTCCTGTAGCTTGCCAGCGCGTGCGCGCAGCGTGTCGTTGAAGTCCTTGTGGTTATCTGGTGCCGTCGCAAAACCTGCGACCCGTGCCCCTAGACGTGTGAGAGAGATTGCAGCCGCTTCAGCGGCCTTCTGGCCAGTGCCAGACTTATCGACATCGACACCCAGCGTAACGACTTCAACGCCGTCCCAAGGCCTCCAAGCCTCGACACCACCAGCGCTCAAGGCCGCGACAGGGGACAGGCCAAGCAAATGACCCGCGCTTAAGGCGGTCTCTAGGCCTTCAGCTAGAACCACGTCAGACCCAGACCCCAGCCTAACGCTAGCCCCCATAAAACCAGCACCCAGCATCTTCTTGCCGTTTGCGCCTACGGATTGGATCTTCCCCGAGCCGTCACTCTCAAGGAACGTCGCATGAATGCCGACAAACTCCCCGAGTGAATCAACCGCGCGTGCCACCAGTGCCGGGTGAGTGAAGGCAGACCTCACGCCAAACAGGGACGATAGCGCCGGATGGAAGGCCAAATTTCCAGCCTCCACCGCCTGTTGCACAATCGCTCCAGGGATCGCCCTAGCCTCGACTAGATAGGCCTCAGCGACCGTGCCTAGAAGCGGTTTAACGCCGCGCCAGACCTCAAGCGCCTTAGCCCTTTGCTGTGCCGTCTGTTTGGCTTTCTCGACCGCTAACTGTGCGGCCAGCGTTGCCGCAAATGCCTTGCGGTGGAGGCCGTCAGAGCGTTGATAATCGCCCTCAGCAATGCCTAGCCGATCCTTCACATAGTCCTTGCAGGCCTTCCAATCATCCCCAGCAAATGAGGTGACCACAAAGTCAGTAGGCCCGCTAAAC
>JAPZTJ010000013.1 GCA_027532555.1 Aquidulcibacter sp.
CGAAGCAAATGATCCTTGGGAACCAACTCCTCAAGTCTAACCATCTCAAGGGCGGTCTGTTCAGGTTCAGGATGTCTCAACATATCCCAATGAATCACAAACCCCCAGCCAAGGCCAGGGGTTTGTCAGCAGTCTGAGGGGGTTTAGAACCCACTCAAGGAGATCCCGCGAGTTTTGATTCAAGCCTATTGAAAGACTTGACCTCCGGCTTCACACGGCAGTCGGTCTTGAGCACACCGGGCATAGGGCGAGTTTTTCCCTATGAAACTATAAAGCAGCCACGTCTGCCTTACTTAGTCCCGCTTACCAATCCCCAACAGTCGGCCTAACTCTGACCGAAACTCCTCAGCGTTGTGGACGGGGTCTACTTTACGATGCCGAAGCCACGTGGGGATATTTCGTGTGTTATCCCGCTGAAATGGCGCTTCTACGGCCTGTTTAATCAGGGCTTTTGTTTCCTCGGGCGACAGGTTTTGCGCCTTAGCCTGCGCCTCTGCGCGGGCCCTGGCCCTGGCTTCTCGCTGATCCATTTTATCGAGAATGCCTTCCAGATGCTCAATCAAAGCGGCTTCTTCCTGTTTCCGCTCTTGGATAATCTTGTGCTGTTCCTCCTTCGTACGGAAAGAGGATTTTGACGGGGCAGGCGGGGCGGGTTTTTTGGGTTTCTGGTTCATGGGGCCAAGCGTACGGGTGCACGCGGTCGGTCGGATGGATTGGGGGTTGCTCCCACCATGTCATCCCCGCCGAAGCGAAGCGTAGAGCAGGGACCCCTATGGACTTTGCGGCACAAGGTCCCCGATAGGCTGACGCCTTCGGGGATGACAGCGCAAGAGAAAACGGACTTGCCTAAGTTTGAAGTGGTGTAGTCCTTCTGGACCGCACCGTACGTACGCAAGACATTGCTCTGAAAAGAATCTTTAGCAGAATGAAACGACATTTGCTCCTCAAAAGTCGTTTCACGCGCGTGCGCGGCGCGGCTTTGTTTGGTGCCTAGGTATAGGAGAAAGCGACATGTTATAGCTTGCAGGCCGCAACACACAGCAGCTTTCATCAATTCTAATACATGGCTTTTACCATAGTGAGTGTAGTTTAAAAAAGTTATTTTAAATAGGGGTTGACGAGAAAAAGGTAGATATGCGTAATAGGCACTCGCGAAACAACTTTACAGCGGCTTATTTCACACAATGCTTATACACTATCGAACCATCAAATTCGGGATTCTCGTGTTTTGCCTGTGCTTAGGGCCAATTGGCCAAGCAAATAGCGCTGAAAGGATAGGAGATCACAGTCAAGCTAACTCAGCCCACAAACTGCAACCATCCACTGATGCTATGGTTGTCAAGAATAGCGTCGATAACGTCTCTAGAGAGCTTGAAGCCGCGAGAAACAAGCCAGAAACTGCCAATGAAACCCGTCGTGCGGAACAAGATCTGAAAGCCCAAAAGGACTCGGCTAAATGGGCCATGGTGATGGGTTTGATGGCTTTAATCAGCACAATTGTTAGTGGTGTTGGCCTAATTTATCTTTGGAAGACCGTCCAATACACGAGAGAGGCCGCGCTACACGCTAGGGCAACCCTTCATAGCGGTAGAGCATGGATGTTACTTATGGAGCCTACCTACGAACCAGCTAGCCCACTGGACGCTGAACATGGGTACATTTAGCGATTTGATGCAGTCAATGCCGGAAGCACTCCTGCGCTGAACGTAAAATACCGTTGTAAAATGGAGACTATGGTTCCTGGCACCGATATTATGGATATTTCGCTTAACCACGACGTTGCCGAGTTTGGAAAGACCGTGGGGCAAGATATGCGGATTATGGGGCCGCTTTCTTTCATCACCATGACTCAAGTTAACGCTATGGCTCGTCGCGAACTTCATTGCATTTTTAGATGCCTAATTGAGTACCGAGATGTATATGAAAGGGACATCGTAAGAGAAACCGACGCTTGGTTTAAGGTGTATGTCAACGGGGAGCTGACATCCGCGGATGGTAAGCGGGTTCCCAGATTCTTATGCGAGCCTGTGCACAGTAAGGAGGAACGTATAACTTAGGGCTGAGATAACTTACTTGATCCTCCATCGAATTGCTGGGGCGGTAATGCAGCAAGTGTATTTGCTACCCCCCCCCCACTGCACCCCCACCTTGACCCAAACCGCGTCCGGATATAGGAACGCCGCCGAAGAAAGCCTCTGAGTCTTGGGGTGCCTTAAGGGCATGGCTTAGGTTTGTGGGGTCTTCCAGACACTGTGATCATCTCGCGCATGGCGCACCGGACCAAGGGGGACGGTGGTTTTGCTCGTTTTGGCGTTTGCGTTTGGAGGCATCGGATAGGGCTGCGCGCGCAGCTTGACCTCCTTGGTTACCCGTCTTGGCGGGACGCGCATTGGAAAGAGGGTAATAGCCACCCATCCGTCGGCTATACAGGAGCGTTATAGAAACATGCCAACGATCAACCAGTTGATCCGTAAGCCGCGCCAACCATTGAAGGTGCGCAACAAGGTTCCAGCCCTGAAAGGCTGCCCTCAACGTCGTGGTGTTTGCACCCGCGTTTACACCACCACCCCAAAGAAGCCGAACTCGGCTTTGCGTAAGGTTGCTAAGGTTCGTTTGACCTCGGGTTCTGAAGCTGTGTGCTACATCCCAGGTGAAGGCCATAACCTGCAAGAGCACTCGGTGGTTCTGATCCGCGGCGGCCGCGTGAAGGATTTGCCCGGCGTTCGCTACCACATTCTGCGCGGCGTTCTCGATACGCAAGGCGTTAAGAACCGTAAGCAACGCCGTTCGCATTACGGTGCGAAGCGTCCAAAATAAGTTGCTCAGCAACTTATTTTTTCATTTTGGTTTGTTCGTTGGCTCCAAAGTTGCTTCGCAACAGCCAACAAACGGATTGGTTTTCTTGCAGGCCAAGCCCTGCTGCTAAAGTCTAGACACGAGGTTTTCCCATGTCACGTCGTCGCCGCGCCGAAAAGCGCGATATCCTGCCAGACCCGAAGTTCGGGGATATGGATGTCACAAAATTGATGAATTACATCATGTATGAGGGCAAGAAGTCGGTTGCAGAATCGACCATCTACGGTGCCTTCGATCTCTGTGAGAAGCGCGCTAAGCGGTCCGCTTTGGAGGTCTTCCATGATGCTCTTGATAATATCTCTCCAGCCATCGAAGTGCGTTCGCGCCGCGTGGGTGGGGCAACCTATCAGGTTCCTGTCGAAGTCCGTGCAGAGCGCCGCAAGGCATTGGCTCTCCGCTGGCTCGTGGGCGCTGCGCGCAAGCGCAACGAAACCACCATGCAAGAGCGTCTTGCAGGTGAGTTGACCGACGCCGCCATGAACCGCGGTTCGGCTGTCAAAAAGCGTGAAGACACGCATAAGATGGCTGAAGCGAACCGCGCATTCTCGCATTATCGCTGGTAATTCCAGCAAAACCACGATCTCCCCTGAAAGGGTTTTTCAATGCCTCGCACCCACGCGATTTCTGACTATCGCAACTTTGGCATCATGGCGCACATCGACGCTGGCAAGACCACGACGACTGAGCGCATTTTGTACTACACCGGTAAGTCCCACAAGATTGGCGAAGTCCATGACGGTGCGGCTACCATGGACTGGATGACGCAAGAGCAAGAACGCGGCATCACCATCACGTCCGCTGCGACCACCTGCTTCTGGCGCGACAAGCGCTTGAACATCATCGACACCCCAGGGCACGTGGACTTCACGATTGAAGTTGAGCGTTCGCTGCGCGTGTTGGATGGTGCTGTCTGCGTGCTCGACGGCAACCAAGGTGTTGAGCCTCAGACCGAAACCGTCTGGCGCCAAGCTGACAAGTATGACGTGCCCCGCATCGTGTTCGTCAACAAGATGGATAAGATCGGCGCGGACTTCTATAACTGCGTCAGCGAAATCGTGACCCGCGTGGGTGGTAAGCCTGTGTGCTTGCAATTGCCTATCGGTGCCGAGAACAACTTCAAGGGCGTGATCGACCTGATCTCCATGAAGGCGATTGTCTGGTTGGAAGAAAGCTTGGGCGCGAAGTTCAACGTGGAAGAAATTCCCGCTGACCTTCTGGAGCAAGCCAAAGAATACCGCCACAAATTGCTCGAAGCCGTCGTCGAAATGGACGATGAAGTGATGATGGAATATCTCGAAGGCGTTGAGCCAGACGAAGACACCATCAAGCGCTTGTTGCGTCTGGCTGTTCGTCGTCGTGCGTTCCACCCAGTTCTTTGCGGTTCTGCGTTCAAAAACAAGGGTGTACAGCCTTTGCTTGACGCAGTTGTCGACTATTTGCCATCGCCAGCAGACCGCGAAGCGATCAACGCAATCGACTTTAAGACCGATGAAGAAACCAGCCGTCAGCCAACTGACGAAGATCCATTCTCGATGCTGGCCTTCAAGATCATGGACGACAAATTCGTCGGCACGATCACCTTCTGCCGCGTCTATTCGGGCAAGTGTTCAACGGGCGATGGCGTGTTGAACTCCTCGCGCGACAAGAAAGAACGCATTGGCCGCATGTTGTTGATGCATGCGAACAACCGCGAAGACGTGAAGGAAGCCTATGCTGGCGACATCGTTGCATTGGCTGGTCTGAAAGAAGTCCGCACCGGCGACACCCTGTGCGACACCTTGAAGCCCGTGATCCTTGAGCGCATGGAATTCCCAGAGCCTGTGATTGAAATCGCGATTGAGCCTAAGTCGAAGGCAGACCAAGAAAAATTGGGTCTGGCATTGGCCAAGCTTGCGAACGAAGATCCATCGTTCCGCGTATCGACCGACCAAGAAAGCGGCCAAACCATCCTGCGTGGCATGGGCGAACTGCACTTGGACATCAAGGTCGACATTCTGCGTCGTACCTATGACGTGGACGCAAACGTTGGTCAGCCAAAAGTGGCGTATCGCGAACGCATCAACAAGCGCGCTGAAATCGACTACACCCACAAGAAGCAAACCGGTGGTACCGGTCAGTTTGCCCGCATCAAGCTCATTTTTGAGCCAGGTGACCCAGGCACTGGCTTTACCTTCGAAAGCCAAATCGTCGGTGGTGCGGTGCCTAAGGAATATATCCCAGGCGTCATTAAGGGCCTTGAGAGCTCGGTTTCTAATGGTCTGTTGGCAGGCTTCCCGCTGATCGACTTAAAGGCAACCCTGATCGACGGTGCTTACCACGATGTGGACTCGAGCGTTCTGGCGTTCGAAATCGCAGCACGCGCTGCTTTCCGTGAGTTGAAGCAACATGGTGATCCACGTCTGCTTGAGCCCATCATGAAAGTGGAAGTCGTCAGCCCAGAAGAGTTCACGGGTTCCGTGATCGGCGACATCAACTCGCGTCGCGGGATGATCCAAGGCCAAGACATGCGCGGCAACGCAAACGTCGTGAACGCCATGGTGCCTCTGGCTAACATGTTTGGCTATGTGAATGATTTGCGGTCCTTCTCCTCGGGTCGCGCTTCGTTCTCCATGTCCTTCGACCACTATGAAGAAGTGCCACGGGCCGTGAGTGCGGAAGTACTCGCCAAGCTTGCTGGCTAATCCCAAACCCCTTTTACCCAACTTATGAAAAGCTGAGAGACAAAAATGGCTAAGGAAAAGTTTGAACGTACGAAACCGCATTGCAACATTGGCACGATTGGTCACGTTGACCATGGTAAGACGACGTTGACGGCGGCGATCACGATGACGCTGGCGAAGGCTGGTGGTGCGAAGGCGATGAGCTAT
>JAPZTJ010000074.1 GCA_027532555.1 Aquidulcibacter sp.
ATGATATTGCTTTGGTGCACATACAAACTCAGACGCCAGTTTTGGCAGACCATTTTCAGGACAATCCCAAAACCGGGGCCTTCATCCTGATTGATCCTGAGACCTATCAAACGGCAGCTGCCGGCATGATCCGAGGGGTGGCCTAAAGCCACCCCCACTTCATTGTTTGCCAATTAAAATTTGCCATTGGTATGTGGCATGTCGTCGGGGATGGTTGATAATGTGTCCCAATGTTCGACAATTTTCCCATCTTCAATCCTGAACAGATCGAAGAAAGCGGTGGGAACCTCACCCAACTTCCCTTCTGAAGCTGTAAACACGAAATTGCCTTCGGCTACGATCAAGGGTGTGCGAGCATAGGTCATGGCCTGTCCCGCTTCAGCAAAGGCCTGCATAGCATCGCCAAGACCGTCTAAGCCGTCGGCGACCAGAGGATTGTGCTGCGTGTAGCTAGTTGTTGAAATATAATCCGTCACCCGCTCCGGCGCGTGGCCTTGCAACACCTCGCGAACAAAACCTTCAATCAGCGCCTTATTGGTGGCTGTCTTATGGAGATCTTGAATGTCGGTTGCGCCATCGGTCATGCCATGGCCAGAGGCAGTCTCTATGGCGAGGGGTTGCAGATTGTCCCAATGCTCGGCGACCTTGCCGTCTTCCACGCGGAAGACATCAAAGGCGACCAAAGTGTCGCCGCCAAAGGCTTGGGCATTTTCATAGGTGCCGTGGAGAACCACAAGATTACCCTCCGAAATGACGCGGTGGACCGTGCACTTTATGCCACTCTCCTGAAGGGCTGGAATAAAGCTGATAATGGGCTCAGCCCCAGTCGGCACACCGACATTATGTTGGATATAATTGGGTGCCAGAAGCGACTGCGCCTTAGCTTGATCAAAATCGGCGAAAATGGCTTGGACAGCACTTAAGGCAATCTCGCGAGGGGTCATAATTGCATCTCCATAAGAGGTTTCAAAGGTTGATGCTTTGCAGTACTATTCTGATACTAAGTGTCAATTACGCACAAAAAGGATACCTGGTATGCTTCCCATAACCGTCACCACAGAAGAAGAGAGCGGGCTTTGTCCTGTGCGCAATATCCTCGGCACCGTTACCGGCAAATGGAGTTCGCTGATCCTGTTGTCACTCGAAGATGGACCACGACGCTTTTCTGCCATCAAGCGCGTGATTGGCGACATCACCCAGCGCGTCTTGACCGAGAACCTCCGCGCACTGGAACGCGATGGCTATCTCACGCGTGAGGTCATCGCAGGCCCTCCAGTCGAAGTTCATTATGCTCTTACACCAATGGGGAGTGACCTCGTCGCCCGCTTTATTCCTTTGGTGACTTGGGCAGCAGAACATTATGACTCGGTACAGGCCGCGCGGAAGCGGTTTGATGGGGGTAAGTAACAGCTATCTGGAAAACCTACCGCAACAGCCGCTCGCGAACGACGGGCGGCGTTTAGAATTTAGGACTGTTTCTCGCTGGGGTGGATAGTTTTTTGTGGGAGGGCCAGACAGCCAGGTAAGCCTAGGCTCCACCTGATGCAGATTTTGCCCCGCGCTAAAAAGCTGCTTCTCCCAACAGGCCGGCACCCATCAACGCTGAAGCCAATACGCTGCAAGCCTGCGCCAAAGCCAAGGCAGAGCAGCAGGCGGCGAGCAGGTAAATGGGCGGATCAAGGACCCGCCCATCCAAATTTCAAACTAGTAAACCAGCTTAGAAGGTCTTTTTGATCTTCAGATAATAATAAGTGCCCTGCCAATCGACCAGCGAGTCAGAGCGGTAGACACGGCCGTTACCCGTCTCACCCAAACGCGCAGAGCCTTCATCTGGATATTCGTTCGTGATGTTACGAGCGCCCAGAGTGACAATCACATCCTTGGGGAAGTCATAAGAGACTTCCATATCGATCAAGACTTCACTGCCCAGCTTTTGCTTGATCAGGCCTTCTGGATAGACCGTGCTGGTTGGGCATTTGAAGACGCTGATCGGCTGCGACGTCAAGCAATTGGATGCGGTATATTCGCCCCAGTAATTGGCCCGCATCATGCCTGTGAATTTGCCAATGCTGTGATTGACGGTAAAGTTTGACTTGAACTCTGGCACGCCATTTTCAAAGTCATAAACATCCTCTTCCAAGAACAGGAGCGCCGAAGGCGAGCCGATCAGAATGTCGCCAACCTTAAACGTGTTATAGTTGGCGCTGAGGGTGAAGTTGGTTGTTCCATAATCGCCAAAGTCGGCCCGATAGGTGCCCACAAAGTCGACACCTTTGGTGACGGAATCGAACGCGTTCTGGAAGAATTGCACAGCCCCAATCGTACTGGCACCGGGTACATTGGCCGCAATCAAGGCCGTTTGGATCGTCGGGGTTACCGTGATCGACCGCGTGGCATAAAATTGGCCTTCAATGTCGATTTGGTAGAAGTCGAGGGTGAAGTTAAAGTCGCCCACGGCCGCTGTGAGACCTGCCGAGTAATTCTTTGACCGCTCTGGCTCCAGTGGCTTTGCGCCAAGAAAGAGCGAGACTGGATTGGTTGCAGGGAATAGGCCCGACGCGACTGGTTCACTGGCTGGGAAGCGCGTGGAGACGTTAGCCGTCGACAATTGCCCAGGCGTAGGCGCGCGGAATCCTGTGCCGATCGAAGCGCGAAGATTGATGTCGTCGGTTAACTCATAACGGGCAGCAATCTTGCCATCGGTTGTGGAGCCAAAGTCTTCATAGTCTTCAAAGCGGCCTGCGACACCGACAAACAGTTTGTCAGTAACATCTGCTTCGAGGTCGACATAAACCGCATAGCTGGCCCGGTCGATAGCACCTGAATAGTCTGGGTTATTGCCGGGGAAGCCGTCAGAGCCGACGCCTAAGAGGCGGTAAACCGGATCATTGGCATTGGCGCAATTAAGTGTCGATCCAGCGGCAATCACAGCAAGACCAGCTGCCGTGGCTGTGCGTGTTGCGATCGGTTGGGCCAAATTACAGAAGCCCCATGGATCTGGCCTAGCATAGGGCCCCGCCGCCCAAGACGCTGTATCACCCTCGACCAATTCGTAGCCTTCGGAGCGGTATTCCGCGCCATAGGAAATCGTCAAAGGCGAAGCAAACATCGCCACTGGCATCTCATAGGAGAAGTCGAGGTTGAAGGCGGTTTCATCGGCAACCAAGTCGCCAGGGCTGAAGGAGGTCGGCGATGCAGGCCCATAGGATGGGTTTTGGGTTTCTTCCAAGCCATACGAAATCTTGTTGTAGCCATAGCGAACAGTGGCATCATAGCTTAGGCGCGGTGTTAGTTCTCCGCGAACGCCAGCGGTCACCGAATAGTCGATAACATTACCTGAGAAGCGTGGCGTATAGCCTGCAGGGAACTTAGAGGTCCCGGTCCAAGTCGTGCCATTCTGCAAGCGGATTGCCGGACCCAAGGTCCCTTGGCTGCCGTTCGGGTTTGGCGTTTGGCCAAATTCTGGGTCGGGGAAGCGATAGTTGAAATCGCCGCTGCCTTCTGAGTTGGAGTAGTTGGCGAAGGCATAAAGATCGATCTTGTCTGAAACCTTATAGCCCGCATTCACAAACGAGCGGAATGCGACATTCTCTGGCTGACCCCAGATTTGGACGTTACTCGTATTGTTCCGGGTACCAGGACCAACGTCTTATCCGACGTCAAACCGCGCAGGGTTGCGGGCCGAATGAAGGTTGCCCCGTCGGAGATCGGTTGTCGAAATGTGTTAAAAGACGGCACCAAAGTTTTGAGCACATCTTGGGTGTCGGTGAAGGCCACAGCCGTGATAGCCTCACTGGTCAAGACATCCACTGGCACTGCTGAATCCGCAACCGTCCGCCCCCGCGTTCTGGTTCCAGTCACAACGACCACTTCACCCACTTTTGTCGTATCAGCGCTTGTTGCTTCTTGTGCCTGAGCGACCGCTGGAAGCGTTACCCCGACAGCCAGAAGGCTTACCGCCATTGCAAGGCCGCTGGCCCCATTTTTTAATCTCAGCATCGTTCATCCCCTCATCGGTCCTAACTTTGGACCGCATTGAATTTCTCGATGGCTGTTTCCCCGACTTCATGATTTGCCAGGTCGATTCAGAAGTCTAGTCGGCTCGAAGAATTTAAGTGCATATGCACAAATTAGGCCAAAAAATTATCTTTTATCGCAAAAATCGCCTAATTTTTATGCCGATGATTAATGGATTTCCGAAATATTTTCCAAACAAAAAAATGGGCATGCAGGAGTGTTCTGCATACCCATTGCTTGAATCTAAATGTGAAGTCCAACCGACATCAGGGGACTTCGACAAGGAAGGTTTAAGCGCGGATGACCTCCGGCAACGCCTTACAATAGCGCTCAATGTCTGGCAGCTTACCCATGCTAACTCGGCTCCAATTGGTATGGGTGCCATAGACGCCGCGGATGAGAATCTTTTTGGCTTCCATCCGCTCACGCACGATGTTGGCATTCATGCCGACATTGACCCAGACAAAGTTGGTGGATGAGGGCAGGGCGGTTAAACCTGCGCTCTTCACAGCTGCCATCACCATCTCGCGGGCCTCAACAATCTTGGCGCGTGAATAGGCCAAGAAAGGCTCGTCATTGTAACAAGCCACGGCACCGGCCAGACCAACACTGTTCATGCCGCCCATGACATAGGGGCGGATCTTCGCAATATTGGCCGGGGTAGAAATTACATAGCCGACGCGAATGCCAGCCATTCCATAGATTTTCGAGAAGGTCCGGGTGATAGCGATATTGTGGCCTGCACGGATCAGATCAACCACCGAGTTTGAAACCGGCTGATCTGAAAGTTCAATATAGGCTTCATCGATCAAGACCGTTGTCTTGGCCGAGGCTGATTTAGCGAAAGCGTGAATGTCGGCCGCCTTCTCAAGGATGCCGGTTGGATTATTTGGATTGCAGACCGAGACCAAGGATGTTGTTGGCGTGATCGCTGCTTCCATCGCCACAAAGTCATGCGAGTAGTCTGGCTTTAAAGGCACGCGAACTGTCTTCACGCCCTTATCTTCAGCAAACTTGAAGTAAGCATCCCAAAACAAATTGGTGCTGATCAAAGTGCCCTTCATGCCATAGGCCAAACCAATGGCGTTCAACAATTCGCCCGAACCCGATGACACGATGATATGATCGGTCGTTACGCCATGGCGCTCAGCGATCATTTCCATCAGGCGCTGGATGCCACCGCCCGGGTAATAGGCTCCCGTTGAAAGGGCTTCAGTCATTGCTTTGATCGCGCTGGGAGCCGGACCATAGGGGTTCTCGTTGAGACCCAGCCGGGCAAAGCCAGGAGCTGGCCCCAGTAGCGGCGACGCAGCAGGTTCAGCTGCCGATGCCGCTTTGGATAGACTTAGGGCTGCACCGCCTGCGGCTGCCCCCAATAGCAAACGTCTTGAAAGATCCATCGCCGTAACTCCTTTTTCCCTGCTTGATTGTTGAGACCTAACTAAGCCCTTCGTGCAGCATCATGGCTGATGTGACAAGAAGATAAATTCCAAAAGCGCGCTTGAGCATCACAGCATTAAGTGCATGAGCCGCGCGCACGCCCAAGGGCGCAGTGAAGTAGGACATGGCGGCAATCGAAACTGCGCCAAGAATATTGATGTAGCCTACCGCTATTTTGCCACGCCCGAGACGTCCTTCATTGTGATTGATGCCCCGGGGCATGAGCAATATACCCGCAATATGGTGACGGGCGCGAGCAATGCCGATGTTGCCATCGTGTTGGTTGACGCCTCT
>JAPZTJ010000020.1 GCA_027532555.1 Aquidulcibacter sp.
GCAAAGTGTTTAGCGTCATCATGGGATTGGTCATTGGTTGTTCCTTCGTGGTCAAAGTTAGGTCTCGCAACCCAATCCTAAACCAGAATGATCAATGACCAACCGCCAATCCCCCCGCTCCGCCAGCTATGTGACGAGCGCTGCGCAGGGGGATTAGCTGTCACCGCGTGTTACTCCACCAAATGGGACGTGATCTTGGAAATTCGCTCTTCAACTTTGAATCCACCCTACGTGTATAACTTTCATGTGGATTATTTCTGTTTTTCAAACAGGAAACGAAGACGCTAAAACTCAACTGACATATCATGTCAGTTGAGTTGTCGTATGGTTGCACAATCGTTTTAAACAGACAAAGAGGAGCATCCAATGTCAAAAAATGTTATCGAAACCGTCACCTTCAAGCTCAACGAGGGCGTAAGCCGCGATGAGTTTATCGCCGCAGCCAAGGGTATGAATGCTTGGGTCGAGGCACGGGACGGCTTTATGCACCGCCGTTTATCTTGCACCGCAGATGGCACGTGGATCGAATATATACAGTGGGCTGATATGGACACAGCAAAAGCCGCAGCAGCCGAGATCGGCAAGGCACCCGGCAATGCCAACTTCCTTTCGGCCATCAACGGACCGACTGTCCAGTTTATACATTCCGAGCTGGAAGTTGCCATCAACTAGAGTAGCCGATGCAGCGCAGTGAGCGGCTTGCGGAAATCGTGGAGATCGTCCGAGACGGGCGGCTCCACCTTGCCCGCGACATCGCCGACGCGCTTGAAGTCTCAGTCCGCACAATCTAACGCGACATCGACACGTTGGTTGCGTCAGGCGTCCCGATAGATGGCGAACGCGGCGTTGGTTACATGTTGCGTGAGCCAGTGTTTCTGCCACCTATGGCACTATCGTTCACTGAGCTGGAAGCCTTAAGCCTCGGGATGTCGATTGTTCAGGCAGCGGCGGACACTGAACTTCAAGAAGCTGCAAAGCGTGTGATGGACAAAGTCAGTCAACATGCGTTGAACCGGCGGCAAGCGCCTAAATCGTGGGGATTTGGTGTCTATGCCTTCGAGCGCGCGCAGGCGGGCTTTCGGCACATGCCGTTGATCCGTCGCGCGATCCGCGAGGGACTCAAATTGAAGATCGATTACTGCTCGCTCGATGAGCGAACTTCCACTCGCGTGATCCGTCCACTACAAATGGAATATTGGGGTCGTGTCTGGACTTGTTCGGCTTGGTGCGAGCTACGAAAAGACTTCCGCGTGTTTCGCATTGATAAAACAGCGGCGTGTGAACCGACTGGAGAGAGATTTCAAGCCGAAGTTGGCAAAACTATTGAGGATTATCTGAAACATGTTGCAGACCAAATGGATCGAGATCGAACTCGTTCATAGATTTATCACGGAAAAATTTGAAGGCGTCGTTCCAAAGGAAGCTTGGGGCGAAACCTCTTATTTTTACAATCCGGACCACTTCTTTGAGCGGGGCACCTATTTCGCGACGATAAAAGAGAAGGATGGTGCGAATGACCGTGCATCGCAACTGGATCGAGAGGGAGTTTGGCGCTTGAATATGGGCGTCAGCAAGGGAGAGTTTTTTGAGTTGTTCGGTCCGCAACCGCCGCGCCCAAGAAAGGGTGGTGTCGTCGAAGGTGGGTGGGATTTCATGGCGCTCGATCAGCTCACTCCACATCCTATTTACGGGTGGATGTCTTGGGTATCCTGCCTCAATCCATCAACAGAAACTTGGGAGAAATGCATGCCGCTTCTGGCGAATGCCCACACGCGCGCACAGCATAACTTTCAAAGCAGGTTGAAAAAACTTCAGCGCAGTAAGTGATCCAAGGGGAGCTGACGCTCCCCTTGGCGGGGCTTCGCTGGTTCAGCCCCTCACAGGGCTGGACCACGGCGGGCAAGCTCTTGATCGATCATCGCGAGTGCGGATTGCGCCGCGTTCAGATTGCTTTGCGATGCTGCAACCGTGAGGCTCGCTTGCTGGAAAAGTGCCGCAAGTTGTGAGCGTGATTTACGTGCAAGGTCGCTGCGGTTTAGTTTGATGATTGTATTCATTTGGATTCCTCCTGTTGTTTGCGCCGCTCACGGTGAGCCGCGTTGGAGAAATCAGTTCCGTGCCTGAATGAAGGTGCATCACTTGTGATCGAAACATAGTGGAGAAGGATTAGCTTCGCGCCTTGCACCCAAAACCATTTAGATACGGATATGTTCGGAGACTTAGCGGATCACTGAGTGGTGTGAACGACCACCACGAGGAAGCCCAAAACAATCATCCTAAATCCAAGCCCTTGTCACGAACACGCGCAGGTACTTGCTGACGGCCTTCACGCATAAGGCGGAACTTGGCAGCATCACGATAAAGCGCGAGAACTTGTTCGGCTTCACGACGACGCGCGGTTTTGATGTTCGATTGAAGGTCTTGCCGTTCTTTGAGTTGAGCGTTGACCAATCCATGCCGCTCAGTGCGATCACGTTCTTTGGCAAATTGCACTTCAAGCTCATTTTGCTTGCGCACTTTGAAGTATCTGCCCGTCATGAAATCCCAAACGCCCGCCCAGCCTTTGCGCGTGCGGCTTGCGCGCGCTTGTTGCTCAGCGTCCCAGCGATCCTTGATCTTGGCATCAAATTCTTTTCGCGCCGATTGGTGCGCTTCAGTCAGCTTCTGCTTTTCTTCCTTCAGCGGCTTCATGGCGTTTACAGCTATGCGCTTTGCCTCTTTGATGTAGGAGGACAAGCGAGGTGCGATCTTTTCACCGATCAGTGCTTTGGTTTCATCAACCGAGCGAAGCTGGCTTGCATCACCCAGCTTTGCATTCACGTCTTTGGTTTTGCCATCGATCAGTCGTGAGAGTGCAAACGCTTCGCAGTCCAATGTGAGAACCACATGACCACGACGATCACCACGTGCGAGGTAAAGCCCGCGCTCTTCAAGTGCATTCGCGAAAGCAGACACGCCGTCAGATCGCTTCCAACAATCTTGGACGGCAGATTTGAGTTCACGGGGATCAATCCCCACGCGCTTTGCCTGTTGCCATTCTTTGAGCGTGAAGCTGGTTGGATCGCGAAGTTTTGGATTCTCAAATCCCTTTGGCATCGCCCAGCCATTTTCGAGATAGATTTGCTTAGCGAGATTATTCAGCTTGGTTTTGAAGAAGGGGAGGTGCTTTGCCGTCATCGTCTCAGAGTCTATGCGCGACCAAACCGCATGCGCATGACGGCGACCCTCTTTTTCGTGGAACACGATAATCCTTGGCTGGCCTTGCAGGCCAAGCCGTTCTTCAATGTCGTTGATTGCCTTCTCAAATACCTCGACCCGCACGCTCTCATGTGCGGGCGGGCTGAGCGAAACCGAGAACAGAAATTGTTTGCATTTTGTGCCTTTTGAGAGCGCGTAAGCCTCATTCATCGCGCCTTGAAGCGTTTCGGAGACAAAGCCGCTGATCTCGTGCAATTCAACATGCTCGTTCTCATCGGTGCGCAAAAGGTGCGTGCCCAATTGTTTTGCGCCAGAACGCTGAGAGGCTTTCAGGATCATGGCGTTGCCTCAATCTGTAGAGCCTCCAACAATAGGCGGCGCATGTGAACAATTGCCCGCGCAGCCTCCACTAGTTCGGCTTCGGTTTCGGGCGTAACTGGAAGGCTTCCTGAGTTTACTGCCTTAGCAAGCTGATTGAGATTATTGCCAATCCGCGATTGCCCCATCATCGCCAACAGTCTTGCGAGCGCGACATGATCCTTCACAGGTTGCTTGCCGCGATGCTTGGGCGGGGGCGAGGCGGGGTCGAAAATCCGCCACCGAATATAGGATGACAACGACATGCCCGCCGCTGCTAATTCGAGGTTCGCCTTCTCCTCAAAGGTCATACGCAGTGAGACAGGATAGAGCGGGTTCTTGATAGGGTAACCGCTATCCATGTTACCCTCCCGCAATTCGAGAGGGACGACGCTTGTATTTGATAGGTGACTTCGCCTGCCAAATAGCAAGGTCTGCTTGCGCTGAAGAGGTTTCGGTTTTGTTGATCTTAGAAGTCGGAATTTTTTCGCCTTTTATAATCGCCAAGGCCGAAGGAGAGCGCTTTAAAGTGTATTCCCAATCTTGTAATGCGGCGAACAATTCGTTTGAAGAAACTCCATGGCGGTGCGCCATCTCTCCTTCGTCAAAGTGACCCACCGGGTCTTTTTGTTTCTTTCGAACTTTGTTCGAAGGGCTCGCGATGAACTTCCAATCAAATTTAGGTCGGATACAAATCCCAACCGGGGATTGCTGGCAATTCGTCAATAGATTGCAGTACGTCTCAGGATGATCTGGAGCGCCTCCTAGGAGCCCAGCTGCGCTTCTGAAGTCATGATGCCGCTGGATTGGACAAGCGCTCTTGCCGCAATGACCATGTTCTGAAAACGCATCGCCTATCCTCGTCCGCGACGCGATTTAAGCCTGAAGGTCAGGAAATCCACGCACTTTTAAGCTAGGTTTTGATCAAGCTGCCAAGCTGGCACCGACAGGTTTGCCGATTGATTAGGCTCCACGGACTGCGTGTTGGTGTGTGTCACGTCAGCCATACTGGTCTTGGCAAATGTCAAAATCGTTTGGATTAGGACGTTGGGGTCCAAGGGCTTAGATACAAAAGCGTCTGCACCCGCTTCCATAAAGGCAGAGCGGTGGTGATCCATCGCATTTGCAGTTAGGGCGATAATGGGCACCGACTGGGTATAGCTAGCTGACGCGCGTAAGCGTCGCGTTGCCTCTAGGCCATCCATATTGGGCATTTGCATATCCATCAGGATAACATCAAATTCCTCGAGCCCTGCCATTTCCAACGCTTCAACGCCATCGTTGGCCATTGCGAGTGACCAGCCCATGGTCGACAGAAACAGGCTGACAATCTTTTGATTGGTCGGATGGTCCTCAGCCACAAGGATGCGCAAGGGACGCATTTCCACCTCAACATCTTCGGCTTCGTCGTGCGCGCTTTGGCTGTCGGCCAAGTCATAAGGTAGGGTTACCGTAAAGACGGAACCTTCACCCTCTATGCTTCGGACATCGAGGGACCCATCCATTAGTTCAGCCAAACGTCGGCTGATGGCGAGGCCTAGACCCGTGCCACCCTTCTTCCGCGCGATCATCAGATTGCCTTGTTCAAACTCGGCAAAGAGGCGCGATAGGGTAAGCGCGGAAATGCCACAGCCTGTGTCAGCCACTTCCAACACCATAGCTCGCCGCCCCGTGCTATCGAGGCCAGTTCGCGCAGAAACATCTATGGAGCCCGACTCGGTGAATTTGACGGCATTCGAGATCAAATTGAAAAGAATCTGACGGATCCGTAGAGGGTCACCTTTGATCGCGGTTGGGAAATCCGGAGCGGCATTAAACCTTAGGCTTAGGTTTTTGTCTGATGCGCGTGGGTCCCAAATCCGGACCGCCGCTTGCAATTCATCGATGACCGGGAAGTCGACCCGCTCAACCGTCATTTTCCCCGCTTCGATCTTGGACATGTCTAGGACATCGTTCAAAAGTGCAAGTAAAGTATCGACCGCGTCGTTGAGCATATCGACATGCTCGCTCTGGACTTTTGACAATTTCGTTCGGCGCAACAAAATGGCAGAAGCCATGACCGCGTTCATTGGGGTACGAATTTCGTGCGTCACGGTCGCGAGAAAATCCGACTTGGTTTGGCTTGCGCTCTCGGCCCGTCTCTTTTGGTCCTGTGCTTCCGCATTTGCCCGCACGAGCTGGTCGGTAGATTCAAAGGAGCGGCGAATAATGATCGCCAAATGCGCAAGGTAAACGAGCGATCCAATCAGGATCACAGCCGAAGTCGCCGCTTCCATCTTGAAATAGGCCCAAGAGGTAATCGGCAAACCAATCAGATAGAGACACATCGGCACAGTTGACGCGGCCAGCAGGGAGGTCGAACGGGCCGCATGCAAGGTGGTATGAAGCAGGGCACCACAAATAATCAGCGTTGCAAAGATACGCCCAGCCTCGCCGCCTTCGGCCCAGAGAATGGCTGCAATGCTGGTGTAAACGAATGCATTAAGTGCCACGATAGCAATGCAGGCGAGCTTCTTGCCCTTTGATACGACCTTCTCAGGGTTCAGGCGTAACGGCTTAAAAGTGTACCAGTCCAGCGCTTGGCCTAGAACTACGATTACCAGCCAAGCAATTGGTTCATAGCCACCGACAATAAAAAAGCTTGCAAGCGACAGGAACACGGCGACCGCAAGGCGCGTCTTCAGCTCCTTTGCGCGGTTGAGGCCTACCTCGGCGAATCCAGCTCTTTGAGTATCCATCAAATTGGACCAATATCTTTATCGAGTAAAATTCTAGCATGCATTCTAGAACTTTTAGGTAAAAATAAGGTGAACCTTAAAAAAATGACTAGTGGAAAAAGTTGAATCTTTAGGCTGATCTTTAGTTGTTACAAAGAATTTGGACTTATCCACTAAACAACCTTGCTTTTCTTCGCCTTAAATGAAGGCCGTTACACGTGAGCAATTAGACTTCTGATCGGCACACTAAGACTCCTTTAAATGGTTTGTGAGATACCTAAGGTCCGAGTTTTCGGAGGATGAATTATGCCTGCGCCCAAGCCACAAAATGAAGCCCAGCGTCTTGCTGAGCTGGTGGATTTTTCAATTCTCGATACATTGCCCGATCCGTCTTTGGACGCCATCGTCTCCTTAGTCTCAAGCATCATGGACGTTCCGATCGCGCTGGTTTCACTCGTAGATGCAGAGCGACAATGGTTTAAGGCACGCGTGGGCCTCGATGCATGCGAGACAGATCGCGAGAGTGCTTTTTGCGCGCATGCGATTTTACAGGATGAGCCCTTAATCGTCGCCGATGCGTTAGAAGATCCACGCTTTGCAAATAATCCGTTGGTTCTCGGGGAACCGAAAATCCGTGCTTACTTTGGCTTTCCTCTAATTGTTGGGCCAAACCTGCGATTGGGCACGCTGTGCGCGATTGACCAAAGGGCGCGAGGCATCACGGATCAGCAAATTGAACAAATGAAAGCGCTGGCAAAAATTGTTGTTAGCCAACTCGAGATTACCCGTTCCACCCGCGACGCACTTGCTTTGGCGGAGGCCAATGAAGCGCTGAACCGCGAAGCAGACCATGCGCGCGTCATTCTTGAAACCATGTCGGAAGGTGTGTTGATCAGGAACCGAATTGGCAAGATTGTCGAAGCCAACCTCAGCGCCTGTCGAATCTTAGATCTGTCGCGGGACCAGCTTTTGGGCATGATGCCAAACGATCCACGTTGGCAGCACTTACGCGAAGACGGCACACCTTATCTGACCCATGAAATGCCGGCGATTGAGGTTTTACGTAGCGGCGTACCGATCAGCAACGCAGTGGTCGGCATTCCAGATCCCGACCGTGGCACCAAATGGCTGCATCTCTCTGCCAGTCCACTATTTGAGCCTTTTGAGGAGACACCATCCTATGTGGTGTCGACTTTCTCTGACATCACCCATTTGAAGTCGCAACAGGAGCATTTGCGAAATCTGTTGGTGAAAGCAAACGCTGCCAATGCTGCGAAGACCCAATTCCTAGCAAATATGAGCCATGAGTTGCGCACGCCTTTGAATGGGGTCGTCGGAGTAGCTTCTGCATTGGCCAATACAACTTTGGACGATCGTCAGAAGCGTATGGTTGAGTTGATCCGCTCTTCGGGCAAGGATCTTGAGCGCCAGTTGTCCGACATCTTGGATTTGACCAAGGTGGAAGCTGGAGAGCTTCAATTGGAAGCGGTTCCTGTCGATGTCGCCCTCATTATTCAAGATGTCGTAGCCTTGATGGCAGGTGCCTGTGCGCAGAAGAAGCTTGATCTTGTATTCGACAACACTCTGCCAACAAAGCAGCTCTTTCTGGGTGATCCAGTTCGCCTGCGCCAAGTCATCACCAATCTTATGTCAAATGCTGTGAAGTTTACGTCCGTAGGTCGTGTCAGAGTCACCGCGTCTCCCCGTTCAATGGGCCCTGGCTTAGTGATTGAGGTCGAAGATACTGGCATTGGCTTTGATGAGACGCAGAGCCAGAAATTGTTTGAACGCTTTTCGCAAGCAGACAGTTCGACTACCCGCCGATTTGGGGGAACCGGACTTGGACTTGCAATCACAAAATCCTTGACCGAACTGATGGGCGGAACCATCCGGGCCCAGTCAACCCCTGAAGTTGGCTCCGTCTTCACGCTGGACTTGCCGCTACCGCTCGATCGGGCCGTGGTGCCATCGCAAGTCAGTGAGGACCCGACGGAGATTTGTCGCGACATCCCCAAAGACCTGCGCGTTTTGCTGGTTGAAGATCAATTGCTGAACCAACAGGTGTTTGGGTTCATGATGGAGCCCTTCGGGGCCGAGTTCTTTACAGCGACGAATGGCGCCGAGGGCGTGGAAGCTTTTGAGACTGCGACCTTCGACGTTATCTTCATGGATATGCAAATGCCGATAAAGGATGGCCTAGCTGCAACCCGTGAGATCCGTGCGTTTGAGGCAAAGACAGGCGTAAGGCCCACGCCCATCATTATGCTGACCGCCAATGCCGGTGAAAACCATCGGCGCGAGGCTTTGGCAGCGGGTGCCGATTTGCATGTCGCGAAGCCTGTAACTCAACAGGCGATTGGGGATGCATTAAGAACAGTTCTAGCCACTTATGAAAAGGCGACCCGCGCCCAAGCATGATGGCAGGATAAGGCTATTGCAGAGGCAGGGGGCCTAACGCGCTTCGTTGGTTTGTGGGTTATTGGCAGGGCCTAGGGCCCGTCCACCAAGCCTACCACGTCACCATGGTTGCGCGCTTGGGGGCCAGGCCATTTTCGAACTCGCGCAGGATGTCGAGAAATTCTTGAACCTCGATATTCTGTTCTTTTTCCTTGTTGAACCGATAGGCCCAGAAAGACGTGATATGCGAGATGATCCCCATTGAATGGCCGAGTTCAATGAAGAGCACAGGTGCGTCTAGCAGGAACTGACGGAACACTGCCGTATTGCCCTGTTCAACCAAGTCACCGAAGGCATCGTCATAAAGCGACAATACGGATTGACAGTTTTTTGCACTATCGCGAATGCGGCCACGGATCGATTTTTTTAGCTCATCGATCTCGTCACGATTACTCTTGTTCATCCGGCCCTTGACCTTAACAGAGTCCATCTCGGTGCCGATCCGGGTCAATTTTTGGAAGGTCTCTGAAAACTGCCATTTGTAATAAATGAAGCCCTTCCAACTGAAGACACCTTGCGTGAACTTCTCGCCTTCAAGGCCAAGTGTCATGCGCAAGGGATCTAGGCGGGAGTCCGCATTGGTTGACAAGAGCGCATCGGCCAGCCTCTTCACGAGTTCTGGGGAAATGGCACCGTCCTTGCTGCCAAACGCCATAGCAATCAGCGGCCCCATCTCGTTGGATGTAAAAGTCTGCATGCGCGCATTGTCAGCCGGTGAAATGGCGAAGTAGCAATCGGCTGGATGATGGTGAATGCGGCGCAATTGTTCGCGCACGAGGAATGGATCAAGTGAGGGCAATTCGTTGAGCAACTCGAGGATCTCAAAATCCTTTTGCAACTCTGCTTCAGTCGCGCCCAACAGGTCACATAGAGTGGCGCGCCACCCCATTTGGTTGATCAGGATGGAGCGGCCGCCTGCCTTTAGATCTGAGCGATCCAACGGAAACAAGATTTTGGTGGCAACCGCTGTGCCATCGCTTAACAGATAGGTCTCATCACTGCGCAGCCGGTGCTTGATGATGATCGCCCTATTTAAAACCGGATCGAAGAAAAAGGGCGCACTTACCCGTGCCATATCATCAGCGAACTCGACGGTGACCAAATGTAGGTTGAGCACTCGGCTGGTTGAGGCTGTGTTAGTTAGTGCTGCTAAGCTTCTCACGCCACTCATGGATACTTACCCCAAACTTCCTAATGGCGCGTCCATGAACGCTTTTGCTCAGTGCGATATCGGTAGGTCAAGTCCAATTGAGATTTCGTAAACCTTACTTACATTTGTACAGTCAAACTGCATAAAAAAGGTACAAATTGCGCAATTTACCTGACTTCCCTAGGGGAAAGACCGAGGTCAAAATCTTTCAGCAAATCAAGAAATTCCTCAACATTGGTAACTTCGCTTTGGTTGGGCCTGAATTGATAACGCCAATACGAAACGATGTGAGAGATCATACCCATGGCATTGCCCAATTCAATGAAAAGGCCCGGTGCCTCTAACAAGAATCTCCGGAACTCTGCAGCATTACCCTTCTTTGTAAGGCCAGCGAGCCCATCGTCATACAAAGACAAAATGTCGCCCGTTCGCTCAATGGCTTCCTGGACGCGTGCCTTGATTGAGCCGCGGACCGTACCGATCAGGTAGCCGACAGTCGGGTCAACACGACCCCGGATCTTCATCGACTGCATCTGCGCGACAACTTTATAGAGCTCTGGCTTAGTTTCTTGGAATTGCCATTTGTAGTATAAGAAGCCTTTCCAGCTATAGATGCCGCGTTGAAACTGCTCACCCTCAAGACCTAAAGTCATTTGCAAGGGGGCTAAGCGGTGATCGGCATTGGTGGCCAGAATGGCATTTGACATACGCCTCACCAATTCCCCGCCGGCCTCAGCCCCTGATTGGAATGCGAGGGTGACCAGATCGCGGATCTCGTTATAGGCAAATTTCTCAAGACGCGCGGTGTCGCTTGGCGTGATGGCGAAATAATCGTCTGAGGGTGCAAAATTATGGCGCTTGAGTTGTTCGCGCACCAAGAACGGGTCCAGCGATGGCAGTTCACTTAAAAGCTCAAGAACCGTCAAATCAGCGTCCAGAGCAATCGGATCCTTGCCCAAGAAGTCGCACAACGCATTGAGATAACCAATCTGATTGACAAAGACAGAGCGCCCGCCCACCCGCAAGTCAAGATTATCAATCGGAAAAATAATCTTAGTCGCGACTGGAACATTCTCGTGGAAGCATTCGATTTCATTCGGTCTAGGGCGATGCTTGGTGATAATCGCACAGTTCAGCAGCCGATCTTGGAAAAATGGCGTGTGAAGCTTTTCCTCAGACCGCAGCGCATTCTTGTCTATCGCATTTAGATTTAAGACCCGGCTGGTCGAACAGGTCTTGGCCAAAGCCGCCAAACTGCGAACACCAGTAGTGAACCCGCTACTCATTGTGCGTGAATGCATAGTCATAGAGAAAACTTCCCTATGAGTAATTTCAGATACGCAAAATTACCCAGTCATATTAGTGATTATTTGACGGATACTAACGCGTATAGAATACAACTATACTATTGTTATATTAGACCAAAAGCCTTAAGGCTTCGTGTATCCTGTGCTCCAACAATTATGTGGTCGATAACGGTTACTTTTAAAGGGTTGAGTGCATTTATGATTTCGCGTGTCATTGCAATATCGGCACTTGAAGGGGTTGGGTCGCCAGATGGGTGGTTATGGGCCAGAATGACGGAGCTGGCTGATAGTTCCAGCGCGCGGCGCGCGATTTCGCGCGGATAGACTGGGGCATGGTCGACCGTGCCTTCACCCATCTTTTCATCGACAATGAGGCGTAGCTTCTTGTCTAAGAATAAGACACGGAATTCCTCGCGCTTCGCACCGCCAAGGTTCAGTTTGAGATAGGCCAAAACGCTCGACCAAGAGCCCAGGACAGGCTTGTTCATGATCTCACTTTGGCTGCCCCGAACTTGGATTGCGTGGATCGACTTCAGATGGATGGCTGCGACTTGGCCAACGCCTTCGACTTGCAATAGGTCATGAAAGGGTGCTTGCAGCACCTCATTGATGCCACCAAAGCGCGTGATCAAGTTGCGCGCTAGGACTTTGGTATCTTGGCGTTTGATGACCCCAAACAGCCACAACTCCAGCAATTCGTGATCGGCAAGACCATCCGCGCCTGTGCGCAAGAAGCGGTCGCGCAAGCGTTCGCGATGACCATCAAGATGGGCGTTCGACTTGTTGGCTATTCCCATGGGCCCTCAAACTGGATCAGACAGCGTGTGGGGTGTGTCCAAGCCAAGAGGGGAGAGGGTGAAAATCTCGCATCCGTTCTCAGTCACACCAATCGAGTGTTCAAACTGCGCGGATAAGGAACGGTCGCGCGTAACAGCGGTCCAGCCGTCAGGCAGGATCGAAACCGAATGTTTGCCTAGATTCACCATCGGCTCAATGGTGAAAAACATGCCGGCACGCAATTCTGGGCCTTGGCCCGGCTTGCCGAAATGGACAATATTTGGATTGTCGTGGAAAACGCGGCCTAGGCCATGGCCGCAGAAATCCCGAACAACCGAGCAACGCTGCGCCTCGACAAAGCTCTGGATGGCGTGGCCAATATCGCCCAAAGTGGCACCGGGCTTCACAACTTCGATCCCACGCTGCAAGCTTTCCCACGTGACGTCCATCAGGCGGCGGGCTTTTCGCGATACTTCGCCAATGCCGTACATGCGCGAGTGGTCACCATGCCAGCCATCAACGATCACGGTGACGTCGATATTGGCGATGTCACCACTGCGAAACTGGCGCGGCCCTGGAATTCCGTGACAGACGACATGGTTCAACGAAATGCACGTTGTATGATTATAGCCGCGATAGCCCATGCAGGCCGGGATCCAGCCATGATCGAGCACATAGTCGCGCGCCAACGTGTCAATCCGCTCTGCCGTGACGCCTTCTTTGACTTCGCCGACCAACATATCCAGCACCTCAGCTGCCGCGCGGCCTGCGGCGCGCATGCCAGCAAAAGCCTCTGGCCCATGCAATTTGATGGCATGGTCATTTCGGCTGTCGGGTACGGTGTCTGCGTCGATATACATCCCTGTCATATAGCCTTCTTATTGGCTTTTGGGCAGGGGGTCTAATGTGGTTTGCTCTTCTGCATCGTCATCTTGGTGCGCTACTGTGGCAGTCACCGCCATATCCATGGTGACATTGCCCAATGTCCTGAAGATATCGGGGAAGGTTTCGACCGCGATCAACAGGGCTAAGGGCTCCACCGGCGCGCCGAGCGCCAAGCAGATGGGCGCGATCGAGCTGATAAAGCTGATAGAGCCCGGCAGACTAACCGCGCCTAATGTGGTGGTAGCCGCCGCTGCAATGCCCAAAGCAATTTGGGCAGGTCCTAGCTCCACCCCAAACCAATGGGCAATGTAGAGCGCAACGCCTAGGTTCATCGCAGGCCCGGTTGCACGAAAGATCGCAACCGCAATCGGCAAGATCACGTCTGCCTTGGCGGCTGGAACACCCAAGGCCTGCACGCCTTTAAGCATGGCAGGAAGCGAGGCGAGCGAGGATTGGGTGGAGATGGCGACCGCCTGAGCGGGAATGGCTGCCCTAAAGAATTCACCTAAACCGCGCTTGGCACCAAAGACGGCGACGCCAAAGGATGCGAGCCAAATGATGACACCAAGGGCGGACAAGACGACGACATAATGGGCCAATGCCCCAAACGCTTCAGCACCAGCTTTTGCGCCAACCACAAAGGCCAAAGCAAACACGCCAATCGGGGCCAATGCCAGCACCCAGCCAATCACCAAAATCATGGCTTCGGCGACCGCTTCGAAAAAGCCTGTTACGGGTGCGCGCTTTTCCAGTGGCAATCGGGTCAAGGCGAAACCGAACGCGGCGGTAAAGATAATCAAGGGCAGAATGGCGTCATTGGCCGCAGCGGCGATCGGGTTTGTCGGGATCATGGCGCGCAAGAAATCGCCCAAGGGCGGCACGGGCCCTGGCTTTTCTGTAATGCTTAAGGCCGAACGCAAGGCCTCCGCCGAGCCATCGGGCATCGGGAAGACGCCAAGAATGACCGGGATCATGATGGCCGCCATGATGGACGAGCACCACAGGATCACCAACATGGTCCCGACCCCACGGGCGGCAAGCCTGCCAGCGCGCGCTGCCAAAGCGGTTTGCGCAATCCCTGTAATCAAAAGGGCGACGACCAACGGCACCACCGTCATGCGCAACGCGTTTAACCAGACAGAGCCGATTGTGTCGGCTGTTGCATTGATCGCCTCGCTTGCACCCAGCCAAATCCCAGCCAATAGCCCGAAAATGAGTGCGGCAAGAATGATGAGTGCTTTCGACATGAGGCAATACTTTCGACCAAATCGGCCAACCAACTGGCCCAGAGCGGCCAATCTGGCTGAGCTTTGTTGGCACTGCAAGCAGGGCACCCGCCAAAACCCCGGCATTCCGCTGCAAGGTCACTAAAGGGTGCGTGCAGAAAGCCGATTGATTACATCACGACACTCTTGCTCAAAAAGTCCGTTTGCCGCACAAAGCGCCCAGATGGGGACGTGGCGAAATAGGTAGACGCACCGGACTTAAAATCCGTTGGAGCAATCCGTGCCGGTTCAAGTCCGGCCGTCCCTACCATATTGTTTTGTAATGAGTTTGTTTGAGAGAATTTGTTCTATTGGGCCGTCCAATATGGGAACGCGTGTAATTCTTGTGTAATGGCGCACGCAATGGGCAATATGGTGCGGCCAAACAAAGGGATCAATTCCATGAAAAGAACTCGATCAATCGGCTTGATTTTGACATTATCTCTTCTGCCGTTGGCAAGTTGCGATTTACCTGATGGGCGAATATGCGGGGCATCTCCACCTTCAACAGACCTAGTAGATGTAGGTGACGTCTCAAAGGGGATGCTTTCCAACCGCGACAGAGCAAAAAACTGTGTGAATCGTTGGGCGTATCGACTTGCTAAGTCAGGTGATAATGCGAAAATCGTTGCAGAAGCTGTAGTTGCAGCATGCCGAAATGACATTTTGGCTGCGAATGTTGAGCAAGAGAAGTTCGTTTTGGCTCATTACGAACAAGATGCACTTTTCTTTGTAGTTCAAGCACGGGCAGGACGATGCAAAGTTATCTGAGGCAACATCATGGATTGCGTAGGCAAACCCCGCCCGATCTTTGCAATTGCCTCATTGATATGCGTCCCATGGACATGAGTATATCGCAATACCATCGCTAGCGTCTTATGCCCACTTATTCGTTGGATCGTCGGAAGGTCTACTCCCGCTTCTACAAGTCTTGTGATGGCGGTGTGACGCATAACATGGGGCGTTACTTCTCTCGGGTCCATCCCGGCGCGAATGACAGCGCGCCTAAATCCATCCGATACAGCATCGCGATACGGCAGTACGCGTGTCGCTGAGTTTCGGTTCGGGAAAATCCACTCTTCATTCGGGTCGCGCTGACTACGCTCTTTAGTGAGCATTTCAATAAGCTGTGGTGTCATTGGTTGCTCGCGCATTCCAGCCTTTGCGACTGGCACAAATACACGCTGGCGCGTCCAATCGATTTGGTCCCATCGCATCCGTAAAATCTCGCGATGGCGCATTGCAGTATTAAGGCCAACTGCGACGAAAACCCATAGGTCCGGATCACTCGCCATTACTGCTGCTTGTAACAGCTTGTCGCAATCTTCGTCTGAAAGAACGACGATGCGTCCCGGGGGCTCGCTGAGCATAACCACTTGGCATGGAATAGCCTTTAAGTCTTTGGCTTTAACCGCGTCACGCAACAAGTGTTTTAGAGTGGCGAGTTCGCGGTTGATAGTCCCCGGCGCAGCACCTTTGTCGAGGCGGCGCTTGATATGTGTTCTGACTGTAAACTCGGTGATGGCGTCGACACGCATTTTTCCAAACGCAGGTATCAGTTTGGAGTTTATCTGTTCGCGCTTTGCTTTTAGGTTTTTGCCTCCAGACGCTTCTTGGCGCTCCAAATAGCGGTCGCACAATTCAGCAAATAACAAATGTGTTTTGCGTTTGCTTGGCAGATTTAATCGACCAGCTCTTTCGTCAACACGGGCTTGCTCGATAAAGGTTTCGGCGTCGGCACGCGACACTCCTTCGCTCTCTTTGCCAATCACGCGATGAATCCGAACGCCAGATACCATTATGTTGACGCTCCAACGGGCGTCGCCGTTGTCAAGCTTTTGGGCTGTAATACCGCCCTCGGTAAGGCGCGCTCCTATTTCTAGACGCTTTATGGCATCACGGGTTAGGACGTTGAAGCGGCGGGTCATTTGTCATGAGGCCAGTATTGGGGTGGGTTAGAAAGAGTTGCGATATTGTCGTCAATGGAATGACCCTTGGAGTCAGCTAAGCCTAACATTGTTGCGATAAACTGACGTCCGGTTTCAGTTCTGATCTCATCTTCATGTTGGGCATCCGCGATGGCTTCGATAAGGGCCTTCTCTGCTGCAATGATATTGAGCAACGCGTTTGTTAAAGGTCCTTTTGGTTGCCAAACCTTGAATAGGATTTCCAATGGGAGGGTGTGGTTTGAGAGGATTTTTTCATCCTCTAGACGCACTTCTGAAATGACACCACTCAATGCGGCTTTCGCCTTTTCGCTACTGGGGAATTCGCCGAACTCACTCAGAGCCCAAAGTAAGTCGGCCAATCGGTCTCCATCTGTCATTCCGCAATCAAGCATAGTTTCAATTGCGGTATCCTCGATCTGGCGTTCGGTAAATTGCGCTGACACGGATCCTGCAACTTCTGCATACTGATTGTATAGGATAAAGGCCTCTACATACCGGCGATACACTTTCTCTCTCGCTGCGGTCACGGCGAGTTCGAGTGAGGTCGGCAAAAGCGGCTTTAGAGTCGTTCTTGTTAGAAGTGCCCAGCCCTCCATCAGTGCAAACTGTGCTGCCTTGCTTGTATCAGGGTCGCCTACATGTTTCTCGACTAGCACTGCGAGTGACGCCATTTGCCTCAAAACGCTTGCTGCCTTGGACCCTCCAAGTTGGGCGTCTACTGAGGCGCGTCCTCGTCTGGCATCTTCCAGCCACATCTCTGCGACATCGGCAATGCTGCGGCCAGTTCGCGCTGCTTCAGATGTCATTGCGTCGCGAATCTCTTGGCTGATTCGCGCGGTGAATGACGCGCTTTTGGGGGCGCCGAGCCGTGTTTTCGGCCTGCCTCCTTTGTTCCGCTTGGGTGTCTCATCGTTTTCCATCGTGTTTTGTATTACCTGCACTTCAAAACTTGTGCAAGGGCTGATTTAGTGGTTATGTATCGCATACGCGCCAAAACCCACCGAGGGCGCAGGAGGTCGATATGGAAGCATTAGCAACACCACGCATTCGAATGACACCAGATGGGCGCTTAACTAGACGAGATGCCGCAAGCTTTCTTGGAGTTAGTGAGGCAACGCTTCGCGATTGGGCTTGGAAGTCAAACGCCCGAAAGCATGATGCTTCAGCATATCCAGCGGTCGTCAAGGTCGGCGGGCGCGCATTCTACCGACTGTCAGATTTGCAAAAGTTCGTTGGTTTGGAAGCAGCGCGGTGAGTGCAGCAAATCTTGAGCATGACGAGAAAATCGAAGTTGGGCTTGGCCAAGATGCGACTGAATGCCTTTTGCTCTCTGACCTTAAACTTCACCTAATAAAAAAGCCCGCGACGCGCCAACGTAAACGGGCTTAGAAGGACTCCAAAATGCAATCCAGCACTACAAAAGCCCTTCGGGGCAACGATACCGCTTTGCCTATTTTAGGTCAACAAAACGTGCAGACCGGGACCGCTGAATTATGGGAGCGGCACCTGAGCAAAACCTATGGGCTGCCTTCTAGCTTTGCGACGATCTATGCCGCGATCTTAGAGTTGGAGGCTCGGCCATGAACCTTCATGAAATAGCTAAGCGCTTGGGTGGTGAGGTTTCAGGGGTGAGCATTGTTTGTCCCGGCCCTTCCCACTCCCCGAAGGATCGGTCCCTGTCTGTCCGGTTTAGCGGGCCTACTGACTTTGTGGTCACCTCATTTGCTGGGGATGATTGGAAGGCCTGCAAGGACTATGTGAAGGATCGGCTAGGCATTGCTGAGGGCGATTATCAACGCTCTGAC
>JAPZTJ010000060.1 GCA_027532555.1 Aquidulcibacter sp.
TTGTGCAAAACCATCGGAATTGGCCGTCAGATCGCCGGATATATGATGCAGGCCTGCAGCCGTCGTCATATGTATGGCAGTTCCAGCGGGGCCTTGGACGCGCGCGAGAAAGCCGTCAGCTTCGCGGGTTAGTTCAACATGTACATCGCCGACAGGGGTTGGAAAAACGCCCGATGCGTGATCGAGACTAGCCAAGGTGGATGTCGTGAGTTCGAATTTCATCGTCCGCTTCATTTTTTCTCAATAAATTTAATATATTAGATGAGGAATAGCTTAGTAGCTGGCCAAGCCAAGCAAGCCATTTTGACCCCAAAAATTGGGCCAGCTATCACTCAGCTACCACTTTTTTTGGCTGTATTTTGGGTGAATTTTTTGCAGTTGGGCCTAGCCGAAGCACGCTAACAGCTCGCTCATTCCACAAAAGTGTCTATAGCCTGCAAGCAATTTGCGGATTACATCGGCGATCGGCCTCCGCTTGCCGAATGTGTTCGCCGAAGATTGCCCCACAAGGCATTGGCAAATGACGTTCTGGCCGGTCTGAGCGCACAGAGTATATCGTATTGTAGCCCGCTCACTAGCGACTGGTTTTGGCCGATTGCGGATAGTCTGCCTTGGGGGCGTGGGAAGCGAAAGCTGCCGTTCAAAACGGACCAAATACTTCATAAACTGGCAGAAATTTCAGGCGGGGCCAACGAGTTTGGAGTTAGGGTCAGACTACAAGGACACTCCAGGGGACCCTTAAGACCGTTGCCATAAAACTTGAACCTAGCAAAGGGTCAAAGCGTCGCCGCCCCGTAATCTTGATGATGGCACAGAGTGCAGTTTCGACGCAGCAATCAAAGTACGAAACAGCCTTCTCAATACCAAGACTGTTAGTACCAAAGAGAGGTTCAAGACCTCTACTCTATTGTTGCACAGTTTTGAAAATTTTAGATCAAGAATCCCGACGGAAAATTTTAACGTATAATCTTATAATCACCATAAAAACAAATCTTTGTGCCGGAATTTGTCGATTGCATTTGTGAGGTCTGGTAGTTTGAGTGGTTTGACGCTTGCACAACAATATAGATGCGGCTATGTCTCAGTCTGGAGTATGAGCAAGCAAGGCTTTAGAGCTTTGAGTGCTCGATGATGGAGATGTTGGGCATTGGACGGCTTTTCCTGGATTGCGGGCGAATGGCGAGCATCGGCGGCATCGAAGGGTGCCGCGAGCATAAACCCTGCGACGGGCACAATTGTTGGGGTATTCGATGATGCCGACGAGGCTTCGGTTCGTGCGGCGATAACCGCTGCTTCAGCGGCTTTTTATCATTGTGAGTGGAGTTCTACCCCTCGGCTGCGCGCTTCCGTGCTGCTTCAGTTCGCTGAGTTGCTTCACGGCTGCAGGGAACAGATCGCTGCATTGTTGACGGCCGAACATGGCAAGCCGATTGGTCAGTCCTTAGTCGAGGTTGACCTCAGTGTTTCGGAACTGCGGTACTATGCAGGCCTAGCTCGAAACATTTTCGGCAGAGTGATTGAGCTTGAGTCCGGCCTCTATTCAATGATCGGTAAAGAGCCTGCCGGAGTCACGGCGATAATCGTTCCTTGGAACGCCCCAATCATCTTAATGATTCGTTCGCTTGCACCAGCGCTCGCAGCGGGCTGTACCTGCGTCATCAAAGCCGCACCTCAAACGGCATTAACTAGTGCCGCGGTGTTACGTCTGCTCGCACAGATCCCTGAACTTCCAACCGGAGTGGTCAATTCCTTTAGTGAGACGGGCCACGAAGGTGCCAAGATTCTGGTCGATGCACCAGAAGTGCGTGTTGTCAGCTACACAGGCAGCACGAAAGTTGGCAAGCAGATTGCTGTGGCTGCTACGCTTACTATGAAACGAGTCAACCTTGAACTTGGTGGCAGCGCACCGGTTGTTTTGCTTGATGATGCCGACCTTCAGACAGCTGTTCCCCAAATCGTGCGGGCAGCAATATTCATTACTGGCCAACAATGTGTTGCTGCGAGCCGCCTTTTGGTTTCCCATAAGCGGTTTGAAGAGGCGAAAGCCCTCTTTGCAAAATCACTCTTGGATGTCGTTGTTGGGTCGGGAATTGACCCGGCCACACAAATGGGGCCGATGATTGATTTTGTAGCGCGCGATCGCATTCTGGGTTTGTTGAATGCCGTTAAGGAGCCAGATGAAATATTGGTTCGAGGCGTAGCCTTAGGTGGAGCACATGCTGGCGGTGCATTTGTAACGCCGAGTTTAGTGCATGTGCGTGATCCACAATCGCCACTCATAACCGAAGAGATTTTCGGTCCAATACTGACCCTTCAATCTTTTAGTACAGACGATGAAGCCCTTGAACGCGCAAATGCGAGCAGGTTTGGACTTGCTGCCAGTGTTTGGAGTGCCGATCTGGCTCGCGCCCAAAGATTGGCTCGGCGGATTGAGGCGGGTACAGTCTGGATCAACATGCACGGCGCGCTTCATCCCGAAGTCGAGACTGGCGGATACAAAGAAAGTGGTGTGGGCAGACTTCACGGCGTTGACGCAATGAACGAGTTTCTGGAATCCAAGCATATGGCTTGGACTACGAAGCAAAGGGCGTAACGATGGGCAAGTCGATTGAGGCTGCAGTCCTTAGGCAATCTGGCAAGCCTTATGTAATCGAATGCGTCACTCTCGATGCTCCCCAAGAGCATGAAGCTCTAGTCCGGATAGAAGCCTGCGGCATCTGTCATATGGATATCGACGGGCCCTCACTTTGCTCTCTGCCTGCCGTATTTGGCCACGAAGGCGTAGGTATCGTCGAAGCAATAGGTGGCAAGGCGAACGTAAATGTCGGCGACCGCGTAATACTTGGCTACGGTTCCTGTAATCGATGCCCTTCGTGCATGCAGGGGCATCCATTCTATTGCGACAAAAGCTGGGAAGTAACCTTTGGAGGTAGGCGACTGGATGGCAGCCCTACAATATGGGATAGCTCGGACTCGCCGTTACACGCAGCCTTCTTTCAGCAATCATCCTTTGCGACCCATGCGATCGTTCCCGATCATTGCCTAGTTGCAATGCCGGCCGACGTGCCTGCGGAAGTAGGTGCGAGCATAACCTGCGGCGTCATGACCGGCGCAGGGGCAATCCTGAACGTCCTCGATGTAAAAGCTGGCGATACGGTCTTAATTGTCGGCGCAGGGGCAGTCGGTTTGGGTGCGATTATGACCGCGCGCAAAGCAGGCGCTGGCGCTATCTTGGTGGCTGATGTTCGCGACGGTCGCCTTGAAATGGCTCGCGAACTTGGTGCGACAGCTACATTCAATCCCCGGATGGGTGCGATGCATGAATGGGTGATGGCCCAGACCAGCCGTGGAGTAGGCAAGCTGTTGGAGACGTCTGGAAATGCGGCGGCCTTTGAGAGCGCGATCGCGAGCCTGCGCACGGGTGGCCATATGGCCTATGCCATTCTGCCCAGCCCGATGGAAGAGTATGCCTTGAAGCCCATGCCGCTCTTCGAAAAGGCCGCAAGGTTTGAAGCACTGTCGTTCGGTAACTCAGTTCCGCATGACCTGTACCCCAAGATGCTGGAATGGTGGCAGGCTGGCGAGTTTCCGGTCGATCGGCTTATTTCCACATTCTCGTTTAGCGATATCAATCAAGCAATGGAGCAAACCCGCACTGGCGACGTCATCAAAGCGGTTCTCTTGATGGAGGCAACTGATGCACAATAAGGTCAAGGCAAGCAAGCTTGGAAGAGTAGTGATCGCCAGCGTTGCCCTGCTCGCTATTTTTAGCAGCCAAACCAACGCGCATTCTAGCACCTCAAAGCCGCAGCGACCTAACTTCCTGATCATCGTAGCCGATGACCTCGGCTACTCGGATATTGGATCATTCGGATCAGAAATCCGGACACCGAATCTTGACCGCCTTGCCCGATCCGGTGTGCGGCTAACGAACTTTCACACCTATGCAGCCTGTTCGCCTACTCGCGCAGCTTTAATGACTGGTGCATCGCCGCACAACGCCGGATATGGAACAATGGCGGGTGACTGGACGCCGGAGACTGAGGACAAGCGCGGCTATGAAGCGATCTTGACTAAACGGGTCGCCACTGTCGCAGAGATACTCAGCCGTTCCGGATATCGAACCATGCTTTCGGGCAAATGGGACATGGGCGGAGTACGCGACCCCGATTATCGCCCTGCTGCCAGAGGCTTCCAGCAGCACTTTGCCCTTATCCAAGGTGCAGGTTCACATTTCGACAATAAAGGTGTTTTCCCTGACATTCCAACGGTGAACTACGTCGAGAACGGGAAAGACGTTACGCCACCCGCCGACTTCTTCAGTTCGCGCACATTTGCAGACAAGATGATCGGGTTCCTAAATCAGGAAAACCGCAGCGAGCCCTTTTTCGCTATGGTCAATTTTACGGCACCCCATTGGCCATTGCAGGCACCTGACGAGGACATAGCTCGACAGCGCGGTCGATATGCAAAGGGCTATGAGGCCATTCACGCAGCGCGCCTCGCCAAGCAACGACAAATGGGCCTGATCGATACGTCGCAAATTGCAGCGCCCTTCGATCAGAACTGGCCATCTTGGAAGGCTTTGCCGCCAGATCTTCGACAGCTCGAAGAACGCCGAATGGAAATCTATGCCGCAATGGTCAGCGACCTCGATCGACAAGTCGGAAGGATTGTTTCTGCGCTCAGAGTAAACAAGCAGCTTGACAATACAATCATCATTTTCATGTCGGACAACGGCGCGGACGGCGGCAATCCGCTCGATTTTGGCGGAGCTGAATGGTACCGATGGGCAGAAAAAGAGCGCGACCTTCGACTCAGCCAGATGGGGCGACCTAACTCTTATGTCTGGTACGGCCCGCAATGGGCCCACGTTAGCAACACGCCATTTCGCCTCGGGAAGGGCTTCGCCACTGAAGGCGGCACGCGTGTGCCATTCATCGTCGCGGGTCCAGGGATCAAGAATGGGAATGCAGTGAACGGAGCCTTTACGAAGGTTCTGGATGTTATGCCCACCGTGCTGGACTATGCAGGCGTCCCAATCCCGAAGGGCCAGTTTGACGGCCGTCCCATCGAGCGCCTGGAAGGGACAAGTCTCAAGCCTCTTTTTACAAATCCCTCTTTACCGACGCTGCACGCAGCTGACGCGTTCTTCGGTTGGGAACTTTGGGCGCGGCGAGCTGGTCGCCAAGGAGATTGGAAGATTGTTTGGCAAAATCCACCTTGGGGCCCAAAGGAGCGCTGGGCACTCTATAACATCGCCAAAGATCCAGCTGAGCAGAACGATCTGTCCCAAAGCCACCCAGAAATCGCACAAGCTCTGATTAAACGATGGAATGAGTGGGCGAAGGAGCAAGGGGTAGTCCCTATTCCCTTTTTTCCATCGGACTGGAGCAATGTCCTTACTCATTTTGACTGGCGACCGCCCGAAAGCAGCCGAGAGGGCCAGCAAAAGATCGGCCGCGAATAGCAAGTATCGATAGTCAAGGCTGCGGAGACCTACGATGACGAAAAAAATGAAGATACTGATTGCCGGCGGCGGTATCGGCGGATTGACTGCAGCCGGATTGCTGCTGCAAGCAGGGCATGAGGTGCAAGTCTTTGAGCAGGCCTCTGAACTTGGCGAGGTTGGTGCAGGCATCCAGCTTAGCGCCAATGCGACCCGCGTTATGCGCCATCTTGGCGTCCTTGATGCGTTGGAGGCGATTTCGGTTCGCCCACTTCGGACCGAGTTCAGACTTCATGACACTGCCGAAGTCGTCAGCGAAATTGCACTCGGAGACAGCCACGAAAGCCGGTTTGGGGCTCCTTACTTGCAAGTTTATCGACCCGATCTTCTGCGAATACTAGCGGAGCGGGTACTGGAGCAGTCCACTGCGGCAATCCACCTTAACCAGCCAATGGAAAGGTTTGAGGAACACGATCAAGGCGTCACACTGCACTTCAAAGATGGTACCACGACGAGCGGCGATGTGCTGATCGGTTCAGATGGGATTAAGTCGGTAGTCCGCGCCCAGATGCATGGAAAGGAACCGGCGAACTACACCGGCAATGTCGCTTGGCGTGTTATGGTGCCTGTCGAAAAGCTGCCGCCGAATTTCCAGCCGCCAATCTTCGTCAACTGGATGGGCCCAGATAAGCATATGGTCGTTTACTGGGTGAACGGAGGCAAACTGCTTAACTTTGTGGGCTGTGTCGAAAAGCCAGAATGGAAACAGGAAGGCTGGGCGATCAAGGCTCCTTGGGAAGACCTCAAGGCCGACTTTGTCGGCTTCCATCCCGATGTGCAGACGATGATCGACGCTGCAGACCGCGAGAACTGCTTCTGCTGGGCCCTCAATAATCGGCCACGATTGCGTTTCTGGAGCACGGAGCGGGTGACCCTGCTTGGAGACAGCGCACATCCAACCTTGCCTTACATGGCCCAAGGGGCTGTCATGGCGATTGAGGACGCTGCAGTACTGATGCGGGCTTTCGAGGAGATTGACGATCGTGCGACAGCTTTAAAGGCCTACGAGTTGGCCAGAATTGATCGCACTGCCCGAATCGTCGATGAGAGCACAGAGCACGCTCGTTTGTTCCATTTTCAGACCCACGATGAGTTCCGCGAAGCATTCGCGCGCAAGGATCCGAGCAAGGACCGCGCCCTTTGGCTTTACAACTATGATCCACTTACCACGCCCCTAGTCGCGGTACCGGGATAGCCTGACGTGCCACTCAACACATCGGGATTACAGCGTCGTGACTGGCCTGTTCCCCATTGATTAGGCCAGAATTGAAAGAGGAAACGATGACAGAATACGCCTTTCCGCCGCAACCCCAAAGCTCGGTTCCAATAGCTGGATCAGTTCAGCGCTTTCCAGTACGCCGAATTTTTTGCGTAGGCCGCAATTATGCCGAACACGCCCGCGAAATGGGTTTCGATCCTGATCGTGAACCACCCTTCTTCTTCACCAAGCCAGCGGATGCAATTGTTCACAACGACGCCACAGTTCCATACCCACCGCTCACCGAGAATTTCCATTACGAGGCAGAGCTAGTTGTCGCAATCGGACGAGGCGGACGAAACCTCTCTCTTGAGGACAGCCCATCCTGTATTTGGGGCTACGCTGTGGGAAATGATCTCACGCGGCGGGATTTGCAGATCCAGGCTCGTGAAAAGGGGCGACCTTGGGATTGGGGCAAAGCTTTTGACCTTTCTGCCGTTATTGGTCCCATCCATCCTGTGGCTACAGTCGGGCGTCTTGAGACAGGATCGATCCGGCTCACCGTCAATGGCACCGTGAAGCAGGACGCTGATCTAGCTGATCTGATCTGGACGGTGCCTGAAATCATTTCGATTTTGTCACACTCGATTGAAATCAAGCCGGGCGATCTAATTATGACTGGAACGCCGGCAGGCGTTGGCGCACTTGTGCCTGGTGATGTTTGCGTCGTGTCAATTGAAGGGCTCGGTAGCCTGGCCACAAAAATTGGCCCGCGTGCATGACGTTGCGGCTGCATAATTTCTTCCGGTCTTCTACTTCGACCCGGCTGCGCGCAGCACTCAATCTCAAGGGCTTGGACTATGAGTATGTGGCTTATGCCCTGCGCAAAGGCGAGAATCGATCGGCTGCCTATCTGGCAATGAATCCAGCCGGACTGGTGCCTGCACTCGAACTGGATGATGGGTCGGTACTGACCCAGTCTCTGGCGATCATCGAATGGCTTGACGAAACACATCCCACACCCCGCTTGTTACCGGCGGATGCATTTGGCAGGGCGCGGGTGCGCTCGCTGGCTTATATGATTGCCTGCGAGATTCATCCGCTCAACAATCTCCGTGTTTTGAATAGATTGGCGGCCCAGTTTAGAGCGGGAGACGAAGATCTTGCAGAGTGGTTTAGACACTGGGTGGCTGTGACTTTCGACGCAATTGAAGCCACCCTTGCCGACAGTCCACAAACAGGTCGCTTCTCTTACGGCGATACTCCCACGCTCGCAGACATCTGCCTCTATGCACAAGTCTGGAACAACCGCCGATTCTCAATTGAACCCGGGAGTTGGCCAACCATTGCGCGGATTTTCGGCGAGTTGGACGCAATTGCTGCTTTTCGCGAGGCAGCACCGCCCAACCAGCCGGATTCGGAATAACCCAGCTAAAAGGAGACCCACCATGAGCAAGACGCTTGATCACACTTCGGTCGCCCACGCGATGCAACCCGATGACACACCTGAATTGCGTGAACTGTATCGCGGCTTTTCAGAGCAAAGTTTGTTGCCACTCTGGACTCAGTTAGGCGAGTTGATGCCGGTCCACCCAAAGCCCAAAGCAGTTCCACATGTTTGGAAATGGTCCAAGTTGCTACCCCTTGCGGAGCGTTCGGGAGCGTTGGTGCCTGTTGGGCGAGGCGGGGAACGTCGGGCGCTTGGCCTTGGCAATCCAGGTCTTGCACCACATGCATATATCAGCCCGACCCTTTGGGCAGCGATCCAGTACCTAGGCCCTCATGAGGTCGCCCCAGAACACCGGCATAGTCAGAACGCCTTTCGTTTTGTGGTAGAAGGAGATGGGGTTTGGACAGTGGTCAACGGTGACCCAGTGCGTATGAGCCGCGGTGACTTGCTGCTAACGCCTGGTGGAAATTTCCATGGCCATCAAAACGTAACCGATAAGCCAATGGCCTGGATTGACGGACTTGATATTCCTTTCAGCCATCAGATGGACGTCGGATTCTTTGAGTTCGGACCTGACAAACTTTCTTGTCTTGAAACACCGGACTACAGCCGCGGCGAACGGCTGTGGTGCCATCCTGGCTTGCGCCCATTAGCAGGACTGAAAGAGACGGTTAGTTCACCCATTGGCGCTTATCGCTGGAAGCATACGGATGCAGCACTAAGCCAGCAGTTGCAGCTGGAGGAAGAAGGTTACCCAGCAACAATTGGACCCGGCCATGCCGCGATCCGCTACATAAACCCCACGAGCGGTGGTGACGTCATGCCAACCATTCGACTTGAGTTCCATCGCCTGCGCGCCGGTAGCCAGACCGCTACACGACGGGACGTCGGCTCCACTGTGTTTCAGGTTTTTGAAGGTAAGGGAGCGGTCGTGATGAACGGAGAAACCCACTCTTTGGAAAAGGGCGATATGTTTGTCATCCCCTCTTGGATCCCTTGGTCGCTGGAGGCTGAGACGATGTTTGACTTGTTCCGTTTCTCCGATGCTCCAATCATGGAGAGGTTACACTTCATGCGCACCCAAGTTGAAGAAACGTAACCAAATCGCTCGCGGTTTGATCCACGCCTGAAGTCGCCCAATATCAAAGGACAGACCCAAGCGTGGCAAACTCGACTATTTTCCACCCGCTACCGAAGAACGGTGGAATCCGCCATAAAGCGTCCAACTCATAATCTGGTCTGGGTTAGAGAACCGATAGCGAGCGACACGTTTACTGGGATTGTCCTTCGTGTACTGATCTACAAAGGCATCACCATATAGCTCATCAACGAATCGTTTCGAGAGATCAAACTCGTTGAAGTCGCTGACGGATGGGTCCTGCGGCGTACAATTCGCTCGAACCAACAAGGTGTTACCCGTCATCGGCAGCGTCTCAGCTTCACCCATCGCCCAATTGTAGCAAGAACCCTCTGTTCTTTCAGTTTCCGAGGTCCAAACTTCCTCAAAGGTCATGGCCTTCTCATCTACCTGAATCCGCGCGGCCCGGCTAAAGTTCAAGTGCTGGGGCACTGGGGCCTTTCCAGTGAAAGGAAAAGCTTGGAACATGCCGTTGTCGTAATAAGTCATTAGCCCAGGCCCATCTACGTGCGGGTGATGCGGGCTGAACGGATAGCGGACGAACTGACCTTTTGGTTTAAGGACTTTCTCAGCTAATGCGCCGTTCCAACCAGTTGGATCTCCGTATATCCATTTTATTTCGCCGGTCTTGCGACTGATACCAATGATGGCGTCCATCTGCTTCAGGGATACAATTATAGTACCGTTCTTTTCGTCATAGGAAACACCATTGCCGTGCGTCCAATCCAGGTGACCCGGGAATCCCCTTGTCATCCAATATGGCTGAAACAGATGAAAGTGAATCCGCATTGGATCTAGGTGGTCGAAGCTGTCCCACTTCCAAAGGACCTTACCAGTAGCATCATACTCGATAATTGAGTCGCCCATGACCATCTGCGGCTTACGCGGTGCATTGGGGTCGGTTACACTCGTATAGTAGTTATCAATCCGCCGGGCGTTCGCAGACATCGCAATGAAAGTCCCTTCCTTTGTCAGGTAAGGCTCGTGATGAATGGTCTGTATGCCTTCGATGGGGATCGCGCTACTGGAAGGATCGCGGTCGGGCCTAAGCGCTGCCACGTATTCTCGCTCGACATTACCCAGCACATCGATAATCCGGGTTCGCTGGTCTGCCAAGGTCACGAGGATTCGTCCGTCAGGCATTGACTGGACACCAGCAATCCGTTGAGGCGACTTGTAGTACCACACGACCTCGCCGTCTTCGTTTAAGGCGATTATGAGTCCGAACTTACGCTGGAAGTCCCGCTGACGTGTTGTCATTAAAGAGCCACGTCCAAGGAAATTGCGACGAACAGACAAAAACGTAATACCAGGCTCGACCTTGGCACGATCAAGTTCCAGCGTATCGATTTTGGGCCAGTTCAAACCAACATCTGGTAAGTTAGGTGCCCGAAAAGCCAGCTCGTTTGGTACACGTGTCAATGCCCCGCTCGAGCCTCGCAAGGAAACCGTGAAGGTAAGCTCCGAACCGGGCCGAAAGCCAACGACCGGAATCTTGGCTGAGCCATCAGGGGATAGAGGAGCTGAAAGCTGCCAGCTTTTATCAGGTCGACCTGCCAAGCGCTCATGAATAGAAACTTCAACTGAGACTGCGTTGCGGGCCTGTAGCGTAAGGACAGCTGCAAGCGGCACTGCCGGATTTGGATTCGCTTTAACAAGCGGTTCAGCAAGGAGAACAGGTGCTTTCGCCACTGCCTGTCCAACGGGCTGTGAGCCGTCAGAGCCTTTAGCTAAACTAGAATGCGATAGCCCGAGACTGACGAAGGCACCGGCAATCAAGGCAAAACCGATGTGAACTCCTGCTTTTCGCATGCTAGCTTATCCCATAGTCTGATACCAAAGCAGGACAGGTTCAGCCTGCCTCCACTACACATATTGCATCGCCAACTTGTGCCTCTTCACCTTCGGGAACGAGGATTTCAAGCATTGTGCCATTGCCCGAGGCGTCGACGACTTGGGTCACCTTATCGGTCTCAACCTCGTATATTGGGTCGCCCTCGACAAAACTCTCGCCGACTTTTTTGTGCCACTTTACAATTGTGGCTTCCTCCATATTCATTCCGAATCTAGGCAGCTTTAGCTTGATTTTCACGATAAAAAGTTCCCGCTGGTGTTCTCCGGGACTGTATGTGGCCGTCTCACGATGACCACATACAGCACAGAGCTATAGTGATGATCACTTAGAATTTCATGCCGAGTTTAACACCATAAGTGCCCGGTTCATTGACAATGCATTGGTTGGTGAATGAACCTGGCTGGATTGTTTGACAGAAGCGCTCGTCGAAAATGTTCTTGCCAAAGGCGGCAAGTTCCAGCTGCTGATCCTCACCAAACAAGTACCGAATTCGAACATCAAAAGTCGTGCGACTTGGCAGGAAGTCATCCGCACCATTTTTAAAGCTGGCAAATTGGCTGCTGGTTTGCTTGAAGCTGATCTGGGCACTTAATTCATTGTCGCCAACATCAAAGGATTTCTGCACAAGCCCTGTAAATGTAGCCTTTGGCGTATGGGGAGTTCTTTTCCCCGAGAAGTCAGGTCCGCCCGATTCTTCGGGAAGGAAGAAGCTGTCGTACTTGGCATCAAGTAGTCCTAGTCCACCCTGAACAAGCCATCCACCATCCGGAGCCCACGTCAGTTCTGCTTCGATGCCGTTGATGCTGGCCTTGCCAGCATTGAGGAGAGCAGCAGCACCACCAATGAAAGTGAAGACCTGCTGATTTTCGTAATCGCTCAAGAAGCCTGCGATGTTCAGCTGGAGTTTGCGATCAAACAACTGAAGCTTTGTACCGGCCTCATAGGACGTGATCTCTTCTGGATCCACGCCTCTTTGAAGGTTGGCTATAGGTTGTGCGACCTGAAGATTATAGGCTGGAATTAGGTTAAAGGTCCCGCCTTTGAACCCCTTAGAAACGCTCGCATAAAGCAGCGCATCTGAGCTCGGCTTGAAGTTGATGCCAACCTTGCCGCCCCAATTGGTCCAAGATTTGCCGAAAGGCACATCCGTTGAATTCTGCGTGGGGTTCGACAAAGCTATAAGCGAAGACGCTTCAAGATGGGCTCCAATTGCAGGCGCGAAATTGGTCCATGCAGCAGCGCCGGCGCCTGTGCGCCTGTAAGAGCGAGCACTGCCACTCTTTGATTCATCCGAGTAACGGGCACCAGCAACTAAGCTGAAACGCTCAGAAAGCTTGAAATCAAACTGGCCGTAAGCCGAGGTAATCTCCGTTTTTTGATTGAAGATAAGTGAATTGAGACCGATAGGAGCAGTCCCAATACCGGCCGTCAGAATGCTGCGCGCAACATGCCCGGAATTCTCTTCTTCAAACAAGAACAAACCACCAACAAAGTTGAACGGCTTGTCTTTTCCATTGGTAGCCACTCGGAATTCCTGTGACTTCTGAGTAGTGTCGACATCGTTGTGCACCTCAACCCGCCCGTTAGGACCAGAGTCGACATCCTCTTGGCGGCTAATGGAGTGATCAATGACGGAACTAATCGATGACAGGGTCACCGGTCCGACGTCTAGAGCCAAAGTTACTGTGTTTCCGAAAACTTCAGAATGGGCGAAGCTTGGGAAGTTGGAATAGCTTTCTTTGAACTTACCGGGTGAAACAAAGCCATAGGGGTCTGCACAGCCGTTACCAGGCTGGCGGCTTGGATTAGAGCATGGTGTCGCTCCTCCGCCTGGCTGAAGAAATCCAATTGGCAAGTAATTGGGCTGCTGACCATTGTCTTGGCCATAGAGGCTGGAATAGGTTGCGCGGAATTTTTCAGATGGATTGAAGGCCAAAGAGCCCCGAACTGCATATCTGTCGCGTTCGCCCGTCCGCCCACCGCGCGTCACATTTTTCTGGATTCCGTCGCGGGTTTGGGACTGGCCTGCGAGACGAAACGCAAACTTGTCGCCGATTGGCGCACCGACAGCACCTTGAACATCAATCGAGTTGAACTGCCCGTAACTTACCGACGCTTCGCCGTTTCTGTCCTCGCCTACGCGAGCTTGCCGTGTGGTGATGTTAAGTGCGCCGCCGGTAGTACTGCGACCAAATAGCGTTACTTGTGGCCCACGAAGAACCTCGATCCGCGAAATGTCGAACAATGCAAACGTATTAAGGTTAGGGGAGTTCAGCGCCACCTCGTCGACTACCACCGCCACGGAGCCTACCTGGTTAAAGGTGAAGTTCTGATCCTGGATGCCACGAATACCGATACTTGAACCAATGCCTCCAGCGGGTTGATAGTTTAGGCTGGGCGTAAAAGCTGCGAGATCTTCAGACGAACTGAGCCCAAGTCGATTGATCGTATTCGCATTAAATGCGGTAATGGCGACTGGCACATCCTGAAGGTTTTGCGAGCGCTTTTGAGCGGTCACAATAACGACCTCGACTCCCCCGGAGTTGTCATCCGCCGCAGGGGGAACTTCCTGGGCTGAAGCCGGTGTCACGAAAGCTGCAAGCGATGCTGCGGCCAGTAAGGATCGACCAAACGCAGATGACATATTTTTCTCCCCAATACCCGTTTGTCGGGTTTTCTTGTGATTATCGTAACATCACAAATTGTGCAACAAAAAAATGAACCTTGGCTCATAGGGCAGCATGGGGCGAGAGACTTTTGGACACAGATCTGTGATATAAATCACATTTATTGCTCAAAATTGGCACAAAGACATCCAAAACTGTCGAGCGCTCAAGGTATCCCATGGGCGCATCCCACCAAATATGTGCAACAAAAATGACAGATCATCGCCTTATCTGACACAATGATGCTTTAGCTGGCCGCCGCTCGCGTCTGCGCCGACTGATGACGCGCCGGAAACAGGATCAGAACAAAGGAAGCCGCAAAGGCCGCGATTCCAAACCAATGAACGCTGGTGAAGGTACTCCCGCCAAGAAGCCAAGCCCCGACTGCCGGACCAACTGCAAGGCCAAGTGTCTGCAAAGCAACAGCATAAGTTACAACCCGTCCCGATGCGTCAAAAGAGGCCATTGTTGCGAGGAGATAAGGATGCGTCTTATTGAAACCAAAATTGTAGACACACACCGCAATCGCGTAGCTGAGCGCGGTGATCGTGCCGAAGAGGAAGTAAAGTAGCGGAACAACGCCAGCCGAAATGGCTATTGCCAGCATGACCGTCCGCCCGAAGCGCGCCCCGACGATGGTCGGGATCAAGGCACCCAAAATGCCCGCGAATTGCGCGATCGTTAGACCAAATGCTGCCTGCGGCTCGGTAAGCCCGCCGTCAATCGCAATCCGGAAAAGGTATGTCCAGATTACCCCTTGCGCCAAAAAGTACGCAAACATGGCACCAAGTGCAGAAAAGGTTAGCCCTAAAGGAAGCGGAGATCTTGCATGAATGTCGGCCCGTACGACACCGCCTGAAGTCGGAAGCCATCCTACCAAAGGAAAGCCAAGCGCAGCGAATGCTGCGAAGAAGAATAGAAGGCCTTGCATCCCCGCATACCCATAAAGGGTAGGCATAAACCCAAGTACGATGGCCCCATAGACACCTGAGAATGCGACAAGAATGCCGAAGTTCCTATCCGGCTTATCAGTAAGACCAATTGCCGCGAAGCCGATAGAAACGATGCCGCCGCAACCAAGGCCGGCAATGAAACGCATAGCCGCAAACGAGATCAGCTCGCTTGTCAGCATGGATCCAAACTGGCCGACCATTGTCAGGGCAATGCATGCATATAACATGTGCCGCCAGTTGAGCCGTCGCGTGAGATAAATGAGCAGAATTGTCATTGCGGCAAAGCCGGCCATTTCAATAGATGCGATAAGACCTGCCTGCGCCTCTGAGAACCCCATATGCTCTACTAGGCCCTGCACGAAGCCCGGCTGTACGATGAAAACCTCGGCTCCCATCACGCCCATAAACACACCAGCGGCTATGGCTCGGGGTGAAGACGGATTAAATTCGGCTTTCAGTCGGTCCATTATCCGTTCACTCCTTTGGCTTCCATCTTTATCGTACTTCTAGTTTGGCTAAGCGAGGCATCGGGATAGGTCAAGCAAGCACCCTTATTTTTGTACAACAAAATTGAAATAACTTAAGTGATACTTAATGAGCGCTTCACGGCCTTATATGTGCAGATATTCCTTTTTTGAAGGGAAATGGCACCAATCCTCCGCTTCGAGTATGGTTGACGGACGAGATAAAATGGTCCACATAAAATGCTGAGTTTATGCATTGAGTTACAACATGTCGCCCGAAAAAAAGGCACGAACCTACCTCAAAAAGTCTCGCCCCTTGCTAGTTGGCGGACAATGGCGCGATGGTAACGGCGGTGCACAAGAACTGATCGATCCAGCAACCGAGCAAGTCATTGGCTTGGCAAGTCTAGCCGCGGAAGCAGATGTCGATCTGGCGGTTGCTGCAGCCAGGAGGGCTTTTGATTCCCCAAGCTGGCGGCGCATGCCTCCTGCAGATCGCGCCAAGCGCCTTTGGCGGCTAGCGGACTTAGTCGAAGAAAATGCGGGCGAATTAGCCTATCTCGACACCTTGAATCAGGGAATGCCGTTAGGTCTGGCGGAATTCCTAAGCGGCATCGGACCAGCGGAGGCACTTCGATATTATGCCGGCTGGTGCACCAAGATTGAAGGCTCAACGACAGCGATCTCAATGGCGGACACGAGGCCATTTGGAGCGTTCGGCCCAGCACACCATGCCTATACTTTGCGCGAGCCATTAGGGGTAGTCGGGGCCATTTCGCCTTGGAATGTGCCTACTTTAATGGCGCTCGCGAAGATCGGTCCAGCGCTAGCAGCCGGCAACACTGTTGTGCTCAAACCGTCAGAACTCACCCCATTGACCGCTCTTCGCTTGGGCGAACTTTTGGCGGAAGCTGACTTCCCAGATGGAGTTGTAAACATTGTACCGGGGACGGGCGCAGTTGCTGGGGCCCATTTGGCCGCCCACCGGGATGTCGAGATGATCTCATTCACCGGATCAACCGCAACCGGAAAGGAAGTCGCGCGCCTTGCACTCGGAAATCTCAAACGCGTTGGTCTTGAGCTTGGCGGGAAGTCACCGATACTCGTCTTCGATGACGCCGATCTTGAAGCTACCATTCCAGCACTCGCAGAAGCCGTTTTTATGAATTCGGGCCAGATTTGCTTCGCCGGGACTCGGGTCTATGTCCAGCGCGGCATATTTGAAGACGTCGTGGAGGGTGTCGCCCGAATTGCGGCCGCCATGAAACTTGGTCATGGACTAGAGTCTGAAACAGAACTTGGACCACTTGTTTCAGCTCGCCAGCTTGGCAGTGTCATGGCGCACATCCAAGCTGCGCGAGCAAGCGGGGACCGGATTGTCACCGGCGGCAACCGCCTAGCTCGCAGCGGGTATTTTGTCGAGCCCACTGTGATCGTTCCACAGTCTTGCAACGCACCAATTGTGCGAGAAGAGATCTTTGGGCCCGTTCTGTGCATGATGCCATTTGATACGCTTGAAGAAGCGATCGCACTTGCCAATGACACGCCATACGGACTTGCATCTGGGGTATTCACTTCCAGCCTATCCATAGCCCATCGTGCTGCAGCTGAAATTCGCGCTGGCTCAGTTTGGATAAACTGCTACGCCATGCTTGACGAGGCGATGCCTACTGGGGGCTATCGACAGTCGGGCTGGGGTCGCGAGGCCGGCCGTCAGGGTATTGAGGAACTGACACAGACCAAGAGTGTCGTAGTGCGCCTCTGAAGATGTTGACCAATTTTGCAAATGACTTAGTGGATGATAGGTAAGCTCACACTTTAGGGATGACTGTTTTGCCTACCGCCAAGCTGCGTACATATCAGACGATCCGGAAAGCCATTTTAAGCGGCACTTTCCCGCCCGGTTCTCATTTGAGGGAAGAAGAACTAAGTGAACTTTGCGAGACCAGCCGCACGCCGGTGAGACAGGCCATTCGCCGACTAGCAGATGAAGGGTTTGTTACAATCGGCGCCAATAAGCGCAGTTATGTTGCAGATGTTGACGAAATCCACGCTGAAGAGATCTTCGACTTTCTGGCCTTTCTTGAAAGCTATCTCGCAGGGTTGGCCGCTTCGCGAATAACCCCTGAAAAACTTTCTGAGTTGAAATCGATCCTCGATCTTCAAAAGCAACTTATCTCAACACATCCGGATGATGATCAAAGGTTCCTCGAGCTTAACATCCAATTCCATCGGCTGATTCATCAAGCTGGTGGCAGCCCAATATTGCTCGAGATTGCGTCGCGGGTCGAAAACTTTACACAAAGCCTCTACCTCAAGCATGGCAGAGCAACAGAAAATGCTGGCTCGGTTGAACAACACGAACAACTGTTTGAGGCTCTGGCCAATGGCGACAAAACACGCAGCGAACTTCTCATGCGGCTGCACGTCGAATCTGTTCGTAAAGAATGTCGCGAAATTTGGCTTGATTTAAATGGCAACGATGAATGATATGTGCAACAAAATATTGAATAGCGCAGCAAGAAGCATAACCTTATTCTGGCTTTCACTGAATTTTTAGAGAATAACAGGTAATAATTGTTGCACAAAAATAGAATTCCGGTCAGTGTGCCTGCAAGTATGGCAGAACCCCGGAAAGACTATGAGCCAGCCAGATCTCCATCACAATTTTACGCCAGGGCCAGAGCGCCTCAAAGCCATGCTCGAACGCATGCTGCTTATCCGTCGAACCGAAGAACAACTGGGAGCAGACTCCCGCTCTGGTGAGTTGCCCGGCAATGTCCATTTGTGCGCGGGTCAAGAAGCCATTGCCGTGGCGGTTTGCGATCATCTATCCGATGATGATTATGTTGGCAGCACCCATCGTGGCCACGGGCATTTTCTCGCCAAGGGTGGTTCAGCAAAGTCCTTGATCGCCGAGGTTCATGGGAAATCTTCTGGAGCATGCGGCGGCTTGGGCGGCTCCATGCACGTCACCGATCTATCCAAGGGCATGATCGGTGCGAATGGCATTGTTGGTGGCGGGATCGGCCTAGCGGCGGGTGCCGCACTTTCTGCGCAGGTCGCGGGGCAAGGTCAGGTCGCTGTCGCCTTTTTTGGTGACGGCGCCTCAAGCCAAGGGATTCTATCCGAAGTCATGAACATAGCGGTCCTGTGGAAGCTCCCGCTACTCCTAGTATGTGAGTATAACGGATATTCGGAATTTTCAGCATCCGCCACGGTGAACGCGGGTGAGATAGCCGATCGTGCACGAGCTTTCGGCATGCCCACCGAAGTTATCGACGGCAATGACCTAGAAGCCGTCTGGGCCGTCGCCGCGGTCGCGATCGACCGAGCAAGAAAAGGCGAAGGACCCAGTTTCATTGAGGCCAAGACCTATCGCTTGAGGGGGCATCTGGAAGCAGAGGACGGGTTCCTTCAGGCACCCTATCGCAGTGAAGACGAAATCGACCAGTGGCGGACCCGTGATCCAATCCCGCGCCTGGCGCAACGACTTGTCGAGCTTTCAGCCTTAACGGCTACCGACATCGAAGCTCTGGAAGCCAATGTCGCAGCGGAGGTGAAGGATGCTCTCCAGTTCGCTCATGAGAGCGAGCCACCCGGAATGGAACGCGTCCTTTCATCCGTATTTGTTGATCAGCGTCCGTGAGGCACCCATGGTTAAGATGAGACTAACTCAGGCCATAAACGCGGCCTATTTCGAGGAAATGGAACGAAACGAACGGATTGTCTTGTTCGGCGAAGATGTGGAAGTGAGCATGTTTGGTGACACACGTGGCTTGCATGCTAAGTTTGGCAGCAAGCGGGTGCGCAACACGCCAATCTCAGAATCGGCTATGACCGGCATGGCTGTCGGGGCTGCGATGGCGGGTACACCCACAATCTGTCACCTAATGTTTTCCAATTTCGCGCTAACTGGTTTCGATGGAATTGCGAATCAGGCCGCAAAGCTTCGGCTCATGACAGGCGGGCAAGCGCGGCTGCCGGTAACCTTCGTAGCGGCAATTGGCGCGGGAACTTCCACGGGCGCGCAGCACTCCGACACGCCCTATCCGATGTTTATGAACCTTGGGGGCATCAATATTGCCGTGCCGGCCACACCGGCCGATGCGAAAGGATTGATGAAGTCCGCTTTACGCGGCTTTAATCCAACGATCTTCCTGCTTCCACGCGTGCGTGGAGCAACAGCAGGCGAAGTCTCCGAAGATCCGGATTTTTTAGTGCCATACGGCAAGGCCTCGGTCTTACAGGAAGGCACCGACATCACGATCGTGGCAATCGGGTCGTGCGTGAATCACGCCGTCAGGGCCGCCAAAGCATTGAAAGAAGATGGTGTCTCGGTCGAACTGATTGATCCACGTACCTTGGTTCCGCTTGATACAGACACGATCGTCGCCTCGGTACGAAAGACCGGGCGACTGGTGGTAGCAGATGAAGCACGGGACCGGTGCAGCGCTGCGAGCCACATTGCAGCGGTGGTAGGGGACGAAGCTTTCTCGTCCTTAAGAGCTCCGATCAAGCGAGTGACTGCGCCGAACATCCCGATGCCATATGCGCCGGCACTTGAACGCGCACTGCTGCCTGATCCCGAGAAGATCGTGGCTGCTGCGATGTTAACAATGGCAGGCTGACAGAAATGGGAATAGAGCCGCTTCATATCGGTTTCACAGTCGCGGACGTCAGATCAATGGCTGCATTTATGCACGCTTGCCTAGGGTTTGAAGTAACCGAACCGCGCCGTCCGCCTGCTGCTTCGATCGAAGAGGTTACAGGCGTATTGGGGGCAGATGTTGAATTGGTCTATGTTTATGCTCCCGGACTAACGATGGAACTCCTTCAGTATACGTCACCCCAGTCCGGGACCGTGGCTGGCGGGCGGCCTTGCGATATAGGTGCTTCGCACCTAGCGCTAAAGGTACATGATGTCGCTGATGTCGTACGGCGGGCAGCGGCATACGGTTTCGAGGCGGCGGCCCCGCATTTACCAAGCGTCAAAGCGGGCCCCAACCAAGGCTTGCGCGCAACATACATCCGCGACAGTCACGGCTTCACGATTGAATTGATGGGTGGGTGAAAAGCAAGGATCACGGGAGCAGTCACTACATGTCGGAGCGATAGGCGAGCGTGCCGATGAGAGAGGCCTATGCACTAATATCATCTAAGAAGCTTTGATTAGAGGCATGGTTCTCGTGAGCCAATTAAGCTCTGTGTCGTCCTGCCTTTGCCTGGCGCAATGCAAGAGACCAAGCTGGCCGCACGTATCTAAAGCATGATGATGAGACCATAATTGTGCAACATCTGCTTCAGGGTTCCAGCTTTTAGTATCTGAAAAGTTGCTGAATCTGGAGCGTATATCGAATTATACTTCTGTTTTATCGTAATTTTATGGATGCAAGACAGCCAGAAACAGAAATCAGCCATAGAATGCGCTTGCCATGGCGCCAATAAATGTACTACAATTTTTTGAATAGAACGATTGTGCCAAGGGGCAGATTATGCAGGGATCAACAGGCGCGAATGAAAGCGTTCATCTAGACCCCAGTTCGGAGACCGCAAGCCTGATCGAGCGTGCGTCGCACGTGATGTCTAGTCGACAGAGTAACGTTCGCGCACTCGCCGAGCCGTCGATTTTTGTTGAGTCTGGCCAAGGCCAGCGGGTGTGGGATGTTGATGGCAAGGAATGGCTCGATTTCGCCATTGCCATGGGCCCAGGCATTTGGGGGCATGGTTGCCGAGAGTACCTCGATGTAATCCATGCACAGCTCGACAAACTGCTGTACGTCCAATCCGGTGCTTGCCAGAGTCGACTCGAAGTCGAGTTGGCAGAAAAAATTGTTGAGCACGTTCCCAGTGCTGAACACGTCCGGTTTCACCTGTCGGGCTCAGAGGCGGTCCAAATGGCATTGCGCTTGGCGCGGGCCTTTACCGGAAAGCCGAAGTTTGTCAGATTTGGTGGCCATTACCATGGTTGGTTGGACAACGTTATCGGGGGCGTGGTCGATCCCGCAGCCAATGACCTGCCCTACGCGGCTATCAGCGACAACGATCCTTTTTATACCGAGGGACGCGCAGAACATGCGCTTGAGGAATCCTTTCTCATACCCTGGAACGATGTCGATGCCCTGAAGACTTTACTTGAAAACCACGGTGACAAGATCGCCGTTCTCATAATGGAGGTGTTCAATAGCAACGGTGGCGGTGCTTCACCAAAGCCGGGGTATCTTGAGGCCGTTCAAAACCTTTGCCGACAGTACGGCGTATTACTTTGTTTCGACGAGATCATAACTGGCTTCCGAACCGCCATCGGTGGCGCGCAGTCCATCGTTGGCGTGACGCCGGACCTTACGATCTTCGGCAAGGCGATCGCAGGCGGGATGCCACTTGCTGCCATCGCCGGCCGAAAGGATATCTTCAACTTGTTCAAACAGAACAAAGTTATCGGAGCGGGAACCTTTAATGCTTTCCCGGTGTCAATTGCGGCTGGCCTCGCGACAATCCGAATGCTGGAAAACGGAGGAACGGAGCTTTACGTCCACCGCAACCAAATGCAGGCAAAACTGGAAGCCGGACTGCGGCAAGCAGCCCGAACAACAGGCCATGATTTGGTGACTTTGGGTCTACCTGGAAACTTCTGCACTCATTTCACTGCCAAGGAACCGATGTGGACCAGCGCGGAAATTGCTGCAAACGCCGACGCCGGCAAGGCAATGCGCTTTCGACAAGGCTTACGCGAGCAAAGCATTATCCAGGGTCTAGGTAGCCGCTGGTTTGTCTCATTCGCTTTGACTGAAGATGACGTTGATGCAACCATTAGCGCTGCAGCGCGCGCGATGGAAAAAATCTAGAACCCTTTTCTATCAAAACCTGCGCCTACGATGAGGATGCAGTCGCGGGCTAACAATTTCGAACTTGGGTCCTCACCGTGTTTGGC
>JAPZTJ010000003.1 GCA_027532555.1 Aquidulcibacter sp.
CAAAGATGTGGCTGGGGTCGGTAAAAAGGCTCTGGTCATGGCTGGTCGCTCCTAACTTGCTAAAGGAGCCACCATCGTCAGAGCCCAAACCCACCTCTTCAATCAAAATCGCAATCAACCCAAATCCATGCCCCCAGACCATCACGCACAAACCTCCCGCGGAGCGGGTTCGTTCTTCGGCCAAAAGTCGACGTCGCGCGGCGGCCCCACATTGAACCCGACCTATCGCCATTGGCATAGCCCGCTCTCACTTGGACGGCCTTTGCCGTAGGCTCTGCCTAGGCAAAGGCCGTGCTTAAGTTTGTGCTGCGCAATAAGAATTGTCGGGCGGCTTCAAGGGGAGCATAGCGAGGCTTGAAGGCGTTCCAAGTCAAAAAACCTTCAAGTTTGGCTTGACCATGGTGCATTCCTGTCGGAACGCACCCTACGGCGCGAAGCGCATTGAGCCCTACGGCGCGAAGCGCATTGAGGCTTAAGCCGCCGCGCTTGGCCGCGCGCTTACCCGTTCGTGCCAGGCTTTTAGATGGCTGCAATCATCCGGGATGGGCGTGCCGATGAAGGTGCCGAAGTCGACGATGGATAGGGCCATGATGTCGGCCGCAGAGAAAGTATCGCCTGCGATATAGGCTTTGTCGGCCATTTCACGATCGAGCCAGTGATAGGCGCGGTCGGCATGGGCGCGATTGCTTTCGCCAAAGTCCTTATATTGGGTCAAAAGTGCTGCCGTATAGGGATGGGCGTGGCGCCAGATTTGGCCAATCGGGCTCATCAATTGCCACTCCACCCGCCGGATCCACATGTCGATAGTGGCAATCTCAAGCGGCGTGGTGCCAAACAAGGGTGGATCGGGTTGCAGTGCTTCCAGATAGCGGCAGATGCTGACGCTCTCGCTGATGCAAGTGCCGTCATCGAGCTCTAAGACGGGCACTTGGCCAAGGCTGTTCTTGGTCAGAAATTCCGGAGCCTTATGCGCGCCTTGCCGCATGGGGACATGCACATGTTCGACCTCAATGCCCTTTTCAGCCAAGAAAATCCGAACGCGACGGGGGTTCGGGGCTGGATTGTGTTCGCCATAGAGTTTCATGTGAGAGGCCTTTCCATGCCGTACCAAGAAAAAGGGCCCAAAGCTGTGCTTTGAGCCCTTGGTTCCATTAATCCCGCTTCGGCAGGGTTTTGCGACCCTCTTTTACATCGAGGAAATAGGTCCAAGAGGTTTCGTTTGGACGGGCGTCGTCCAGCGGAGGGGCCGATGTCCAAGCTGGGTAGTTCTTGGCGATTTCATCCTTCATAACAGCGGGCATCTGGTCCCAATTGTCCAGCTTGCGGCCATTGGTGTTGAAGTAAATCTCGCCCTCACGACCGCTCATCCGCATCCACGGCAGCCAGTCTGAAATCCGCACCCATGCGACACTGGCCTCTGCAGTCGTTTTTGTCGGATCGACAATATTCGAGAGCCTACCCGCGAAATTGAACATTTCAGTCGCATGATAAATGCTACCAACTTCGGCCTGATACTTACCACCCAATGGGTTGGTATAGAACAAAGGCACGGTCACATTGGTCCACCAATGGTCGCCACTGATGGTGCCGGTCCAGCGCAGTGGCTGGCCATCACGGCCTATCACATAGGAGGCAGAGTTCACGGGGTCATTGGCGACATGCATCACGTCGAGCACTTCACCGGTCCAAGGATTGGTCCATTTGCTCAATACTTTGCCGGTTTTGGGGTCGGTATAGATCAAGAGTTCTCGCGAAATGAGGCGATAGCCCACGCCGCGAACGGGGTCCTTCACCGTCACGCAATGGCGGATGTTCATGCCTTCGGCGCGGAACAATAGCTTGTCGGCTTCGCCTTGGCGACGCGAATAGGCATCCCCTGCCCAATAATAGGTCACGGCCACGCCGTCTCGCATGTCGCATTGAATCTTTCGATTCGCCGCCAACACACCTTCAGGGGTGGTGAGGTCCAATGGCGCGGCAACCGGGGCAGGTGCCGCTGCTGGGGCCTTCTTCTTAGGCGCAGCATCAGCGGTCGTGGCGACCGCGGCGAGGCAAGCAGTGAATCCGATAAATAGGTGGCGGGCAGATAGGTAGGTCATGACAGCTCCTCTTCTACGTCTTTCTTAAGTGGCCATTTGCGACTTGTCATCAAAAATTTGTCCGGACAATTGAGGGCGTGCAGTGGTTCGTGAGGCGGAGCCGGAACAACCCCTTTAGTCTAAAAGGAACCCTTCAAGCTCACCCGTATCGAACGTCCCGGCTTGGGCAGATAATCCTTCAAGAATGAGGTGTGTTCGCGGATGTCCTCATTGGTCAGGTTCCGGCCTTCAAAGGTCAGCTCGATGCGGTCATTGCTTTGAACGGGCCGCCAGGACCAGAGGGCGTTGAGGGCGGTTGAGCCTGCGGTTTTGGTCTCAAAAGCGGCACTACGGGTCTGTTCGGCGATGGATTGCACTTCGGCACGCACCCGCATTTGAGGGCTTTTTGCTTCAAGACCAAGGGTCACCATCGCGGGCGGCATACGGGCAATCGCACCGCCGCCATCATAACTGCCGCGCACGGTATCCATCCCGCCGTCGCCAACCACTGACCAGCCAGCAACTTGTCCAAGAGGCCAAGTTACATGGAGTTCAGCCCCACCGAGGGTGGCGTCTTTTTGGCTGACCAGAAAGACCGGCAAATCATCCTCGATCTGATTTGTTGGATTGAACGCGATAAAGCCATCAAAGCTAGAGCGCCAAACATTGAGATCGACCGTCGCGCCACCGATTTGCCAGCGCGCAACGCCTTCAAGACTGATTGCCGTTTCAGTCTTAAGATCCGCATCGCCGATTTCAAAAGCTTGGGTGGCCGCGTGGGGTCCATCGGCAAATAATTCGACTTCTGTCGGCGCGCGTTCTGTGTAGCCGGCATTTAGAGACAGGCGTAACCCGTCAACAGGCTTCAAGAATGCGCTGGCGGAGAAGCTACCCAGATCGAAAGTGCGCGCTCCTGCGAGGCCAGAATAGTCGCGTTGTTCATAGCGCGCACCGACTTCGGCGCCCCAATTTTCTTGATTAAAGCGTTCAACCCAGAACGCGCCCACTGTTTCGATCGTGACCGGCAGGATGAAGGCCTCATCGCCCTCAGCCGCAAAGTCATTGGCGGCAAATTGTAGGCCGAAGACGCCGTCCAAGTCCCCGATGGAGCGGTGGCGGGCCTCGAGGCGGCCTTCATAGCCTTTATTGGTGAAGACCGTGCCAATTGCGCCGTCAAACTCAATCTCACTATGGCTATAATCGCCTGTCGTGATGGAGAATGTCAGCGTATCGAGGAAGCCCAAATCCTTGATAGAAGCCTGGAAATCATAGCGGGTTTGGCTGAGTTCAATGAAGGCTTCTTCGCCGGGAATGCCATAATTGGACTTGGTTTGCCGGGTGGCTAGCGCAAGGCTGGTCCGATCTGTGATGCGCGCGACGCTGCCGCCTAAGGCCCAAATCTCGCCGCGCGTATTGAAGGCAGTCCCTTCGGTATCATCCCCCGTTACGGCGCGCAGGGCAGCAGTTTGGGAGAAGCCCGGAACCTTGTAATCTTGGCTCTCACGGCGGAAACCATCAACCCGTAGGACACCATTTCCGCGCGTCCCAACCAGCTTAAAGGCAGCTGTTCCGGCATCTTCAGCGGTTGAGCCTGCTAGGAAGATTTCGCCGGCAAACGGCTTTTCAGGCAGCTTGGTTGGCAAGCGGCCATCGACAACATTGACCACGCCACCAACCGCATTACCGCCGTAGCGCAAGGCGGCGGGACCCTTCAGGACCTCGATACCTTCCGCATCTAAACCATCAATGGCAGGGGCGTGGTCTGGCGAGATGGTGGAGGCATCAATGCCTTGTAAGCCGTTCAGCACCAACCTTATCCGATCTTCCCCCAAACCGCGTACAATGGGGCGAGAGGCATTGACGCCATAGAAAGTGGAACGAACGCCAGGGATGCCCGCCAAGGTTTCCCCAATCCCGCCGCTGATGGAGGCTTGTAAGGCTTCGCCGCGATTGATCACGGCCACGCCTTGGCTGATGGCGTCAGACGGATCACCCAGCGAGCTGGCCGTTACCACAATGGTTTCTACCGGGCGGGGCTGCGCTGCTGGGACAGGAGGTGCCGCTTCAGGCGCGGCCAAGGCGAGAAGGGTGTAAAGCGCAGGCGTCATGGGGAGATATTCCTAGTATGTTATTACATAACACTACCTACCCCAATCTGCCGACCTTGCAAGTGCAATCGACATTTTCCATGCGCGCCAAACTCAGGCATGAACAAACAAGAGGTTCGTCACGATCAAGGAGGCGCACATGCACGATCTAATTCGTCAAGCGGAGGCCCTATGTCAGCGGTCAGGCATGGCCTTTACTGCACCACGTCGGCGGGTATTGGAAATTCTTGCCGCATCTGAAACGCCGATGAAAGCCTATGATTTGATCAGCAAAGCGGGTGAAGGGGGGCAAGCCACCAAGCCGCCCACAGTCTATCGCGCACTCGACTTTTTGTGCCAATTGGGACTGGTTCATCGGATCGAGCAAGATGCCACTTTTGTTGCGTGTAATCACGCGGGCCATTCGCATCCCATGGCGCTTTTCGTCTGTAATACATGCCTAAAGGCAACCGAAGTCGCCTATCACGAAGTGGCGCCTATCCTTGAGAAGGCCGCAGAAGTGCAGGGATTTCATTTAACGCGCCTCGTCGTCGAAGGGCGTGGACAATGCCGAGATTGCGCGCTGGCTGCCTAAATATAAAAAGAACAGGACAACAGAATGCGGGATTATTGGCGGGGCAGTGTCGAGGCCTGGGAATGCGACGAGATGGGGCACATGAATGTGCGCTTCTGGGTTCGCCGCGCCTTAGATGGTATGATGCTGATGGCGACAGAGCTTGGGTGTGAACGCGCCTTTGCGCCAGAAGCCACCGCGACCTTACTGCCTGTGCGGCAGCATATCAGGTTCCTGAAAGAGGCGCGCGAGGGCGTGCCCCTGTTTTTCCGTGGCGGCGTTGTCTCTCTCAGTGAGACCGACATCACGTTTTATGGTGAGATTGTTCACACCCTAGACGGGGCGATTGGCGCGACTTTTTTGACCACGATGGCCCATGTCGAAGCCAAAACGGGTAGACGCTATCCTTGGCCAGAGCGTACCCGTGCGCTAGTGGCTGCGATCCTTGTCGAGGTGCCGAAGCATGGCAGCCCGCGCTCGATTGCGTTCGATACTCCGACAGACCTGTTTGAAGCCGAAACTTTGGTCGCGCGTGGTTTTCAACAGGTCGGTTTATCTGCCGTGCGCATCGAAGATGTGGATGTGTTCAACCGCCTCTATCCCGAAGGCATGATCGGGCGGGTTTCAACGGCGGTCCCAAACCTTATGACCGCTTGGCGTGATCAAGCCACGGCTGAGTTGAGTGCCCAAGATGGCCAGCCCCGCAAAGCCGGTGCCGCGGTTCTTGAATATCGGTTGGATTATCAAAGCTGGCCGGGTGCAGGTGACTTTATGGCGGTCTATACTGGCGTGGCTGAGGTGGCCGAAAAAACCAACACGCTCAAGCATGTCTTGACCCATCCCGTCACGGGCGAAGTCTTTTGTATTTGCGAGGCTGTGGCTGTGACTTTTGATCTGGTCGCCCGGAAAGTCATTCCGATCCCACCGCAGTCGCGGGCGCGTTTGGAAGAGCGCTTGATCAAACCGCTTGGATGAGGTCAATGAGTGCCTTTGAACAGGCTTCAGGTTTTTCCATCGGTAGAAAATGGCTGGTCTCCGGGATCGTGTCGACTTGAATGCCACTCCGGGTCAGAAGCGGGATCAGCGTGGCAACAGTTGTGGAATGCCGCGCGCCGCGCAACAAACGTCCCGGTACCTTTAGCGATTTGATCGCCTGCAGCGGATAGTGGCGCTGGCCAGCAAAGCAAGCGGCTTCAAAGGCGGGGGCGCAAGATAGGCGGACTTGGCCATCGGGCATATCGGTAAAGCCATCCTCGCAATAATCTGCCAGCACGGCGGTGGGCCACGATTTGAAGGCCCCACGCCCGGTATAAGCGTCTAAAACGGCTTGCCGGCTCGGGAATATGGCTCGCCTGCGACCCGCCGCCTTGGCGAGTGGAAACTGACTACGCCACAAACGAAACACCCAAGGCATATGAGCATAAAAGTAAAAGGGGGCGGGCGCTAACACAGGGTCAAACAGGCAAAGACCATTTACGAGGTCTGGGCGGAGCGCACTGGCCAACAGGCTTGATGTGCCCCCCATGGAATGGCCTGCCAATACGGTTCCTTGCGGCGCGATTTGATCAAGGAGGGCGGCAATATCGCGGGCAAAGCGATTCCAATTGTCTTGTTGGTTTGGGTCATCTGGCAAATGGGTTCGGCCATGACCGCGTAAGTCAAAGGCCGCAACCGGGCGACCAATGGCCTCTGCTACGGGCTGTAACATCTGCCGATAGGTTGAGGCGCAAAACCCGTTGGCGTGAAAGAAGACCAAAGCGGGAGCTTGATCCATTTGCGACGGCGTGGTCCATTTCAGACCGGCCATCGTGCCTTCGGCCAAAGTTTGGACGAGGCGCGTTTCAACAATTTGTCCCACTCGCAATTTGCTTCCCGGGTTTCGGTTCGGTGCTTACAGGCTGCCAAACACGCGCTTTAAAAGATCTGTCCCTCGACGGGCAGGATCACGACGGATGCCACGTTCTTCCTCGCCAATATAGACAAACAAGCCATCGAGTGTGCGGTCTACGGCAAAACCGATCAATTGGTTCTTAAGGGGGTTGTCCAAAACAACAGGTGGCGGTGGTGGGGGCAGTGGAGGTGGTACGGGAAGTGCTGTCACAGCTTTGGACTTCGTGGCACCAACTTTTGCTTTGGCGGCGACGGCGGCGGCTTTTGGCGCTGGCGCGACAGGGGCAGGGACTTCTGGCGGTGGCGGCGCGGGTAAAGTAATGGGCGCGCCGGAATAATTCTTCAAGCTATCCCAGCCGCCCAAACGCTCAATCTCTGACCCATAGCGGGCTTGAATACGATCCAGCGCTGCGCCCGCACCAGACGCTTGCACCGCTTCGGCCATCGGTGGCGTCATCAGGCTTACCAAGCCAGCATAGGATTTCGCCTTTAACAAATCCGTGCCGACCGTATCGCCACCGCGTAGCACCTGCAAAACATCCTCAATGGTGAGACTGCGGATAGTATCGACAAAAATAGAGCCAGCCTTTGGCATCATGGATTCAGCAGAACGATTAAGGCGCAATTGGAAATTGTCGAGCGGGACGCTTAGGCGCAGAGGGCTTAAGCGCTTTTGTAATGACGCCAGCGGCTCTGGCAAAGGAATGCGTACCCGTGTGTCGCCCCAGAAGCCGTCAGTCTTGCCCAAGCGACCAACCGCAGCAGCTGCACCTTGCAGGAGTGCAGCGCGAATCCCTGCTTCGCTTTCATTCCCAGACGAGGCGCTCAATAAATCATCGTCCAAACTGGGCAGAGCAGTGGGTAAACCTGCGCGCTTGGCTGCAGCAGCTTTGGCCAATTCCTCCAGCATTTGCCCTGCGCTTTGGGCTTGGGCGTGTGAGCCCAGCCCGGCACTTAAGCCTAAGACCGCCCACAAAAGGTTGCGGCGCTGAACCCCGTCTTGGTTTGACATCACGCTATCTCCTCGACATGGACGACTTTAGGAACACTTTGGGTCGATGTTGCCTTGACTTTGGACTTGAACCAAGACCCAATTAGGGCACATGATGACCTCAAGCCAGACTTGTTGTAGGCTGGTGTAGTAGAAGACAAAAGTCCATTGAAAAGAGCTTAAGCTCTGACGGCCAAAGGGAACGCGACCATGTACGACACCGAGTCCACATCGACATCAACCTGCTTTAATGTCACCATTGCAGATCACATCGCCCATATTGAAATGAAGCGGCCTGACGCCTTCAACTCGATGACTCGCGATTTCTGGAACGAACTGCCCAAGATCGTTAAAGACATCAATGATAATGCGCGCGCCCGTGTGATCGTGATTACGTCAACTGGAAAGCATTTCTGCGCCGGTATGGATTTGAGCGTCTTCGCTAGCGGCGACGGTGTCACCCAGGGTTCTGTGTCTGATCGCGAGACTCGCGGCGAAAGCTTCCGCTTGCATGTTCACCATCTTCAAAACACATTTACCTGCTTAGACGAAGCCCGGATCCCCGTGCTGGTGGCTGTACAAGGTGGCTGCATCGGCGGGGCCGTAGACTTTATTTCGGCTTGTGACATTCGTTGGGCCAGTGCGGATGCCTTCTTCTGCATCCAAGAAATCAATATCGGTATGACAGCAGATGTCGGCACATTCCCACGATTGTGCAAACTCATCCCTGAAGGCTGGGTTCGTGAATTGGCTTACACCGGTCGGCGTCTCACCGCTGCTAAGGCCAAGGAAATTGGACTGGTCAATGAGGTGTTTGACACCCATGAAGCCTTGGTTGCCCATGTGATGGAAACCGCCCGCGAAATTGCCTCGAAGGCACCTTTGGCAGTTACCGGCTCTAAGGTAATGATCAATTACGCGCGCGATCATTCGATCCGCGATGGGTTGGATTATATTGCCACCTGGCAGGCCGGCATGTTTAGCCCTGCCCATATGGCAGAGGCCTTCCGTGCCAATGCGGCAAAGGAGCCCGGCAATTTCCCCGAATTATTACCTTTACGTAATCGAATGTAGTTATCCTAATTCAGGATCATAGGTTGAGTCGGTTTTTGGCGCGAAAGTTAACTTTATTTTGAAGCTTTCGTGTCACATTAAGGTATGACACAAACCCGCAACCTTCGCTCTTGGCTCTGGTCCGCTCTCATACTTTCGGTTGTTGGAACCATCGTTGGTGCAGCAATCGCTCTGTCTGCCGTGCGGAATTTGTCCTTACAAGCAGAGCGTTTGGCCAAATTTGAGCGGACATGGAGCGAGGCAATTTGGGTCGATCAGCGCGTAACCGAAGCCGCCGATGACTTTGCACAAATGGGTCGTCCAGAAGATCGCGAGCGATTTGTGGCGCTCAATGAGCCACGCGAGGCATTGATTGAAAAGGCCATTCAGTTGGCACCAAAATCAACGAAAAAAAACGCGTTCGCAGCGATCTATATAGCGACTCGGGAAATGGGTGCGATTGAGGATTCGGCCGTTTTACTCGCTGCAGCGGGTCGTCAGGCCGACGCCAAGGCGCTGTTACAGTCTCAATCCTATGCCATCGCTGGAAAAAGTAAAGCGCGTCAATTGGAAAAGGCTCGGCGCGAAATCGCGGCCAGCCTAAAAGTGGAAATCGATGCAGCCTTCTTTTTGTTGAGTGGAGGCCTCGCCGCTCTCTTGGCCTGTATGGTGGGGGCAGGCATATGTTGGGCTCGGGTCGCCGCATTATTCCGTGGCCAAGCGCAAGATTTGGTAGAAGCCCGCGATGCACTGGCGCTGCATGCAAGCACCTTGGAAGCTAGGATCGACGAGCGTACGCACGATCTGGAAATGGCCAAGACCGCTGCTGAAGCTGCTGACCACGCAAAATCGGCCTTTTTGGCGCAAATGAGCCATGAAATTCGTACACCTATGAATGGTGTTCTAGGCATGGCTGATGCGCTGTCGCGTACGCCTTTAGACGATCGTCAATTGCGGATGTTGGCCGTGATTCAGGACAGCAGCGATACGTTGTTGGCGTTATTGAATGACGTGCTGGATATTGCCAAGATCGAAGCGGGTAAGCTTGCTTTGGAGTCGCTCGATTTCAGCGTGATGGAGGTCGTGCGCTCGACTGAGGCTATGTTCACGCTACGGGCGCACCAGAAGGGCATCAGCTTTGCCGTGAATCTGGATCAGAGCGCCGATATCTGGTGTTTGGGCGACCCAACGCGGATTAAGCAAGTTCTATACAACCTCGTTTCCAATGCCGTAAAATTCACTCAAGTCGGTAGTGTCCTTGTGACCATCGCTGCTGAAGACGTAGGTGAAGGCCGCCGCGCACTTTCATTTGCGATTAAAGATACCGGGATTGGTATTGAGCCCGAGGTCCAGAATCGTTTGTTTGAGCGCTTCAGCCAAGCCGAGACCGCAACCAATCGTAAGTTCGGTGGCACGGGCCTTGGCCTTGCGATCTGTAAGCAATTGGTGACGCTTATGGACGGCCAGATTGATGTGGAAAGCCGCGTCGGCGGGGGCTCTGTTTTCCGCTTTACGGTCACCATGCCGTTAGGCGTGGCACCCGAGCGCACTGATGCTGGCCAATTTGAAGAATCTCATGCTCAAGGTGGTGCAGGCGGAAAGTCAGTTCGCGTTCTTGCTGCCGAAGATAATGCGCATAATCGCCTCGTCCTACAGATGTTCCTCGAGCAAGTTGGCATTGAGCCGGTCTTTGCAGAGAACGGCGAAGTTGCGGTGGAGCTCTGGAGCCAAGACACGTTCGACTTGATCTTGATGGATGTGCAAATGCCAATCATGTCCGGCCCAGAAGCGACGGCGCAAATCCGTGCACTGGAGCAGGTGCAAAAGCGCGAGCGGACGCCAATCATCGCCTTGACGGCAAATGCCATGACCCATCATGTGCAGGAATGCTTGGATGCAGGTATGGATGCCCATGTCGCCAAGCCGATCCGACCTGAAGTCCTATTTGCTGCGATCCATCAAGCCTTGTCCGGCGAAGTAGAGGCGGACGCGCCAGCCCTGTTGGCTGAAGCCAGCTGAGCTTAGCCCAATAAAAAAGGCGAACCGGTTAGGGCTCGCCTTGTCTATAAGCTGCTGAGTTTATCAGCCTGCTATGGCGGGCTCTATGATCAAGTTGGGTCAGGGTTGAGCGCCAACACTTAATCAGATCCCGATTAGGGTTTATTTTGCTGCAGCATTGCAAGCAGCGATGCCTGCTTCGTCTAGGTTCGAGCTGCCAACGCTAAAGCTGGCCACTGGGCCGAGCGCGCGAGCAACTTGGCGGCAGTCGCGAACTTGTGCGGTCTTGCGGTCCAGCACGGAGGTGCAGGTGTCGCCTGCGCAGCTCCAAGCAGCGCCCAAAACGATAATGCTGTCAGAAGCTTCGGCAACAGGGGTTTTCAGTTTTACAACAACATTGTTGTAAGCAGCAAAGGCTGCAGTAGCGGTCAAAGCAAACGCAAATCCGGCGACAAGTGTCTTGAAGCGCATGGGGAGGCTCCTAAAAAAGAGGTTTCAGAATAACGGGCTTTTTGTCCTCGTTGACTTGTACCTAGCCCTTGGCATGAAAGGTTGCAAGAGAAAAATGAACATACTGTATTTTATTCAGCAGTCACAATTTTGTTAGAGAGCGTGAGCGCGTCCTTGGAACGGCTCACAAATCAGTTGCAACGCCTCGCCCTGTCGATAAGGTCATGTGTAAAGCCCGAAGACGGCCAGAATGCAGGGGAGCTACGCCATGGATTTCAACATACCCAAGGACATCGCAGACTATTTGGTTGAGCTGGATGAATTCATCGCGCGTGAAATCAAGCCTTTGGAAGAAGCCGACGACAATATCCGCTTCTTTGACCATCGTCGCGAGTATGCGCGTACCGACTTTGAGAACCAAGGCTTGCCACGCCACGAGTGGGAGGCCCTACTGGGCCAAGCACGCCGTCGGGCTGATGCTGCTGGCCACTATCGCTTTGCCCTTCCGGCTGAATTTGGTGGCAAAGATGGCAGCAATCTCGCGATGGCCATCATCCGAGAGCATTTAGCCAAAAAGGGCTTAGGTCTGCATAATGACCTGCAAAATGAGCATTCCATCGTCGGCAACATGCCCGGTGCTTTGATGCTGCGCGACTTCGGCACACCGGAGCAGAAAGCCACTTTGTTACCCAAAAGCCTGCGCGGTGAGTTTATTGCGACCTTCGGCCTAACAGAACCCAATCATGGCTCTGACGCCACGCATATGGAGAGCACGGGTGTCCGCCAGACGCGCGATGGTGTGGAAGGCTGGCTGCTCAATGGCGAAAAAATGTGGATCACCGGAATGCATGTCGCCACCCATTGCATGTTCTTTGCGCGCACGAGCGGAAAAGCAGGGGAAGCGCGCGGTATCTCCTGCTTCTTTGTGCCTGCCGACGATCCCGGCGTGAAGATCGAGGAATATCTGTGGACCTTCAATATGCCGACCGATCATCCGCGCGTCAGCTTTAAAGACGTCTGGGTGCCTGATAGCGCGCTGTTTGGCCCACCCGAATTCGGCTTGGCTTTGGCACAACATTTCGTCCATGAGAACCGCATCCGCCAAGCCGCATCGTCTTTAGGGGCAGCTGTCTATTGTATCGAAGAAAGTGTGGCTTATGCCCGCGAGCGTAAACCCTTTGGCGAAGCGCTTGCGAAAAACCAAGCCATTCAATGGCCTTTGGTAGAACTTGCTACCCAAGCAGAAATGCTTCGCCTTCTCATCTATAAGACCGCTTGGGAAATGGATCAGATGACCAAATCAGAAGTCGAAAAGCGCCTATCCGACAAAGTGTCCATGTGTAATTATTGGGCTAACCGCCTATGTTGTGAGGCAGCAGATCAAGCCATGCAAGTCCACGGTGGCATCGGCTATTCGCGTCATAAGCCGTTTGAGCATATCTATCGCCATCATCGCCGCTATCGCATTACAGAAGGCAGTGAGGAGATTCAAAAGCGCAAAGTGGCTGCCTGGCTATTTGGCTATGCTGGCCCCAAGAAGCAGCTCTTCACGTCATAAGGTCATGAAAACGCAGTGAAACGCTGCGCGGCTTACTTGCGTTAAGTGTGGGTTGAATGTTCCTTGGACGCATGGGGCTGTTTGACGAGATTGAGCCAACTTACGATGCAATGCAGGCGATCAAGAAATTGCCGCCTGACGACCCTATCATTGTTTTGTCTTTGCTCCGTTTTCGCCATGACCTTGCCGATGGCCGTTCAGACGCCGCGTGGCGCGAATATCAAGATGGCATCGGCCCCGTTCTGACTGAATATGGCGCCAAGCGCGTGGCCCATGGGGTTGTGGCGCTCGATCTGGTTGGGCCGAAAGGGCAATGGGACGTTGTTGGGGCCTTTTGGTACCCCAATCCCAAAGTTCTCTGGCGCTTTATGTCGGATGAGCGCGTGATTGACCTCATCAAGATCCGCCGGAAGGCAGCGGATGATGTCACCATGATGATCTTAACGGACCAAACCAACGCCTTGGCAGGCAGTTAAGCGGCCTTTGCCGTCTCAAACGCCCGTTCCAGCGCAGCCAGTTCTTCTGCCATCATGTCGGCCAAAGGCTGCACGTCTGGGAAGATATTGGCACCGGCGATCACGCCGACTTCCAACTGATCCTGATAGCCTTGGACCGTAATATTGATCGACATGCCGTGCGCTGGGATCGAAACCGGCCATAAATGCAGCATGGTGGCACCAGCTGCATAAAGCGGGATCGGTGGGCCGGGTACGTTCGATACAATCACGTTCGCACTTGGCGGCAACACATCCGATAGGCCCGATCGACCATAGAGGAGCGAACCGATCTGCATTGCCATCGGCGCACCCAGGACGGAGGCGTTCGTAAAGTTGGGGATAAAATCCTTTAGCGGGCTAACGACGGACTTGGCTTGCACGGAATCAGCAATGATTGCGGTAAGGCGCTCTTTTGGGTCCGCGATATGGGTCGCAATGGGGCAGGACATGGCGAAGGCCTGATTATTGGTATCGGAATTGCCTTCTTCACGTAGTGAGATCGGCACCATCGCCACCAAAGGCTTGTCGGGCAGTGCCCCAATGGACAAGAGGTGACGACGCAAAATCCCGCTGGCGAGTGCCAGCACCACATCATTGAGTTTTCCACCTGCCGCCTTGGCAACCGCCTTTGCCCGTTTGATCGACAATGTCGCCGTCCCAAACGCACGTTCGGAGCTGATCGCTTTGTTGAAAGGCGTGCTGGGCGGGATCAGCTTGGGCAATTCTTTCAGCTTGCTGACATCGAGAAGGCCCGGCAGCACACTTCCAGCGGTCTTCAACATGGCTGGCAGATTGGCAACTGTCTTCATGCCCACTTCTACCTGATCCACCACATGATCTAGCACGGTGGAGCCAAAGTCCGTTTTGCCGGTGCGCTTCAGCGAAACCGGGCTCGCAGCGGCCTCCTTATCAAAGGGGCGCTGCCACAAATTGGCATAAGTATTCATGACAGAGGCCGCAACTTCGCGGGCGCGGCCCTTCTTCTTAGACTTTCCGCCCGTCCCCTCAGGCTCACCAGCCTTGGCGACCTTCGCTCTTGGGGCAGGGTTTGGCGTGAGGTCATAGACGATCTGCGAGAGGGCAACGCCGGCCCCGCCGTCGATCAAGGCATGGTGCAGCTTGGCATAAAGGCCAACGCGATTGCCGGGCAAATTCTCAAATACATAGAACTCCCACAAAGGCCGTGCGCGGTTCAAAAGCTTGGCGTGCATCCAGCCGACAATACGGCGTAAGGTGGCCATGTCGCGTGGTTCAGGTAGGCTGCCGCGGAAGATGTGGCGGTTGATGTCAAACTGCTCGTCATCGATCCATGAAGGATGGTCAAGGTCCAACAACGTGCGCGAGAGCTTCTTGCGCAACATGGGCACCGCGTCGAGACGATCTTCGATCTGAGCCTTAAAAGCCTCAAAATAGTCGCCCGTATAGCCATCCGGGAGTTGGAACAGCGAGAGGGAGCCAACATGCATCGGCATTTCCGGCGTTTCCATATACAGAAACGAGGCGTCCAAGGACGATAGACGGACCGCGTCACCCATGTTTTTCCCCCCGTTGCCGGTGCACTTGCTCTGCGCCTGATCCGATATCGCCTATGATTTGTAAGGCTGACGTATAGTCAACCACGGACCAGTGGGGTCTGCAAGGTGTCGGGTGGCTTTCGTTTTCACTCACCCATAAGCGAGGGAAAACGGTCCATTCTTGGCAAAGGGCTTGAAGGTGCCCGCTGGTTGGGCCAAGCGGTCAGCCGTGGCCCAGAAGGCCGCTGGATTGACACCAATCCCGACATGGCTTGCCAAGCGAATTTCAATCGTCTCCGCATTGTCGGCTGGCTTGGCGATACAAGTCTTCCAATTAACGATCCCGTCCAACTTAGTATAAATGGACGAGTTTGGAACCGGTAGATCGCCTGCAATCTGCTCCAAATCGCCGGGCCGGGCAGGGCCTTCGTTAGACAGAAGATCGTATAGTTTCTTGGCACTGGTCGCATGAATGTCCGCGGCAAATGGGCTGCCCAGTGTGATCACGCTGCGTACTTTGTCTGGCATCACGAGCGACAAATAGCGGGCAAATACCCCGCCTAGGCTCCAACCAACAATGGATACCTTACGGTCGGACTTAGCATGAATGTGTTCGACAAGGCCTTCGAGAACGTCGCGCATCTTATAGAATTTGCCGAGATTTTGCCCTTGGCCCCAGCCATGGGTTTCATAGCCGAGCTCGTCCAAAAACTGACGAATTGGCTTAGTGGAGCGGTCGCTGGCTAAAAATCCGGGTAAAACCAGTACAGAATGGCCATCGCCGCGCGGCGCATGGCGCAAAATGCTGCGCGTTGCAAAGGTAGCGGCCAATTCTACAACCCCGCGCCCTTCGACAAGGGTGAGCGCCAGAGGAGGTGGACGTAATTTGGTCGGAGCTTCAGACTTCTGGCCCTTTTGCGTTGAATGAACGCGTTTTTTCGGCGTGGCGGCATTAATCGCGGCAGCAACCATGGTCTTACACTCCCAGTCTTATCGACAGCCAATTGGCATTGGTCCGCCATTCTTTGGGGCAGTCTTGCCCAAAACACTTAACAAAGGTGACACTGGCTACCCGCCCGGTCAACGGGTGGGGGCCTCGACTTAGAACGCGCCTTCTAACTTTTCGACAACGAGGCCACCTGATGGTTGGGGCTGCAGGCCTTCTTTGTATGCATACGGGTTGCAAAGCTTTCATCGCACGGAGCAAGGCGCAACCGCGGCGATACCCCTTCAGTCCTCACATTGTCATCCCGGACGGCGTCAGCCGATCGGGGATCTTGTGCCGCAAAGTCCTTGGGGGTCCCCGCTCTGCGCTATCGCTTCGGCGGGGATGACTGGGTAGGGACTCTCCCCTCTCCCCATGGGAGAGGGGACGGGGGTGAGGGTCTCACACTCGCAGTGATTGAGAGCTGATGGCCGATCCCAAGTCACAGAAC
>JAPZTJ010000066.1 GCA_027532555.1 Aquidulcibacter sp.
TTAGGTCTCGCAACCCAATCCTAAACCAGAATGATCAATGACCAACCGCCAATCCCCCCGCTCCGCCAGCTATGTGACGAGCGCCGCGCAGGGGGATTAGCTGTCACCGCGTGTTACACCACCAAATGGGACGTGATCGCCCCAAATTAGGATTTAACTTCCAACAGGAGCAGGATTGCCACCAACTTTTGTGTTCTCAGCCACCATTATTTCCTTCTCGATTCGCACCTGGCTAGGCTTCGATCTTGGCTTTATTGATTGGGCTGAGGCTCGCCAGAACAAGCAATGGGCCAACCACAAAGAATGAAGCGCGAAAAAGATAGAGAGGCTTGAGCATATCACCCGTTGTGACGTGAAGCGCTAAGCCCGCCAACATTTGGACCAAGAACAGTACTTTAAGCCATTGCCACCGTAGGCTTGTTTGCCACAATAGACCGAGGCCCGCCATCCCAGCATAAGCCATTTGAAACTTCACTTGGCTTGCGACTTGCTGCAATAAAATTTCGCCCTGCGACAGCGCGCCACCCATTTCAACACATCGCAACATGGCAAGAATATGCGCATTCTCAATCGCATCCAAAAGCCCCGTCATCATGACCAGACTGAGGGCTAGACCCACCAAAAGGCGATCAGCGCCTTGCTCAGCGATTTTACGGGACCAAAGAGTGAAAAAAGTGAGATAGGCAGAAATAAAAACCAGATCCAAGCCAATATCCACTCGAAGCAGGTCTGCGCGTGCAAGCAGTTTGGCGCTATAGTCTCCTATGGGCCAAACCAATTGGAACAGGCCTTGGCTGCCACCGCTAGACAGAGCGAGCCATAGAAGCAAAGCTGCGCAAAGGCTGGTCGCGTAGGCGCTTAATTGGAATGGTTTAAGGGCGAACATTTGGGTCCTTCCATGGTGCGGGTCTAATGAGCGGCAAGAAGTCGTTGAGAACGGAAACCGGTCCCAGCAATAGATTGATCGGTCGACTGCCAAAAGCAGGGCCTGCCTTCTCGATCCCATGACCAATGAATTGCACGATCCAGCCCACAACAAAGGCGGCCCCATAGATGATCGCTGCAGTCGTCGTGTCAAACTGCGCATGGAGCGCTTGGGCACCTAGGGTCAAGGCATAGGCAAAGAGCGCCAGAGCAAATCCACACCACACACTGTATCGACCGATAATGACACCGCCGACTAAACTTAAAACCAAGCCACCATTCAAGAATCCACTGGATTGACCAATCAGTGCGGCAAATCCTAAAACGGCAAACATGATTACAGGAATGCCAACCGCATGGATCGCCCGGTTTATCGGGTTGACATGGATCGCGTCATAAATTGCAAGTTCAGCCCGCATCTTGTCGCTCATGATAGTACCTCTTGTACAAATTTGAGAAACGCAGCCTTGAAAGCGGCGGGGTCTTCTAAGAAAGCCGCATGACCACCGCGGAACATCTGCACCTGCGCATTTGGAATGGCTTCAACGGCTCGGCGACTACGCGACCAAGCGACAATCTGATCTTGCTTGGCCCAAGCAAACAGGACAGGGACCTTAAGACCCTCAGCGCGCGCGCGTAAATCAGCGTCCGGATTGCTGAAACTGTGCCAAGCCTGTTTTAAGACGGGTGCAGTCTCTAGTCCGGCAGCAATAATGCGCGCGCGTTGCGCCGCAGCGGGCTTTGCTGGCAGGATGAGTCGATAATAGGCAGCGAACGCCCTTTGAAACCATTTTGCTCTTCGCTCGCCCGCAGAAAAGAATGCGACCATGCCTGCGATGACCGCCTTGGCCAGACCATCAAGCGGTGCCAAACCGCCCGGATTGCATAGCACAAGTGCCTGAATTGTTTCAGGCCTCCGTAAAGCATAGGACAATGCCGCAGCCCCACCGATGGAATTGCCAACTAAAATTGGTCTTTCATCGCCACACAAGGCTGGGATCAAGTCTTCTAGCAAGTCTGCATAGCGCTCAGCGCTGGCGGCTTTCAGTGACGCATCAGGTGGACTTGCCCCTTGTCCGGGCCAATCCACGCAGATGACTTCAAAGCCATACTCGATGATGGAGTCCACAAATGCTGTATAGTCTCTGCCGCCATGGCCGGTCGCATGCAAGCAGATGACAGGAACACCGTCTCCGCGTCCTCTGACGGCCAAGTCTGTTCCGCTCGCGCGCACAAGAATCATAGGATGGGCGACGCCGATAGCGTTTCGGAGGGAGGTAGGTGTCATGGCTTGATCAGTCATATTGTATATGTGATATGAATATCACATAAAGTCAAGAGGCTTGACTCTCACGCTAGTTGATCGAGGAATGACATTATGCAAAAACGTGGACAGGGTCGGGAATGCTTATTGGAAGCGGCCCGGCTTGAATTTGAAGAGTTCGGCTTTGATGGCACTAATACCAATGCTATTGCAAAGCGAGCAGGCTATGCGCCGCAGACCTTCTATCGGCATTTTCCTGACAAAACCGCGATCTTTCTGGCAGTCTACCAATCATGGGCCATCTTTGAAATGCGCAGCGTCTTGGAGGCCAAAGCAGCGGACGAAATTGCCAACTTACTGCTGAACCATCATCGCGCCTACCGCAGATTCAGACGTTCTTTACGCACGCTTACTGTAACGAATCAAAGCGTTGCCCAAGCGCGCGCTCAGTCGCGACTTAAACAAATCAATGCCTATGCCGCAAAGCTCGGTTCAACAGACTCTGCTTGGATTCTGTCTATGATATTGAAAGTTGAGCGCCTTTGCGATGCCATTGTTGATGGCGAATTTGAAGCGTGTGGAATTGAATTTGAGGCAGCCCGACAACAATTGATCGCGACACTTTCTGCGCAACCATCCACAGCAGACTGATAACTTGGGAAAGTTGAGATTGATCCGTTAGTTTCGCGGACTCTCAACGCAAAGAACTTATCTCAATCGTCCGCAGGAAAGACTGCTTATTTGCGGCTTAAAGCCAAACCCGCCAGTCCGCCGTCGGCCAGTCCTCCCCATTGAGCCGCCAATCTGGTTTGCGCCATGTTAAGACATCGACTTTGTAAATCCTCATGCTCCAAAGCGGACACCTTCAAAAAAATCGCTAGTAACGCCTGAAGTAGCAAGTTCAACTTCCAGCGAAGGTTCGCGCTAGCTATCCGGAGCGTTGAAATTCAAACTTGGTTAAAGTCGAAAGAGACCCAAGCCAGTCATGATCTCAACTTTCGTTCGCTCGGTAATCTCGCGTGCCAATTTGGTGCCATGTCGGATGATATCCATGATGGTATCTGGATCGCGGCTTAAGAGTGCTCGGCGTTCCCTGATCGGACCTATAGTCGCCTTTAATAGCTCACTCAGACGGCGCTTCAGAAAACTGTCGCCAAGCCCTCCTCGGGCATAGTGGTCTTTGAGGTTCTCAACCTCTTCTTTATCTGTATCGAACGCATCAAGGTACGTGAATACCACATTCCCATCGACTCTTCCCGGATCAGAAACGCGCAAATGATTTGGGTCAGTGTATATGCGCTGTACCGCTGTTTCGATCTCTTGGTCTGTGGAAGAGAGCAAGATTGCGGTGCCCTGAGATTTGCTCATCTTCGCCTTCCCATCTACTCCGGGGAGGCGCCCGACTGGCGAAATAAGCGCCGTTGCTTCAGGCAGCAAACGATGACCGATCTGGCGATTGAGGCGGCGGACCAATTCATTCGTTTGTTCGATCATGGGAATTTGATCCTCGCCAACAGGCACAACAGTCGCCTTAAATGCTGTTATGTCAGCCGCCTGTGCCGCGGGGTAGCAAAGGAACCCTGCAGGAATATCGCGCCCAAAACCACGTGCTGAAATCTCCTCTTTGATCGTAGGATTTCGTTCGAGGCGGGCGACAGAGACGAAGTTGAGATAAAGCATCGACAACTCTGCCAACGCAGGTAGGGCCGATTGCACGCAGATGGCGCTTAGTTCTGGATCAATCCCAACAGCGAGATAGTCCAGTGCGACTTCGATGACATTGCTTCGCACCTTATCTACGTCATGGGCGTTGTCGGTTAGCGCCTGAGCGTCGGCAAGCAACACATATTGTTGATGGGTATGTTGCAGCTCTATTCGACTTCGAAGCGAACCGACGTAGTGACCAATATGCAAAGGGCCTGTTGTACGATCGCCTGTTAAGATTATGGGACGACTTGATGATGACATTGGCAATTTTCCTTAAATTGCCGCTGCTAACGTGGGGATGGAAATTTGAATAACCTAGCCGCGAAAAGCAGCGGCTTGGGTCAAACATAAATGACTGGCCGCGTGTGTTACGCGGGCCACCAGCAAAGATTAAAGTCTGAATACTGCTGGGTCATACGAGAATCATACCGATCACGTTTTTTTTGTCAATTAAGTAACCCCTGCTGTTTTGCCTTTTGTCGACAAACAACCTATCCTCTTTCGGCCAAGTTCTGCCGAAATGCCGACAGTCTCAAATGCGCCAGAGGTTGTCGTTTAAGGTGGATTGGCGGTTGCCCGAAAGCGGACGTGCGCCGCTAAAAGCGATGAAGGTGCGTCAGATATGTCAAAATTCATCTGACAGCATTTGAATTATGCTCAACTACGCTCTGAATCAGCGGTAGCGACGTTACTCAGGACAACCTCGTTCAAAAACCGATCTGCCTCACAGATCAGTTCAACGTTGGCCGGTGCCTCCACCGGCAAATGCGACCCGTTGCTCAATTCAAAGAAGCACTTTGCCGTCTGAATTTTTTCGTAGACCGCAAGGCTAAGTTCGGTTGGGGTCCAAGCATCCTGACCAGGATGAACCAGCAGGAGAGGACAGCGGAGCGCCCAATTCTCGATTTTCGTCTTATGGACCATCCGAAAAAAGCGCGCAGCCTTCCAGCTCTTGCCGATGAGCGGATCTTTCTGGAAATAAGCTTGCATGCGCTTATTAGCGCTCATGGCAGCCAATGGCGTGACCAGCGATAGCGGCATGACCAAGCGGTCAAACAACCATGGCATCACCGCCATGCTGAGCAGGCTCAATCGACCGAGCCAGCTCCAACGAGCAGCGCGGACGAAAACGGTTGGATCAGAAAGGTCTAGGAGTGTCGTTGCAATAACGCCACTGACGTTCTGACTCATTTGAGCCGCTAAGAAGGCTGTCAGTCCACCCATGGATAGGCCTATCAAGACGGTTGGGCCTAGTTCTGAATCCGCAATCTCGCTGACCAAAGCTGGCCACTCTGCATACTCGCCAGTGTAACCCGGTTTCGGCCTTGTCAGGCCATAGCCAGGCAAATCAGGCGCTAACACCTTCCATCCACGCTTTACCAACGCTTCGGCTAGCGGTGCGAGAATTCGCCCATTTCCACCTGCACCATGGACAAGGATGAGCGTACCTTTTGCCAAGCCTGAAGGGCTCCAGTGATCAATGCGAACATTGTGGCCTCGAATAACCCTGTAACATTCTTCAGGCTCGGTTGTGAGAATGATGCCAAACTCCTCAGCGAGAATGGCGGGTAATTGGTCCAAGACGGGCTGTTGCGAAAGAACTTCATGGCGCTAATATCGAGGAATTACTCAGTTTTGAATACTCGGGTTTCATATGTCTGGAAAGCAACCGAAAAAGGCAACAAAGCGCCCGATACGGCGGGCTAAACAACAGCGCTCCAAGGCAACCGTGGACGCAATTGTGCAAGCCGCTGCTCAGATTTTGTCCGAGTCCGGATGGTCTGCACTCAACACAAATGCTGTCGCAACGCGCGCCGGTGTATCGATTGGATCGCTTTACGAGTACTTCCCAAACAAGCAGGCGATACTGAATGTGATTATTGATGAACATCTCGCAGCTGGAGAAGCTAAGCTTGCCGAAGGCATGCGCGCTATGTCTGGAGTGAGGTGCAGAGAAAAGATTGTCGAAGCAGTGGTCTCCGGCTTTGTGCAACTACATCAAGATGATCCGCGATTGCATCGGGTCTTGTCGAGTGAGGTTCCACTATCGTTCGAGCAAAAACGTCGGGTTGCGGGCTTAAGGTCCCAAATCCTCAGCGGCGTAGCTTTAGCACTGGCCGAATCCGGCTGCGACGGGGAAATCAAAGCAACAATACTTGTGGACACGGCAGAGACCCTCACACACAGGTGGTTCATCGATAAGGCAGGCCTGCCTGCATCCACCGAAATCATGGCCGGAGAACTCTCGAAGATGCTCAAGGGCTACTTATTCGCGTGAGAAACCGCGCTCAATGAGTCCCATCGGCATTATCGCGTTCGCCAATCCAAGAGGGTAATCGGGGGCACTAGGTCACCAAGAGTTCACTCCGGCCTCCCCCTTGGTCGAAGAACGATACCTCTCAAAACCAAGAATTCGGAACGGTCGAAGATTCTAACTAGCCAACAAGAAGGGTTGGACGATCAAACCCATCCTCAAGAATATCCGTCGTTACACTTCCAAACAAAGACTGATGAATTGGACCATGACGAATTGCCCCGGTTGCCAGTACATCTGCCTCAAACTCCTCTGCAGCAGC
>JAPZTJ010000017.1 GCA_027532555.1 Aquidulcibacter sp.
GAAAGACATAGTATCATATTGAAAAAATGATATTTTTGTCTCTGTTTCATCCCGAAATGAAACACATCTAAACCCTTTGAAACTACCTAAGGTTGGTTCCCAAGCTGAATGTCGTGGGTTCGATTCCCATCGCCCGCTCCAGTTTTCTGTTATGGGACTGGTGGGGTCATGGCAGTCCGAAGTGCGGAGCAAGGCAGGGCGCGGAGTCCGCTTTCGTTAGCCTAGAGAATTCCCCCTAGGATCAGTTCAATCTGCGCCTCGATCCCAGCCAGAATGGCGTCCAGTGTCAACGCTTCGTCAGATATGAACGCGTAGAATTCTGAGTTCCCAACATTAAAGATTAGCCGAGAGATGACGTCTCTATCCAAAGCAGGATCGAGCTTCCCATGTTCCTGTAAGCTGCCGACATGACGTGCAATGTTCTGAAACATCAGGCTTTCAAGGTCATGATAACCTCGGTCACTATCATATGGCGCACGGATGGCGTCGGAAGCAAATTGTCGGATCAATCTTCGATCATATTCACTGAACCAACGAAAATATTGTTCCAGTAGAGTGAAAATCACCTTGCAAGGACTCTTGTCCAATATTGTGGTGAAATTCGCTAAATCAAAGTCTCTTATTGAGAAATCTGACCATAGCACGCCAGACAATAGGGCCGATTTATTGGCGAAATAATTGTACAAGGTTGCCGGAGCGATGTCGGCTTGGTCGGCAATCGTTTCCATAGAGGCACTGTCGAAGCCAACTTCTTTGAAGGCTTTTCGTGCAACTGCAAGGATGATTTCGCGTCGCTCTTGCTTCTTACGCTCTCTGCGACCCAAAGGCTGCTGGTCATTTTGCCTGCGCATATCTCGTCCCCGTCGCCTTACCAAATATGTTGGCCGATTTATCCCCTTTGTTCAATTCCCGCCAGACAGTTACCCGCCATCTAAAATTAGAGTTACTATAAATATCTTGACACTATAAAAATAATGCACTAGCGTTCGCGAATAACTTTGGACCCGCGAGGTGAATTATGATTGATAGGAATCGCGCAGCGGCACTCCTGATCGCAACGGCACTTTCACCTTTGCCGGCATTGGCGCAGCGGAGCGACAGCGGTGCTGCTACCGGCAAAACGGATATCGCCGACGTCGACGTGATTGTTGTTACAGCCCAGAAACGCAGCGAGCGGCTTCAAGATGTTCCAATTGCGATGGAAACTTTGGGCCGCATTGCCATCGGCAATGGGCCCGTTTCAGACATTACCAATATCCACTTGGTTTCGCCCAGCGTTTCAGGCTCAGGGAACTCCAGCGCCCAGCCCTTAATCGCAGTGCGTGGTATCGTTAGTAACGACTTTTCTATCGGTGGCGACCCTGCATTGGGGATTTATGTTAATGACGTCTACACAGGTCGTTCGTCGGGCGCAGTCCAAGAACTTGTCGATATTGATCGGGTTGAGATCGTCAAGGGTCCGCAAGGCACATTATTTGGGCGCAACACGACAGCCGGCGCGATCAGCATTTATACCGCAAAGCCAAGTCTCGGCGAGGTTTCCAGATCTGCAGAAGCAAGCGTAGGGGACTTCGGCGCCGTCCGCGCATACACGATCATCAATGTGCCAATGAACGATCAGGCCGCTTTTCGTGCGTCGGCTGTCTATAATCGCCATAAGGGTTTCTTTGAAAACAAACCGGGTGGCAGAAATCTCGACAAAGTCGACCATCTTGCCGGCCGCGCGGCGCTCAGATTTCAATCGGGATCGCTCGATGCAATCTTGACGGGCGAGTATGAGGCTGACCGTGACGACGGGCTGGTGGCCAAGAGCTTAACTTTTCCTGTACCGGGTGACGATGATCCCGGGGCGGCAAAGCCGCCGGTGTCCATCAATGCTCCGATCCGTAATCACCGCGACCTTTACAGCGTTAACTTGCGGATTGAGGCACCTCTTGGCAAGCTAGACTTCACGTCAATCACAGCAGTGCGGGGTTACCGAATACGTTATCTTGAGGATACGGATAGTACTCCACTGACCCAGATCCATTTCGGCTCCCGAGAGCGGCAAGATGCCTTTAGCCAAGAGTTTCGTCTGGCTTCGCCCTTTGAAACCTTCCGTTGGACCGCCGGGGCGAGCATTTATCAGGAGCGGATCGCTGCTGATAGCCGCGCGATCTACGACGAGGATGGTGTCTGCACCGGCATCCTTGGCAGTCGCGTGCCAATAGACTGCGATAACGCCCTGCGCGCCTTACCCTCTCCTATTGGCGGTGCCACCAGCTTCTTTGACGATCTATTAGCGATTGGCGCGGTGACCGACCCCTACAAGGGTGCGGTAGGACAGTTTGAGGCTAATCGGGCCAGAGGCGATTATCTGAGTTTTGGCATATACGGCGATCTTACTTTGGACCTTACTGACTCGTTCAGCATTACAGGCGGTCTAAGGTATAGTCGCGACCGTAAAGACGTGAACGTCAGTGCCCTTCCGTCATCCAACCTGCTGACATTGATTAATGGGGGTAACCTCTATTTACGGGCAGGCACTCAGCGAGCATCAAAGACGTGGGACCAATGGCAGCCCCGACTGGTGGTCTCGTGGAAACCTGTCAACACCTTAAGTACCTATGCGAGCTACACCCGTGGATACAAGTCGGGTGGTTTCAACGTGCTCCAGCCCGGCGACCCAGCTTTTGATCCCGAGCGCGTGGCGCAACTCGAGGCTGGTTTGAAAGGCGCACTGTTTGATCGAAGAGTAAGGTACGACTTGGCTGTCTTTGAATGGCGCTACAATGATCTTCAAGTTCAGGTATTCGAAGGCGGACTTCCGATCGTTCGTAATGCAGGTCGTGCTCGCGGCCGAGGACTTGAGTCCTCGGTGACCCTAACGCCGAGGAAACATCTGGATGTAACGATTGCGGCCTCATATCTGGATGCAATCTACACCCAGTTTCGTTTAGGCAATGCTGTTGATTATACAGGTAATCGGCTGCCGCTGGCACCGAAGTTTTCGGGACGTGTGGGTATAGCCCTCCATGATTTGCCGAATCTAGACGGCATTTCATTCCAAGCCGATTTTGTCCATCGCAGCCAGCAATTTTTCTCGCCGGACGGCGGCGTCCTCCGCCAGCCAGCGTACGGCCTCCTCTCAGCCCGGGCAGCGTACCAATTCCCCGGCTCGGGTCCGGAGATATTCTTGTCCGGCGAAAATCTCGCCAATGTGCGGTACGCGACTACGGGACAGACCATCGATGCAGTCAATGTAGCTGTTCTTCGGCTCGGCGAGCCGCGCAGGATCGCGCTTGGGGCTCGGCTTCAATGGTAATGGCTCGCAAAGACCGGGAAAGGAATGGGCGCAGGGTGCTTGTAGTCGGAGCTGGCGGATCCATGACCGGCGCGTTTTTGCGTGCGATGGAGCAGACGGCGCCGCCCGATTTGCATTTCGACCTGCGTGACCTCAATGAAGACGCAGCCTTGGCCGCCGCTGAACGCTTTGGGAATGAACGGGCACGAGCTTCGAGGTTGGACCTCTTCGACGAGCCTGCGTTGCAAGCCGCTGCAGCCGGCGCTGCTTTTGTGGTTAATGGGGCTGGTCCATTCCACCGAACGGCGGCACCCGTGCGCCGAGCTGCCATAGCGGCGAAAGCGCATTACTTCGACATTGACGACGATGTCGAAAGCGCGCGTGAAGCATTGGCGATGTCTGAAGACGCCAAAAAAGTGGGCGTGGCGCTATTTGTTGGCTGTGGCGCATCGCCCGGTTTAACCAATGTCTTAGCATTGGACCTGGTTCGCCGTCTGGATCAGGTGAAATCAATCGACGTCGCTTGGTGTGTCGGTGATGAAGGCCCTGTCGAACTTGGTCGATCCGTGATTGCCCATACGCTGCATATGGGCGCGGGTGATTATATTGGCTGGAAAGACGGAGCGCCGGTTGAGCGACGCAGCTTTGCGACAGCACGGCGGCTGCCCTTACCAGGTTTGAAACGCCAACCGTTCTACGAATGCGCGCACCCTGAACCAGTGATGTTGGGCACCAGCTTTCCACAAGTCGCGGACGTCACGTGCTGGGGGACGCTTCATCCAGCGCCGCTTAACGGAATCATCCGCGGCATTGCGGAGGCGGAACGCGCTGGCCGAATTGATACTGAAGCAGCAATAGAGTTTCTGCGTGCGGCCATCGCAGGCCACCCAACTGCCCCATCTTCGGAAGAGCTGGCCATGGAAGGTGTAAGGCGCCAGATCCGTGAGGGAGAAATCAGTCGTTTTGACTATTGGTATTTTATCTTTAACGCACTGTTGAAGCAGCAATATCCTACGCAAGCGGCGACTGCCGCGCTAGCTTGTGGAACGATTGATGGCAAACCAATTGAACTCCTTCGCTATATTGATAGCACATCGCCAGGATCGCCCCTTAAAAAGATGGAAATTGCCACTGGATGTGCGGAAGCGGCCTTCTTTCTTGAAGCGCTCGAAAGTGGGGCGGCCGCGAAGGCGGGGTGCTTGTTTCCTGAGCTTTGGATCGATCCAGCGGCCTTCTATCGCAGGCTCGACAGCTGTCTGCCACCGGGGGCTGGGGATTGGCTTGGTCCGGTCTTGTGCAGGCCGATCCAAGACCAACACAAACACAATCCTAATGCCGCAACCTTCGGATGGCAGCTTCTTCATAACAGCGGACGCACCGAAACAACGCTCGGTCGCTTAGACGACAAGCCATGACTCCCGAAGATTTGCTGGCCAATTTTAGAGTGACAATCCTCCTTTGGTGGGGCTTGGCGAATATTGCTCTAAGCGTCGCAGCCCTATTGGTCGCTCGCCGGTTCTGGCGTGGGGCTTTTGTCGTCAATCTAATCTGGAATGTTTTTACGCTTGTCACTTGGGCCGCCATTCAGCTTGGATTTGCCGGCCCAACAGGCGCTCTCCAAGCCAATGAGGCGATGCTTTTGCTATTATGCGCCAGCATTGGCCTAGACGTTGCGATGTATAGCCTTTGCGGTGCTTGGCTACTTGTAACTGCGCGCAGTCGAAGGTCTGAGTTATGGAAAGGGGCTGCTTACTCTTTTTGGTTCCAAGGCATCATCCATCTGACCAATTCCTTCCTTTGGTTGGCGGACTGGTTAGCGCTTCGCGACGGCGTACCGTCACAATCCTAATGGTTTGAGCAAAACCTTCGCAATGATCCCTTGTGTGTTTGAATTCTACCGACCCCCGCATTGTCTGCAAGGATGGTCAATTTGATGGAGCTCTCACGATGAAAGAAGCTGTGCCGGTGGCCCCTGATTGGGGTGGTCGCTACCAATTGCCAGGCGGAGTCTATGCAGACTGGCGCCATGATCCAAAAGCCCAGCTCGCCTATGGCGCTTTTCCGACTCGGCTTGAGGTGACGTTGGTCTGGGTGGCAGCCCTCGCACTTTTCGCATGGACGGCCACAGCGGGTGCTAGCCACAGTTGGAGTTGGTGGCAATGGGCGATTGCCGCATTTCTCGCGATGGACATTGGCGGTGGAGCAGTCGCCAATTGTTTGAACTCCGCTAAGCGTTTTTACCACGCGCCTCCGGCGCTGACAGACGACACCCTTTCAAAATTGGCGCGTCGTCCGTTGGTGTTTGCTGCGATCCATATTCACCCCGTCATTGCAGCCCTTGCCTTTTCCCCCGCTATGCTTGCTGCCAGTATCGGTTGGTTCGTCGCCTTGTTTATCGGTTCAGCGCTTGTGAGGGCGGTGCCCCTTTTCCTCGCGCGACCGGTCGCGGCTTTGGTAGTTACCGGCGCGATTGTTGTATCGTCGCGAACAGGTTTTATTGTTGGCTTGGAGTGGCTGCCCGGCGTTTTATTTCTCAAGATTGTTCTTGGCCATATGGTTCGTGAAGAGCCCTATGGAAGTTGAATCCGTTCATATCCTGTGGCTGCAGGGTGACCTGTGACAGGGTGCAGCTAAGGTTTTCCTTGACGATTCCGTATTCCATGGTTGGTATGAGGACCATTGGGCCCGCTGTCTCGCTCGTGTCCAAATTAGTTTTAGGGCAAGGAGCTCAACATGAACTCAAAACACTTGCTGGTTGCAATCGCATGGTGTTTTTGGTTAGGAGCCGGGCCCGCACAGGCTGGTGAGGCCTATGCCATTATCGACATGCATTTTCACGCGGATCGCCCCGATGCCGAAGGACCCCCGGGTGGTAAAATCTGTGCGCCTTATGGGGAGTGGGCACCTCGCGATCCGGGCAAGCCGATTGACGTATATCTCGATTGGTTTACTGGGAATCCTCCCTGCAAAACCGTGCTGACAGCATGAAACATCCAGACGAAGAATACTGCTGCAGCCAATAGTCTTAAGCCTCATAAAAGTGCGACCCTGGCTGCTTGCGGGTGGTCTAAGCTTCAAAACCAGCTTGAAACAAACTTCCTTGAACCCAGGGCCGATCATCATTGGCAGGCTCGTACCGTGATCCACCATCTGGTCCACTAGAGGGCAAGAGCTCAACAGTCCAAATTGCTAAGGCAGCGCGCTTTTCTTCCAGATATCGATAACGATTGTAGACCGCTCGCACGCCGCCAATGCGGTGACCAAGTACGCGTTCAATCAAGATCTCGTCGACGCTCAAGCGGGCCATGTGTGTCGCGACAGTTCGCCGAAGGTCATGCAGAGTCCAATGGTCCATCACGCGTCCAAGGCGCTTTTGACTGTCGTCTTTTAACTTTTTCAAAGCAGATGGCGTCACCGTGTAAAATGGACGATATCCATTTGTTGAAGTGATCAGGAAGTCA
>JAPZTJ010000058.1 GCA_027532555.1 Aquidulcibacter sp.
CTTCGCGGCCCTTCGGGTCAACAAACTCAAATGCTCCCGCCGCTTCGCAACACGCTACGATAAAACCGCCGCAAGCTATCTCGGCTTCACTCAAATCATCGCCGCTCGCCTCTGGGTCAAGAGTTTGTCAACGTGACCTAGTTCTAAAAAAACGAAGAACCATCGTGCGACAGTTTGGCAACAACCTGATCTATCTTTGTCGTTTACCTGTCATTGAAGCGTTGACGATTTGTAATGTGCTGGTTAACTCTCGTGCTATTGCCTGAAAAAGCTGAGTCATAAAGCAACCGGGCAGGGGACAAATGGAGGTTCCAGTATGAAAATTTCGATGACCCGCGAGCTCTTGCTTGCGAGCACTATTGTTGCAGGCCTCGGCTTTGCAGCGCCAGCATTCGCCCAAACGGCGGCTGCTACCGAAGAGAAGGCCGCTGAAGTCGTGGTTGTCACGGGTACGCGGATTTCTGCACCTGGCGTGCAATCCGCCAGCCCAATCACCTCAATCGGTGGCGCTGAGCTTCAGCTGAACCAAGTCGCGGAAGCTGAAAAGCTGCTCCGCGCTTTGCCATCCACGATCCCTGGTGACGGCGAAAACGTCAACAACGGCACCGCCGGTGTGACCACTGTCAACATGCGTGGCTTGGGTTCCCAACGGAACCTCGTCCTGATGGACGGCAAGCGCATGACCCCATACAACATCAACGGCCGCGTCGACATTTCGACCGTTCCACAAGCCATGTTGGAGCGCGTTGACATCCTGACCGGTGGTGCATCCACCGTGTATGGTTCGGACGCTATGTCTGGCGTTATCAACTTCGTGCTGAAGAAGGACTTCGAAGGTATTGAAGTTGACCTGAAGCGTTCGATCACGGGCGACAATGACGGCCAAATCGTAACGGCTTCGGTTGCAATGGGCGCTAACTTGGACGATGGCCGCGGTAACGTGGCAATGTCCATGAACTGGACCCAGCGCGACGCCGTGCTGTTGGCTGACCGTCCATTCGGTATCGTTGGTGTTGCATCGGCAGCGTCCGCAAACGGTGCTGGCTTGAGCGGTATTGCGCCTCCTCCTCCTGCAGGTTGCGGTGGCCCGAACGTTGTGGCCGTTGGTGGTTCGACCACCGGTATCCCAACCCGCATGACCTATATGGGCGGTGGCGGCCAGTTCCGCGATGATGGCACCTTGGGCACCAACTGCTCGGTGTTCAACTTCAACCCATATAACTATTACCAGACCCCACAAGAGCGTTACTCGGCAACCGCCATCGCTCGCTATGACATCAACGATCATGTTGAAGCTTATGGCCGTGCGACATTTGCTGCGACCAACATTCGTCAGCAGATCGCACCATCGGGCGTGTTCGGTAACTTGTTCAACGTTCCTTTGAACAACCCATTCTTGTCGGCTCAGGCTCGTACAAAAATCATCTCAGAAGCTAATGCGTTCCGCGCAGGTGGCGGCAACACCACCGGCCGCTGGGTCGACGTGAACAACAACGGTGTGGTTGACGCGGCCGATACGCTGCAAATGTCCATCCGTCGTCGTACCGTTGAATTCGGTGAGCGTTCGACCACCTATGACAACAATACCTTCCAAATGGTGTTGGGTCTGAAGGGCGATCTTGGCAAGTTCTTGCCAGACTGGACTTGGGATGCTTCGGTTCAAATGGGCCAAGCAGACCGTAGCAACATCTCGGCTGGCTACACCAACGTAGCTAACTTCCAGAACGCTTTGAACGCAACCAGCACGACCTTGTGCGCGAATGGCGACTCTGCTTGCGTCCCCATCAACGTATTCGGCGGTTTCGGCACCATCACCCCAGCCATGGCGAAGTATTCTTCGGCCGTTGCAATTGAACAGCAAAGCTACACCCAAAGCATCGCTGGTGCTTCGCTCGGTGGTCCTTTGCATGGCTTCCAAAGCCCAATGGCTGATAGCCCAGTCAACGTCGTATTCGGTTACGAATATCGCCGTGAAGAAGGCTCCACCACACCAGACGAATGCTTGAAGCTGGCTCCTACCAGCTGCTTGGGTGGCGCTGGTGGTAACACCTTGCCAGTCGCTGGTGGTTACACCGTAAACGAAGTCTACACCGAAATCGGTGTGCCTTTGGTTGCAGGCAAGCCATTGTTTGAATCGCTCAGCTTGGAACTCGGCTATCGTTTGGCTGAATACTCGCTGACTGGTGAGAACACGACCTGGAAAGCTGGTCTTGATTGGGCTTTGACCGATCAATTCCGTTTCCGCGCCATGAAGCAAAAGGCAGCTCGCGCTCCAAACGTCGGTGAATTGTTCTCGCCATTCACCACCGGTCTGCAAAACTCTGGTTCTGACCCTTGCTCCATTGCACAGCCAGTTGCACAGCGCACCGCCGCTTTGCGCGCTTTGTGCCAATCGACTGGTCAAGCAGCAGGTGACGTTTGGAATGTTCAAGACATCGTTGCCGGCCAAGTTGGTACCTTTGAAGGTTCCGACCCAAGCCGTCCACCGAACCCAGAAGAAGGTGATACCCTCACAGTTGGTTTCGTCTGGCGTCCAGACCTCGGTGGCTTCTTGAAGAACACCGCTGTCACGCTTGACTACTATGACATTAAGATCACCGACACGATTGGCCTCGGCCAACCACAAGAAGTGCTCGATGGCTGCTACAAGCAAGGCATCCAGTCCTTCTGTTCGCTGATCGTTCGTATCAACGGCGACATCGCGACCCCAGGCGCTGGTATCAAATTGTTGACCACCAACTTGGATTATCAGCAAGCTGCTGGTTACGAAGTTGGCATCAACACCGGCTTTGATCTGGAAAGCTTGGGTCTCGACAGCAAGTGGGGTTCGGTCCGCGTTTCGTACAACGCGAACTACTACACCATCAACGAGTCCCGCACGACGAAAGACTCCGACATCATCGACTGCAACGGCCTCTATGGCTCGAGCTGCGATCCAACCCACCAGTTCCGTTCGGTGCAGCGCACCACATGGTCTGTTGGTGACTTCCAGTTGTCCTACAACTGGCGTCATTTCGCTGCGATCGAGTTGGAAGAGACTTTGAAGCCAGGTATCTTTGATGCCTTCGAAAAGATCGAAGCTTATAACTACATCGATCTGTCGGCTTCTTGGGATGTGAACTCGGCTCTGTCGCTGACCGCATCGGTTGCTAACGTGTTCGACGAAGATCCACCAATCATCGGTAACGAAACTGGTACGACTTCGTACAACTCGGGCAACACCTTCCCATCGAACTACGACGTTTTGGGCCGCGTCTATGCGCTCGGCATCAACGTGAAGTTCTGATCTGATATTTCAGATTGAAACATGGCGGCGGGTCCTTCGGGACCCGCCGTTTTTGTTTGCATGGCCCATGCTTGCGTCCCCCCGATGATGGTTTCATAAAGCGGGGAGGGGGTAATGCATGACCGCACAGATTGATGCTTTGGTAGCGCAAGCCGAGATGGCCGCCGGCGAAGGCCGATGGGCTGATGCAGAGCGTCTGTGGGGTGATGTGGCAAAAGCTGCACCCGATCATGGTTTGGCGCTGCACCGCCTCGGTATTCATGCTTTCCAGCGTGGTGCCTACTTAGAGGCTGAAGCCGCCTTAGCGCGGGCTTGTACGTTAATCCCGCAAGATCCGATGGTCGCCCTGATGCTGGCCAATGCCCGACGTGAGTTGGGCCAAATTGAAGGTGAGTTTGCAGCCCTGCAGCTCGCGTTGTCGGCAGATGCCTATTTCTACCCCGCGCTTCTGGCAAAGGGTGCCCTTTATGAGCGCCAAGGCCGATTGAAGCTGGCGGCTGTCACCTACCGCAACGTGCTGAAGATTGCGCCACCAGAGGCCCATTGGCCGCCTAGCCTAGCGCCTGGGCTATCCCGGGCAGCAAAGATCGTTCGTGACTATCAAGAGGCGTTTGCTATTACCCTGTTTGAGGCAGTCGGTGGGGCAGGGGGCCTGTCTGGCCAATGGCAGGAAGCCATCTCGATTATGTCGGGCCAAACTAAGCCCTATCATGCGGATTGTAACCAGCTTCAAGTACCGCGCTTGCCAGCCATTCCATTTTTTGATCCCAAGGACTTTTCCTGGGTGCCTGGCATTGAAGCACAGACCGCCGCGATAACCGAAGAGCTAAAGTCCGCCTTAGAGCGCCAGCAAGATGCCTTCCAGCCTTATATCGCTTACAAGCCCGGCGATCCTGTCAATCAATGGGCGGAGCTCAATCACTCGCAGCGCTGGAGCAGTCTGTCGCTGTGGCGCGGCGGCGTTCGCGATGAGGCCAATCTGGCAGCCTGTCCGAAAACGGCGGCAGCTCTTGAAGAAGTTGAGATGGCCGAAATTGGGGGGCTCTGTCCCAATGCGATGTTCTCAGCCCTTGCACCCCACACCGAAATCCCACCCCATCATGGCGAGACCAATGCCCGCCTTGTGGTGCATCTGCCTTTAGTGGTGCCCAATAACTGCCTCTATCGCGTTGGCTTTGAGCAACGCCGTTGGGAAGTTGGCAAAGTTCTGATCTTTGATGATACACTTGAGCATATGGCGCGCAATGACAGTGATGAATTGCGCGTCGTATTGATCTTTGACGTCTGGAACCCGCTCCTCTCGCGGGAAGAGCGGGCTCTCGTTCAAACGCTTACCCAAACGGCCCGCCAATTCGCGATGGAGTAGACGCGGGAGGGTCTAGTGCACCCGCATCGGTTCGCTCATCCTAGGCCCTCTTGCTTGGGAGGCTTCGTTCAAGATCTGGGACAGACGCTCATCACCGACCAAGGCACCAATCACGGTCGCTGCGCGGGCGGTGACCTTTGCGTTTTCAGCACTGGCCCCAAAGGCACGACTGAGGGCCGTCAATGGGTCATCAACGCCGGGATAGCTCCGCAAAGTGATGCTGTCCTTCGCTTCAATCTTGGCTAAAGCTTTGGCTTTCAAGATCGCTGTGCGCAGGCCACCAATCTGATCAACGAGGCCTAAGTCTTTGGCTTCATTGCCTGTCCAAACGCGGCCTTTGGCAATCTCTTGCACGCGGGACAAAGGGAGTTTCCGGCCAGCGGCGACTTTGCCCGTAAAGTCCTCATAAATGCGTGTCACCGCCGCATTCATCGCTGCCTTCTGGCTATTGGTGTAGGGCGCAGCGGGGGAGTAGGCGCTGACGAAATTCCCGCCCGTTTGGATCGAAGCAATATTGGCACCTGTATAGCGATTGAGTGCGTCATTGATCACAAACTTGCCATTGAATACCCCAATGGAGCCAGTGAGGGTCGACGGCATAGCGAGGATCGCATCCGCCCCGGCAGAGACATAATAGCCGCCAGAGGCAGCATAAGCCCCCATCGAGACCACAACGGGCTTGCCAGCTTTTTTCGCCCGTTCAATCGCGGCCCAAATTTGATCCGATGCGCTGGGGGAGCCACCTGGCGAGGAGACCCGGAAGACAATCGCCTTCACGGCATCATCATCGGTCGCATCGCGGATGGCTGCAGCAAAATCGTCGCTTGTAATATTGCTTTCTTGGGCGAATGGGTCGCCGCTGCGTTCGCCCGTTATAATGGCCCCTTCACCCCCAACCAAAGCAATCACAGGTCCAGATGCAAGAGGAAGCTGATAGCTTGCAAGGTCAACGAATTGGGCCTTGTCCTTGCCGCCAGCCCGGGTAAGTGCTGACTCTCCAGCCTCTTCAGGCTGACCGATTTTGTCGATCAGCTTAGCCTGCAGCGCTGCTTCGGCAGACAAGGGCGCTTGGTCGAGAGCCGCTTTCATCGCTTCGACGGGCATTTTTCGGTCAAAAGCGGTAGACGCCAAGAAAGCATTGTAAATACTGCCCAGCATAGCCGTTGTGGCTTCGCGATGCGGGGCATTGAAGGTCTTCTCGGTATAGGTGTTGACCGCGTTCTTATATTCTTTGAATTGTTCGAACTGGGGCAGAATACCGAATTTCTCCATAAAGCCGCCTAAGAACAATGTCTCGGCCACGATGCCAGTTGCGGCAAAGTCCGTCGTGCCTTGCATCCACAATTCACTCGCGCCGGACACCGCCACATAGTTGGAGAGCGTTGGATATTCAAAGCCTTGCGCATGCACGATAACGAACTTACCCGTCGCCTTGAAGTCGATCATGGCTTGCCGAATTTCTTCTGCATGAGCGGGGGCCATGCCGCCTTCGCTGGCGCGCACAAACAAGCCTTTTACGCTGCCATCAGTCTCTGCTGCCTGCAGTTTCCGCACAATATCGACGACTGCGGTGCCGCCGGCAAAGCCTGCAAACGGTGAGCTGGGTGGTATGTCAGCAACCGGTCCGCGCAGATCAAGGCTCAACACGGTGTGCGAGGGGGTGACGGGCGCGCTGGAGCCGGCGACCGATGCCACCAAAATGATCGGGATCAGGATAAAGAATAAAACGAGGCCCAAAAAGACGCCTGCGATCGTAATAAAAAATTGCTTCACCCTGACCTCCACGGTGCCCGCGCCATCTGGTTCAAAAGACAGGCCGAGCAGGCACTCTAATCACACTTGGTGATATAGGAAATCGAAGGCTTCGACTAGCGCCAGATACAAGGTCGACAATGTGTTCAGCGCCGCCCGTTCCTAAGCTGTCGAGCGACGGACTGGGCGGCCTTTTGGCCTTGTCGCCATGCGCCACCAACAGTGACCGCCAAAGGATCGTCACCGCCATCACCTGCGAAAAACAATCGATCTTCAACGGGTTGCGAATAGATTTTTCGGGCATTGGCATGGCCTACTGCCTGATGTGGGTACGAGCCAAGGGCAAGGGGATCTCCCTGCCAATTGGTGGAGCTTGAAGCACTTATGCGCGCTTGTGTCCCGATCACATTTTTGAGCACATCTAACGCAAAGGCCTCAAGCGCCGCAGAGCCTTCTGCGTGCAGGGCGCGCGACACGGGACCCGGAATCAGAGCCGTAATCATCCCTTTATCGGGTGCGCTCACCAGCGCATGGTACTGGCCTTGCTGGATATGGCTGTTGGAGAGGGCATATTCCGGCAGGTCTGGCATGGGCGCGGGCAGCAGCATGGCCACTTTTTCCAAGGCTCCCATAGGCAAGTTAGCCAGCGCGGTTTGCTTTGCGCTTGGGAGAGGCGGATCAAACCGGATTGTGCCGCGGGCCAGGACGCCTGTAGGCACCGTGATAATGACTTTTCTTGCAGTTAACTGCCCGAAATTTCCGATGGCGGTAACGCCATGGGTATCATTCCAGCGCAGCGTCGAAACGGGGCAGTTTAGACGAACATTCAACCCGCCTGATAAGCCCAGCACCAGTGGTCCCATTCCGTTTATCGGAATTAGGTCTTCGCCGGCCTCAAGATCGTAATAGCCCTGCAACGAGACCAAGCTCGGGTCTTCGCCCATTTCCACGGCAAAGATATTGGCTACATGGCGTTGCGCCGGGCTCGGATTGGGTAAGGTTGCACCCAAGGCCCGATCATTTAGGCGGGCAAAGGGCAGAAGCTGGCGCATTTCCCAGGCTGCTACGGCCTCTGTCGCGTCCTTCCAAGACGGATTGGTACTTGGAGCTCCTTGATGAAAAATATTGCCATTGTCATAGCTGCTTTCCAGCAAGTCGATCCCTTTAGTTCGCGCCAAGGGCACTAAAGGGTTGGTTGCTTTGTTATGCAGCCAATAAGCGCCGCGATCAAACGAGCGGCCCAACGTTTGGGTGTCAGTATAGACACGACCGCCAATCCTGTTTCTCGCCTCCAAGACTATGGCGCGAATGCCAGCCGACTTGAGCTGTCGAGCCGCTGAAATGCCCGCGACGCCAGCACCTATGATAATCACGTCCGTGTCGGTGACCGCTCCGGCCTGCGCCGAAAAAGCCAAGGTTGAAGCTGTAAGGCCCCCGACTAGGGCACGGCGGTGAAGATTGGTCATGAGCGGCACTCCAAAATATGAGATTAATCTCGTATTTGCAAATATGAGATAAGTCTCATATTGTCAATACGGCTAATCGCGATGCGCTAGGAGAGATAGCTGATGACGGTTTTGATCGCCAAAACACCCAGCCAAGACCGGGGTCAGCGCCGAGTGGACCGGCTTTTGGATGCGGCAGCAGATTTGATTCTGGTGCATGGGGCCGAGGGACTTAGAATGGATATGGTCGCAAAGCATGCGGCCACTTCGCCGGGCTCGCTCTACCAATTCTTTCCTAATCGCGCTGCACTCTTGACGGCTTTAGCAGAAAGATATGGTGCCGTAATTGAAGCCATTGCAGAGAGAAATGTGCAGGGCCAAACAGCAAATCCGCCAGCGTCTATTGAGCAAGCGGCTCGTGATTTCCTCAAACCATTCTTGGCATTCTACGAAGCCAATCCTGCTTATGTCATTCTGACAGAAGCATCGGACCGAATCTTTGCGGGGACTGGCTATGCCTTTGGCGAAGATGACCAAGTTCTTCTTAAAATAAAGGACTTGTTGCAACCTTTCATAGCGTCTGGCCATCAAACTCGGTTGGACACTGTTTGCAGACTGCTCATCACGACCACCCATGCGGCCATGGCAACGGCCGTTAAGCTGCCCACACCTGCTAAGCGGGACTGGGTGGCGGAGCTAGACACCTTGATTATTGGTTACCTGCGCTCGCTAATCTGAGGCTTAGGTGGAGCGAAGGCAGTATTGAGGCTGGATGGCAGTGCTTATGTGATCAAAAGTCTTGCACCGCGGCCCAAGCGCGTCTATCTGCCTGCCTCTCTTGGGGTGTCGCCAAGCGGTAAGGCATCGGTTTTTGGTACCGACATTCCTAGGTTCGATCCCTAGCACCCCAGCCACTCTTTCCGCCAATCATTGATCTTTGTGTTAACCTATGGCTTTGCCGGCGCGGCTAAGGCCAGCCAAACTTCGTGGCGGCGCAGGAATGGCGCAGTCCAAGGTGGATCATAGGACGCATAAATCGGTGCTCCAATTGGTGTCAGCTTTTTGCCCCGAAGCCACGTGCGCAATTCCTCGCTCTTTTGCGCCATCATGGCTTGGCTACCAAAGCCTGAGAAGGTGATCACACCGTAGCGCTTGGCTGGCTCTTCCAGCAGCCGGACATTTGGGTCGTTCGGGACGGGCATGGTCGCCAGCGTTGAGCCTTCTGGCATGATAAAGCGCACCTTCCACTCTGCCCCAGCATCTTGACGCGTGACTGGGGCGGTCATGGCGATGGACTGGCCTTCTTGCTGCCGGGTGACCGGAGCGGTCATCGCGATGCTGGCACGTGGTTTATTCCCGCCAAAGATATAACGCGCTAACGGCCTAAAGCCGGCATTTGCGGGATCGCCACGCCCCTCTGGCACGCGAACTTCGGCGACCACTTGGCTATCATAATCTCGGATCTCGAACGTGCCGTCGCGCAGAACCCGCTTAAAGGTAGGCTCAGGTGTGTCTGCTTGCGTAGGGCTTGCAAGGCCAATGGCGCTGAGCAACGGCAGGAAAAGGGCGAGGGCGGGGCGCAGGAGAGATTTGGTCATAATCTTAGTACGTTCCCAGCCTGCATTTGGTTCAAACATCACGCGTTTGGGCCTAGCCTATTTGCTGCCAGACTTAAATTTAAAAGTGTGATTTGCGCCTTTCATAGGGGGCTCATGTCCTTTAAGGCATCGCGCGCGTTCCTGAGGCGCATTGTCCTGCTCTGATTGACAGAAGTGACCCAAGAATTGACTGTGACTTTTGACCTGTTACCCGATGCCGCAGTATATGATGCCGACGCTGAAGCGCTGTATGCCCTAGCCTTTGGTCCAGGGCGACATGCAAAAGCGGCTGCCCGCCTGCGTGAGGGGAACCATTGTCGTCGCGAGGTTTCCTTTGTGGCGCTAGCGAAAGACGGACAACTCATTGGCGCGTGCCGCCTATGGCCCGTGGCTACCGATCAAGGCGATAAAGCATTGTTCTTAGGGCCAATTGCAGTTGCGCCGAACCAACAGGGCCAAGGCTTGGGCGGCAAATTGGTCGAGGCCTGCCTAGCTGCCAGTGATAGCCTAACGGGCCTACCAATCATCTTGGTGGGCGACCTCGCGTTCTTTGAGCCCTATGGCTTTAGGCGGGCTCTTACTGGGCAAATGATCCTGCCGGGGCCTGCAGACCCAAACCGGCTCCTCTGGCGCCCCAGTCCGGACATGGACGCGCGTAGCCCATCAGGCAAACTTTTGGTCCAAGCAGCGCTCTAAAGCTTACGGCGTGAGGGGGTCAACCGACCCTCTCGCCACCAGCCCAATAGGGCAAGCGTAACCAATAAGATCGCATAGACCCAAGGCGGAAGCATGGCGTCTCGGCTCGTTGCGGTCACGCTGGTCGCGCCTGAACGCCTCAAACCTAACCCATCAGTTCCAGCTGTCTGGCTCTTGCCCAAGCGCGTGATGTTGGGCAGGGGGCCGGAACCCGTGATCCCAACCCATGTCACACTGCCACCACCCTGCTTGGCTTGCGGGTCCGCCAGTGCTGCGGGGTCTGCTGTTAACAGCCGGGCTTCATTGGGATTGCCAATGCCCGCGACAATAAAAGCGCTTTTGTCACCGGATCGCACAAACACCAATCCAGGCTTAGCCATCTGGCTCTCGCCCCGCCAAACACCTTGCCCAGAAGCGGAAAGTGCTACAGGGAAGGTTTGGCCCGATGGGGTGACTTGGGCAGGACCTGGATCTTGCCCGCTTTGCCGCTCAATCAGAAGACGGCCAAACTGGCTGCGCAGAATTAGACGATCTGCCTCAAGGTCTGCTTCCTTCATCAGCCAATGGGCCGTACGGCGAAAAAGCTCATCAAATGGTCCGCCACCATCATAGCCGCGACGCCACAGCCAAGCCTGATCGCTCATCACCGCAGCTACACGTCCGCGACCAACTTGACCCAAAACCAGCAATGGCTCACCGGCTCCTTCCAGCAAGATATCCCCCGTCGCTGTAGATGGTTGGACCTGCAGCCACTTGCCCCACGTGTCGGACTGTTCAGCCAAGCTGGCAGAAACCGGATGAGTGCGGCCGCGTTCGGTTAAGGTGGGGCGGAAAGCTGTCTCAATCGGCTCACCTCGCGATTGCACGGGTAGAATGCGGCTCAATGGCGTAGACTGTACCCCTTCATCAAGTCCTTCAGATGGCCCGGCCAGCATCAAAAAGGCCCCGCCACCCTCTACCCATTGTGCGACAGAGTCGAGATAGGCGTCCGGCAAAACCGAAAGCCGCGAGAAGCGGTCAAAAACCACCAAGTCGAAACTATCAATCTTGTCGAGAAACAATTCGCGCGTGGGGAAGGGGATCAGCGATAGTTCCTCTGTTGGCGTAAAGTCCTGTTTCTCGGGTGGTCGGAGAATGGTGAATTGAACTAAATCCACGCTTGGGTCCGACTTCAAGAGATTCCGCCAAGCCCGTGACCCCGCATAGGGCTGGCCTGTCACCAGCATGACCCGTAAACGGTCGCGAACGCCCGTGATCGAGAGCGCGAGCCCATTGTTCGCGGTTGAAACTTCACCGGCGACCCCCGGTGTTTCAATGGCAATTGGCACAAGTCCGCGTTGCGCAATTGGCACTTCAATGACGATATCTTCGCCTGTCGGCACGTTTAGCGTCTGTGGCGCATCTGTGCCGACGCGAACCGTCAAAGGAACCGAACTATCCGTATCTTCGACCCGTACAATTACCTTGGTGATTTCACCAATCGGCGCTTGCTTGGGTGCTGACCTCAGATCAATTCGTCGGTCGCGCTCTTGCGGGCTACCAACAAGGACCTGATGCAGCGGGAAGGGGCGGGCCGCGTCATCCCCGTCGATAAAGCGACCATCGCTGATGATAATCGCGCCTGCAACCCGGTCTGGCGGGATATCGGCAAGGGCTTGATCAAGGCCTGCGCCAAGGGCCGTGCCTGCGCCTCCGCCATCAAAATAGGTGACGCGGACTTCCAGGTTTTCAACTTGGCTTAAGCGCGCTTTCACTGCGCTAAGTGCGGCCTCGGCACCTTTTGTGCGATCAGACAGAGCCATGCTCTCCGAACGATCCACCAAAATGCTGACAATGTCCGTTAGGGCGACACGCTCTTCTTGTATTTGGCTAGGACCCGATAAACCGATGAGTGCGACGACCAAAAGGCACAGGCGCGTAACTGGTGCTTTGCCACCCAAGCGCGCGTAAAGGCCGACCAAGACCAGACCCACAATCGCGATGCCCAAGAGGACTGCGGGCGGAAGCCAAGGGTCAAAACCCAGTTTGATAAGGTCCATGCCCATTATCGTGGCTGTTCCTGCCTGCGACCCAGTCGCTCCAACAGTGCGGGCGCATGGACTTGATCGGCCTTGTAATTGCCAGTTAGCGCATAAAGAACGACATTGATGCCGACCCGAAGCGACACTTCATTGGCGCTCGGTCCCGTTCCATCGAAACCTTGCGGCAGGCCATTGGGGGCCTTGGCCCAAGCGGAGACCCAGTCACCATCGCCAAGAATGAGTGGCGAGACGCCGTCATTGGCACTGGCTGCCGCAGAAGCCTCTGTTTCAACCCATAATCGCGCATCTGGATAGCGGCCGGGAAAGCGCTGAAGGATGTAAAAGGCTTTGGTCAGAACGTGGCCACTTGGCACGGGGGCCAAAGGTGGGGCTTCTATGCCGCGTAAGGCCGCGCGGGTAATCTGGCGTGCCATGGCTGGCGTGCGGCCTGCACCACGGGAATCAATGAACAAGACGCCGCCGTTTTTCATATAGCGGTCTAAGGCACTGGCCACTTCGGGCCGGGTTTCTGTAACGCTATCGCCTAAAGTCCAGAATAGGATTGGATATAACGCCAAATCGTCTCGCGCCGGGTCTAGGCCAATCACGGTACCCGGTTCCACGGATGTCCGATCACGTAGCGCCCGAGAAAGCCCTTCAAGGCCCCTTTGGGTTTGTAAGTCCTGCGCTCCGTCCCCTGTTTTGACGTAGGCGAGTGAGAGATCGCCTTGGCGCTGACTGGCTTTATTTTTTTGCGCCAAGGCCTCTTGCGCGCCGCCAAACAACATAAGGCTGGCTAGCATAAGGCTTATCAAAGTCGCGCTCGGCTGCCGCTTCTTGCGAGCCCAACCAAGCGCCTTAAGCCCCGCAAATTTTTGTGCAAGGAGGAGGCTGATGAGCATGTCTGCCAGCAGAAGGACCATGCCCAAGCCAAGGAGCGGACCAGATAGCGACTGAGGCTGCTTTTCGGCTTGCGCCACGCGTTCGACCTTTGGCAAATCTGGTAAAGGGTCCAACCGCAAATTGGGGGCGGCTGCTTGCAAGATCCAGCGCACGCCACCGCCTTCGTAAATGCCTGGCGGCTGATCTAGGCTAGGCCGCAGCGTTTGAACGTCCTCGGCTCGAATGGGACGAATCTGGGGGTCGGGCGTGCGAAATGCGCCAAAGCCATCGAGCACCAAGACCGGTTTCAAAGGCGCAGTGCCAGCCACAAAATTAGCTGGAATGGCGCTAGTTGCTGCTTGGGCAAGCACGCGACGCAACATGGCGACCTGCAAGCCTGAAAAGGCTACATCGCTCCAAGCTGGGCCTGCCGTGGTGTGAAACAAGACGACTTTGCCTTTGCCTAATCCCCGTGCCGTAACCAAAGGTGTCCCGTCCGACAGCCTTGCCCAGATTTGTAGCGCTTGGTTATCGCGGGTCGGCGCCGATGCGGCTTCGCCGGTTTCAGGGGCCAAGACCGCGACTTGGGTAACGCGCGCATCGTCTGGAACGGGTAAGCCAGCAAAAGGGCTCGTTCGGTCAAATGCGGCCACCTTGCCAGCATTGTCCCACGTCATGCTGCCGCGCACCGTGCGAGGTTCAGGGCCAAGCGCGGCCGGGATCAGTGGGCTTGGACCCGCGGCCAATATCTTGGGCCCTGCCGTTCTGATCAAAAGGCCGCCGGCCCGGACAAAGCGTTCCAACGCCTCTTGGTCTTGCGGCGCTAATTCGCCTGCATCCGGCAGGATCAACGCATCCAGACCGGCCTCTGCCAAGCGCGAGAGATTGGCGCGCGTCAAATCGGTTGAGGGTTTGAGTGCTTCTTCCAAATAATGGGCATCAGAGAGGAGGGGCTGATCGTCTTGGCGCTCGGCAATCAAGCCGGTGCGGACGCGGCGGTCAAAGGCATCCAGCAGAAAAACGCCCCCGGCTGAGCGTGCGTCAGCGGTGCGTAAGGCCGCGACATCGCGCATGATCACGGATTCTAGAGCAAAGCTGACCCCAGTTGGAACCACAGGCTGCGTGGTCTCCCGCAACCTCTGCCCGCGACTATTCACTACCTCTAGCCTTTGCGTCCTGTTGGTAGACGGGCCTGCCAACAGGCCAAGGCTGTAGCCTTCGGAGGTAGCTGCTGCACGCGTAATCGCGACCGCGCCTTGCGGCACGCTGCGTAACGCAACAGCACCAAGCTCAGTCAACTTGCTGGCAAATTCCTTGCTGCCAGTATGGTCCACACCGTCTGAAAACCAGAGAATGCGCTGGCCCTTTGGAAGACTGGCCAGCGCCTTTGTTGCCCAAACAGGGTTTGGCAAAATAGGCTTGGGTTGAGCTGCGAGAATGCGCGCAGCGGCTTGATTTGGGCTTAAGACCTCAAGCGGCCCAGATTGGCCGCGCCCACTTGCCGTCAACAAAAGGCGGACAGGACCGTTTGCTGCCCGGGCGGTTTGGGCTGCTTCTTCTGTGACTGCACGCCACGCCGGGGCCGATGTCCAACCGTCGTCCAGCACGATCAACAAAGGCCGCGGATCGGGCGTTGTAATCGGATTGAGAACCGGACCTGCAAATCCAAGCACCAGAAGACTGAGGGCAATCATCCGAAACCAAGCGAGCCAAGGCGGGGTCTTTTTCGGGGTTTCTTCGGTGTTTGGCAGTTTGGCCAAGAGGGCTGTAGGCGGAAAAACCTGTTCACGTGGTGCGGGCGGCAAGGCGCGAATGACCAGCCAAATCAGCGGTAAGGCAGCCAATGCTAACAAAGCTAAAGGGGTCGTGATGCCCAAAGGCCCAAGCGTGAACATGCTCAACCCACCCCGAGGCTGGAGGCCCCGCGACCGTCCAACAAAGCCGCTGCCTGTAGGGTCACTGGCAAAGCAGGTTGGTCAGTGGCGTGGGTGACCAAATGACCCCGAGCACCAGCAAGGGCAGCCCGAAGTGCTTCGCCATGGAGCCGATAGATGCGCTGATAATCGTCCCGCGCGGCACCGGCTTGGCCGATGATCACAGGCGTGTTGGTTCCAGGCGCCATAAAAGACACGCGGCCTTCAAATGGAAAGGCTTCCTCATCTGGGTCGCGGATCAGGACAAAGAGGACGGGCACGGCTCCCGATGACAGGCGACGCAACCGCTCTGCCCAGACCTCAATCGGTTCAAGTCCGTCGCTTACAATGAGGATTTGCGATTGCTTCCGATCATCAATCGGAGCTTGCGAGTCAAAGTGCGCGCCACTGCTAATCAGAGCCTCTAGGAATGCTTCTTCTTGGCCCAGTGCTTGGCCGCCCAGAAGCGTGCTCACCCGCTCACCCCCCGCCTTTGCGGCCATGGCCAGTGCGAGTGCGACCACCAAAGCGCGTTCAGCCTTGGTGGGGTGACTGGTCTGATTGCGCCACAGCATCGATGGTCTTGTGTCGACCCAGATTTGCAAAGAGGCCGGGCTTTCACGTTCCATCTCGCGGACAAAGAGCCGGTCAGAGCGCGCAGATCGTCGCCAGTCGACTTGCCGCAGGTTCTCGCCATCGAGAAGTTCGCGGTGCTGCCAAAAGGCTTCACCCATGCCAGCGCGGCGTCGGCCATGGGCACCTAGCATCAAGCTAACAGCGGTTTTGCGTGCATCCATCAAAAGGGCAGGCAGGCCATTTGCCAAAATCTGGGCATCGCCAGCCAATTTGGCAGGGATAAAAGCCTGTTGGCTCGCCTTCATGCGGGTCGCAGTGCCTCTTGTACCAAGCGGTCAATCAGTTTTGCCAAATCAAGGCCGTCAGCACGTGCTCGCCAGGTTAGCGCCATGCGGTGGGCGAGGGCCGCGCGCGCAACCGCGGTCACGTCATCCAAACTTGGGCTGACCCGGCCACGCAAGAAAGCGCGCGCTTTGGCGGCTTTGATCAAGGCTTGGCCTGCACGCGGGCCCGGCCCCCAGGCAACGAGGTCACGAATCTCAGGATCCGTCGCGCTCTCTGGCCGTGCAGAACGGACAAGGTCGAGAACCGCATCGAGGATTTTCTCGCCCACGGGCATGGTGCGCACAAAGCTCTGAAGCGTGGCCAGCTCACCGGGTTTTAGGGCTTGCTTTGCGACTAAATCGCTATCGCCCGTCGTTGCCAGTAAGACTTGACGCTCCGTCTCCCGATCCGGGAAGGGCACGTCAATCTGTAACAAGAAGCGGTCTAACTGCGCTTCGGGCAAGGGATAGGTACCTTCTTGCTCAATTGGATTTTGCGTCGCCAACACGAAGAATGGCTCCGGCAGGCTGTAAGTGACGCCGGAGACCGTTACTTGGCTTTCTTGCATGGCTTGCAGCAGCGCAGATTGGGTACGTGGGCTCGCCCGGTTGATTTCGTCAGCCATCAAGAGGCTGGTGAACACCGGGCCGCGCACAAAGCGGAAATCGCGTTTGCCAGTGCTATCTTGATCCAAGATCTCCGACCCGATGATATCGGAAGGCATCAAATCCGGTGTGAACTGTACCCGGCCCCAATCAAGGCCCGTTGCAATGGCTACCGCCTCGACCAGACGGGTCTTTGCAAGACCCGGCGCGCCAACGAGCAGGCCATGACCACCGGCCAAGATCGTGGCGAGCGTTAAATCAATCACCCGCTCTTGCCCGAGGATCGCCCCCCCGACGCCGGCGCGAACCGCGGCAATGGTTTCAAGGGCGCGATCAATGCGTCCAGTGGTCTCGTCGGATGGTGTTTGATTGGCCATATTACTCATCGACCTAGCCTAGCCTGACTCAAGGGTGTTGTGCGAGTGTCTTTTCAGAGAGGTTTCTTGTGTCGATCAGTGCGACCTGATCTGGTCATCCCCTTGGAACAAACCTAAGTTGTTTGAATGAGTGATCCACGTCCCCTTGCAGATTTGTTGGCTGAATTGATGCGTTTACAAGGCCAGCATGGGCGTGAGCGGGCCTTGCCGCCTGTCGAGAAGTGGAATCCGGCCCATTGCGGCGATATTGGCATGGAAATTCGCGCTGATGGGTCTTGGTGGCATGAGAAAGTGCGCATCACCCGTCAGCCCATGATCGACCTCTTCTCTACCATTCTGCGGAAGGATGAAGACGGCCAGACCTATTTGGTGACGCCGGGCGAGAAGGTCATTGTTCATGTAGCAGACGCGCATTTTCTGGGCACTCGCGTGGATCAACTCGATACCAGTCTCGGACCCAGCCTCGTCGTTACCACCAATGTCGGCGATCAAGTTGTCGTCGGCCCCAGCAATCCTTTGTGGGTGGAGCATGATCCTAAAACCGGTGAGCCCAGACCCTATGTGCGGGTGCGGGGGCGATTGAATGCCCGCATCCTGCGCGCGCCTTTTTATGAACTCGTTGAGTGGGCCACTTTAGAGGGCGAGCGTTTGTCGCTAACCAGCCAAGGCGCGCATTTCGATCTGGGCCTCGTTGAGGGTATCGAAGGATGAGCGAGGCCGAATTGATTGCTTTGCTTGAGCGGCGCTTGGCCCCGCTGGACGATCTGGTCGGACCGCCACCTTTTTCCGATTTTGACCTATCTGGGGCACGACCTGCGCAACCAAGCTTGCGAGATGCCTCCGTCCTTGTGCCGCTCATCACGCGTGACACCGGGCTGTCGGTCTTATTGACCCGCCGCTCAGCCAATATGCCAACCCATTCAGGCCAAATCGCTTTTCCGGGTGGGCGTCGTCAAGATGAAGATGCTGATGCCATTGCTACAGCGTTGCGTGAGGCGCGCGAGGAGGTAGGACTTGATCCTGCTCATGTCCGCGTCCTAGGCGCGTCTGACCCTTATGAGACCGTCACCCAATTCCGCGTGACGCCGATTGTGGGCCTTGTTTCAAATCTAGCAGACTTTGTTGCAGACCCCCGCGAAGTCGATGCGATTTTCGAAGTGCCGTTTGCTTTCTTCATGGACCCCGCCAATCATCAGCGCCATTCGCGCGATTATAATGGTCAGACCCGCTATTATTACGCGATGCCTTACGGCGACCATTATGTCTGGGGCGCAACTGCTGGCATGTTGCGAGCGCTTTATTTGCGGGTGTTTGGATAGGGGTGTGGCGTCGATCTTCTGACCCGATCAAGCCCGCTGAAATTTCAGTGAAAAATCCGAATCATTTCTGCACCAAAGTGTTCGGACTTTAACGGTCGATTCACCTCAATCCTTCATGTCTCATCAATTATCGCGATGGGTGCCGATGCGTGCCCCGAGTTTAAAGGGATTGGCGCAGCATGAAGGGCGTGCGGGTAGCGGTGTTAATGGGTGGCTGGTCAGCCGAGCGACCTGTGTCGCTTGTCTCCGGCAAGGCCTGCGCCGATGCCGCACGTGCGCTGGGTGCTGATGTCGTTGAGATTGATGTTGACCGCGACATTGCGTCTGTCCTGAAATCTGTCTCGCCTGACATTGCGCTCAATGCTCTGCATGGGCCGTGGGGCGAAGATGGGCGGATCCAGTCCGTGCTGGAAATCGCCAATATTCCCTATACCCATTCTGGCGTTCTAGCCTCGGCTCTTGCGATGGACAAGGAAAAGGCCAAGGCCGTTTTTGCAAGCGCAGGCCTTGATGTGCCCGCAGGCAAACTCATGTCGCGCCATGACGCCGCCCGTGAACATCCTCTAGAGCCGCCTTATGTGGTGAAACCCAATGCAGACGGGTCGTCCTTTGGCGTATTCATCGTGCGGAAAGGGGAAAATCGACCGCCTGAAAAGCTGCTCGACCCCGACTGGCGGTCTGGCGATGAAGTGCTGGTTGAAGAATTTATCGCAGGTCGCGAGCTAACTGTCGCCGTCATGGGGGATCGCGCGCTCGCGGTGACCGAAATCCGCACCGGGCATGAGTTTTACGATTATGATGCCAAATATGCGGCTGGCGGCTCTGTCCATCATGTGAACCCCAGCGATTTGCCTGCCATGGTACATGAGAAAGCGATGCGCGATGCCGTGCGCGCCCATCAACTGCTTGGTTGTCGCGGTGTGACGCGGACGGATTTCCGGTATGACCCCGCCACCAACCGTTTGGTGGTGTTGGAAATCAATACCCAGCCTGGAATGACGCCAACTTCCTTGGCGCCCGAGCAGGCGGCCCATATCGGTCTGTCATTTAATGACCTCGTAAAATGGATGTTGGAGGACGCGTCATGCCCGCGATGAGACAAACGCGCCGTGCGCCAATGAAACGCACCCCAGCGCTTCGCGGGCGGCCTCGTTCCCCCCGTCGTACTGATAGCCATGCTTGGACCATGAAGTTGGGCGCTTGGGCTCATGCCCGCATGCGCGCTGCCCAATATGACGGCCCAACTCGGAAGATTTTGGTTGGCTTTACCTTGACATCCGTGCTTGCAATCTTCGTCCTGTTGGCCGCTGGTCTCGGCATTTTGGATGACTTGGGTCGTGGAATTCAAACGAGTGCTGGCAATACCGCCCGAAGCGCAGGGCTTGCGGTTCGCGTTATCAATGTGCAGGCACCCAACGGCAAAAACTTGAGCGAGTATCAACGTGCTGAGGTGGAAGTGAAATCCGGCGTGATGGCTGATGATGTCATGTTTGGCATTGATCCTTCTGAAGTTCGGGCACGGGTCGCAGAATTGCCATGGGTAGAGCAAGTCGTTGTTCGCCGCCTATGGCCGGATCAAATCCAAATCCTCATCACCCCGCGCGCCGCTACCGCTTTGTGGCAAGAAAAGGGGCAATTGTCCTTTATGGATGGCGCAGGTCGCAAACTAGGTGAAGCAAAGAATACGACATCTGCCAAGGGCTATGCGTTGGTTGTTGGGGCTAATGCCGGCCCGCAGGCCCCCGCTCTGTTTGAGGCTTTGCGCGCATCACCAGATGTCGCCAGCCGCACGTCAGCGGCTCTGTGGGTTGGTGATCGTCGTTGGACCCTGCGGTTGAAGTCGGGTGGCGATATTTTGCTCCCTGAAGTCGGCATGGCAGAAGCTTTGGCACACGTGCAGGCGCTACAGGCCAGCCATCAAATTCTAGACCGCGAATTCGCCCGCCTTGATCTAAGAATGTCAGGCACCCTCATTCTCCGTCCGACTCCAGAACGTTTGTCGGTGACGAAGGCTCATGCAGCGGCGAAGTCCGCTCAGAAAGCTTGATACACACCGAAATGAGACAAACATGTCCTCTTTAACCAAGCGCGCCGCTGTCGAAAGTCGAACGCCCGCACCTCGCGCTGCTATGTTGGCCGCACTCGATATCGGCGCGTCCAAAATCACTTGTTTCATTGGCAGTACCGGCCAAGGCTCGGGCCCATTGCGGGTGGCAGGCGTTGGCACCCAGCCTGCGCGCGGCGTGCGCAATGGTGCGATTGTCGATCTAGATGCCGCGACGAAGGCTGTACGGGCAGCGATTGCCCAAGCTGAGCGCATGTCCGGCGTGACAGTCAGTGAAGTGGTTGTCTCGGTCTCAGGCTTTGGTGTCCGAGCGGAGCAAGCCCATGGCGAAATCACCTTCGCCAATGCAGAGATTGGTCCCAAAGAGCGCCGTCGCGTTGTTGGTTCAGCGCTCGCGCAGGTGCGTCTCGATGGCCGTTCGATCCTGCACGCAACGCCAAGTTTCTTTGTTGTCGATGGTCAGAAAGTGCGCGACCCACGCGGTATGTTAGGGCGTCGGTTAGGCGTCGCTGTGACGGTGGTAACAGCTCCCACGCCACAGTGGCGCAATATCGTGCTCTGTGTAGAGCGGGCGACCTATACGATCGCAGGCTCCGTTGCGGCACCCTATGCGGCGGCATTAGGCGCGTTGGCAGAAGATGATCTGGAATTGGGGGCCTTGGTCGTGGATATGGGCGCACGCTCGACCACAGCGGCGCTGTTCCATGCTGGTGCATTAATCCATGTTGATGCGGTACCCATCGGCTCTGACCATGTCACCCACGACATTGCCCATTGCCTTGGTACAACGGCTGCTGCGGCAGAGCGCCTCAAAATCGTTCATGGCAGCGCGATTGCCAGCCTAAATGAAGACAATCTGATGATTGACGCACCGCGCATGGGCGAAGATGGTCAACTCATCTCAGATCAAGCCCCGCGCTCCATTCTGACAGGCGTGGTTCGTCCTCGCGTGGAAGAGACGCTGGAGCTTTTGCGCGATCGTTTGCGCGCAGGTGGGCTCGATAAGCTCAATGCTGGTCGCAGGATCGTCTTGACCGGGGGGGGCAGTCAATTGAACGGCGTACGCGAGCTTGCAGCCCGTGTGTTTGAAGGCCATGTCCGAATTGGTCGACCCCAGCGCTTTACCGGTCTTGGCGATGCGGTTGCTGGCCCTGGCTATTCGGTTGCAGCAGGCCTGTTACGCTGGGGCGTGGAGCGGCCGACAGATATGGCCAGCAGTGCGTCGCAAATGGTGGAACCATCCAGCCACCCGGTCGCGCGTGCCGTGCAATGGCTGAAAGATAACTTCTAAACGGCTTTAGCTCGCAATTCCGATCCGTTTGATTTCCCAATGCAGGTCAACGCCTTGGGTCGCCTTTACCTGTTGGATCACATGCTCACCTAAGGCCTCAAGGTCTTTAGCCGTGGCGGTCCCGGTGTTGATCATGAAGTTACAATGCTTCTCGCTCATTTGTGCGCCACCAATCTGATAGCCGCGTAAGCCTGCTGCATCGATCACCTGCCACGACTTGCGCCCGCCTGACTGCAAGGGGTCCGGATTCTTGAACGTGCTGCCGCCCGTTTTGTCCCGAATAGGCTGACTTTGTTCGCGCTTTTCGGTGATGGCGTCCATGCGGGCAAGGATTTCTGCGGGATCATCCGCCGTGCCTTGGAACGTCGCGGATACAAAGATCACGTCAGCTGGTGCAGTTGTATGTCTATACGTGAAACCCATATCGGCACAGCTGAATTCATGGCGCTGCCCGGCACGGTCGTAAGCAACGCAAGAAACCAAAACGTCCTTTGTCTCGCTCTCATAGCAGCCTGCATTCATGCGCAAAGCGCCGCCGATTGTGCCGGGCACACCGCGATAAAACTCTAAGCCTGCAATGCCTGCTTCGGCAGCTTTTTTGGCGACACTGGCGTCAAGGCAGGCTGCCCCGGCTGTAACCTGCAGGCCATTGGTTGATATCTGACCAAAGCCACGCGGCGACAAGCGGATAACCACACCCGGAACCCCGCCATCGCGCACAATGAGGTTTGAGCCAACCCCGACGGCCAGAATGGGGATGTCCGCGGGGCACAGGCGCAGGAAGTCCGCCAGATCGGCTTCATCGGCAGGTTGAAACAGGACTTCGGCCGGCCCACCGACCCGAAACCACGTGAAAGGGGCCAAAGTGACGCTGGCTTCGAGTTTGCCCCGTACAGGGGGGAGGCGGTCCATCAAGTTCATGCCTAAGGCTTAACGCTAGCGCGCGCAGTCGAAAAGGGGCTAAGGCTGAGACTAAACATCTAAAGCTTGGGTTGTTTGAAACCCAAAGCTCTTTAAGACGCGGCGAGTTGCTTTATCCGCTCCCCCCGTTGTTAGGCCCGTGCGCAAAGCTGTAACCCCCTGATCCATCTGATCGTGCAACAAATCTGCGGTTCGCCGTGCGATTGCAGCACCTGAATCAACCCAAGTCACAGGATGGGGGGCTAAGGTCTCAAGCTCTGCCTGCACTAAGGGATAATGGGTGCAGGCCAGCACGATGACATCAATCGCCTCACCGCCTTTTTGGTCAAAAAGCCCCTGTATTGCAGCCTCGAATATCTGTGGATCTGGTGTCTCACCCGCAAGCTTGGTTTCCGCCGCCCCAGCTAGGCCGACCGCGCCATGCCGCAAGACGGTTTTTCCCGCGCCAAAGGCTGCGATCAGTTGGTCGGTATAGGGACGCGTCACCGTCTTGGGCGTCGCCAAAAGTCCGATGGTTCCGGTCTGGGTAAGTGCGGCGGCTGGCTTAATCGCAGGGACAACCCCAACCACTGGAATCTCAACTTGTGCTCGGACGGCATCCAACGCCAACGTGCTAGCCGTGTTGCAGGCCACGACGACCAAATCGGCAGAGGTGGCCTCAATTCCGGCCAGAATCACAGCGGGTACACGGAGGATCAAGGCCTCATCTGGCTTTTCGCCGTAGGGGAAGAAAGCTGTGTCCGCCAAATGGAATACGTCGACCCCAAGCATCCCGTCTATTAACGCATTAACCACTGACAAGCCGCCTAGACCAGAATCAAAAACCAGCACATGAGGTCTATTTTTCAGGGGTTTCATCCGCACCGGGTGCCTTTCAGAGACGCGTGAATCATGCTGAATTTTTTCTTAAGATTCATCACTTGCATGAATCAAATTAACTCCTGCTTAAGCATATCGGGGCCATCTTCAGCCATCGATTCTATCACCCATCCCGCACGAAGCCTTCGAGGAGCCTAGAATGGCTATCCGCCTTAACGTCCCCACCCAAACTGAACTCAGCCCACGGATTGTCGTATTCGGCGTCGGTGGTGCGGGCGGCAATGCCGTCAACAACATGATTGATGCAGACTTGCAGGGTGTGGAGTTTGTGGTTGCAAACACCGATGCGCAGGCTTTGGCCCGCTCTAAGGCAGAGCGCCGCATTCAAATCGGTTTGAATACCACCCAAGGCTTGGGCGCGGGGGCAACGCCGCAAGTTGGTATGGCGGCTGCGGAAGAGAGTCAGAGCGAGATTCTCGATCATTTGGCCGACGCCAACATGGTCTTTATTACAGCCGGTATGGGCGGTGGCACGGGGACGGGGGCGGCCCCAGTGATTGCGCGTACGGCCAAAGAGCAAGGCATTTTGACGGTCGCCGTGGTGACCCGTCCCTTCCAGTTCGAAGGGCCTCGCCGCATGCGTATGGCGGATGCTGGCATTGCTGAGCTTCAGAAATATGTCGACACGCTGATCATTATTCCAAACCAGAATTTGTTCCGCGTTGCCAATGATAAGACGACTTTCCATCAAGCTTTCCAATTGGCTGACCAAGTGCTGCATTCTGGCGTGCGCGGGATTACCGATTTGATGGTTATGCCTGGTCTAATCAATCTCGACTTTGCCGATGTGCGCTCGGTCATGGGCGAAATGGGCAAGGCCATGATGGGCACGGGCGAAGCTTCAGGCGAACGTCGTGCACTGGAGGCCGCAACCAAGGCCATCAACAATCCGTTGTTGGAAGATATGTCGCTGAAGGGCGCACGTGGGGTGTTGATCAACATCACGGGCGGCTATGATATGACCTTGTTTGAGTTGGACGAAGCCGCCAACCACATCCGCCAAGAAGTCGATCCAGACGCTAACATCATCGTCGGTTCGACCTTTGATGAGACCTTGGAAGGTGTTATGCGCGTGTCGGTCGTGGCGACCGGCATTGAAGCCGCCGCGATGACCGAAACGCGTCCACAAGCCACGGGCTATTTCAACACCACGCCGGCGCAACAGCCTGCAGCCGCAGCCCCCGCGCCAACCGTTGTGCGTGTCAATAATGGCCGTGAGCCAATGGTGCATCAGCCCATGGTTCAGCGTCTGCAAGAGCCACAGCCCGCGCCAGTTGCGCAGGAGCCTAGCTATCAGCAAGCCCCTCAGCCAGTGCCGCAGCAACCGGCACCTCAACCTGTACAGCAGCCCTTGTTCCAGCAGCCACAGGCCGCCGCTGAATCTGCGCCTGCGCGTCAGGATTATCAGCAGCCTGCACCGCAAGCTCAGCCAAATTATGCGGCGGCTGCCCCACAAGCTCGCCCCGTTTATCAAACGGCCCAGCCACGCCCACCCGTCCATGGGTCGGCAGCCCAGCAGCCCACCTATCAAGCGCGCGGTGCAACGCCGCAGTATCAGGAAGAGCCGCGCCAACAACGTGGCTCAGGCTTCAATGGCTTCAACATTTTTGGTCGTCCAAAGCCTGCTGCACGCGAAGAACAATGGGATGAGCGGCCAGAACCAAGCGCGAAATCGATCACGCAAACTCAGCCACTGTTTGGCGATGAGTTTGACGATGAGATCGAGATCCCAACTTTCCTGCGGAAGCAAGCTAACTAATACGCTGCTTTTTAGAGAGTTTACCAAGAAATGCGCCGCCGTACAGAAATGTACGGCGGCGTTCACGTTCTATTGTCACATATCGAAATATTGTTTGGTTTGTCAGGTGACATCGACTGCGCCAAAGAGGACGCGCAGACGTGTATCCACCGGCGTGGAATGTCAAAATTGATATGAAGGTTAAGTAAGCGTGCAATACCAAACGGTGACAGCCCTCCAACATACGCTCGCAGGACATGTGTCGTGCGTCGGCGTTGGCTTGCATACTGGAAAGCCTGTCCGGGTGACGTTGAAGCCCGCTGGCGTGGACCACGGGATTGTTTTCGTGCGTCTAGATGCGCCAGAGTTTGGCCGTCGTATTGCTGCTTTGGTTGATAAGGTCACAACGACTGAGTTGGGAACCACATTGGCCAATTCGGCTGGTGTGTCGGTTGCCACGGTTGAGCATTTGATGGCCGCTTTGTTTGGCATGGGTATCGACAATGCAATTGTCGAAATTGATGGCCCCGAAGTGCCTATTCTGGATGGCTCGTCAGAGCCTTTCATTGAAATGATTGAGATGATCGGGACGCGTGCTTTGGGTGCGCCCCGCCGCATGTTGGAAATCCTCAAGCCTATAGAAGTGGTTGTCGGCAACAAGCTTGCGCGGCTTGAGCCTTTTGACGGGTTTGAATTGGACGTGACGGTTGAATTCTCGACCCGCGCCATCGGACGCCAACGGGTTGTGTTTGACTGCACGCCGCAAAGCTTCGCCAATGACTTGGGTGCCGCGCGGACCTTTGGCTTCTTGCACCAAGTTGAGGCGATGCAGGCCAAGGGCTTGGCCCTGGGTGGCTCGTTAGAGAATGCTGTGGTGATTGATGGCGACGCGATCGTCAATCAAGAAGGCCTACGCTTTGCCGACGAATTTGTGCGCCATAAGGCACTCGATGCTGTCGGTGATTTGGCTTTGGCTGGTGCGCCCATCAAGGGCCGCTATGTGGCTGAGCGGGCAGGGCATGAGATGAATGTCGCTCTCGTGCGGGCGCTATTGGCTGATGCATCAGCCTGGCGCTGGAACTTCGCGCCCTTGGCGGCAGAGCTTTTGCCGGCAGCTGGGGCCTGAAGCCGGTAAGTTCCGAACGTATGGCATGTGCTTTCCTGATGAGCGCTCGCTGTTACTCGCACAGGTTTGCTTAACCTAATCTCCTTAGTCTCAATTTCGCTATACAAGGAAGAAACCCATGGGTCGTCGCTATTTTGGAACCGATGGAATCCGCGGTGAAACCAACAAATGGCCCATGACTGCCGAAGTCGCCATGACCTTGGGGATGGCTGCTGGGACCGTGTTCAGGAAGGGCGAGCATCGCCACAATGTTATCATTGGCAAGGATACGCGCCGCTCGGGTTATCTGGTTGAGTTCGCTTTGGTAGCTGGCTTTGCTGCTGTTGGCATGGACGTCAAAATCCTCGGGCCAATTCCGACACCCGCGATTGGCCTGTTGACCCGCTCTTTGCGGGCTGACCTTGGCGTGATGATTTCGGCTTCCCATAATGGCTTTGCTGACAATGGCATTAAGCTGTTTGGCGCAGACGGCTTTAAGTTAAGCGATGCGCAAGAGCAGGAAATTGAGAAGCTGTTGGAGGAGCCTGACCGCATCGTTCGCGCTTCCCCCCATGAAATTGGCCTTGTGAAGAGTTTTGAGGACAGCCGCGGCCGCTATGTTGAGTTTGCCAAGGGCGCTTTCCCGCGTGGCATGAGCCTTGAGGGCCTGCGCGTTGTTGTCGATTGTGCCAATGGGGCCGCCTACAAGACAGCGCCTTGGGCGCTTTATGAACTGGGCGCAGAAGTCGTGGAGATTGGGGTCAATCCTAACGGTAGCAATATTAACGCTGGTTGTGGCTCCACCGATACGCGCCTCTTGAAGCAAACTGTGCTGGAACGTCGCGCCGATATCGGCATTGCTTTGGATGGCGATGCGGACCGGATCATCATCATCGATGAGAAGGGTCGCGAGATTGATGGCGATCAGATCATTGCAGCCATTGCGCGCGACATGATTGCCGACAAGACCCTGCGTGGGTCTGGCGTCGTGACCACCATCATGTCCAATTTGGGCCTGGAGCGCTATATCGCGGACCAAGGCTCGCAACTTATTCGCACGGGCGTAGGCGATCGCCATGTCGTGGCGCGGATGCGGGCGGACGATTGTAACTTGGGTGGCGAACAATCCGGCCATATCGTCTTGCTCGACTATGCCACAACCGGCGACGGACTCGTTTCCGCCTTGCGGGTGTTGTCTTCCATGATTACCCATAACCGCACCGCCAGTGAGACATTGGCTGTGTTCACGCCATCTCCTCAAGTCTTGAAGAACATCCGCTACAGCGGCTCTTCACCCTTGGCAGACCCTGACATGCAAGCCCATGTTAAGAAGGCTGAAGACGCTTTGACAGCTTCGGGTGGCCGCTTGGTCGTGCGCACTTCGGGGACAGAGCCTTTGGTGCGCCTGATGGCCGAGGGTGATGATCAGAAGAAGATCACCCAATTGGTCGATGAATTGGCGGCGACCCTGCAGAGCCGCCGCTTAGCGGGGTAATCCCTCAGCCCGCCAATTTCACCATCACATGCCGCTTCTTGCCGAGCGATAGCTTGATCTCTTGACCGTCCGACAGGGCAGGGGGGATCGCCCCGGCCACGTCTTGGACCACGGCATCATTGACCCGCAGGCCTCCACCCTTGGCTTGGCGCTTGGCCTCACCATTGGAATCGACAAGACCCGCCGCCACAAAGAGGGCTGCGAGCGAGGCGGGGGCTTCTGACAAGTCGACTGTCGGCAGACCTTCATCAGCCCCACCGCCTCCAAACTGCGCCGCAGCGGTTGCTTGAGCCGCTTCAGCTGCTTCCCGGCCATGCAAGAGGGCTGTGGTTTCAGTTGCGAGCACAATCTTAGCCAGATTGATTTCCGCCCCGCCTAAAGCTGCCAAGCGGGCAACTTCATGCAAAGGCAAATCCGTCATGCGCTTCAACAGAGGTTCCACGTCTGCATCATCGACATTGCGCCAATATTGCCAATAATCGAAGGGCGAGAGCATGTCGGCATTGAGCCAGATCGCGCCATTGGCCGTCTTGCCCATCTTTTGACCAGCCGCATTCATCAACAAGGGCTGCGTGACGCCCAGCACATGGCGTTCATCCACACGGCGGCACAGCTCTACCCCTTGGACAATGTTACCCCATTGGTCAGAGCCGCCCATTTGTAGATTGCAATCATAACGCCGCGACAGCTCTAAGAAATCATAGGCCTGTAGCAGCATATAGTTGAACTCAAGGAAGGTGATCGGCACTTCTTGGTCGAGCCGGCGCTTGACGATGTCGAGCGAGATCATCTTGTTGATGGTGAAATGCTTGCCAATTTCACGCAGCATATCCAGCCATTTGACCTCATCCAGCCATTGCGCATTGTCCACCATAATGGCGTCACGCGGGCCTTCGCCAAAGGTCAAGAACTTGGAGAATACCGTCTGGATCGAGGCTTTATTGGCATCAATCACTTCTTGGGTCAGAACGGGGCGGGCCTCATTCTTGTCCGACGGATCGCCCACTTTTGTGGTGCCGCCACCCATCAGGGTGATGGGCTTGCCACCACATTGTTGCAGGCGGCGCATCAACATGATCTGCGTCAGGTTGCCAACATGCAGGCTGGGCGCGGTGCAATCATAGCCAATATAGCCCGTCAGCGCCCGACCCCCGCGCTCACTCTCCAGCGCCGCTGCGTCCAAAGCTTCCAGATCGGTTGCCTGATAATAATGCCCACGCTCCAGAAGCGTTTGAACGAATGCGGATTTATGCGTCATGGCCGGTCTCCTCTGGATTGGGGGTTGCATCGAATAGAAAACCGCGTTTAGCACGGTCTGATCCAAAAGTTCAAAGGCTGGAACCCATTAAGATGCAGAGTGCTCCTCATTCCGGTTCCCACCAAGCCGTCTGGGCCATTGGCCTGATGACGGGCACCGCATTGGATGGTTTTGTCGATACGGCGCTGATCCGTACCGATGGCATCAGCGTGGCAGAGTTTGGGCCGTTTGAGTTGTTTGCCTATTCTGATGCCGACCGCGCGCTTTTGGCCGAGGCCATCACCCAAGCCCGGGTGTGGGATTTTCAGGGGCCAGAGCCTGCGATCTTTGTGCAAGCCGAAGACCTGATCACTCGGATCTATGCGGGCGCCGTTCTGAAACTTGTTGAAAAAGCCAAGATGCGCCCAGAAGACATCGCCTTTGTCGGTGGGCATGGGCTGACGGTGCTGCATCGCCCGCAGATTGGTGGGGGCGGGCGGACGCGGCAATTGCTGGATGGGGTAAAGCTGGCAGAGTTGACGGGCATTGATACGGTCTGGGACTTCCGCAGTCATGATGTCGCCATGGGCGGGCAGGGGGCACCGCTTGCCCCCATCTACCACACCGCCATTTTACGCCATGCGGGCCTCACGGGGGATACATCCATTCTCAATCTAGGCGGGGTGGCCAATATCACGTGGTGGGATGGGGAAGATGGACTGGCCGCCTTTGACACCGGCCCCGCCAATGGCCCTTTGAATGAATGGGTCGAGGCCCATGGCAAGGGTGTCTATGACAAGGATGGCCGCTTGGCTGCTGCGGGCCGCGTGCATGAAGGCCGCTTGCTGGAGATATTGGATAATCCTTGGTTTGACGCGCCATACCCCAAGTCGCTCGACCGCTATGATTTTGATGCAGGCCTTGTTCGTGGCCTATCGCTGGAAGATGGTGCCGCGACATTGACCGCGCTGGTCGCCGCTAGTTTGGACCTAGCCCTTCGGCTCTTGCCAACCCGGCCCAAGCGTTTGGTGGTGGCAGGCGGTGGACGCAAGAACCCGGTCCTGATGGCCGAAATTGCTGCTCGCTGTGGTGTCAGCGTTGTAGACGCCGATACAATTGGCTTGCGCGGCGATGCCATTGAGGCCGAATGCTTTGCGCTCCTCGCCGTGCGCTCTGCCCGGGGTTTGCCGTTGAGCTTTCCCGGTACGACGGGGGTAATGGGGCCAACGACGGGCGGAGTGATTTCGCGGGTGGGGTGAGGTGCTTTGGCAGGTGGGAACGTCTTGGAAGACTCCTGAAATTTGGTTGCAAAACTATCAGTTTTTGATACTCTAATGCCTAGTATTGGAGCGTGACATGTCATCCAGCTATTCCCTTGGCCCTCACTTCGACGCCTTTATCCAAGAGCAATTGGCGAGCGAGCGCTATGCCAGTGCCAGCGAAGTGGTGCGCGCAGGTCTTCGATTGTTGGAAGAACACGAAGAAAGTCGGCACGTGCATGCGTTGAAGCGCACTGAGAAGCTTGAGTTGCTCAAGGCGGAAATTCAAAAAGGGGTTGATAGTCCCAAAGTTGATGGCGATGCCGCTTTGAAGACTTTGAAGGGTCGGATCGCGAAGCGCAATGCAGATCTGGCTGTTCGTGAAACGGTTTAACTTTCAGCTGTCTGAATTGGCGATTGAAGAGCTGAGCGCCATTCAAGATCAACTTTGGCTGGATCGACCGGGGCGAGACCGCCTTTTCACGGAACAGCTTGAAAGTGTCATTGATCGACTTCGTGAGTTTCCTGAAAGCGGGGAAGCACGGCCTGAGCTGGGGGCCGAAATTCGAGCTGTGCCACTTTGGCGATACATGATTTTTTACCGACTGGCTGAGGATGTCTTGATCATTGAACATGTTATCCATGGCGCGCGCGATATCGAGACGCTGATTTAAAGGGGCAATCGCTAGGCTTTGTGTCCGCACTCCCCCTATCCAATTGCACCCAGATGGGGTAGAGCGCCCCAACATTTGCTGTTTAACATCGTGAAGAGAGCCCCCAATGAGCGTAGTCAGTCCGCTTCTGACCGTAATGATTGCCGCCGCCCGCAAAGCTGGCAAAGCCATCAGCCGAGATTTCGGTGAAGTTGAAAATCTGCAATTGGCAAAAAAGGGCCCTTCCGATTTTGTAACCGCTGCTGATCTCAAAACTGAAAAAATCCTGTTTGAAGAGCTGAGCAAAGCGCGCCCCGGCTATGGCTTTTTGGGTGAAGAGCGCGGCATGGTCGAAGGGACCGACAAGACCAATCGCTGGATTGTCGACCCCATCGATGGCACGACCAATTTCGTCCACGCCATTCCGCATTTGGCGATCTCGATTGCGCTGGAACGGGAAGGGCGCTTGGTTGCTGGCGTTGTCTATAATCCCATCACCGATGACCTCTATTGGGCTGAGACTGGCCGTGGGGCCTTCCACAATGACAAGCGCTTGCGGGTCGCCGCTCGCAAGACCTTGGGCGATTGCGTTCTGGCTACCGGCATTCCATTCCAAGGCAAGCCGGGCCATTCCCAAATGTTCAAGGAATTGCACCAATTCACCCAGCGGGTTGCGGGTATCCGTCGATTTGGGGCCGCTTCGCTTGATCTGGCTTGGGTCGCTGCTGGGCGTTTTGACGGTTTCTGGGAACATGATCTGCAGCTCTGGGATATTGCCGCAGGCGTTGTGCTCGTGCGCGAAGCTGGCGGGGTTTGTGCGGAAATTTATGGCGGGGACTTTATGGAAACCGGGTCCATTGTTGCCGCGAACGAAAAGATCTTGGCCTTGATGAATGAGCGCCTGTTGGCGGCAAAGAGTTAGGCCCTTGCAAGCTAGTCCCATCAGGCATACCTAAGCATCTGGTGGTTCTGTGGTTCGCGTGGGAAGTCTACGTCCCGCCGACCTAACTCACTCGTCGGGAGCTGGCGCTGGTTGGAACCGTGGTTCCTGTCATCTGGCACCCACCTGGTTATCCAGGTCGCACGGGGACGAGTTACCTTCCCACGGTCCTTGCGGATCCACCAACCTTTTTCGCTTTTGTCAGCTTTTTGGTAGGTTTGGCGACCATGATTGAAGTCAAATCTGAACTTCGATCTGCCTTGATCGCAGCTAGGGCGAAAGCCCAAATAGACGAGCCCGATGCGGGCGAGGCACTTGTCCATTCCGCGGCCCAAATTCTTTCGCGCATAGTGACCCCTATTGTCGCGGGCTATATCCCGTTCAAGACCGAAATCGATCCGCGCCCCTTGATGCGAGCCTTGGCCGCCCGAGGCGCCAGCCTGTGCCTGCCGCGTACACCGCCCAAGGGGCAGTCAAGTGATGGCCTGACGTTTCACCTGTGCGACCCCGATAACCTCGACCACCTCGAAAAAAGTGGGTGGGGCGTGATGGAGCCCAAGACCCATCTCCCCGAAGTCCGCCCAAATGTCGTCCTCGTCCCTTTGTTGGGCTTCGACCACTTCGGCAATCGCTTGGGCCAAGGCCAAGGCCATTATGACCGCACCTTAGAGGCCTTGCGCGCCACGGGCACTGTGCTTGCAGTGGGGGTGGCCTTTGCCGCGCAAGAAGTGGCACATATTCCCATTGAACCTCATGATCAGCGCTTGGATTGGATTATCACGCCGACTAAGGCATACCCCATCCCAACATTGGGTGGGATAGAATGAGACTTGCTTTTTTTGGTGATGTGGTAGGCCGCGCAGGTAGAGTTGCCTTGTGTGAACGGTTGCCCGAACTCAAACGACGATTGCGCCTCGATTTTATTGGCGTGAATGCCGAAAATGCCGCAGGTGGCTTTGGTATCACCGAGTCGATCGCCAACGAGATGTTTGACGCGGGGGCCGATTGTCTGACCCTCGGCAACCACGCCTGGGATCAGCGCGAAGCCATCGCTTATATCGAACGCGAGCCACGTTTGTTGCGCGCCGCGAATTATCCACCCTTGACCATGGCACCGGGCAGGGGCGCCAATCTGTTTCAGCTGGGTGACCGCAATGTCTTGGTCGTCACCGTCATGGGGCGGGTCTTTATGGATGCCCTCGACTGCCCGTTTAGTGCGGTGGAGCGCGAGGTGAGCGCCAGCCCCTTAGGTCTTGTTGCCGATGCTGTAATCGTGGAAGTGCATGGCGAGGCCACCAGCGAGAAGCAGGGAATGGGGCATTTCCTAGACGGCCGGGCCAGCCTTGTGTTTGGCACCCATACCCATGTGCCAAGCGCCGATACCCGGATATTGCCCGGCGGCACGGCGTTTCAGACTGAGCTTGGCATGTGCGGGGATTATGACAGCGTGATCGGCATGAATAAGAACATCGCCGTGCGCAAACTCTCGTCCCGTATGCCCTATCAACGCCACGAACCTGCCGAAGGCCAAGGCCTTGCTTCGGGGATCTTTGTGGAGACCGACGATAAGACAGGGCTTGCCGTTCGGGCAGAGCCGATCCGCGTGGGCGTTGGCCTCAAGCAGGCCGTGCCGCTGGTCGATGGTTAGCCTCGCAGCTAACAGCACCACGCTGTGGCACTTTAAGCCGCACCCTGCTACACCGCAGCCCGCAATTCACCCTCCAAGACTCAAGAGATAGACCCGACCATGGCCGGCCATTCGAAATTCAAGAACACCATGCACCGCAAAGGCCGCCAAGACGCTGTCCGCGCCAAGGCCTTCACCAAGATTGCTCGTGAAATCACCACAGCAGCCAAGTCTGGGCTGCCTGACCCCGCCATGAACCCGCGCCTGCGTCTGGCTGTGACCAATGCGCGCGCCGTCTCTATGCCCAAGGACCGGATTGAACGCGCTATCAGCCAAGCCTCTGCTGCTGGCGGTGAAGACTATAAGATGGTGCGCTATGAGGGCTATGCCCCCGGCGGTATCGGCTTGATCATCGAGACGTTGACCGACAATCTTAACCGCACGGGCGGCAATGTTCGCAGCTATCTCAGCAAGGCAGGCGGCAATCTCGGCACCACGAATTCGGTTATCTCTGGCTTTGATCGCGTAGGCGAAATCTTCTATCCAGCCGCTGCGGCCAGCGAAGATGACATGATGGAAGCCGCCCTTGAAGCTGGTGCAGATGATGTCGAAAGCGATGCAGACGGCCACTCCATTACTTGCACCTTTGAGAGCTTGAGCGAAGTCTCCACCGCTTTGGCAGAGCGCTTTGGCGATGCTGAAGCTGCCAATGTCGTCTGGCGCCCCCATGCCCGCATCGAAGTGAGCGGTGACGCTGCCGCCAGCCTGCGCAAACTCATCGACATCTTGGAAGATGATGACGACGTGCAAAGCGTGTTCGGCAATTATGAGATGGAAGAGGACGAGGGGGAGTAGTTTTTCTTCTCTCCTAAGGTCCTTGTCGGTGCGGTCGGAATGGGTCAATGTAGGCCCATGATCGACCTTCTTACCCAAGCCCACACCCTCAAAGCCCAAGTCGCGGCGCGCGCCGATGAGATTGATGCTGCGCGTCGTTTACCCGCCGACCTTGCCAGAACGCTCGCCGATGCTGGCTTCTTCCGCATGGCGTTACCGACTGAGTATGGCGGGCTGGAATTGGCCCCGGCGCGGATGATCGAAGTCATCGAAGTCATGGGCAATGCCCATGGCTCGGTCGGTTGGTGCATTATGATCGGCGCGACCACGGCGATCAATGCCGCCTATTTGCCAGACCATCATGCCCGCACCATTTGGGCCGACCCCTCAATCATCACCGGCGGCGTCTTTGCACCCAAGGGCAAGGCAGTGCGCGAAGGCGATCAGTACCGGGTGAGCGGGCGGTGGAACTGGGGTTCTGGCAGTGCGAATTGTGCTTGGCTGGTCGGTGGTGCTTTGACTTTAGGCGATGGGCCGCCCCAAGCGCGCATGATGTGGTTTGAGCGCGATCAAGTCGAGCTCATCGATACGTGGCATGCCATGGGCATGAAGGGCACCGGCAGTGGCGATCTGGCCGTCACAGACGTCTTGATCCCGGCTGACCGTTCGGTCTCGCTGACCGATGATAAGGCCCGGATTGAGCGGCCGCTTTATGCCTTCCCAGCTTTTGGCCTTCTCGCCATGTCGATCGCGGCCGTGGCACTGGGCAATGCGCGCGGGGCGATTGACGATCTGGTGGCGCTCGCAGGCGGCAAAGTGCCAACCGGGGCGCGCAGACCCTTGGCAGAGCGGGCTTCAACGCAAGTCGAGGTGGCCAAAGCCGAAGGCATGCTGCGCGCGGCCCGCACCTATCTGCTCGATAGCGCAGAGACCGCCTATGAAGGGGCCAGTCGCACCGGGGCTTTGACCCTAGAAGACCGCGCCAATTTGCGCCTTGCCGCCACCCACGCCGTGCGCACCTGTGCGGAGGTCACCCGCATGATGCACGATCTGGGCGGGGGCACGTCAGTCTATGAGACTTGCCCACTGCAGCGCCGCTTCCGCGACGCCCATGTCGCCACCCAGCACATCATGGTCGCCCCAGGCTCACTTGAGCTCGCTGGCCGCGCCCTATTGGGCATTGAAGGCGATTATGGGCAGCTTTAGTTTGTCGCCTGTGCCCGTCCCGTAGGCCCGACTGGGCTAGGGCTGTGCAATTGTTCGTTGAGTTGTTCGGTCAGATGCGCGAGGCGGTTTTGCCATTGGGCATTGAAATCCATCACCGTCATGCTGACCAAACGGCCATCGGCGATCTGATGGCTCCACACAATACCGTTTTCGCCTTCAGACCTGTAACTAGGCCCCGTCAACTTCGTGGAAATGTACAAAACATCTGCGTTTTTGTCATAGGCGACATCAAAATCTGACATTTTGTTTCCGGCCCCGTAGGATTGCTCACCCCTATTCTAGCAGAATTTGAGACATATTCCCAGCAAATTTGACTGTTTTTGCTAGGAAGCCCGTTACTTTACCACGATTGCGCCATGGTCTGAGACAGTTAGATGCGCAGCAGGACACACGGCTGACACCTCCACCTGCACCCCTTGGTTGACCCGGGCGCCAGCTTGGCCCAAAAGCCCCATCGGAACGCGGTCGTGGCGGAACTGGCAGACGCACTGGATTTAGGTTCCAGCGCCGCAAGGCGTGGGGGTTCGACTCCCCCCGACCGCACCACTTACTGCACCCAGCATAGACATGGGCCCCACATCGTGGCATAGGCGCGCACCTTTCGGGCTTAGGCCCCAGCGCTATCCCATCAACCCGCGTAATCCGCTTCCTTTTTAGGACATCATCATGCAAATCGTCGAAAAATCTGCTGAAGGCCTCAGCCGCGTCTATGGCGTCACCATTGCTGCCGCCCTCATTGCCACGCGCACCGATGCCAAGATCGCAGAATTGGCCCCTCAATTGAACATCAAGGGCTTCCGCAAAGGCAAAGTGCCTGTCGTTCATGTGAAGCGCATGTATGGCAAGTCCATCATGGGCGATTTGTTGAACGAGCTGGTGCAAGAAGGCATTGAGAGCACCGTGTCGAACAACGGCATCCGCGCTGCTAGCCAGCCAGACGTGACCAATTTGGGCAATCTCGGCGATGTGATGGACGGCAAGGCCGACCTGACCTTTGATGTTGAGCTCGACATCATGCCAGACTTCACCCCCGCGGATATCCAGACCCTGTCGGTGACCCGCCCAGTGGCTGAAGCAACCGACGCGGAAATCGACGAAGCCTTGGCCGAGATCGCCAAGCAGTCGCAGTCCTTTGAAGTGAAGAAGGGCAAAGCAGCCAATGGCGATGCGGTTGTCTGCAACTTCGTGGGCAAGTTGAACGGCGTTGAGTTTGACGGCGGCAAGGCCGATGGCTCCACTGTGGTTCTGGGCTCCAATACCTATATCCCAGGCTTTGAAGAGCAATTGGTTGGCGTAAAGGCTGGCGACGAGAAGGTCTTGAACGTGACTTTCCCCGCCGAATATGGCGTGGCGACTTTGGCCGGTCAGGCCGCGACCTTTGACGTCACCGTGGTGGAAGTCAAAAAGGCCGTTGAAACCAAGATTGACGATGACTTGGCCAAGAATATCGGCCTGTCGGACCTTGCGACCCTGAAGGACGCGATCAAGAAGAACATCGAAGATCAATTGGCACAATTGTCGCGCCAAAAGGCCAAGCGCTCGTTGTTGGACGCTTTGGACGCCACCCACAGCTTTGAGTTGCCCCCCAAAATGTTGGCAGCCGAGTTTGACGCCATCTGGGCGCAAGTGACCCAAGACAAGGCCGCTGGCAATGAAGACCCAGAAGATGCCGGCAAGTCGGAAGACGAGCTGAAGGCTGAATACACCAAGATTGCAGAGCGTCGCGTGCGCTTGGGCCTCGTCTTGGCAGAGCTTGGCCGCGTCAATGGCGTCGAAGTCAAAGACGAAGAAGTTGGCCGTGCCATTCAAGCCGAAGCCTCGCGCTATCCCGGTCAAGAGCGCCAAGTTTATGAGTTCTTCCAAAAGAACCCCAATGCTGTGGCCAGCCTGCGCGCACCTTTGTATGAAGAAAAGGTCGTCGACTTCGTTCTGCAATTGGCCAAGGTAACCGACGTGACGGTTACCCGCGCTGAGCTGGAGAGCGAAGATGAAGTCGCCCCGGCTGCAGAAGCTAAGCCTGCCAAAAAGGCCCCAGCCAAAGCAAAGGCCAAAAAGGAAGACGCGCCAGCCGACGCAGCCCCAGCTGAAGCTGCGGTAGAAGAAAAGCCTGCGCCAAAGAAGAAAGCTCCTGCTAAGAAGAAGGCTGACTAAGCCTTTCTTCGGTGGTTTGAAATCAAGGCCCCGGTCATCCGATCGGGGCCTTTTTTTGTTTGGGCGCCACTTCTTTGTCTGCCATCCCTGTCGACCCTAAGAGGAGAGGGGCTTCCCCCCCAACACCCATAGCCCCGCCAAGAAAAACCCGGCGGGGGTGACCATAAAGAGGGGCCGGGGCGCATGGGTTGCGCCAAAAAGGGTGGGCCAGATTAACGGACTGGCCCGGATTACGACGCAAACCGTGCGCCCCGGCTGTGTAAGTCTGTGTGCCAAGGGAAGATCATGAGCCCTCCTCTGTGGTTTCATTTCCCCCGCCTGTACATGAAGACCTTTTAACGAGTGGGTTTAGAACCCACTCAAGGAGATCCCGCGAGTTTTGATTCAAGCCTATTGAAAGAC
>JAPZTJ010000046.1 GCA_027532555.1 Aquidulcibacter sp.
GTGCCAAAACAAACACCACTGCACCTAAAGTCAGAAAGGAAAAACCAATCTCTTGACCCAACACCCGCAACGCGGGACATAACTTAGCCCGGGTCAATTCTCGATGAAAATACCGGGTCACTTCCCAGCGACAATCAACAGTGACGACTTTCCAATCCGGCCTCAATCAAAACTAAAGCGAAAGACACAAGCATATGGATGAACGAACCCACCACATGCTGACGTCTGCGCCTGCGCCGTTGCTTTTAAGAATGGCGACGCCAAATGCGCTCGCCTTTGCCATCCAATCATCTGTGAGCCTTGCTGAAGTTTGGATTATCGGACAGCTTGGAACCAGCGCACTTGCAAGTATCGCCTTAGCTTTCCCCTTGCTCATGTTAGTTCAGACGATGTCGGGTGGGGCACTGGGTGGGGCTGTTACGTCTGCCATCGCGCGCGCCTTGGGTAGTGGTGACCGCGAGCGTGCGCAGAAACTCATGTGGCATGGTCTGGCCATTTCCGCGATCGGGGCTGGGCTCTTTCTGTTGCTGTTTTTAATCTTTGGGCGTGCCTTGATCGCGTTTTTGGGTGGGCGTGGCGAAATCTTGGAGCAAGCCTTCGACTATTGCGCGGTAATCTTCTGGGGCGGTCTGTTCCTCTGGCTCGTTAGCGTTGTTGGCGCTGTCTTTCGCGGCATGGGTGATATGAAGTTTCCAGCCATTTTGATGGTTGCCAGCGCGTTTCTCCAAGTCCCACTCACGGCTATTTTGGTGCTTGGTCTCTTTGGTGCGCCCCAATTGGGCATTGTTGGGGCCGCTTTTTCTGCGGTGATCAGCGGTCTTCTAGTCAGCGCAATCATGCTGATCATTCTTGCTCGACCCGGGCGGGTCATTCAGTTGAGCAGCAAGTATTTGTCGTTTTCCAAAGCGCTATTTGACGACATTTTCAAAGTTGCCTTGCCGGGTTGCATGTCGCCATTCTTCACGATCTTCATCATCTTGAGCTTAACAGCCATGGTCGCAACTTTCGGGGAAGCAGCACTTGCGGGTTATGGCATCGGATCGCGCATTGAGTTTTTGGTGATCCCACTCGTCTTTGGCATTGGGGCGGCCATGACCTCCCTTGTAGGTTTAAGTATAGGATCGGGAAACATTGAACGGGCCGAAAAGATTGGCTGGATTGGCAGCGCATCTGCAGCTGCTCTGACCGGTGTGATCGGGCTTGCTCTGGCGCTTTTTCCCCATGTTTGGATCCCCGCCTTCACCAAAGACCAAGTGACCTTTGAAGCTGCACGCAGCTACATTCAAATCGTTGGGCCGTTCTTTGCATTCCAAGGATTGGGATTGTCGCTTTACTTCGCGAGCCAAGGGGCAGGGGCTATGCGCTGGCCAGTTATCGCAATATTGGTGCGCGTTGTGATGGCTGTCGGTGTTGGCTGGTTATTGGCATTCTGGTTCGACCTAGGCCTTCAAGGCGTGTTTATCGGGGCAGCTGCCGCAATGGCCACTTTTGGTCTGATCATTGCGGCTTCCTTGAAGCTGGGGGCATGGCGTAGCTTAAGATAACCAAACCTCGCCATTTGTTCCGCTCGGACTGAATACCCTTTAAGGTCACTTCTCCACCTCAAACAGGTCGCGAACGGCCCCCGATTGGTCATGCATCGTGAGCTGCATCTCATCGCCAAAAATCTGCACCATTAGATAGCCAAAACCTTGATAGGTTCGCGCAATCCGATTGTCTGGCGTGAGGGGGCGGGGGCTGATGTTCCCCCCACCATTGCCGAGTTGGACGTGCAACGGCCCGCCGGAAACATTCGGCGCATTCGCCTTCAAAGGCCATGACCGCAAATAATGGTGGTGATGCCCCGTCAACACGAGGTCAACATTATAGGTTTCCATAAGGGTCAGAAAATCTGTCGACGGCTTTGGGTTGCGCTCTGGCCAGGCGGAGTGGTGGAAGGCAACGATTTTCCATTTGGCTGTTGATGCCTTTAGTGCTGCCTCGAACCAAGCACGCTGGCGGGCACGGAAATTAGCGTCTGCGCGATCGCGCACCTCCAAGTTTGAATCGAGCACGAACATTTCAAGATCGCCATGGCGATGCGTGTAGTAGCTCGTCTCCGGGGCCGCATAGGCGTGATAGCGATCGAACCACACAAAATCGTCCTCGCCATTGCCCATCACCGGCAAAACAGGTGTGCTGGCCATAAAATCGCCCATGGCAGCCAGATACTCATGCGTCCACTCTGCCCGCTGGTTTAGTTTGCCCCCGTCGGTCAGATCGCCGACATTGATCAAAAATTGCGGCGTTTCAGCGTGGATTTTCCTCGCAAGATGGGCGTTGATATGCGGCCGTGCTTCCGTGTCGGAAATGGCCGCAAATACGATGGGCGCACCCGCAGGCGGGGCAGCGTTGAACGCAAAGGGCCCGTATTGTTTCTTTTGATCCGGCCCGGTCGTCACAGAAACGCTGTAGTAATAGCGCTGGCCGGGTTCGAGGTCAGCCATCACGGCTTCTTTTAGTCGGCTGGTGCCCGCTGGCAGAGTGACACTTCGTGCGTCCTTCATGTCGGCAGTTCGCGCCCAAGAAAGCGTGGCGGCTAGGGGTCTGTCCGTTTCCCAGAGCACGCCGGCGCTGGTCCCCGTCACCTGCTGCAGCAAGGGGCCGTGGCTGGTCATATGAGGTTGCCCGGGTTGCGGCACCCCCCGGCTCAAGGCCGTAGCGCGGCTTTCAAAGCGGGCGGCGATCTCTTTTTGGGTCAAGGCCCGGTTGTGCAGGGAGACAGCTTTGACGACGTCGGGGAGTGCCATCAATGGCTCGCGCGAGAATTGGCCGATCAGGTCGAGCGACGTGCCTGCAAGGGGGCGAACATTGGCCGTTGCGGCTTGGCGCGCAACCTCCACTCCATTATGGTAAAGGGTCAGCGCGCGGCCATCATGAACGGCAGTAATTTGATGCCAATAGCGTGACGCACCGCGCCGATAGGTGCCCGGTTGAGCATTGGCTTGCCAGCGCGAGCCTTTGACTTCCATTACGGGCCGCGTCAAGGACGCGCCGCCCGCCTCAAACAAGATAATTCCTTCGTTGAAACCAAAACGCCACACAGGAGATTGACCGGGCGCAGCGGCTATCAGGGCAGCACCCACTGGCTTGTCGCCATGATAGGACAACCAAATTTCTGCCGTGAATGGCCCGCTTGGCAGGCTGCGCCCTTCTAAGAGATCGTGGATCTGGTGGCTGGCGGGTGCCCCCATCCATTGCCGCGTGGGTGGTAGAGCATCCCCATCGCGAAGGCCGCGCTGAGTCACGGCATCGCCGGGCAGGGCGGTCTGGCTATCTTTCTCCACCGTCGGGATCAGGCCCCAGTCAGGCACAAATACGCGGCTCAAGACCTCGCCAGGCAGAGTGGGCACAGGATCTGCCGACATCTCAGCATTGTCGGGTAAAGCTGCGCGTAGCGGCGGTGGACTTGTTTGGGCAAGGGCAGCTGATGCTAGTGTCAGACAGGCGACAAGCCCAATCAGTGCGCTACGTGTTGCTGTTTGAAGAATCATATCGCTCCGCCTCTCAGTGCCGATAGAGCCTTTTGTCAGAGAAACGTGACACTCCTTCGGGGAAGGCGGGGCGGCAATGCTACACAACCGCGCGAGAAGTAGGCTCTCATCGGACTTGCCCGAACAAATTGGAGAACGCTTTCTTGCACTTGCGCTAACGAACTCGTCCATGAGTCAAGTTATCACTGGTTCTCAGTTTGAAAGGCCGGTCCGCGATAAGGAGTTGGACTTAGCATGCGCGGGCTCTGTAAGGCGAGGAATAGTGTGATTTTGGCGAGGAAGCATTGAGGTATCCGCCAACCCACTTGAAATTCTGTTGACATGTTGCGGCTAGCACATGTTACCTTGCATCAACTGAACGAAGATATGAGGCTAGGGGGCTGCCATGACGAAGCGAACTTTGGAAAAACGGGATATTCCCGCCGCTTTGATGGCAGGCTTTCGTTGGTTGAGAAATCCGGTATCACAGGGCGGGGCCAAGCAAGTGCCGCGTATCCAAATGCTGGCGAGTGGGCCCGAGATACTGGCCGATGTTGAGCGAATGCGAGCCCATCCATCGGGTAAAAAACTATTGGCTGAACGCCCCGACCTCGGTGTATTTCTGTCCGACACTGCTGCTCTCAAAGCGATGCCACCGGCCAGTCTGGGCCGGGCAGTCTATGATGCGATGGATAATCCTGTTGGCGTCCCGGGCTATCTGCTAGCAGGACTAATCTACAAGGACGGGTTTTTCGATTCATTTGATATGAGTGATGACGCGCGTTTCTATTTAGAGCGTATCCGCTGGCTCCATGATTTGTTTCATGTCGTCAGTGGTTATGCCACCGATTTGGCGGGCGAGGGCATGCTCATTTATTTCCAACACGCTTATCTTTATGGGCTGAACTTCAACTCATTGGCACGATCACCTTTTGGTATTGGCCCGCGATACTTTCTTCGTCCCGATTGCGGACAAGCGCGTTGGCAAGAGTATCTTCGCGCTGCCAACGCGCGTGGACTACACGCGTATAATGTTTGTCCAGCAGTGTTTGCGCCCTGGGAGGAGTTGCTAAGCCAACCGCTTAGCGATGTCAGACAACAACTCGGAATCGTGCCGTTTTTGGAGGACAGCTCGCGCTGGCTTGACAAGAGTATGCTGGGCAAAAGGGCAGCCACGGGCTTTGGTGCGCAGTCTCGCGAGGCAAAGCAAGCACAACTGGCGCGCAAGGTGGTTGAAGCTGGGGTCGATTACCGCGATCTTTACCGGTTCAGCGATGAAAAAGCGCGCAGCCTCCGCGTGTTAGCCGCAAACGGCGCATCAGATGCGCAAATCCGCGAGGCAGCAGCTAACTAAGACTTTAAACTTGGGAGAAGGAGCAAAATGCGCTGTTGCTATTGTGCAATCCGCGTTGGGATCGTGCTTGTTGCTGAGACAGGCTGACGGGTTTTGGGGGTTGTTGCACGTGTCGCTGTAATTCAGATCATCCGTGCAGCGAGAGCCCCGACAATCAAAATGGTAGAAGCCAATCCTATGTTGCTTGAGTTCGACGAAAGTCCGCTTTCCCGCCTTCTTTGCTTGAACGCCGTCAACCAGCAATTGCCTAAACTCAACTTTTTACGATCCAGTAAAGCATTCCGAACCACCCATTTTAGCGGTCGCTGAACGATATAAGACGAATTCGTCTTTTGTGCCCTCGCTTTGTTGGGATAGGTTACAGATACGTCACCCAGCATTCGTAGGGCCGTCACACGCGCTCTGTAGCCAGACCCAGCAATTATAAGTGCTGGGGAAAATCTATGACACATTCTGTGCGCCGGTCGGCTCGCTTGTTCGATTCTGCTGCTATGGCGGCCATCTTGAGCCTTGGCTGGGTACAGTCTGCCACGGCCCAACAGGCCAGTGAACAGCCTGCACGGGAAGTCGAAACGGTCATTGTCACAGGCTCCAACATTCGTCGATCAAACCTTGAGACAACAATTCCAATCACGGTGCTGGACCAGCGCGCGATTGAATTGCGTGGCGCGCTTCTGCCGTCTGAATTGCTGACTTCTTTGCCGTCGGTAAGCAATTTGCCCGAGAACGAGACCCGGTTGGGTTCTTCTGGTGCGCGGGGCGATAATGCCAATCTTAACCTCCGCAACATGGGTGCGACGGCAACTCTGGTCCTGATCAATGGTCGCCGTATGGCCATCAATCCGTTTACCGCTGGTTTGTCGCAAGCGGTCAACATCAACCACTTGCCGACACAAGGGATCGCGCGGATTGAAGTGCTGCGCGATGGCGCATCCTCTGTTTATGGCTCGGACGCGGTTGGTGGCGTGATCAACTATGTGTTGCGACGCGACTTTGAGGGTGTTGAGGCACTCTTGCGCTATAGCCAACCCGAAGCTGGCGGCGGCGAGAGCGTGCAGGGCGCTGTTACTTTTGGAACACGCTTTGCAGACGACCGGGGACGATTGTTTGGTACATTTGAAGGCCTGTCCCGCGATGCCACCCTTTTGACCGAGCGCGACTTCAGCCGCACATCCTTGAACGTTGATCGTGCGCCAGCGCCATTTAACGCCTTGGGCGGGCCCTTTGATGCACGTTCCGCGCGCGGCTTCTGGCCCACCTTTCGAATTGGCACATCAACGGCCAACAATTTCTTCCGACCTGTGAATGGCACACCTGCGCTCACGACGGCGGCACCTAGCCGCACAACAAATCCAGAATTCTTCTTGGACCTCAACCAGTTTGGGTTTGCTTCACCCAAGACGACTCGCGGCAATGCCTTTTTGACTGCGGAGTATGACATTAGCTCGCGGCTCACGGCCTTTGCGGAATTTGGTTATTACGGCTCCTCATCCACTATGCGTCGCCAACCTTTGGCACTAAACGCGCCGACGTCAGATCAGCTGATGGTGATGCCGATTGATAGCCCGTTCAATCCATATGGCTCGCGCTTTTATCACGTCACTGGCGCACCAAACACCGACGGCACCGCGCGCGTCGTTGGTGCACCGCGTACCGTCAGCTTCACCCAGCTAACCATTCGCGACTTGGCCGTCGAAAGTGTCGAAACCAAAGCCGACGTCTTCCGGATTGTCGGCGGCGTGCGTGGCAAGTTTGGCAAGACTTGGGAATGGGAGAGCTCGCTATTTTACAATGAAGTCAGCGGCACCGACGATGCATTCCCAGACATTCGTGAAAGCAAGCTCCAAGCTGCGATCGCGCGCACCGATACGAGCGCCTATAATCCATTTGGGTACACATTCCGCGTTGCAAATGGGGCAGTCGTCGCTGACCAGCCCTATACCAATCCGCAGTCGGTCGTAGATTCCTTCTCCGAAGTCTATTCGCGCAGTGCAGAAAGCTCTATCGCCAGCGCCGACTTTAGGACTTCGGGGACCTTGTTCTCCTTTTGGGATAATGAGGTGAAAGCCGCCTTTGGTGTGGAGTTTCGTCGGGAAGAGTTAAGCGATGTACGTCCGCCGTTCAGCGGTGAAAACCCTGCCGCCTCGGGCTTAGACCCGCTCAACAATGACTTCTTATTGCACCCACCCCGACCCGATGTGTTTGGGGAGCGCGAAGTAACCAGTGCCTACGCAGAAACTATCGTGCCTCTGGTTTCGCCCGAACGCGAAATACCGCTGATGAATAGCCTTGAGCTGACGGCTTCGGCGCGGTTTGAAAGCTATAGCGACTTTGGTGAGACCACAAAGCCGAAAATTGGCGTAAACTGGCGGCCGACGTCTTGGTTGATGGTTCGCGGCTCCTATAATGAGGGCTTCATGGCCCCAAGCCTTGCAGCGCTTTATACCAGTTCGCGTTGGTCCATCACGGCGGGTGCCGGTGATCTCGACGCTTATCGCAATCCGTTCTTGAACGAAGGTCCTTACGTCAAGCGTACCTACTTTGGCGGCAACCCTGATCTAAAACCGCAGGAATCCGAAGGCACCACCTATGGCATCGTGTTCGACGTTCCGGGCATCAAAGGGCTAAGCCTTACAGCTGATCTGTGGAGTATCGACCGCACCAACTTGCTTGGCCAACGCAGTACCGCACAGATTGATGCGAGCGATACGGCGCTATTGCGGGCCTATACGCAGGCACAGATTGCGGCAGGTGTCGCTGTCAACCAAATCGATATCGGCATTGGCGCAACCTATCGCGGCGATCCAGATGTCCAGCGTTACGCGCTGACACCTGAGGATCGTGCTGCGTTTGCCGCTTACAATGCCGCCAATCCAACCAACCCGGCCGCTCCAGCCGGTCGTATCTTCGCGCGCTATCAGCCGTTCTTGAACCTGTCGAGCAGCCAACACGAGGGCGTGGACTTTGGATTCCGCTATGCGATGCCACGCCAGTCTTGGGGCCGGATTCTCGTTACCTCAGACTGGAGCTATTTGGATCGCTCGCGCACCACGCTTGCACCCGTCAATGTCGCACCAATCGAGAATAACGGCCTTTATGCCGATGGTGCCGCAAAGTGGCGCAGCACGACCAATATCAACTGGGATAAAGGCGCATGGAACGCGGGCCTTGGGATTTATCATGTCGGCAAAACCCATGATTCAGGTGCAACAACGACGCAGGCGATTTACGACAGTCTCGGCAAGCCTTCTTATATCGAGCCGTTCTTCACCGCCGGAAGAACACTCTATCGCTTGGTGATCGATCCAGTTGTGACCTACAATCTCTCGGTAGGCTACAAGTTTGAAGCTGCATCGCCAACATGGCTCACCAATACGCGGGTGCGTCTATCAATCGCAAACCTTACCGATGAGCCGCCGCCATTAACCTCGGGTGCTTTCGGTTATGATGCAGGTGTCAGCCAAGCCCTGCTAAGTGGCCGGAGCTGGAGCCTTGAAGTGGTGAAGAAATTTTGATGACAAAACCTTGGTCCAGAAGATCCTTCCTCGAGTGTGCTGCTCTGGCGGCACCAATGGTTCTGCCTTTAGGTGCCGGTGCCAATGCTGCTTCGGGCGATGCAATGACGTCGTCTGCCAGCTTGGTGGCAACGGAATTGCGTCGCTGGCAGGTACCCGAAGCCAACCAAGCGGCGGCTGTCGATGCTGATTATTTCTACGGGATCGGCAATCGCACGTTGGTTAAGCACCGCAAATCCGACGGCGTTCGGGTCGCAGAATGGCGGGATAAAGCTGATGGTGCAATCGTGCACTTCAATGCGGGCTATGTCACCAAAAACCGGTTGATTTTGGCGCATTCGAACTTCCCCCAATTACCAATGGCAAGCTCGCTAGAGACGTTCGACACCACCACCATGCAACCCGTCGAGACTTATAGTTTCGGGATACGGCTCGGGTCGTTGACTTGGGCGGTTCGTCATGGCGGCTTTTGGTGGGCATGTTTTGCCAATTATAATGACAAGGGTACGACGCCAGGGTTTGATCAACGTTGGACCTATCTGGGCCAGTTCGATGACGCATGGCAAATGCGTCAATCGTGGATCTTTCCTCAAGCGGTCGTGGCAACTTGGGGCGTAAGCTCTAGTTCTGGCGGTGATTGGGGCGACGATGGCTTGCTCTATGTAACCGGCCATGATGCGTCAGAACTTTATGTTCTGAGGCTTCCTAAACAAGGCGTGGTGCTAGATTATGTCACTAAGATTGCTGTGCCGTTTGAGGGGCAGGGCTGGGCTTGGGACCGAAGCTTGGGCAATGACCGCGTCATCTATGGGATAAGTCGGAAGCGAAAAGAAATTATTGTTGCCCGCATTCCACCGATTCCTAAGGCCTGATATTGGGCCAGATTTTACCTGAGGCCCAATTGCACTGTCGCTTTATTGTCGATAGATTCTCTTCAGAGCTACAAGTTTTGACCTGATTGGCTCTTAAGTAGCTGAAGGGCCCTTGGTCTTCGTCAGCGCTCGGCTTGTTGATGCCGTTTTGTCTGGGATTTACCCACATAGTGAATTGAGGCGGCGGGTTGTGGCTTGCGCCAATAACCCAGAGCGCAGCTTTGATCCGTGTGCATCAAAGCTGCGCTCAAAGTTGATCTTGGTACTCCTTGAGAAAGAGCAGGGGGCTTTAGTAACGCACCCGCACCCCAAACATGAACCGGCGGCCAAAATACTCTAGCTCATAGGGTTGCGCTAGAGTCCCTTGATAACGCAATCCGCGCTCATTGGTGAGATTGTTGATATCTGCGTAGAGGGTCACATGGTCAGTCAATTGATACCGGCCTGAGAATTCTACGCGCTGTTGGGCATCCCAGGATAAGTCACCCGCTGCTGCACCTGGCGAGATTTCATCGAGCCATTCCGTGCGGTGCTGCCAAGCCAAGCGCAGGGAGAAGCCATACTTTTCATAAAAGATAGCGGCTTGAGTAATCCGATCCGAGGTGCCGGTGAACGCACTCTTGCGGCCACTGCCAATATCGAATTCACCATCAAGAAACGCGACACTGGCCTGAACGCCTAAGCCAGACAAGGCACCGGGCAAGAAGGTGAAGGGGTGGTTGTAGGCAAACTCCACGCCTTGAAGATAACCGTCGCCGCCATTCAATGTTGTGTTGTAGGTATAGCTTGACCGATCTACGCCGTTGGAGTTGAACCGGCCATCGCCAACCAATTCTGAGGCGTCAAACAAGACATCTTTCACGTTGCGATAAAAGTAAGACGCCGAGAGAAGTGAGGCTGGCGCAAAGTACCATTCCGCACTTAAGTCGCCACCAATCGCGCTCTCTGCCTTCAAGTTTGGATTGCCCCCGGTGATCGATTGTACGCCCGCGACATCAATAATCGACACAGTGGCGCGTTGATCGGTGAAGCTTGGACGGGCTGCACCACTGATCAGAGCGGCGCGAAGTTTTACGTCATCCGAGAAGTCATACGTATAATGCAGGCTTGGCATATATTGCATATCATCGCTGGACAAGGATAGTGGGACCAAGGACGTTCCTACTTGGGCCAGACCTTTTGCCGTGACTTCTGATTGCTCCACCCGCAAGCCAGCAAGCAAGGTGTGGCGATCCCATTTCCACGTGTTCTGCACATAAAGTGCAGTGACATCTTCATCGACAGTATTGGCCAGGGCCGGATTGCGGCGTGGCACGGGGAAGGTGCCTCCCGCGCTTGCGTTGGCAAGTTCAGCTGCAGCAATCACAGCCTCCAATTGTTGGTTGAGGGCTACGTTGTCGATGAAGAATGACTGAAAGCCAACATTAATGCTGCCGATTGCGGACTCTTGCGTGACAAACGCATAGGGCGTCCAGGGCACGCCTAATTGCTGCGCAGTTGTCCCCAGAATAAGTGTGCCGGCCGTGCCATTGGGTCGCAATACTGCCCAATTGCCTGGGTCTTCAAAGCTACGTGTATTGTATTGAAAGCCGACTTTAAACTTCGCGTCAGCACCAAGGCTCGACCATTCGCGGGTTAAATCGCCCTTAGCAAACGTGTCGGTTTGTTCGTTCAACACCCGGAAGAGCGCCAAGACTTCGGTGTTAAACGCGGTTTGGTCCAAGGTGGCACGCGCCGTTGTTCCGCGACTTAACACGCCAGTTGGGCTGCGTAAGGTGTCATAGAGGGTGATGCGCGGCGTTCCAGCTTCCCCAGCCGTAAATGTCAAAGAGGGACGCAAGGCTGAATTTGACTGCGAGGTTGCGGTTAGAGGAAGATTGGAAACAGATTCTGCTTCAGATGTCCCCAAATCCCAAGATAGGTTCCATCCGCCAATGTCATGCTCGCCATGCAGGATATAGAGCAAGTTCTTGGTTGCGTAATCACCATCTTCAAAGAGACCGGCGACAGGAACGGCGATCAGATCTCCGCTGGTAGCTGTCCGCGAACCTGCAATATTTCCGTTTGCGGCGTTACGGAAGTTAAATGTATATTGGTTGCGCTCTTCAAAATCGAGGAATTCGCTATAAAGTGCGGTAAAGCGGAGCAAGTTTTGCTCGTTTGGACGCCACTCCAGCTTTCCATTGAGCGCGTTGGTTTCCCGCTTAATGCGGTACTTTGCAAAGCGCACTTCCCGCATCGCACCCGGATTTGCTTGGGTTGCATCTTTTGGATCAAACCGCGGCTCATAATTGTCGGTATCTTGGATGAAGGTGAATGACGATGCACCCAGCATCACCCCGAACGTGTCGTTTGCCCACGACAGGCGCAAACCGTAATTGGCGGCTTCTTTTCCAAGGTCGACATAGCCTTGGCCAATATCTAAATTGGCGTGAAGCCCTTGGTTCGACAAAGGCGAGAAGGTGCGGATGTTTACCCGGCCAGCCAAAGCTTCTGCCGGCATGTCTGGTGTCAGCGTTTTATTGAGTTCGAGTTGCGAAATCACAGTTGAAGGAACGCTGTCAAACCGGAAGATACGATCCTCGGCACCAAGAATGTTCACGCCATCAAAGGCAACTGTTGTCCAGCGGGCAGGGGCGCCGCGCACCTGAATATACCGCTCCTGACCTTGGTCACGCTGGACACCAGTGGCTGGCAGACGGGACAAAGCCGCAGCTGCGGTTTGGTCTGGAAAGCGTCCGATGGTATCGGCGGCGATCACATTGACAATGTTGTCTGCTGCACGCTGAACTTGGAGCGACTTGGCAATAGAATCTCTGATCGGCGTCGCGGTCACAACGATAGTCTCAACCGCCTGCTCGGGCTCTGGTTGCGTAGGGCTTGATTGTCCCATTGCCACATCTGCCAGAAAAAGCGGCAGGATGCTTGCGCTCACAAGCCAAAGGAAGCGTTGGTTCGCGCGAACACAATTATAATTAGCTGGCATATCTGATCCCCTATGCGTGCCGATAAGCACACCCTCGAGAGGATAGGGGGCGGTTTCTTCGCTACTTTGACGGAAAAATGAAGTTTCAGTTATCGAATTTCTGAACTTTCGTTGCAGAGTTAGTCTTTTCGATCAAATACATTTGGTATTTGTTCTGATGTCTTACAGGAGAGCGTTTCGGCTCGGGCTTGTCGCGCGCAAAAGCCTGACGACCCCGCTAGACTAGCCCGTCACAGAGTGATGGAGAAGCGACGGTGCAGCCCCTGGCGTCAGGCCTTTAGCGATAGCGGCTTCGATGGATCCCAGTACTCCCGGCAAGTCAGCGATGGTGGCGATGACAAAATCGGCACCCGCTTCGACAAAATCAACAGAGGCTGACTTTAGCATTTCGGCTCGTGTCGTTGGATCAAGTGCGTCATAAGCTGCTTCATCAAGACCAAGGGCATTGCCAGACCCTGCTAATCCAACCGTCCACATCCCCGCCTCGCGACCTGCAATTATACCAACAGGGGCATCATCAACCGCAACACAAGTCCGCGCAGGCCAGACACCGAGATTGATCATGGCTTGCCACAACATGAGCGGGGCAGGTCTGCCCTCGCTGGTATCGCCAGCGCATAAAATGGTTTGGGGGTGATAGCCTTGGTCGGCGGCCAGCCGCACAACTTCCGCCATCATGGTGTGCGTGTAGCCTGTGGATGATCCAATTTTGATGCCAGAGGCGATGAGACCTTCAAATACCGCCTTGGCTCCGGGGATTAATTTGCTCGCCTTGGCTGCTTCGCGCGCCATGGCTGGCTCTAGTTCGATCATGAGAGCGTCTGCCTCAGCCTCCCCCGGGTGGGAGCCTTTGGCTTTGATCCAACGCGAGCTCACCTCTTCATCGGCAAACATGGACATCACGTGGTCGCGCTTGGCTTTACCCATGTGCGCGCGCACCGAAGCCTCGCTTACTTCAACGCCACAGACGCGGAATGCTGACTGCATCGCCATCACTGGTGCGCGTGAGCCAAAGTCCACCATGGTGCCAGCCCAGTCGAAAAACACGGCTTTGATTTGGTTCTTCATTGTAATGCCTCCCGAACAACGCGCTCGCCAATTGCGAACGCCGTTGACATCCCCGCCCCACTGGTCACGACACTTAAGCGCACCTCGGGTTCAGGCGTTTCGACAAACCATTGCTGGTCAGAAGATGATGCATAGGTGCCGACCCAGCGTTCGATGACGGGCGGAACCGTGCCCGCAAATACGCTGGCAAATTCGTCCAAAATCAAATTCTCAAAGTCGATCCTCGCAAACGGATTTTCAGCCTGCCCATAGACATGACTATCGCCCACAACCAAGGAGCCATCGCCGCTTTGAACCGCGATCAGATGTACGCCCGCAGCCAAATGCGCGCTCTGCTCTGCATGCAATTTTGCCGCGAGAGCCTCGATTCCAGGTAATTGCGAATAGCCGCGATACCGCAGCAAACCGAGGTCTGACATAAAGGCGTGGGGCAATTGATAGCCTGGGGCCGCCAAACGCAACATCTGAAGTGTGCATCGCGTCACCCCACGCTGCGCCATCACATCGGGGTATAGGGTTGAAAGATCATCGCCTGGACAAACAAAGACAATGTCGCTCTGAAAGACACCACGCGACGTGGTGACTTTCCCGCCTTCAATCGCGTGAACGCTGGTGAGGGTTTCAAAGCGGACGCCAAATGCACTTTTGAGCCAAGATGCAATCGCGCTTAATGCCGTTCGGGGCTCCACCCGCACTTCATGAGGGCTGACAAGAACACTCTCAAACTGATTGAGGTCTAGTGTTGAATGGCTTCTTTTGAAGGCTTCGCCCGTAACGAGTTCGCATCCTTCGCCCATTTCGGTTGCCATAAAGGCCTCTAAAACAGCGCTTGCCTCTGGTCGCTTTGCCACCATGGCCAAGCCGCGGTGCAAAATTGGAATTTGGGCAGCTTCTGCGACTTCAGCCCAGATATCGCGGGCACGTAGCGCTAAGCCCCAAAAATCGCCGCGCTCCTGTCCGGTGATTGTCACAAATCCGAAATTCCGCACGCTAGCACCCACTGCATGGGGCTGGCGGTCTATAATTGTAACGCTTTTGCCAAGTTTGGCCGCCGCAAGGGCATGGGCTAACCCAACAATCCCCATTCCAACGACGATGACATCGCTGGTGCGATCAGAAACAGTCATTTCATTGTCCTTAGCGCGTGGATACAATTGCAGGCGTGCATGTAAATGGAACAAGCCTGCGCTTCAACATAGCCATTATCAGCAGTCTCCATCCGATAGCCCAACTTATGCGGCTAGAATGGTACATCGGTCGCTAAGTGTTGCCGAGAAAATTAGGAAGACTGTCGCCACCCCGTTCCTTATCGGTACAACAGATTGGGTAGCCACGTTGCCAAGCTTGGGATGAACCAAATCAAGGCAACAGCAAGGAGCTGTAAGCCGATGAAGGGTATAACGCCGCGATAAATGTCCAAGGTTTTGACTTCTGGCGGGGCTACGCCGCGCAAGTAGAACAGGGCAAAGCCAAATGGTGGGGTCAAGAAGGACGTTTGCAAGACCATCGCCATCATCACCGCCAACCAAATCGGATCAGCGCCCATCACAATCAGTGGCACCGCTACCAGTGGCACGACAACAAAACAGATTTCGATAAAGTCGAGAAAAAATCCTAAGATAAACATGACGACAAATGTGAACAGTAGCGCTCCGGTCAAGCCACCTGGAACAGCTTCAAGCATCCCTTCGACCCACTCATCGCCACCAAGCCCCCGGAATACCAAGGTGAATAGCGCCGCACCAATCAGGATCGTAAACACCATCGCATTGATGTCGGCGGTAGATTTTAATGCTGGGCCAAGCGACCTCGCCTTGTGCAGGGTCCAAAGTCCTGCGATCACAGCTGCACCCGCAAACAGGCTCAATGTCACCGAAACAATCAACACAAGCTGGCCCGAGAAACTAGGCTGCGCCGTGAGGCTTGGGATGTCGATAAACAAGCGAAAGGCGACCAAGAGTGCCAACGCGGCAGCACCAACCAATATGACCCGCACCAGAAAACTGCGCGGCCTGCCTGCGTCTTGTTCGATCCGTTGACCTGCGAGCATGGCGGCCCCCGCAGCGCCAACCGCAGCCCCTTCGGTTGCGGTTGCAATGCCGGCAAGAATGGAACCGAGAACGGCTAAGATCAGTAATAAGGGGGCCAACAAAGCTTGGATCACCCGCGACAATTTGGGGTACTCGCCGCCTGCAGCAGGAGCTGCCTTAGGCTGGGTCCAGGCAATGAAGACTTGGTAAAGCAGATAGAGCCCAACTAAAACGAGGCCGGGAATAATCGCCCCAGCAAACAAATCACCCACAGAAACGGCTTCGCCGCCTGACTTGCCCATTTCAATCTGCGCGCGCTGATTGGCATTGCCAATGACATCGCCCAGCAAGATCAAAACAATGGATGGGGGTATGATCTGACCCAGTGTTCCAGATGCCGCGATCGAGCCGGTCGCGATTTTCACATCATAGCCGCGCGCCAACATAGCCGGCAAAGCCAACAGGCCCATTGTGACCACCGTGGCCCCTACAACACCGGTCGAGGCCGCCAAAAGCGCGCCCACAAGTGTGGTGGAGTACAACAAGCCACCGCGAAATCGCCCAAATAGGTCACCCATGGTCGTCAATAGGTCTTCGGCAATCCGGGAACGTTCTAAAATCACTCCCATCAACACGAACAGCGGCACCGCAGTGAGCGTCGCATTTCCCATTGTGCCAAACACACGTTGGGGGAAGGCGGCAAAGTAAGAGGGTTGAAACACGCCAAGTGCCATGCCCAGAAGCCCGAAAGCCAGAGCCACACCTGCCAACGTAAAAGCCACCGGATAACCCATCATCAAAGCGATGATGAGGGTCAGAAACATGGCAATGTCTAAAATCCCGTGCAGGTCCATCTGTTACGGCCCCACATGGTGATCTGATGAGGCAGAGTCCAACGCTTCAAGCCCGCGCCAGCGCAGGGCAGCGTGTCCTGCATGGGCCACGCCTGCCATCAGCATGGTGACAGCAAAGATTGGCATGGCCGTCTTTAAGAGGAACACAAATGGCAATCCGTCTGTCTCTGGACTCTTCTCGCCGATGCGCCAAGCCAACTCGACAACCGGGCCGCTATAAATCAGCAATAGCAACATCACCGGGGCCAACAGCAGGCAAAAGCCGATTAGATCCAATAAGGCCTTTGTTCGTTCGCTGACTTGCTCATAGACAATATCCACTCGAACATGCGCATTCGTAATTAAGGCGACAGGTGCCGCCATCAGAAAGCCAAGTGCGTGGGCATACATCACGGTTTCATTGAGACGGGTGAAGCTCTCGCCAAAAATATAGCGCAGCAGCACGGTTGTCAGCATTCCAAACGCCAACACAAGCAAGCATACTTGGGCAAAACGGCCGAGCCACGTTGCGATATCCTCGGCAACCCCATTCAAAACCCGCTGGACTTGCGCCGCAGGCTCACCCCAGATTGCTGTGGCGACTGGCGCAAACAAAAAGGGTGACAATCCGCCAAGAATGACGACGGCTATCGCCCCAAGGGGCTCGCCTAAAACCTGCGGACTCATGGGGCACCAAGGTTCAAATTGCGTGTGCGTTCAGCGAGGTAAATCCCTTCAGCTTCTTCACTCCAAGGTCGCATGGCACGGTAGGCCTTAAGCCAGCTTTGATAAATGCGGCCAGCCAGCGGGTCAGCGGCACCTGCCTCAGCCCACATGACTTGGGCAATTTTGGCAGCTTCCTTCAAAACATCGTCGGGTAGGCGGCGCAACGTGACCCCGTGTTGGGCCTTCATCGCTTCCATGGCCACGCCGTTTTGATAGGTAAATTCGCCAATCGAAATGGCATAGCTTTCCCGGCAGGCCGCACGCAGGATTTCTTGATGGACTTGGGAGAGTTTATCAAACCTTCCCTTGTTGACGCCCACCGCCAAGGTCGCGCCCGGTTCTTGCAGGCCTGGCGCGTAATAATAGGGGGCCTCGCGATAAAAGCCTAAGCCAATGTCATTCCAAGGCCCAACAAACTCCGCCGCATCAATCACACCAGATTGTAGCGCTTGATAAATTTCCCCGCCGGGCATCGCCACAGCAGCGCCACCCAATCGCCGGATCATTTCCCCGCCAATGCCAGGAATCCGCATTTTGAGGCCTTTGAGGTCCGCCAAGCTTTTGATCTCGCGCTTGAACCAGCCGCCCGCCTGATGACAGGTGTTTGCCGCCGCCATCGGCACAATGCCAAAACCCGCCGCCAATTCTTCCCATAAAGCTTGGCCACCGCCATGGTCGAGCCAGCCCATTTGCTCCATAGCTGTCATGCCGAAGGGGACAGCCGTAAAAAACGGATAGGCAGGGTTTTTGCCCTGCCAATAATAATCGGCTGAATGGTAGAGGTCGGCGGAGCCTGTCGCGACAGCATCAAATACTTCAAAGGCACCAACCAATTCGCCTGCCGCATAAACTTTGATATCCAGCGTGCCGCCTGATAACGCCAGCGCACGTTGTGAGATACGCTCTGCGCTCATGCCCAAACCAGGCATGCCTTTGGGCCAAGAGGTGACCATATTTAGCCGGACCGCCCCAGCAACCGCGCCTTGTGCAGCCGTTGTGCCCAGTGCCGTGGCACCCGCTCCGGCACCTGCAACGCGCGCCGCAGCAATGCCTGCGCCAGCACCCGATAGAGTGCCAATCGCTACCGCTGTGACCAAAGTTCGCCGATCCATACCCTCTACTTCCCCTTTAACATCTCTCGATCAGATAGGATCAAGTCTTTTTAGGAACTAATACAAATGTTTAGCCTCATGCCCCAAGGTCACGCTTTTACGGCTTATAGGTTGTTCGAGACTCACCATTAGCAACATGATCCACCATGCTTGCAATCGTCAAAGCGGTCAATTTTGCTTTAGCTATTTGTCATCCTTTCGTGCTTTGCCACTTGGAACTTGGACCACGCGTGGTTGGCGTTCGCCGTCAAGATCTTTGGCTAAGGGCGAAGATTTGCCATGAGATGCTTGAAGCTCACGGACGCCCAGATGCAGTTAGTCCTGACGTTGGGCGACAAAGCGCAAGGCGGGTCTTATGCAGCCTGAAATGCGGCGGCTGTCGACGTCCACACGCGCCAAACCATACCATCAGCTGGCTTTTTGCGCGGCCACCAGTGTCGGGCGCCGACCGCCCACACCATACAGATTGACCTTAAGGCTCGACATCGCATTGACGAGCGCATTGGGCGCATAAACCACAGGGCCAACGGGAGCAATTTTGGGGAAGCGTTCGAAGATCTTTTCAAATGATAGCCGCAGCTGCATTTGCGCGATCCGCGAGCCAAGGCATTTGTGCACGCCATGGCCGAAGGCGAGGTGCTTGTCGTAATTATCGCGCATCATGTCGAACCGGTTTGGGTCGGGGAATATGGTAGGATCGCGATTGGCGGCTCCATACCACATGACCACTTTTTCGTCCTTAGCAATCCGCTGACCGTTCAATTCCGTTTCTTCGAGCGCGGTGCGGCGCATGTGTTTGACAGGGGAGACCAGACGTAGCGCCTCTTCCGCCATGCGGGGGATTAGTTTTGGGTCATCCAACACCATCTGCCGCTGGTCAGAGAATTCGTGGAGCAGTTGGATTGTGCCGGTTAGCGAATTACGGCTGGTGTCGTTGCCAGCGAAGATGATCAGAAGCCACGCACCGTCGAGATGTTCTTGGGGCAATTCTTCCCCGCCCAGCTTGGAGCGCGCAATCGCAGTCAAGAGATCCTCACGCGGGCGGGCGCGACGGTCGGCCATGACCCCCTCGCCATAAGCAAACATCGCATCGACCATTTTGAAAAACCGGAACGGAAATAGGGGTTCCTTCAAAATCGTCTGCCACGGGTTTGCCAGGTATTGCGACGCCATTTCGAGATAGTGCATCCATTGCACGATCCGCGGCCGGTCTGCTTCGTCGACACCGAGCATTTCACACAAGGTGAAAAGTGGGACCTGCTCGGCAAACATCTTCACGAAATCGACTTCTGGCCCCTTGCGCTCCATTTCGTCGAGCAAGCCGTCGATATGGGCGCTGACCTTGTCGCGGACCTTGGCCACATAGGCCGGGATGAAGAAATCCTTTTGCTGGATGCGAGCTTCCATATGCATGGGTGCATCCATGTTGATCAAAGAATTGAGCGCAGCCGGGATCAGTTTCTTCGGCTTCCATTTCTCACGCGCCTGAATGCCCAAATTGATGCTGCCGCGCTGGGAGGAAAACACCTGCGGATTGAGCTCAACCGACTTCACATCCTCATAGCGGCTGACCGACCAGAACCCAGAGATCCCACGATAGCCGGGCGTCCAATGCACCGGTGCGTCCTCGCGAAGTTGCCGATAGAACTCCCATGGATGCCCGCTTGTCCAAGACGCCGGATTGCCCAACTGGAACCCGCCAATCAGCGGATAGGCCGCCGAATGGGTTGGGTTTATCTGTCCTGTATCGATGAGAACATCGTCACTAATCAGCTGCATGGCTCTAGAGCTTCCTTGGCAAGGCGCGACGGTCTGGCGCCGGCGTATTACAGACAGCTATATGTTGTCTTTACAGAGCGCGACAAGCCCATAGGCCAATTCGAGACATGAGGGAGGCATTCGCGGGTGCTGATTGAGCACGACTTAAAGGTCTAATGCGACTCAAAACTCTGGAGAGCTTTTGGGCGGCGTTGTTTATGGGCGCGGAATTTGGCCTAAGGTTTTACCCTGAAGTCACTCAGAGCGATATTAAGCCGCTTCACTTTGTCGTAAAAGGTCTTGCGGGGGAGGCCTAAGGAGGCAATCGCCGTTTGAATGTCGCCTCCAACCTCCTGCAAGGTCTGTTCAATGAAGGCCTTTTCAAACTCGGCTACCCGCGCCTTTAGGCTATCAGAGGCTGGGACTGGCTCGGCGCGCGGCGAGGCCAATTTTCCATCCCATAGACCCAAGACATTCTGCTCGGCAAAGTTCTGCAGCTCCCGCACATTTCCGGGCCAGTCGTAACTTCTCAAATAACGGTAAACCTCTGGCGTAAGGGCTGAAGGTTTGCGCCCAAAGCGCTTGGCAGCTTGATCAAGGAATAAGCCATAGAGGAGGGGGATATCCTCCCGCCGCTGGCGTAAGGGCGGTATCTTCAGAGTTAGACTATTGAGGCGGAAAAGCAGGGTTGGGAAGAAGCTGCCTTCCTGCACACGCTCGGTTAGTTGGGTGGAGCTGGCGGCCACAATGCGAGCATCAAAGGGTCTGGATTGATTGGCCCCGAGGGGTGTTACCTCCCGCACTTCCAAAGCGCGGTGCAGCTTCTGCTGCACCTTCATCGGTGCGGCATCAATGGCGTCCAAGAAGAGTGTACTCTTATTCGCCAGTTCAAGACGCCCAATGCGTGTCTTATAAGCTGCCGGATAGGCACCTTGGGCAACGCCAAACAACTCCTCATCGAGCAGCGCGTCGGGGATCGCACCGCAATCGATGGTGACCATCTGTCTTCGGCTACGATTGCTTTGTGCATGCAGCATGGCCGCAACAAGGCTTTTGCCCGTTCCGGTTTCGCCTTCAATCAACACGTCGACATCAATCTCAGCCACTTGGGCGATTGTTCGACGAAGAGCGGTAATGGCACTCGAATTTCCATATAGGGGGCCGCCCTCAACGGCATCAGAACGGGAGTCGCGCAGCTGCCTGACCTCCAACGTCAATGCTCTGCGTTCCAATGCCCGTTGAGCGGTCAACACCAATTGTTCCGGCAAAAACGGCTTAGACAGAAAATCATAAGCACCTTGGCGGACGGCATTGACCGCTGTTGCAATGTCGGAGTGGCCGGAGACCAAGATGACCGGCACGTCGGGATCAATTTCTTTGACGCGACGAAAGAGCTCAAGCCCATCCATGCCGGGCATGCGTAAGTCGCAGACGACTATGCCATCGAAGCTGTTTGAGAAAGCGGCCAAACCTGCCTCGGCAGAGCTGAACGCGTGCACTTTGAACCCGGCCAGTTGTAAGCTTTGCCCATGCGCGCTCAACACGTCGGTTTCGTCATCGATCAGAAGAATGGAATCCGGTCTTGTAGATGTCATGCGGCAAGCCTTAAGCGCATGACAAAGGCTGCGCCTGTTTCTGGGGTGGCAGCAACGAGTTCGCCGCCAAAGTCTGCCATAATGTCCCGCGAGATCACCAGGCCAAGGCCGAGCCCATCGCGCTTGGTTGTTGAGAAGGGCTGAAACAAGGATTCACGCATCTCTATCGAAAGGCCTGGGCCGTTGTCGGCAACCGTCAACTCAACAAACCCATCTTTCAGCTCAATCGAAAGGGTGATTTCGACGCCATTTTGTCCTGCGTCTAAGGCATTGGCCATCAGATTGACCAAAACTTGTTCCAGACGCACCGCCTCCGCTTGGACGAGGGCATCATCCTTCGGTTGATGCACGACAGCATTCAAAGTTGCGATCCGATCGCGCAGTAAGAGCAGGGCACCTTCGATCACTTCATTGAGGCTGACAGCCGTGATGGTCCCTGTCGCTTTGCGGGCAAACCCTAAGAGTTCAGCTGTGATGGCACCAATGCGGGAGGCTAAGCCGATCACCCGGTTCAGATTGTCGCGGACAGCATCGGTCTGGCCACGATCCAAGAAGGTCACGGCATTACTGGTATAGGCGGATATGGCAGCCAGAGGCTGGTTAATCTCGTGGCCAACACCTGCAGCAATTTGACCTAGAGCCGCAAGTTTATTGAGCTGAACCAATCGCTCGCTCATGTCGCGTTGTTGGATCGCGAGATTGCGCTCCGCCCTAAAGGCGGCACTACGACGTAAATACATCATCGCAAGACCCAGCGCGAACAAGGCGAGCAAGCTAGCAAGCACACTGATCCGACTAGATGCCACTGCGACTCGAATGCTTTCTTGGCTCTCCGTCAGCACATGCAATTGCCAGTCATTGGTGAGCTGTTTGACTGCCTCAGCATATTTTTTTGACGCGATGTCTGCATCCTTGAAGGTACCAACTTGACCTTGTTGATAGATCGGCAGCACCTCGAGCGGATTGACCCCATAGTCGAGATCACGCAACATTTTATTCTGAATTGCTTTGCTCAACGGTTGGACCGTTTTGAACCGCCAATCGCGGTTGCTGGTAATTAGAATGACGCCGTTGGCATTGGTCGCAAACACCGTCACCCCTGCTTTGCGCCATTCGGCTTCTAGATTGTCAAATTCCACTTTTGAGACAATGACGCCAATAGGCTTCCCACCTGCTTGCAATTGGCGCGCAATATAAAGGCCCGGACGTCGGGAAACCGTTCCTAAGGCGAATTGTTCGAAATGCCCGGTGCGGAGTGCTTCCCGGAAATAGGGTCTAAAGCCGTAATTCTGTCCAACGAAAGTCTCAGGTCTGGTATAATTGCTCGAAGCCAGCGTGAGTCCCTTTAGGTCAAGAAGATAGATGGCTGCAGCCCCCATGTCGCGACTGAGCGCTTCGAGTTTCTTGTTGAAAGCGCCAAGCCTTTCACCATCATCGCCCGCGAGGACCGCACGTGCATCGGCATCTTGGGCGAGCACCAGCGTTGCCAAGCGAAAACGCTCGTGTTCCCGCTCTAAGGCCGAAGCGAGGAGCTCAGCGGAAACGTCGCCGCGCTTGCCTGCCTCGGCTACAGCACGATTGCGAGCAATGTTATCTGAGAACACAAAGCTGGCGGCAATCAGCAGGAGACCTGCCAAAAGGGTTGCAGCGACTACCAGCCTCGAAGTCGGTTTTCCCATTCGCGCGTTCCCCAAGCCCGTACCGGCATTTCATCCGTGGTGGCGGAAAATCGCACAACTAGCAATGAGATAGTGCGGAAAATCGCACATTTTATCAATGCGATTCAAATAACCAAATGATTTAAATACATTTTCTTTTTCGTGGATTGAATTTTACCTCCCAAAGGAATGTAGCTAACTTTCTACCAAATACGATGGCGATAAGTCACTCGACAAACCTATGGGGAAATGCCTTGGCCATCAGCCAACCAATTGCGAGCGGGTCTAGTGTTTCCACCTCTAAGCCAGTGGCTTGGTACCAACAGCTTTATACCCAAGTGGTGATTGCTGTTGTCCTTGGCATTGCCATTGGTGCGATTTTCCCAAGCTTCGGTGCAAGCTTAAAGCCCCTAGGTGATGCCTTCATCAATCTGGTGAAGATGATCATCGCACCCGTCATTTTCCTGACAGTTGTGACGGGCCTAGGCGGCATGTCGCAAGTCAACAAGATCGGGAGTGTGTTTGGCAAAGCTTTGGCCTATTTTTTGGCCGTCTCTACCTTTGCGCTCGTCATTGGTCTGATTGTTGGCAATTTGGTCCAACCAGGCGCAGGCATGAATATCGACCCCGCGACACTCGATGGGAAGCTCGTTGAGAATTACACCCAACGTGCGCACGAGCAGAGCCTCTTGGGCTTTGTTATGAACATCATTCCAAAGACGCCGATCAGTGCTTTAGCCGAAGGCGAAATCTTGCAAGTGCTGTTGATTGCGGTGCTAACAGGGATCGCCATCGCCGCAGTGGGCGAGCCCGCCCGGCCGCTCTTGACTGTGTTGGAGGCTGCGAACCAAGTCGTTTTCAAACTGGTTCATATGCTGATGAAACTGGCACCCATTGGTGCCTTTGGTGCCATGGCCTTCACAATTGGCAAGTTCGGCGTGGCAAGCCTTATCAGCCTCGGCTCGCTCATCATTACTTTCTACGTCACCTCGCTGCTGTTCGTCATCGTCGTGCTAGGCTTGATTGCGAAATTGGCTGGCTTCTCTATTTTCCAACTCGTCCGCTATATCAAAGACGAGCTTTTGCTCGTGCTTGGTACATCCTCTTCTGAGGCCGCGCTGCCGACCTTGATGGAGAAGCTCGAACGGGCAGGGTGCCGGAAAGAAGTCGTCGGCATTGTTTTGCCGACGGGCTATTCTTTCAATCTGGATGGAACCAACATCTATATGACCTTGGCGGCGACCTTCATTGCCCAAGCTGTTGGGATTGACCTTTCGCTGCATGACCAGCTTCTTTTGATTGGCGTAGCGGCCATCAGCTCCAAGGGGGCAGCAGGCGTCACGGGTGCCGGTTTTGTGATTTTGGCAGCGACCTTGTCGGTTGTACCGTCGGTCCCAGTAGCTGGCATGGCGCTAATCTTGGGGATTGACCGATTCATGAGTGAGTGCCGCGCTTTGACGAACCTGATGGGCAATGCCGTTGCAACCATTGTTGTATCGCGTTGGGAAGGCGCTTTGGATGAAGCCCAGCTAAAGCAAGCGCTATCTTCAACCAGTAATTCACAGCCGAGCTTGCAAAGCACCGCTGCGGCAAACAACTTAAATCCGGCGACCATTGATGTCGACTAAACTGAAAAATGACAAAACAGGGGGAGAGCTAAAATGAGAAAACTTCCAAGCCTTTTAGGAACCACGGCCTTATTCACGGCATTATTTGGTCAGGCGTTTGCACAAACCCCACAAGGTCAAGCGCCTCGGGCTGAGCCCGAGAAAGCTGCCGAAACAATCATTGTTACCGGCACGCGCATTAAGGCAGCTTCTGATAGTGGTGCGGTAGCGGTCACGACAATCAGCCGTGACCAGATCGAGGCTTTAGGTCAGGCGTCCACGGGTGAGCTTATGGAGAACCTAGCCCAGGCTGGATCTTTCGAGATCAACGGGGCGGCGGACGGTCCAAATGATGCGCGCGGAGATATTGCAACCGTGAATTTGCGCGGGTTAGGGACGGGCAACACACTGATCCTGCTCAATGGTCGCCGGATTGCAGCCCACGCGGTCAATCAAGATATCGGCTCGACCCCCCGCCAAGTGACCAACGTGAATGCATTTCCCTCAGCCGGTATTGACCGGATCGAAGTGCTACGTGACGGTGCCTCAGCGCTCTATGGATCAGATGCGACAGCCGGTGTGGTCAACACGCTGCTCACAACCGACTTTGACGATACCCGTGTCAGTTTCAGAACTTCAAAACTAGGAACGGCAGATCATGGCGAATTCAGTGCCGATATCGCGCACGGATTCGGCTTTAATGGCGACAAGACCCGGGTGCTCGCAATTGGGTCTTGGTATCATAGGGACCCGCTCTATTCGTCACAATTGGGCGGCCAATTTCAAAGTGTTGATAAGCGGGCATTCTTGGGCTCAAGCCCCTATGCAACCGCAAACGTCGATTTCCGAAACACTTCATCGGCCTCCCCGTTTGGTGAATTTGTCGCCGGCGCATTTAACGCAGATGGCACGCAGTTCCTGTCGCGCCGGGTGCGTCGCGGCACCACAAACCTGACCAACACAGGTGGCGTGTTCCATATCCAACCTTGCGGATTTGCAGGCACTTTACAGCAATTTGGTGATCGTGGCGGACAAGGGTGTGTTGGCCTAGATGATAGCACTTTAGATATTGGCTTGCGGTATGACTTCAATGCGCTCCAGCCAAATAACGCCCGCAATGAGGGGGTGAATCTCGTGCTCAATTCTGAGCAAGCCTTGGGTCGCCAACTCTTGACCGAAATCGATCGGATCAACCTATACGGCTTAGTGAAGCATGACTTCTCAGATACGATGGAGGGGTTTGCTGAAGCCCTCTATTACACCGCTGAGACAGCTGGTTCGCGTGCAACCCAGCCAATGGATTCAGGATTGGCATTCCTGATTGTCCCTAAAACCAATTTCTGGAACCCGTTTGGTGCGGTAGGATCACCAAACCGGATCGCAGGGCTTAACACAACAGATGTACCAACCGCTGGCCTTGATGTTCTGATCCAGCAGTGGCGGCCGATTGAGCTGGGCCTGCGCAACATTGCTACCGAGACGACTACTTGGCGCGCTGTGGCTGGTCTTAAAGGGAATTGGAATGATTGGGACTGGGAAGGGGCCTTCGGCTATTCCAGCAACAAGACAACGGACAGCGAAAACAACCGCATTTCCAAGACGCTTTTGCAAGCTGAACTCGCGCGCTCTACGGCCGACGCAATCAACCCATTTGGTGGTGCGAATGCCAACACATCCGCACAATGGGACCGGGTTCGCATTACCAGCATCAATGTAGGCGAGACCGTCCTTGCAACCGGCGACTTCCGTGTCAGCACAGACGAACTCTTCAAAGGCTGGGCAGGACCAATTGGGGCAGCTTTTGGGGCAGAATGGCGCTATGAAGAATATGTTGAAGATCGCGATCCTCGTCTTGATGGAACGATCATTTTCAATAACGCCAATGTGTCAGGACGCTCGGACGTCGTTGGGGTTAGCCCGACGAACGACTCGACAGGCAAGCGAAATGTTTATTCGGCCTTCGGCGAAATGTTTATCCCATTGCTAGAAGGTGAGGGACTGTTCCCCAATAGCCTAACCCTTCAGTTGGCCGCGCGCGGCGAGTATTTCGATGATCTCGAGGACGGTGCGATCAAGCCAAAAGTGGCGCTTTCCTGGTTCCCGATCTCGTGGCTGAATGTACGCGGTGCTTGGAGCCAAGGATTCCGGGTTCCAAATTTGGTCCAACTTAATCGCGGCGACATCTCGCGTTTGAACTTGGGCGTCGATGATTTCTGGCGCGCACCTGTAACCCTTGATGCACAGTCGAATGGGGATGCTTATGTTGCGTCAGTCCGGCAGGCCAATCCAGGTTTGAAGAATGAGGATACAGAGACCGTCGTCCTCGGCACAATCGCAGACCTCAAAAAGGCGTTCGGGCAGTCTTGGATCCGCGATTTCCGCATAAGCTTGGACTATTGGAGCTTTAAGCAGACAGATGTCGTGGGTGCCTTTGGGGATCAAGAAGCGCTTGCGCTAGACTTCTTGCTACGCCGTACAGGCTCATCCAATCCCAACGTCGTGCGAGCGGCAGTAACCGACGCGGATCGGGCAGCCTATGCGGCTTGGAATGCCCGCAATCCAAATGACCAACGCCAAGCTGCTGGCTTGGTCCAATTCGTTGTCGATCCATACATCAATTTGGATAGCCAGGACGCTGACGGCTTTGACTTGGGTGTCAATTTCACCATGCGTCCAAAGGGTGGCTTTGGAACCTTGGACTTTGACCTTGATGTAACCTATCTCAACAGCCTGAACGTCGTCCGAAACGACCTATTGGCAGCGCTTGCGAATGATCCATCCTTTGCCGGTGTGTTCTCTGAACTTCAAACCGATCGCATTCGTCTAGACGGAAATCCGCAATGGCGTACAAATCTATCCGTCACTTGGACCAATGGACCTGTTGCTCTCGGTGTTTCTGCGCGTCAGATTTCAGACTTTCTCGATACTGGCGCAGATCCTGACCTGAATGGGGATGGCGTGCTGGACTTTTGGACGGTTGAAAGCGCGACACGGATCAATGCCTATGGTGAGTTAAGGCTTGGCGGAGAAGGTCGCCCTTACCGCGTTCGGCTGGGCGTCAACAACCTAACCGATGAGTTGCCGCCTCTGGTCGATGATTCACTCGGCTATTCGCCAGAATTCCACTGGCTCAAAGGCCGCGAAATCTTCCTTCAAGTCCGGGCGACCTTTTAAGAAGCGGTCGCTATAGGCGAGCTTGGGAAGCGTAAAGGCGCTTCCCAAGCAATTTCTTATTAGCCTTGCCCATATCCAATGATAAGGTCCCGAATAGATTGGAGCAGTAAGGCCATGACATCAGCATCTCGCCGCGCGATATTGGCGCTTTCCACCGGTGCCCTCATTGCTGCCACAGCAAAAGCCAACGAAGTTCAGGCAGAACAAACTGCTGCCGTTGCACCAACGCTGCAGAAGCCCCCCGTCAAGCGGACTTTTGTTGAATGGGCGGGGCCGCCAATCCCGGTTTGGAGTCACCGGCCAGAGGGCCTCGGCTCAGACGCGCCTGTCTTGTTTATCATGCATGGTGTAGGTAGGGACGCAGATCGCTATCTGAGCGAATGGCAGGGTGTTGCCGACAAATATCGTTTCATCGCCATTTGCCCTGAATTTAGCCAAGCCTCGTTCCCCGGAGCTTTGAACTATAATCTTGGTGGGGTTTTAGATCGTGAGGGCAAGCCTCGGCCGCGGCAGCTTTGGAGTTATTCCTCCATTGGTCCATTGTTTGCTTGGTTTGTGGCCCAAGAGCGATTGACCGCCAACACTTTTGATTTGTTCGGCCATTCGGCGGGCGGCCAATTCGCGCATCGGTTTTCAGCGTTTGCTTCTCCACCTTCCTTACGCCGCGTGATTGCTGCCAATGCGGGTTGGTACACATTGCCAGACCCAGACGGCGCTTGGCCATTTGGGCTGAAGGGCGCTCCGGGCGGCGAAGAGACACTTAAAACGTGGCTCGCTTCAGACCTCACAATTCTTTTGGGCACGATGGATACAGACCCAAACCATCGTAGCCTCAATAATGACCCGCCACACAAAAGTCAGGGTGCGCATCGATTGGCTCGTGGGGTCAATTTTTATTCAACAGGTCGAGCCGTCGCAGCCAAGATGGGTCTCCCCTTTGGCTGGACCATAGATTATGCGCCGGGCATTGATCACAATAATGGGGGCATGGCTAGCTTTGCTGCGGCGCGCCTTTTCCCCTTGTAAATGCCGTTTCTGCTACTGAAAGATAGGGTGAGATGAAGCGACTCAAAGCTAATCTAGGCTGTTTCTTCAGACTGCTTTTGACGCTGGCGCTACTATGTTGTGTCGTTCGTCCGGCCGCCGCTGCAACAGCTAGAGACCAACCAACGCCAACCCCTTGCCCGGCGTTTCTACCGAGTGAGACCCAATGCTTCACGGGCAAGTCCAGCGCCGGTGCGCCTTTCTTCATTGCTATTCCAAGGAACTGGAACCAGAACCTGATCCTGTTCGCCCATGGTGGTCCGCGCCTTGGGGCACCGAAATTGGCGGAGACGGTCGAGGACCTAGAGCGCTTTCAAATGATGGTGTCTGAAGGCTATGCGTGGGCTGGCACCACCTATCGACGGGGTGGCTATGGTGTAAGGTCTGCCGCCGAGGACATGGACCAGCTGCGCACTTTGACGTGGCAACATTTTGGAAGACCAAAGCACACCATCCTGCATGGGCAATCCTGGGGTGGAAATGTTGCTGCAAAGGCGGCCGAGCTTTATGCGATGGATCTTGAAGGTAAGCGCAATTTTGATGGCGTGGTGCTGACCAGTGGGGTCTTGGCTGGGGGCACGAAAGCCTATCGGCTGCGGTCCGACTTACGGGCGGTCTATCACTATTATTGTCGCAACCACCCAAGACCGAGTGAGGCCCAATACCCGCTCTGGCAGGGCTTGCCCGCTGGTGCTTCCATGACACGTGCCGAGTTGGCCGAGCGCGTGCGCGAATGCACGGGTGTCGGGACCCCGGCAGCACAGCGAACTGCGATGCAAAAGGCCAAGCTTCGCAACATCACAAGGGTTCTTTCAATCAAGGAAGACCAAATCCTCCCCAATCTGGCTTGGGCAACCAATACGTTTCAGGACATGATTGGTCGCCTGAATGGACGCAATCCATTTTCGAACTATGGCGTGGTTTACGAAGGTTCTGACAATGATCGAGCCTTGAATGCGGGTGTGGAACGCTTTGCGGCAGATCCGATCGCTGTCGCAGAACTCGCCTATGATAGTGATCTGAGCGGCTTGATCGTCGCGCCGGTCATCACCGTTCATGGCATTCATGATCCGGTCGCACCTGTCTCCCATGAAACTGCCTATCGACGCACCATTGAAGGGGCTGGTCGTGGTGACCTGTTAGTGCAGAGCTTTACCGACGAAGCGGAGCATAGCCGCCTAAGCGTGCCGGCCTACCCAAGCATCTTTAGTGCGTTGATGAAGTGGATCGACACAGGACAAAAGCCTACCCAAGAGAGCATTAAGGCAGCATGTCCAAAGTTTGCCGAAAAATACCGCGAGCCGTGCTTGTTTGTCGTGCCTTTTTCACCTGAACCTTAAAAGGTACACGGCCGATTATGCCCGCGTGTCCGTAGCGGGAAGTACCCCACTAGCTCGCGCATGGCGACCATAAACCAGTTCGAACAAGGGTCCTGCCATGAGGGTGGTCACAATCGCCATCACGACCATAATGGAGAATAGCGCCGGCTCAATAATGCCGCGTTGCAGGCCAATATTGAGGATGATCAACTCCATCAGGCCACGGGCATTCATCAAAGCCCCAATGCCCATCGCCGTGCGATTGTCTTCCCCCGTTGCCCGCGCCGCCGCATAGCAGGCAAGGCCTTTGGCCGCGATAGAAATCACCAAGATGACCAAAGCGATAAAGAAGAGATGCCACGTGTTCACAAGGGTCAATTGGGTATGCAAGCCAGAATAGGTGAAGAAGAGCGGCAGCAGCATCACGGCGGTGACGGGTTCGAGCTTCTCTCGCAGGGTTTCTGAGAATTTTCCCTTCGGCATGACAGCGCCCAAAACAAAACCGCCAAAGACCGCATGAATGCCTGCAATATCCATCGTGAAGGCACACAGTGCAAAGGCGATCAGGACATAGGCAAGGCTAATCTCACTAATCCCGCCGTCGCGCTCCATCATCTTGGCCAAGGGCGCCGTGAGCTTCCGGCCAAACAAAGCCATGAAGATTGCAAAGGCAACCGCGCCGCCAATCGCAACAATGGCTACCATAGGACCGCCGCCAAAACTGGCGAGCACAATGGCCAACACACACCATGCACCTGCATCATCAATTGCGCCTGCGGAAAGGGCCAAAGTGCCCAGAGGCGACTTGCTCAAGCCCTTTTCATGAATAATCCGGGCCAGCATCGGGAAGGCGGTAATGGCGATACAAGCACCCATGAAGAGCTGGGCTTCCCAGGTGGCCAGTTTGTCATTGAATAATCCGGGGGTCTGCATCAGCCAAGGCGTAATGAGAAACGCGCAGATAAAGGGGACAGCAATACCTGAAATCGAAACCGCCGCAGCACTCTTGGCCCGTGTCACGAAGTGCGACACATCAAAGGTCAAACCGACAATGAACATGTAAAGACCGACGGCCAGTTGGGCACCGACAAACAAAATGGGCTTCGATTCCGGCGGAAAAATCAGGCTTTGAAGTTCAGGCGCGAGTAGCCCGAACAAGGAAGGCCCCAAGCATACACCCGCGATCATCTCGCCCACGACTTGAGGCTGACCTAAAAAGCGTTTGCCAATCCAGCCAAAAACCCGGCATGCCAAAAGGATCAGGGCCAATTGGGCAAAAAAGGCTATGCTTAGGTCCTGTGGGGTCATTGAGGCCGATCTCTCCGAGTCTGTTGCGACTTTCGGCCTCGCTTCTGCCAGAGGTGGACCACCCATACAAGACAAGCGGCATTGATGCCCACACAGGGTCAAGACAAAGCCCAAAGCCGCCTGGGTCGGCAAGACTCAGCAGAAAAACCAATTTCTTGAGACGTGCCCTGTATGAAAAGGCAAACAAATAAGGCCCCAGAAGGCGACCAGAAAGTCTATCAAGTTTCAGTGATTCACTTCAGGTCAGTCTCTACATAAATCCAATCCCGTTCCAGTAACTTGGAGGACGCAAATAACAAGGCGGCCGCAATGAGATAAAAGCTACTGCCGCAAAGGATGGAATAGCGCAGCGACTCCTCGCCAAATTGGGCGCTTAATCCATCTGACATAGCACCCAAAAGCAAGTCTCCCAGACCAATGCCGACGAGATTATTGATCAGGAGAAAGAGGGCCGAGGCGGTTGCCCGCATATTGGGTGGCACGATACCTTGAAATGCGGCCAGAACAGGTCCGAGCCAGGCGAGCCCTAAAGCTGTCGGGATTAGGAACACGAAGAACGACACCCAAATGGAGTCAGACAGAATACCAAACGCGAAGAAGGGTGTTGTGGCAACAAAAGCTAGCGCAGGAACAAGGGCATATGCGCTTTTATTCTTCGCCCCAAAGCGATCTCCCAATTGACCACCCAGCCAGATACCAATCAGGCCGCCAACCAGCACAATCGTGCCGTAAAAATAACCTGCATAGAGGAGGGGGCCTGCCCCTGCGGGGATCATCCAATCCGGCAACCAAGACATGGCTTTGCCTAAGTCCTCACCCCAAGAGCGCACGAAGAAAGCTGGTAGCCACGCAAACAGGCCATAGCCCATCATCGAAGAAGATGCGGCTCCCAAGGAAATGGTCCAGAAGCTTGGCTTTTTGACCAAGACAGACATAACTTCACGCAATTTAGCTGGCGCGACTTTGGCCCCTGGTGGATCATAGCGACCGCGGACGGGCTCCTTCATAAGGATCTTAAAAATCGGGGCGAACAAAACGCCCATCAGGCCAACAATGATAAAGGCCCATCGCCAGTCCAAAACCGTGGCAATCACGCCTCCAAAAATAATGCCTACAGCTGAGCCAATCGGAATCCCGAACGAATAAGCCGCCATGGCTCGCCCGCGCCGATCTGGGGGATAATAATCTGACAACAGGGAATAAGCAGGCGCAATGCCGCCCGCTTCACCCACACCAACCATCAGACGAGCGGTGAATAATTGCCAAAAATTCTGTGCAAGACCACATAGCGCGGTCATGGCGCTCCACAGTGTCAGCGCAATGGTCATGATCCATGTCCGGTTAAACCGGTCGGCCAACAAAGCAATGGGTACCCCCAAGGTCGCATAGAATAACGCAAAGGACAGGCCGCGCATGAGCCCCAATTGGGTGTCACTTAATCCAAGTTCTTTTTGAATCGGGATCGACAAAATCCCGATGATCTGGCGGTCGAGAAAGTTGAAAGTATAGACGATGACCAAAAGGGTCAGAACAAGCGTGCGATAGGCTGGGCTTGGATCATTGGCCTGTGCGGGTTGCATGGTCACCTCTATCTAGAAATGGAAATGCCCCCGGACTTCGCCGGGGGCACTAAGGGCTTGAGGATGATTAGAATTTAGCAGATAGGCTCAAGGTCACCGTCTTTGGCGGACCATAGAAACTGTTTTGCACGTTGCCGAATGTTGCCCCAGCAAAGGAGTAGCCACCAACCTTGTAGCGTTCATCGGTCAAGTTGCGACCTGTCAGCGCCAAACGGAACACACCGTCTTCGCTGTTCCAGCCGATACCCGCATCAACCAAGGTCACAGGGTCTAATTGGTCCACCAAAGGATTGACGAACTCAAACATGCTGTATTCGCTGCGGTAGGAGCCCGACAAAGTCGCATCCAGTGAACCCATTGTGCCAAGGTCACGCGTGTATTTGAACGCGACATTGCCATTCCACTCTGGCGTGTTTTGGAACACAGCGGTCGGGGCCAAATTGATCGGCGTCAGAACGCCTCCAACCAAGGTGAAGCTGCGGAACTCATTGAACTCCGCATCGGTATAGCCGAGCCCAAACGTCATCGACAAATTGTCGGTGAAGCGCGCGCCACCTTCCAGTTCAAAGCCTTGAATGGTTGAAGAACCGGCATTGTCAACAAAGCTTGCGATACCAGCGGCCAATGTTGGTTCTTGGCGTGTGATTTGCTGGCCTTCATATTCGGCCCGGAAGACGGCAGCGGCAAAATTAGCGCGACCATCAAACAGGCTGCCTTTTAGGCCCACTTCATACGAGTTCACATATTCAGGCTTGTAGCCCTCAACCGTCTTTGGCGTGAGAACGGCGTCACCGCGCATATCAAAGCCGCCAGACTTGAACCCTTCCGAATAGGCCGCATAAGCGGTGAGCGCATCACTGAATTCATAGGATACGCTGACGCGCGGGCTAAAGTCGTTGAAGTCTTTTGAGTTGGTGTAATTGGACCGTAACAGGCCAGCGATGGCTGCCGTGTTGCCAAACAAGGGCGAGCCAAGCCCTGTGAAGTTTTGCCGATAGACTTTGCCGGTGCGCGAATCCTCGGTGTAACGCCCACCAACCGATACAGACAAAGCATCTGTAATATCAAACGAGAAGTCGCCATAGGCCGCAAAGCTTTCAGTATTGACTTTGCCCGACGTTGCAATGGTCAGATTGGCGATGCCGACAATGGTGTCAAAGGCACCAGAGGCTTCTGCATCGAGATAATAGAGGCCAAACACGCCGTTCAAGCGCTCACCAGAGACCAGCAATTGCACTTCCTGGCTGAATTGTTTGTCGTCATAGAGAGCCGGAACATCGAGGGCTTTGACTTGGTTGGTATCAAAGTCAATCAAGCTATTGCTTGCGCCTTCGCGGCTTGCGGTGATGGATTTCACAGTGAGGCGGTCATTGATTTTCCATTCACCCGTCAACGACCAGCCTGAGGTCTCAACCGAGTTGGCGCTGCCAATACCGGCATCGGTGTCGTAGACGTTTGGCAAGATCGCTGCACCCGTCGTCAGACCAGCCCCTGCTGCTTCGCGGTGACCATGTTTGGCGTTTGAATCGTCAACGACCTTATCATAAGCGAAGCGGAAATAGAGGCTTTCGCTGGGTTCCCACTCTGCACTTACGCGGCCTGCAGTGACGTCCTTGTTATAATGCTCTGCACCGGTTGTGATGTTCTTGCCATAACCGTCGCGTTGATAGCGCGCCAAGGCACCACCTACCCGGAACGTGTCAGATAAGGGTGTTGAGCCGCTGACGATGGCATCAATCTGGCCATAGCTACCCAAATTTAAGCGGGCATTCAAAGCTGGTTCTGAGGCAAGCTTGCGCGTCACATATTTTATCGCGCCACCAATGGTATTGCGGCCGTAAAGCGTGCCTTGAGGACCGCGCAAAACTTCGATCCGGCTAATGTCGAAAATGTCCAACACGGCACCTTGTGGGCGAGCGATGTAAACATCGTCGACATAGAGGCCAACGCCGGGTTCAAAGCCCCACAATGGGTCTTGTTGACCAACACCACGGATAAAAGCGATGAGGGTTGAGTTGGAACCGCGCGCAACTTGCACAGTCGCGTTCGGGGCTGATTGCTGCAGCACTGTGATGTCAGGTGCACCCGTTGCTTCTAGAGCTGCGGCACTGAGGGAGGTCACAGAAATGGGGACATCTTGCAAAGCTTCATCGCGCCGACGGGCGGTCACGATGACAACGTCCGTCGCTTCTACGCTCGGGGTAGCCGTGGTTGTTTGAGCAAGCGCTGGGCTGATAAAGCCCACGCTGGTTAGCGCGCTGGCACTTAACAATAGGCTCGAAAAGGTCTTGATAGCTGTATTCTTCATGGTCAGTTCCTCCGGGGTTTTTATTGGGTAGAAAGGTGCTCGCAAAGCGTCGGGGCCGGGGGGGCCCGCTTTGCTAGGTTACTCAGGTGGGCATTGAACGCTTCGGGGGCCTCAAGGTGAGGCGCATGGCCAACATCATCGAGCACAATGGCCCGACACTGTGGCATCAGACGGGCGATCTCATGACCGACCGTTTGAGGGTATAGCGCGCTGCGCCCACCATGAATGGCAAGCGCCGGGACTTGAATTTGCGCAAGCTGCGCGCGGGCATCAAATTGCACAAGCGAGAGCCAAGCCTGCGAAGCATTTACTGGGTCAGCTAACGCCGCAAGAGCTGCCATTGCTGTCCTGATCTCGGCCTTTGGTTCTGCAAGGATGCGATCAAGAAACAAGTCACAATAGCCTGTCCAATCGTTACGCATCGCTTGAACGGCAAGCTCAATGGTCTCACGTGTCATGCTAGAAGATAGCGCATAATCCCAGCCATCTTCTGGCGAAACGCGGGGGGACATGTCGATACTGACAAGCGCCTTCAACCTTGCTGAGCTGGTCGCCGCCAGCTGCCAAGCAACACTGGCCCCCATCGACCAACCAACTAAAGTCACCTCCGACAAATCCAAGTCGGTGATCAGGTTGCGCACTAAGTTCGCCATCGTGGCGATGGTGGGATGGGCTTGCGCTATTGAACTATCGCCAAATCCAGGGAGGTCCGGGGCGATGATTTCAAAACCTTGGTCAATCAAAGCCAATTGTGGGGCGAAAGATAGACCGCCCATGGCCCAACCATGAATGCAAACCAGAGGGCGGCCCGCGCCAGCGCGATGAACCATTATAGCTTCACCGCCCAGAGTCATGGCATCATGACGCCCGTTGCGGGCTTCCCATGCTTGGGCGAAGGCGGTTTGCATCTCCAATGGCTCGTGCCTCCCCTCAGCTGGTGATAGATCACCTAGTCTGCCCGGATCAAATCGGGACTTGTTCTTTCGCTAACTCGTGGCATAAGTTGAAATATGAATCAACATTCAATTTTGAAATCAACATCCGTCAAACCGGCACCAAAGACACCAAAGACCCGCAAGGGATTGGCGACACAGGCAAAACTGCTTGAAGCTGCCGAGGCCGAGTTTGGGGAACGGGGCTATCATGATGGCTCTATTGTCGAAATTACCCGCCGTGCAGGTGTCGGGCTGGGCACATTCTATGTCTATTTCGAATCAAAGGAGGCGGTGTTTCGCGCCCTTGTGACCCACATGGGACACGAAACGCGTGCTTATATTGCCCGACAAGTTGAACAAGCTTCAGATCGATTGAGCGCAGAGCGCATCGGGATGCGCGCGTTCTTTGAATTCGCCCGTGCACATCGCAATCTCTACAGGATCGTTATGGAGTCCCAATTCGTTGCCGAGGACAGTTATCGCGCCTATTATGATACGTTTGCCGAAGGCTATCGCCGCAATCTGCAAACCGCGGTTGACCGGGGCGAAATTCGACCTGGCGATGCCGACATTCGGGCTTGGTCATTGATTGGGTCGTCGGTATTCTTGGGCATGCGTTACGCCATCTGGGATGATCAGTCGGATTTGGAATCTGTGGTTGATGCAGCTCTTGATATGATTGAGCGCGGTCTTTCGCTGGGAACCAAGTCATGAAACATATGACTAACCTTTTAGCGCGTCGGGCAGAGTTAACACCAAGCCGACCCGCCATGACGGACTTGGTCAGCGGTCAAACTTGGACCTATCAGGCATTGCATGACCGTGTTCTGCGCCTTGCCAGTGTGTTCCTCGCTCATATGGCGCACGACGGTGCAAGGGTCGCGGTGCTTTGCCGCAATCGCATTGGCTTTTTCGAAGTCCTGTTTGCCGCTGCAAATACCGGCGCAATTGTCACGCCCTTGAATTGGCGAGCGCCACTGCCAGAACTGGCCCCATTGGTCAGTCAAGCCGAACCCGTTCTGATCCTTTGCGGGCAGGAAGATTTGCAGGTCGCAAAAGAGTTGGCGTTGGCATCAAACGCAAAGCTGATCAATTTCGATGATCCGACTGATGAAGGCTATGAAGCCCAATTGGCGCGATCGCCAGTGGCTGAAGCGCGTCGCCATTGGGCGTTTGAAGACATATGGTACCTTCTCTACACCTCTGGCACGACAGGTCAGCCCAAAGCGGTGATCCAGACCTATGGCATGGCGCATGTGAACGCCGTCAACGTAGGTCAGGCGATTGATCTGAGCAGCCAAGATGTCACCTTGAATTTCCTGCCCTTGTTTCACACGGCCGGGATCAACCTGCATACTTTGCCAACCTTGTTCGCAGGCGGACACGTCTTGATCTTGCCCGGATTTGAGGCCGATCGGGTGATGGAGCTTTTGGCCAAAGGCACCATCTCAACTTTCTTTGGCGTTCCCGCTGTTTATCAGGCTCTCAGTCTCCACCCAGAATTTGGAAATGTTGCGCTCGACAAGGTCCGACATTGGGGCTGCGGCGGCGCACCTCTGGCTGATACCTTGGTTCACGCCTTTGCGCGTCGGGGTGCCAGGGTCGCCAATGGCATGGGGATGACAGAGACCGGGCCGACTGTCTTTTTGGCAGACCCTGAAACAGCGACCCAAAAGATTGGTTCTGTCGGCAAACCGCAAATCCTCTGCGAGGCCCGCATTGTCGGCAATGATGGTATTGAAGTTCCGGCTGGTGAAACTGGCGAGCTGTGGCTGAGCGGCCCGGGCATCACGCCGGGCTATTGGGGCAATCCGCAAGCGACTGCAGCAAGCATCACGCCTGATGGTTGGCTAAAGACAGGCGACCTCGCCCGCAAGGATGCCGACGGCTGCTTCTACATTGTTGGCCGTCTCAAAGAGATGTTCATTTCGGGTGCGGAAAATGTCTACCCGGCTGAAGTCGAAAATGTGCTCGCCCTGCACCCCGCCGTGCTCGAAGCCGCAGTCATCGGTGTTGAGGACGCGCGCTGGGGCGAAGTGGGTCACGCTTTCATTCTTGTTCGCCCCAATCAGAGCGCGCCAGACCCTTCGGCCTTACAGAATTGGTGTCGCGATCATTTGGCCCCCTACAAAGTGCCCAAATATGTGACAGTGCTCGACGAATTTCCCCGCACGCCAGCAGGCAAAATCCAAAAGCATTTGATACCACGACCATGATCCTAATACCTACGCAAGACGATCTCGACCTGTTTGCAAAGCTATCCGGCGATGCCAATCCTATTCACGTCGATCCAGACTTTGCTGCACGTAGCGGATTTGGGCGCACAGTTGCGCATGGGGCGATGTTAACAGCTTGGCTTGTGCGCGCTGCAGGTCTCTCTGCCCCACCCCAAACAACCTCCGCCATGTTTCCAGCCCCGGCCTTTGCAGGTGAAGCCTTAGAGGTCGCCCGTGAAGGTGACGCGTGGCAACTAGCGCGCCAACATGATGGCGTCGTCGTTTGTCGACTGCTGATTGACGCTGCACTAGCTCAGGAAAACGATGCCGCAATGTCTGGCGCAGCAGATGTACCGCTCGCAATTGGCATGACAGCCTCTAGCGAAACCTTACATGATGTTGGGGAGCTGGCCGCCCTGCAAGCCTTACTGGCTCGCGCTGACAAAACAGACTTAACTAGAGAAGTCGCTGAAGTCTTCGCAGGGCAAGCCTTCATGCTGGGTCTAATCTCCACCCTACTTGGCATGGAATTGCCGGGGCAGGGCACCAATTATCTGAAACAAGAGACCCAGTGGTTGGGCTCCGTCGTGCCGGGCCAACGCGTGCATACGCGGGTAGTCATCACCCGATTGCGGCCCGAAAAGGCTTTAGTTGATCTCAGCACGCAAGTTCACGGTGAAAGCGGAGAGGTGTTAGCCAATGGGCGCGCCCTTGTTTCAGCCCGAGATGTCAGCGGTGCTTTTTGAAGGCTCAGTGACTTCTTTGAACGACCCTTCTTGATAGCGCCAAATCGTGCGCGCTATCGTCCGACTGTCCGCTGCGAAATTCACCACACCAAATCCTGAACCAAAGCCACGCTCCCGCGAGGATGCCAGAGACGGCGCTGTCATGACCCTAACGCCAGCGAGCACAGGTGCTGGAAAATCAAATGCGGCATGTACATGGCCACACAAAAGCAAGTCAGGCTGATTTAGGTTAAGGTGCCTCACAAATCGCATGAGACCTAAAGGTTTACTTGTCACAGACGCGCCGGTTGGGGTTTGCGGCGGGTGGTGTAAAGCAAGGACTTTATGTCGAGCATGCGAACGGCCCAATCTGTCCAAGGCCTTTATGACCCCTGGCTGACCATAGTCACCCTGTGACCAATCTAAACGCCATTGCAATCCCCGTGCGCTATTGGCAGCTTCAATATGAATTGAGCCATCGCTGGACTGCCACGTCGTTCGAAGTCCTAATCGATTGTACCGGTCAAACGGATTGGCTAGGCGCTGAGCGAGATTAAACATTGGCGTATCGTGATTGCCTGGACAACCAACAATCGGCGCTTTGACTGCCTTTAACCAAGCCTCAGCTTGGGCAAATTCTTCACGCTTGCCCTCTTGGGTCAAGTCGCCTGTCAACAAGACGCAATCCGGCTTAATCTTCTCGAAAGCGCCTATAGCGGCCTCCAGCTTGGCTGAATCCGCGTCGCCAAAATGCACATCGCTGATGTGAACAAGAATGGTCATTTAGCGCTCTAAATTTCTGGAGGCACCACCTCTATCATTTTTGCGGATGCTTTGTTGAGAGCACCAAAGCAGCCCGCGGTCGAGCCCGCAAAACAAGGTGATTGCCGAACTCACATCTCTCACCATCAACAAGTCCAATGATCTCGTCGCCACCACTGATGCTCAGGCGCTCTGAAATCTGGATCTTAGTAAAGGACAGACTGCGCCAGCGTCGGAACAAGACAGCCATGGCCAGCCACAACACCCTCCCAAAACTGCTGAACCTCGCTTGCGCAGTTTCAAGTCGCGTCTCGGGAAAGTCGCGCACTGTTGTGCCAAGGCCGAACGCGTCATCTACATGACTAGGAGCAGCGATCACGACGTCACAGGCTTGAGTATTGGCGCTCAGTCGCAGCCTGCCAGCAAACAAGTCGTGCCGTAGTGTCTTAAAAGCACTCAGGCCTGCCCAAAAGCCCTGATTGCGCAACGTCTCGCGCATGGTATGAAACGCCATCCAAGGACCAAAGCCAGCAGCCACCAAGAACAAATGCTCGTTGGCCAAACCGCCAGACAGCCAAATTGGCTTGGCTTGACCCAAATCTCGCAAGGTCCGTTCGAGGTCGGCATGGCCATGAACCCGGTGGCAGAGTCGATTTAAGGTACCGCCCGGCAAAGGCAGAATAGGCACATCCAAGCCACGCAAAGCCAAAGCGACTGTGCGGGCCGAACCATCTCCGCCAAGGATGCCAAGCGTCTGAACGCCTTGGCGAACTAGATCCAATGCACGATCGTGAAGCTCATGCCCGGTGCTTAGGATTAGCGGCACGTCTTGTGGAAGTCCCGCGCGACGCATCGCTGCCTTCAGGCGCACCAATCCGAACAGGCGGAAGCTGCCAGCAGATCGATTGACCAAAATCGCGAATGGAACACTGGCGCGGCCTGCGTGGGTCGCAATTGCATCAACAGCCGTGTTCGCGCACACGGGCTGCACTGGCTTATCAGATGCGCGGAACTGATCAATTGATGGTTGAAACACGAAAACTTCCAATCGTCGTCAAAGGCGGGACGAGAAAGAGGCAAGTGGCCCTTGCGCACGGGCTGGGGGGACGAGCTGTGCGCAAGGGCCGGGTGGGTGAATGGGAAGATCCGTTCTGGTCTAAATTCACCCTAGGCAAGCGGTAGGGGCGGGTGCGCTTACCTTTTCTCGTGGTGCCTAATGGCTGAAGACCATGGCCCGTTCAGGGCGCGGCGACATAACGCCCGCCGCAACCAATTGATCTTTGACCAAAAGCTTTTGTCGCTTCAGCCTTGTAATCAACTCTGGCTCGGGAAAGGGGCGCTTGGCCATGGCCGCCAGCTCAGTTTCAAGTCTTGAGTGCTGGCTCTTTAGGGCTTCGATACGTCCAAGTTTCATTTCATGCTCCTCTATGCTTATGCATGGCAGAGCCCGGGGGACACGAAGGGAGGGAATACGTAGGGACCCTAACACCGCGCCTTACTAAGGACTCCGATGTGGCCGACATCGCAACTCAAATCGGAGTTGCCAGAGGGGCCCGGTCCACACGCACACAACATGGGGTCAGCTCCACAACCGCGCAACCGACAAAGTCGTGACCTCACCGGCTTGTGAAAGTTTGTTGATGAGACACGCATCGACTAGCGACTTCTTGACTTGGATCAGCGTGCCCACGTGCTAGAAAAGCACCCCTTGTTCAGAAAGAGAGAACTCATTTGATGTCCCAGCCCTCAGAATGGTGGCGCAGCTTGCCCACGACCAGCTTTGGATCCAGCCATTTGGAGGAGCGCCTTGCGGGATTGATCATTGCGGGGCGTAAGCGCGCGACTGTTTGGAACGGGCTAGAGGACAATCCAACAAAGCCCGGCATGAATTGGGTTGTTACCGCCAATGGCCGGCCAGTTGCTGTCATCGAGACCCTATCTGTCGGCCAATGTCGCTTTGACGCAATTGATGCTGACTTTGCCTTGGAAGAAGGCGAAGGGGATTGTGGCTTAGCCTATTGGCGCATTGTCCATCGGGCGTTCTTTGAGAAAGAGGGAAGTTTCAGCCCAAACATGATGTTGTGGTGGGAGAAGTTTCGACTGGTCGAAGTCCTTGATGCAGACTTGGCTGCCAAAAGTGAAGCGATGGTCGCGCTTGATGAAGCCGATGCAGCAAAGCTACTGGCAAACCAACCATAGGAATAAGTTGTCAGAGGGCTTGTTCTAAATGCGTATGAAGTTCTGCCATGGTTGCGAAAACCTGATGGGCGCCAGCCGTGGTCAAATCTGATGCTTGGGTCTCGCGCGCAAAGCCGATCACTTGCATCCCCGCGCGTACCGCCGCGAGAACACCGTTTGGACTGTCTTCAATCGCAAGACACTCGCTTGGCACAAACCCTGCCTTTCGCGCGGCAAGCAGATAAACGTCCGGGGCAGGCTTGGCTTTGGCCACTTCGGTCGCCGAACTAATCTGGTCGCCAAAGTAGTTCACCAAACCCACTTTGACCAAATTGGTAAGGATCTTTGCGCGCTCCCCACTCGAGGCGACGGCCAATGGAATGGATCGCGCCGCTAAGTCTTCTACGACCGCCACAACACCTGGAATCGCCCGCAGCTCCACCTCAAATCGCGCAGTGATCCGCTCATGGTTATGCGCAATCTCTTCAGCGGTGATTGAACGGCCTATCTTCTGTTCAACCAGCGCGAACATTGCGGTGTCAGAGAGCCCTAAAAATCGCGCGCGCGCTTCAGCCGCGTCCATTGGCCAACCGAGTGCCGTAATCCATTCAGCCCCGATTTCATTAGAAATCGGCTCTGAATCAACCAACACGCCATCACAATCAAAGATCACGAGTTTAAGCTGATGTTGCATATCTACGAATTCAACCCTGCTAAGATGCCTCAAGTCCTCATCACTCTGCATCGATCGGGCCAGTTGGCCAAGCCCTGTTCTCTGCCGAACCGGATGCTGCGCGCTCATCTAAGCTAACGTTTTTGCCGACTTGTAATGCGCGCGGCGATCCGAGAAGTCACGAACACGCTTACGCCAAGCGCGATAACTACCAGGGCGGAGGTTGGCACGCATCAGCTGTTTGACTTGGTCCGGGCTAAGCCCAAAGAGGCTGCGGATATGGTCAAAGCTGACATGGTCGCTCAAGGCCATGGCGATCACTTCGCTAATGCCCGCTTCATCTAAAGGTTCAGAGATGGCCATTGTCCAAGGCCTCCAAGATTTTCGTTGAATCGGCTTTGATCTCATCGCGGCGCGCTGGCCCCATTTTCCGCCAAGTCGCGTAGACGGGGCCCATACGGGGATTGGTGCCAAGCTTATCTTCATTGCGTCCAATAAAATCCCAATAAAGTGGATTGAAAGGGCAGGCTTTAGGTCCCGCTTTCACGGCAGGATCATATACGCAGTTCGCGCAATAATCGCTCATCTTGTTGATATACGCGCCACTGGCCGCATAGGGCTTGGAAGCCATGATGCCACCATCGGCATACAGTGCCATGCCGATGGTGTTGGGCACTTCAACCCACTCAAACGCGTCAGCATAGACACTTAAATACCATTCATGCACTTCGCGGGGATCTAACCCTGCCAGCAACGCAAAATTGCCCGTGACCATCAAGCGCTGAATATGGTGGGCATAGGCTTCGCGTTTGGTTTGACCAATAGCGGCGCGCATACAGGCCATTTTGGTTTGCCCTGTCCAGTAAAGTGCGGGTAGGGGGCGTTTTGCCTCGAGATGATTGAAGCTTGGATACTCCTGTGCGTGCAGCCAATAGATGCCGCGCACATACTCGCGCCAGCCAATAATCTGACGGATAAAGCCTTCAACAGCTGCCAAGGGTGCACGTCCAGCCTGCCACTCTCGCTCTGCGCGCCGACACAAATCGAGTGGTTCAAGCAATCCAACATTGAGATAAAGTGACAATACCGCATGGTTGAGGAAGGCTTGGCCTTCTAGCATCGCATCTTGGGTCTCGCCAAAGCGGGGAAGGTTTTGGGTTAGGAAATGATCGCGGGCTAGCTCTGCTTCAGCGGCATTAGTCGCAAACCAAAAGGGCTCTAAATCGCCGAAATGATCGCCAAAGCGCAAGGCCACCAGATCGATAACCTCTTGCGTCTGTGGCGAAGGCGGAAAGTGGCGCGGGGGCAGCATGAACAAATCCGGCTTAGCGGGTTTGCGATTGTCATGGTCAAAGTTCCATTTGCCGCCGGCTGGCTGATCGCCTTCCATAAGAAGGCCAGTTCTCCGGCGCATGTCGCGATAGAAATGCTCCATCACAAAGCTCTTGCGGCCTGTAGCCCACGCGCGAAATTGCGCTGCCTCACAGAGGAACCGACTATCTTCGAGCAGCGACACTTCAAGGTCGAGACTTTCCGCCCATTGGCGCTGCATCTCCAGAACACGCCATTCTGAAGCCCGGGTCATTACCAGCGCTTCTGGTTGGTGGCGATGGATAGCTCGGTTAAGCTCACCTTCGAAACTACCCGTATTGTCGGGATCATCCATCTTCACATAATCGACTTGAAAACCTGTCGCGCGCAGCTCATCCGCAAAAGCCCGCATGGCGGCAAGAATGAAAGCAATCTTCTTCTTATGATGGCGAACTGAAACCGCTTCAGCCTGCGCTTCCACCATCAAAATGACGTCGTTTACGGGATCAGCTCCACGCAAAGCCGAAACTGTGCGGGACAGCTGATCCCCCAAGATAAAGCGCAAGGTTTTCATGAAGCATCCCGGTTGACAGTGGGGTCAGAGCTAGGTCAATCGATCCAGAAGTCCACTTACTAAGGGGGTGGCGGGCAGATTGCAGGATCAACTTCACCCTCGACAAGGCTGCGACCATCCCGTAGCTTGGAATCCTGTTCTGACCGGGGGCGGTCAAAAAGGGGGCGACGATGAGAAAGCTGAATCTAAGAGCGAGAATGGGCTTTAGCATAGTTGGGCTCTCCCTCTTGATTGCTAGCTGTGCGACGACACCAAAAGCCCCTGAAGCAATTGTTCTGGGTGAAGATGTTTGCGCAGGCGAGGCCACTCGCATTTATTTCCCGCATGGTGAAAGCGTGCTGAACGCGTTGGCGGCCCAAGTTGTGGTGCGGGTACAAGATCAATTGGCCCAATGCCCCAAACGGCGCATCGTGCTGGTGTCGATCTCAGGCGATGATGGTCCGCCGTCCAGGGCAAAAAACCTGGAGGAACGAGCAGCGATTGTCCGCCAAATTCTCGTCAGCCGGGGTGTAGCCGAAAACCGCATTTCGGCGACCGCTGAAGGCCCAATGGTCGACCAAGCGCCTAAAGGACCTATTGGTGGCGTTTTGATTTTTACCAGACCTTGATGACCAACAAAGAGTCCACAGGTGCCTTCGCGATTGTGCCGAGCAACGACTTGCCTACCACAATCGCTTTCTGGGAACGATTGGGGTTTGCACGCGCGGGTGGCGACCATCAGTATATAATCCTGACTGGCTGGGACTGCGAAGTACATTTGACCCAAGCAGGCGAGGGGCCTTGGCGCGTCCCAGTCGATCATAACCCCTTTGGCGTCTTCGTCCGTACCCCGCATGTCGAGGCTATCGCGGCGCGCGTTGATGATTTAATCATCCGACCAGGAGGCATTTTACGCCATCGCGATTGGGGTATGTATGAATTCGCCGTCGGTGCACCAGACGGTCTCCTGGTTCGCATCGGCTGGCCGTCGAGTTTGGTTGGGGCTGGCTAAAAAAGCTCGACCATTAATTAACTTGCTTAGTCTAACCGACCGATGCTGCGAGTAGGCCGGGGGCTGACGCAGGACTCAAATTATCTACATCCACCTTGGTTTCGACGAACACGTCCCCGATCATCATTAAGACGGGTCCGGAGCCAAGCTGTAGAGCTAAGTCTGGTAAGTCCGCCAATAGCCCTTTCACCGTGAAGTTGGACGGCCGCGAGACATCTTCCGCCAACACAACGGGTTGCGAAGCAGGCATGCCCAACTCAATCAGGCTGTCGCGGATCCAGACCGCGTCACCTCGGCCCATATAAATGACTGAGGTATCAGCCGCAGCAACAGCCTTCGCCCAAGAAGGCGAAGCTTGGCTGCCGCGTGCCACAGTTGGCGTGACAAACGTTACCGAGCGAGAAAGACCGCGCTGTGTGAGCGAAGTCGATAAGGCTGCAGCGGCACCAAAAGCGGCTGTGATTCCGGGCACGATCGATAAAGGGATACCCGCTTGCCTGCAGGCCTCAATCTCTTCGTGGGCGCGGCCAAACAGCATAGGGTCGCCGCCTTTGAGACGCACGACAATCTCATGCTTGGTCGCAGTGGATACCAACAAGCGATTGATCAAGGCCTGATCCATAGAAACACGGCCGCCGCGCTTGCCGACTGGTACTTTCTTTGCCTGAGGGGCGAGGGCTAAAATCTCGTCGGTTACTAAGGCATCATAGAGGATGACATCAGCACGCTCGATCAATCGAAGCGCGCGCACCGTCAAAAGGTCCGCAGCACCCGGCCCCGCCCCAACCAAATAGACGTGACCGGTCACGCAGCCGCTCTTTCGAGATTGGCCTGTGTTGCCAAAACAAAGTCGCGCTCATCGGCGGCCCATTGATAAACGGCAGGGAAGGTTTCAAAGGCGCGCTTAGCAACTTCCACATCTTGGTCGCCACGCAAAGCAAAGCTGTCGATGCCGCAACGAGCCATGGCAAACAGCTGATCGATCAGGACGTCACCAACAGCTCGGATTTCACCCTTAAAGCCTAAGCGTGAGCGTAACAGCGTGGCGATCGAGTACCCGCGCCCATCGCTGAACTTGGCGAACTCAACCGCAATGACGGCCAAGCCATCTAAACGACCGGCCAAAGCAAGAGGGTCATCGGTTGGCATCAACACAATCCCAACCGGTGCGTCGGCATTGGCAGCGTCCCGCTTCAGCCAGTCTGCAAGCGTCAGCAAAGTGCCATGCTCCCATGCGGCAACACTGGGTGCTTCGGGTTGTTTGACATTCGGGCGAATGAGGCTGCGCACATCACCTTGGCCTTGATTAATCACGTCCATATTCGGCAGCGGGTTTGGGGATGGTGCTGGGCGGAACGCGCCATCTGGCAAAGGAAGGGTCACCACGTCACCCGACGCGAAAAGTTTCAACAAAGTGCTCATCAGTTTGCTTCCTGAATTTGTGGGGATGGGGACGTTTGGGTGGGATCGGCTTGGAAGGCGGCATCATGGAAAGCCGCCTTGCCGAGGCGTTCAACGGCGTCAATGAACAACTCACCGCCCTTGCGGTTCGCGAGATAAAAGTCGGTCATGCGTTCGATTGTCGGTGCCACGGCTTCGCGCGGGATGGCTTTACCAACAATTTGGCCAAGCGCCGTTTTTGTATCCGTCCTGCCGCCGACTAGGATTTGGTACCATTCCTCATCCTTCTTATCGACGCCCAGAATACCGATGTGGCCGACATGGTGGTGGCCACAGGCATTGATACAGCCCGACATTTTGATCGCCAGCGTTCCAATGTCTTGTGCCTTGGCGGCAAGGGTCTCTTGCACAGCAGCGGCGACCGGAATGGATTTGGCGTTTGCCAAAGCACAATAATCGCCACCCGGGCAGCAGATAATGTCTGTTGCTAAGCCGACATTGGGCTCCGACAGGCCAAGGGCTTCCAGCGCCTGATAGAGCGCCCAAAGGTCGGATCGTGCTACATCGGCCAAGACCAGATTTTGATGATGGGAAACGCGGATTTGGCCAAAGGAGAAGCGGTCAGCAAGGTCTGCAATCGCGTCCATCTGGTCACTGGTGGCATCTCCCGGCGCGATCCCCAAGGGCTTTAAGCTGATGGTAACAGCGCCATAATTATCGCGCTTGTGTTTGGCGACATTGCGCTTCACCCAAGCATTGAAACGGGGATCAGCCAATCGATGGCGGGCTTCATCCTGATCACCCGACACAGCACTGTGATAAGCCGGCGCGCCAAAGAAGGCGGTCATGCGCTCGAGCTCTGAAGCCGCCAAGGTCGCGGGCCCACCCTGAACATGCGCAAACTCTTGCTCAACTTCTTCGCCAAATCGTTCAGCGCCCAAAGCATCCACGAGGATTTTGATGCGGGCCTTATAGATATTGTCGCGACGGCCCCAACGATTATAGGTGCGCAGAACAGCTTCAGTATAGGAAAGCATGTCGCGCCAATGCAGACCGGTTTTGATCACGGGAGCGACGCGCGGCGTGCGGCCTTGACCGCCGCCTACCTTTACGGTGAGGCGCACTTCACCCGCTTCATCACGATAGACATCAAATGCAAGGTCGTGAACTTCACTCGCCGCCCGGTCTTCAACCGCCCCATTATAGGCAACTTTGAATTTCCGCGGCAGGAAGGCGAACTCAGGATTAAGGGTCGACCATTGACGCATCAGTTCTGCTAATGGACGAGGGTCGACGCGCTCATCATGGGCGACGCCTGCCAAATGATCGGTCGTGACGTTGCGGATACAACTGCCGCTGGTTTGGATCGCATGCATTTGTACGCTGGCCAGATCGGCCAAAATTTCATGCACTTGCTCCAGCTTCACCCAGTTAAACTGAATATTCTGACGGGTCGTGAAGTGGCCAAAGCCGCGATCATACTTGCGGCCAATCTGGGCTAACATACTCAATTGGCGCGATGATAATAGGCCATAGGGAATAGCGACGCGCAGCAACGGTGAGTGACGCTCAACATAGACGCCATTCTGCAGGCGCAGTGGTTTAAACTCATCCTCCGAGATCCGGCCGCTCAAATAACGCTCCGTCTGATCGGCGAACTGTTTAACCCGCGCATCTACGATGCTTTGGTCGATGGCATTATAAATATACATTCAGGGCCCTTTATCTGAGGGCTATATCCGGGCTCTCCCGCGCGCGAACAATGCCGATCCGCTTAAGGTGTCTATTAGAAGAGCTGATAGATCCCCTGAAACTCGGGTTTTAGTGAGGCTTTGATAGGTTTGCTAATGGCAGCGTGCAGTTCAGGTCTGTCGTTCGGAGACCATCGTCCCCCTATGTGCTCGTTTAAGGCTTTGACCCTTTTGGAGCCAAAACAGAACAAAGAAACGATGATCCTTTTCGACAACACAGGCGAGATCACTCGAAACAAAGCATCTCATGAGGAGCTTCCCCTCCTCATCAAACGGCTGGAAGCAACTCTGCGCGCCATCAGCAAGGAGGGGTCCGTTGCGCTGGCCAGCTCATTTTCGGCTGAAGATATGGTGTTGACCGATGTGATCGCCCGATTGGGCTTGCCCATTGAAATCTTCACGCTGCAAACGGGCAGGCTACACGCTGAGACCGTGACAATGATTGAGCGGACAGAAGTGCGCTATGGCCTAAAGGTCCATCAGTTTGAACCAGAAGCGGGTGCGCTAGCCGACTTTGTCGTCACGCATGGTCTGAATGGCTTTTATGAGAGCCTGGAAGCACGACGGGCTTGCTGTAACGTCCGAAAAATGGCGCCCTTAGCCCGCGCACTGGCCGACTATGATGCTTGGATCACCGGGCAACGGCGCGAACAATCTCTGACGCGCGATCATTTGAGCGAACGCGAGCAGGATGCCGCACACAAATTGGTCAAATACAACCCGCTAGCAGCTTGGACTTGGGTGGATGTGCTGGCCTATGCCGAACACTTCCAAGTCCCGCTCAACCCGCTCCATGCCCGGGGTTACGTTTCCATTGGCTGTGATCCCTGCACCCGAGCCATTCGCCCCGGAGAGCATGCCCGCGATGGACGCTGGTGGTGGGAAAATGCCGACACCAAAGAGTGTGGCCTCCATCAGAATAATCATAACAAGGAAGCTATCGCATGACCTTTTTTAGTCGTCTCCTCCACCTTGATCGCCTCGAATCTGAGGCCATTTTCATCTTGCGCGAAGCCGCCGCCCAAAGCCGCAACCCGGCGCTCCTATTCTCGGGCGGCAAGGATAGCGCGGTATTGTTGCACTTGGCCTTGAAAGCCTTCCGGCCTGAAAAACTGCCATTCCCGCTCTTGCACGTCGACACAGGTCATAATTTTGAGGGCGTTACGGAGTTTCGCGATCAAACTGCCTCTCGTTTCGGTGAGCGCTTGGTCGTAGCCCATGTGGAAGACTCTATCGCGCGCGGCAGCGTTCGCTTGGCTTCTCCCTTGGCGAGCCGGAACGCGGCGCAAGCTGTCACTTTGCTCGAAGCGATTGAAACCCATGGCTTTGACCTCTTGCTTGGCGGTGCCCGACGCGATGAAGACAAAGCGCGCGCGAAAGAACGCGTGTTCAGTCACCGCGATGCTTTTGGCGCGTGGAACCCAAAGTCGCAGCGCCCCGAACTCTGGGACCTTTATAACGGTCGCCTGCAAGCGGGGGAGAACTTCCGCGTTTTCCCGCTCTCGAATTGGACCGAGCTCGACATTTGGACCTATATTGCGCGCGAGAAGATTGCGCTGCCCAGCCTTTATTTCGCCCATGAACGCGCGGTCGTTCGCGATGGCGATTATTGGCGGCCTGTTACCACTGTAACGCCAGCGACCGATGGGCAAGTCATTGAAAATCGGGTCGTGCGCTTCCGCACGGTTGGTGACATGACCTGCACCTGCCCGATAGAAAGTGATGCAGCAGATGTTGCCGCCATCATCGCTGAAACCCGCATCAGCACCTTGTCAGAGCGTGGTGCCACCCGCATGGATGATAAGGTCAATGAAGCCGCCATGGAACGTCGCAAGCGGGAGGGCTATTTCTGATGACCCAAACGCAAACCAAGCTTGTACGCATTGTGACGGCAGGCAGCGTGGATGATGGCAAGTCGACCTTGATTGGCCGCATCCTCCACGATTCACAAGCCCTGATGAGCGATCAGGTCGATGCGCTATCGAACGCACGCTACAGCCGAGCCGAAGATGGGGACCTTGATTTGTCCTTCGTTACCGATGGCTTGGAGAGCGAGCGCGAGCAGGGCATCACCATTGATGTAGCCTACCGCTATTTTGCCACGCCCGAGACGTCCTTCATTGTGATTGATGCCCCGGGGCATGAGCAATATACCCGCAATATGGTGACGGGCGCGAGCAATGCCGATGTTGCCATCGTGTTGGTTGACGCCTCT
>JAPZTJ010000036.1 GCA_027532555.1 Aquidulcibacter sp.
TGTTGCGATTTTGCGTGCGCTGCTGGCAATTGCCTCGATAGGTGCCGCGATCCGTCCTGCAGAGATGACCGCAAACCCGGCGCAACAGATGGCGGTCAACCCGATAAGTCCGCCTAAAGCCCAGCCGTAATTCAGTCGCCACGGCGCAAAGCCGTGATCCATCTTGAAGTCGTAAACCAATGGCGAGCACTGTCCAGATGTTTCAAGTAAGCGCCCCAATTGCATCTTCTCGGCAGGTGCTAGACTGGCCATGAATAGCTGGTCGCGCAGACTATAGACATAGTCGGGCGCGAACGCCGCTACCAGTGCTGCGATCACACTCATGAGGATGGCGCTGAGCGCGATCCTCGCACGTAAACCCATTATCATTCGAGATCCAATCGATAGCCTTGACCGCGAATGCTGGTGAGGCGTACGCCACTGCAGGGCTGGCGTTTTATTTTCTGGCGTAGACGGCTGATATGGGGATCGACGGAGCGGTCAAACGCTTCCTCGTCCAGCGCGAGATCGACAATCTGGCCGCGTGTGATGAGTCTGCCACCCCGCTCGACGAACAGATCCAGCAACTTGAACTCGGTCGGCGTCAGGTCAAGGGGCTGGGGTCCAACGAACGCGCAGAACGCATCCACATCGACCCGAATATTGCCAAAAGACCGAACGGTGTGCGCCGCCTCGCGGCGTTGCCTGCCCGCCAACACCTTGGCACGAGCAACGATTTCATGGGGGTCGAAAGGCTTGACGACATAATCATCGCACCCGAGGCGGAACCCCGCCAGCTTGTCAATCGGCTCACCGAGGGCACTGAGGATGATGACACCGGGTTGGACCGGCCCGACGCGCAATTGAGCCAATACCGACATACCATCACGCCGGGGGAGACCCAGATCAAGGATGACGATATCAGGCTGCCACCAACGTGAACTATCGACCGCAATTTCGCCATCTCCGACAATAAGGCACTCGGCGTTTTCGCGGCGAAAAAACGCATCGACGATCTCCGCAATTTCGGGTTCGTCTTCAACAATCAGAATCTTGACCCCGGCAAGCGTCATTTTGTTAGGGATAATTGCTGCAGTGGTCATACGCAAGGGCCTTCATAGGTGTTGTTTATTCTGATTGCCCGGTCGGGCCAGCCCGCATCCGATTGAGACCGTCGATCCTGTCGCTGTTGCGCGCGAGCAAGCTCCGGCGAACAACAGCCGCCACATGGATGACCAGCAAGGCGGTGAGAGCAAGGCCAGCATATTCGTGGACGGGCCAAAGCCACTCGCCAGCTTTTTTACTTTCTAAGAAGGTCGCGAGCGGCTCAAACTTTGGCAAAGGAATACCGAACGGCTTTGGCGCCTCTCCATAAGCAATCCAGCCTGCATATCCCGACAATGGCAGGATGATCACCAGCAGATACAAAGCAAAGTGCGCGCTCCTTGCAGCCAAAACTTCTGTGCGCGTGCCGGCGATCGGCGGCTTGGCGGAACGTAGCGCAATGATAATCCGCAGGAGCATGATACCCAATGCGCTAAGCCCCAACAACACATGGATATCCGTCCACCAGTCTGCGGCTGGGCTATCGGGGACGACAAGTTTATAAGCGAGCGCAAGTCCGATCAGCAAGGCGGGCAGGATCAGCGCCGCTGCACTCCAATGCATAAGCCGCATCAATCGTGGATATCTTTCGATCATGAACATTTCCTCCGCGATCCCTAATGCACCAAAGGATTTGTCGCTTTGTTGTGGAAATGTTGCAGATCCATTGCAGAGAATTTGTTGTTACCGACACCGTTTAGTCGGGTGCGCCCAAGTCCCGACAAAGATGAGGATAGGCGCAATGCCATGGCCCCTTCGGCGATGACCCAGCCCCTTAAAATCCAGCGAGAAGTTTGAAGTATTTCAAATCAAGGTGCACTGCTACCCATCGTTGGGTCACTTAAATGGCTGCCTTCAGGCAAACCGCTAACCCGCCCTAAACGGCAACCCGTGGCGCAAAGCGGACCCAAAGTCACCGCCGTCTGCGCCTCACGCCCGCACCCCTCGCGCGACCTCATCAAGAAACGCATCAAACAGCGCCTCGGCCTGATCGTCGTCATCCTCGCGCTCGAGAGGTCCTGCATAGGTGAACCATACTCGGACGAACGCGAGGAGGGTTTCGCGAAGGATGGCCATGTCCCGACCCCGCGCCAAATCTCGCTGATCCAACCGATCAAGGCGGGCCTTGATTGTATCGGCGATGGCGTCGGCGCGGTCATGGATCAGGACGCGCTTGAGGGCATCGTTGGCGGCGCGTGACAGGGTGAGACCGCGCAGCTTGGCCTCGTGGTCGAGTGCGCGGGCAGTGGTGTCATCGAGATGGAGGGTGAGTTGCTTGCGTGTGGTCATGGGTGGGCCCTCAGATCAAACGGGGTTGGGAGGGCGAGGTGCCATTGGCACGCTTCGCCAAGGCGCGCTTTAGGCGGGCAGTCCCAGAAGTAAGATCATCCTTAGTCACCAGCGACTTCGGCTTTGGTGCAACAGGGGAAGCCGCCTCCTGCGCATAGACGGGCAAACCCTTCTTTCGCGACCTGGCCCCACTCTTAGGGATGTTGACCGCGACCTGCTTTGGCAGACTTGCGCCAGGGGGATAGGCGACGGCAGCCTCGCTCCAAGGCTCCGGCCTTTGGGCTAGCTCAGTCGCGGTAAAGGGAAGCCTTGCTAGCATGCTGGGGTCAGCAGGATGCAGGCGCACGGGTCGGCGGTGTGCCTGCACGATAATGATCTCGTCGGGACGAACACTCTTCACTGCTTCAGACGAGATATAGCTTCGATCGATTACGTCGGTGGAGGTTGATATCTCTTTTTTGGTCATGACGACCGTTCCAAAGAATACGCTCGGCGTTTCCCTGTATTTGAGGTCAAAGGCCCTGCGTATTGCAGCTGTTGACCGCCCCTGAACGAGGAACGACACCCCGCGCCGCTTCAGATCGGCGTGGCCTGCCTTGATCATCAAAGCCAACTGATCTGGCATATCGCCCTCAATGGCGATTAGGACAGGGCGCGTCCCCGAAGTTGATACGTCGGCCATCAAGGCACGCAGACGCAGGATCGCATGCATGAGGGGCAGGCTATCAGGATCTATTGCGTCATTCGGGTCCTTAGGCCTGATCTCAAAGGAGAGGACACGTGGCCCGCACTCAAAGATGTCAGCCAGACAGGGCAGCCGTGCCGAACTCAGATGATATCTCCACCCCCGTTGTGTGGCCCAAAGGTGCCTGGGGATGAGCTCTAAATCTTCAGCCACTTGTTGTTGCGCTTGCGCCCAATGGCCGAGCAAGGCAGCCAACTGATCCCGCGCGCCGGGCTTTAAGATCTTCGTCCCTGCAAGCCAGCCAGATAGTTGCGCATAAAGTTGATCGGGGCTCGCCAGATTGCTCATCACCCCGAAGAAAGTCCGGTCCACAGGAGGGACTGTCTCTAGGCCTCGCACAAGTAGGGCTGTTGCCAAGACACCTTGACGCTCATTGAAACCACAAGGGGAGAGCATCGCCCACACATCCCCCCAAGCCAAAACACCCGCCCGAACCTGAGGCAAAGGATCGAGGGGAAAGTTCGCCGACGCGCCTTGGGCAATATGCCAGATATCGCGATCATCGATCACGTCACCCGCGAGCTTGCTGCTACCAAACCGCAGGATCGCTCCTTCAAAGCTTTTGAGCGCTGCCTGGAACACCCCATTGGCCACAGGACCCGACCCCACCACGAGAATATCCGCAGATGGATCAAGCCGGACAAACGCTGGCATCTTCTGCCAAGGTATGCCCTTCGCATGGCCCACAATGACCCCTGATGACCGGCCCTGATCGAGCAAATGCCCACCATAGGCATAATGGTCTCGCTTCTTGGGCCAGTTAGGCAGTGGTCCTGCCAGAAACAGAGCGAGCCATAATGCTGGTGCCAACAGAATGACCCCGCAGACGCGCAGCACGACGATCATCGCAAAGCTTTCACTATGCAGGCGGAAGAAAAGGGCGTTAGCCGCCCAGGGCGCGCGAAGCTCCAGCCCGAAAAGGTTCAGCCAAACAGGTCCTAGTGTTTCATTGGGGATCCCGGCCAGCCAAACTGCAAAAAGTGTCTGGAGCTCAAACCAAACCAGCAATCCGACACTGAATTTAAGCAACCAGATGTAAATCCTGTCCCAGTCTGAGTTGTCGCCATGTAGAAATTGCAGCCAGAAACTTCTACACATAGTTTTGATTATATTATAGTGCTTTGTCATAGCTTATATCCATTTGAATTTACGACCAATATAAGCACGAATATTTGAATACAGCAAGATAAAGAGCAAGTTTTCACTTGCTCAAGGGTCTGTATGTGCTATGTTTTATGGAAGTTGTTGGCGACAAGTCACAACTTCCTTGTGTGTCACATGGCGTGACAAAGCATGGTCATTCAGGAGCCCAAGCATGGCAGAGCGCGGATCTGAGGAGTTGAACATCCGCCTTGCTGTCGGGCGGCGCGGGGATGCACGGTCTGGTGCCTTGGGTGCCCGCTTGAGTAAGGCGATTGGTGGGGCAAGGCTTGGGGCTGGTGTTTCGTTTCGGGGTGGTGGCGTTGGTGGTGCTCGCGGTGGGTTTGGTTCCGACAGACGTCAGCGGGTCGTGATCAAGGTGTCCTTCTCGGCTCACCGCGCGGCTAGTGCGAAGCTTGCAGCCCATGCTGCTTATCTTGGTCGTGATGGCACAGCGCGAGACGATGAGCAGGGACAATTTTATGATGCTTATCGGGATAAGGTTGAGGGCCTCTCACGCGAGCTAGATGACTGGACTCAGGAAGACCCGCGTCACTTCCGGATTATGATTGCCCCAGAGAGCGCTTCGCGCATGGAAGATCTTCAGGGCTATGTTCGCGATGTGATGGGCCAGATGGAAAGCGACCTTGGTGTTGGGACAGAATGGGTCGCCATCAATCATTGGAACACGGATAACCCCCATGCCCATGTCATCTTACGCGGC
>JAPZTJ010000015.1 GCA_027532555.1 Aquidulcibacter sp.
CTACATGTCTCTTGAAACTCTCGCACCTTTAAGCAATGATCCCATCGTCATGCTCAGCGCAGTCCCCTGAACATGATCAACTCAGCCCTAAACCGGCTACATCATGACGCCGCTGTTACACCACGCCATGGGACACGATCCGAAAAACTAATTTGATCAAATTTAGGCGTGGCTTGAAGGTGGTGCATTCCAGATGGAATGCCCCCTAATGCGCGAAGCGCATTGCTTAGGAATACATTTGTTATCTTAAAATTTGATACTTTGAATTCTCAATTTCTTAAGTCTCTATGGTTATTGAATGCTTTTAAATCTCAATTAGTGCTGCTGTCCATTTAGACCTTGGGGTTCGGAAGATGACGATCTCGAAATTGCTCGCTCGCATCAAATTGTTCAATATAGATGCTCGCGGTTCGCTAGCAGTAGCGTTCGCGCTCCTATCTGTCTCGGTTGTGCTCATGGTCGGGATGACGATGGATTATACCGAGAAGTCCAGTATTCAGACCAAGTTTCAGGCGGCTGTCGATGCGGGGACACTGGCTGCAGCCAGATTGGATGATGAGGACAGCGAACGGGCACAGATTGCAGAGCGTCAATTTAATGCGAACCTGTCATTTAATGAACTTGCAATGGTCTCCCACAAAGAATTCGTGATGACGGAAGATAAGGAGCGTATCGAAGGGCGGGCGGATATCGTCATCCCGACGCGTTTTGCAGGCATCGTCGGCTTCCCCAGTTTTTCCTCGACCTTACGGGCAACGGCCGCTATTGCGCGGCCAGAGATTCGCCAATTGGACATTGTTATGTGCATTGATGCGACCGGTTCAATGGGGTCGACCTTAAACGCCGTCCAGACAAACGCGCTCAACCTTGAAGCCAACCTTACCGCAGAGTTGGAGACGCGCGGCATCAAGGCGTTCGATGTCATGCGCGTTCGAGCCATCTATTATCGCGACTATGGCGGGACAAACCTCACCGGATCGAATCGATGGTGGTATAACGGCACGTCATGGGTATTGATAAATTCTTCCCATCCCGAATACTGGAAGGGGGTTGGAGATATTCCGCCGATGAAGTCGTCCGCATTTTTCAATCTCCCGGACGAGAGAACCAGCTTCAGCGCCTACGTGAGCCCGGAAAAAGCTACTGGAGGCGCGGACTTGCCAGAGTCGGGGCTTGAATGTGTGAACGAGGCTATGGACTCGAACTGGGCGAAGGTTGGCGATCTCCCCAGCGGGGGCACCAAGCCGTTGCAGGCAGTCTATCCCGTCATCGCCGTGTGGACAGACATCACCGCGCACAAGCCAGGCCACTCTGTAAGCTTGAAGAACCCGGACTATCCGCCTGCCACGAAGATGCCGCGCACCTATGACGGGCTGCGCGCCAAATGGGACGATCCGAACATTATTGATCAGAAACGCAAATTGCTCGTGTTCTTTGGCAACCCGGCTATGATTGGAAGTGATACTGACGGCCCCGCTGACGGATGGCTCAAGGTCAAAGAGTGGCCAGGCTTCATGGTCGGCGGCACACTGACTGAAGGCAACACTCAACTGGTAACGAAGCTCGCAGACGCAATCGCCAGCAAGGTGCTTATTCCAACCTTGACCGAGTGAACGTAGCTTCAGGGGCCATTTATTGCGGTTCCCAAGATGAGTAAGTCGCCGCGCAATCGCGAAACAGCCGGCCTGTCGATCATTTGCGACGAACGGCGGGGTGTTCCCGACGCCGACGGCGTCGCGCAACACATAGCTATTCTGAAACTTGGTGCGGACTTCACTGAAAATTTAGATCGAACAGAAGGGTAGGGCGCATGCCGTCTGGAAAACACCAAGTGTCCTTCCAACGGTGCGTTTAAATGGTGGGCGATACTGGGATTGAACCAGTGACCCCTGCAGTGTGAATGCAGTGCTCTTCCGCTGAGCTAATCGCCCGTCCGCCTTGCCGCCAAAGGGGCATTGAGTGCGAGAGGCGGCGTCATGAAGGTTGGGGTCGGTAACGTCAAGAGGGGAAGGTGCCAATCCTTGATTTCGCGCATCAAAGTTGTGTGTGGGTCTGAGCTTTTAGTTTAGCTGCGCTATCCCCAGATCGATGCAGATGGGAATCAATTTTGTGGGCCAAAGGTGACGTTAGGGCAGGCGATTTTCCTTTGATACGGCTCATTTCGGCAGTTTTCACCCTGATTTACCGATCGCAATCAGTTCCATGCAAATTTGCAAAGCACCTATTACTTTGGAAAATGAGGGTCCAGAGTTCTGGTGAATCATGAAAATCGACCGAGAAATCCCAAAAAAATTCTAGATATGTTGAGAAAATCGGAAGTTTCTACCGCGATTTTTCTCGATTTTGGGACATGTTGAGAAAATCTTATGTCAAGTCCCATTTTGATGATTTTTTGGTGCTTTAGGTCCCATCAAAATTCGTCGATTTTTGCCTTGAATGTGACAGGTTTGTGTAGTTTAAGCCGCCATCCAAAACAAACCGATGCTCGTTATGGGTTTGTCTCACCTAATCAATAACAGAAAAAAATGAGGACCAAAATGGAAGGCGATTTTTGCACGAACGACGGCGCACGACGTTTGAAGCTGAAGATTCAAGAGTATTGGCGCGAGCGTGGCTATGACGTCAGCGTTGATCTGGTTGAAGAAGGTTTCGTTCCTGCGATGCGTTCGGGCCGTACCGATGTGCGCTCTGACATGGTGAATGGTTTGCCACGTCGTCGCGCTGCGACTGAAGCCGCATAGATCATTTTATCAAAAGCTGCTCGATCAAATCAGGCAGCTCATGGTAATGATCAAAGACAGCGTCCGCCCCCAAGGCGGACGCTTTTTCTATGGTGTAGCCAAAAGTTGCCAACACCACCGGGATCGACGCATTGCGTGCGGCCTGCAGGTCGGTGATGCTGTCGCCCACCATCAGCGCCCGGTCGACGCTGCCGCCGCTGGCCTCAATCGTATAGGTCAAATGGCGACCATCGGGCTTGTTCACACCGGCCTGTCCATTGGCAACGATGGCCTTAAAATAGCGCACCATATCAAATGCCTCGAGAACTGGCTGGGCCAAATGCGCTGGCTTATTGGTACAAACGCTGAGGATTGCCCCCTTGGCCGACAGGGTTTCCAAAACATCGATCACGCCTTCGAATGGCAGGCTTTCTTGCGTCAGGCCCGCTTGATAGACCTCCAAAAAATGGGCGATGTGGATGGCCAATGTCTCTTCATCAAAGCTAACACCGGCCGCAAGGCCTGCCTTGATTACCAAGGCCCGGGCACCTTGGCCAATCATACCACGCACACTGGTTAGGGAAATCTCGGGCAGGCCGGCGCGCACCATCACGGCATTTGTCGCGCGCACAAGGTCTGGCGCGGTATCGACTAAGGTGCCGTCTAGATCAAACGAGATCGCCAGCCCATCTATTCCGCGCATGTCCCATCGTCCTTTGGTTTTCGCCAACTCGACCCAGAAAGGTTTTTCTGTTTAGCCTCTGGCCTGTCTGCCCGTTCGACGGCTAGAAGGCTAGACGTTTGGGCACAAGCCGAATCAGCACTTGCATCCTGGAAGGAAATCCCATGTCTCGCGCGCGCGCCGCCATCATTCTTGCAGCTGGACACGGCACCCGCATGAAGTCGAGCTTGTCGAAAGTCCTCCACCCTGTCGGCGGTCGCCCGATGATGGCTTGGACGATTGCTTTGGCCAAAAGCCTTGGTTGTGAGAAGATCATTGTCGTAGTCGGCAGCCATAATCCAGATGCTAAGCTGGTGGCAGAAGCCAGCCTCGGCCCCGGCACAACGGCGCTACAAGATCCCCCCCTTGGCACCGCCCATGGCGTGAACGCGGCCAAGGATGCGCTCAAAGGCTTTGAGGGTGATGCCATCGTGCTCTATGCCGACACCCCCTTGATCCGCACCGAAACCGCCGCGCAAGTGTTTGACAGCCTCGCTCAAGGCTTTGCCGTTTCCGTTCTGGGGTTTGAGGCCGCAGACCCCGGTGCCTATGGCCGTCTGATCCTAAACGCTTCTGGTGATCTGGACGCGATTGTGGAAGCTAAAGAGGCCAGCCCCGCGCAATTGGCCGTGCGCCTGTGCAATTCCGGCGTATTGGCCGCGCCCGCACCCTTGCTGTTTGAGCTATTGTCCGAGGTTAAAAACGACAATGCCAAGGGCGAGTATTATCTGACCGACGTCGTCGCCCTTGCCCGCGCGCGCGGCCTGCGCGCCACTGCCGTGCCGGGCACCGAGGATGAAGTGTTAGGCGTCAATAGCCGGGTCGAGCTTGCGCAAGCGGAAGCCCAATTCCAAGCGCGCAAACGCCACGAGGCCATGGTTGCGGGCGTGACCCTGATCGCGCCCGACACCGTCTATTTCGCCCACGATACCGAGATCGCCAATGATGTGACGATTGAGCCTCATGTCGTCTTTGGCCCCAAGGTGGTGGTTGAGACCGGGGCCATTATCCGCGCCTTCTCCCATCTGGAAGAGTGCCTCATCCGCAAAGGTGCCCTGATCGGCCCCTATGCCCGCATTCGCCCAGGCAGCGACATTGGGGAAAACGCCCATATCGGCAATTTTGTGGAGACCAAAAAAGCCAAGATCGGGGCAGGGGCCAAGGCCAATCATCTGACCTATCTGGGCGATGTCACCGTGGGGGCCAAGACCAATATCGGGGCTGGCACCGTCACCTGTAATTATGACGGGTTTGACAAATACCACACCGAAATCGGCGCTAATGCCTTTATCGGCTCAGACACGATGTTGGTCGCCCCCGTCACGATTGGCGAAGGTGCCATGACGGGCTCAGGCTCGACCATCACCAAGGACGTGCCAGCCGGCGCGCTGGGCCTAGAGCGCGCCGATCAGCGCAATCTGGAAGGCTGGGCCACCAAATTTCGCGCCCGCAAGGCTGCCGCCAAAGCGCTGAAATCTAAGGGGGAGGGCGCGTGACCGGGCCAGACTTTGCCAAGATGCAGGCCGCCGCCGCGGCACTCGAATATGTCGAAGACGGCATGATCGTTGGCCTTGGCACCGGCTCTACTGCCAATCACTTCATCTCCATGTTGGGCGAACGCGTGCGCGAAGGCCTGACCATTGGCGCCATCCCCACCTCAGAAGCCAGCCGCCGCCTCGCGGCCAGCCTTGGCATCCCTCTAATCGAAGTCGACCAAGCTGATCGGATCGACGTCACGGTCGATGGTGCGGATGAGGTTGACCAATATCTCAACCTCCTCAAAGGCGGCGGCGGGGCCTTATTGCGCGAAAAAATCATCGCCCACGCCACCGATCATCTGGTGGTGATTGCCGATAAGTCCAAACTGGTCAATGATTTAGGCGCGTTTCCTCTGCCAGTAGAAGTCACCAGTTTTGGCTTTACCATCACCGCGAAAAAGGTGTTTGACGCCTTGCGCGCCACGGGCTGCAAGACCGCCGATATCAAACTGCGCGAAGCCGGCGCCCCCGGTAGGCCTTTCATCACTGACAATGGCAATTACATCCTAGACTGCGCCTGCGGCCACATCCCCGACGCCGCCGCCACCGCCACTGCCCTCAACACCATCCCCGGCGTCGTCGAAAACGGCATTTTCCTGACGTTCCCCCGCACCGTGCGGACAGTGCTGTTCGGGCATGACGATGGTGTGGATATGGTGGAGGTTTAGGGCATCAGTGCCTATGCCCTGCCACCTTGACGCGTGATCGCTTTGCGGTCAAAAACAACTTATAAGTGTTATGGGTTTGCTGGCTTCCTGACATGTCAAAACTAACTGATGCAGATCTCCTCATTGCCGCCCTTGTCTGCGCCGTCTGGCTGGTGGCATTTGTTGGTGGTGTCAGTTTTTGTCAGCAGTTAGGGCTGCTGATCTTTGGGTGAATCTCGTCTCTGTCGATTTATACTTCATGGCGAAAAAACACCTTGTTGAACGGATGCTTTAAGGTTAGTTTGATGCAATGAAACCAATCGGTAATAAGCGCCATCGCAAAGCCGTTGTAACGCTCAACACACCGGCCGCCGTCGCTCGCTTTAAGCAGCTGGCGAGGGACTTTGATGCGCGACTGCGTGCTTCCCCGGAAGCGGCTCAATTGGTTTTGCGGCGCGAGGGTGTTTTGACCGCCAAGGGCAATCTCACGAGACGCTATTCGGGAAAATAAGTGCACAGGCTCGCGACCAGCTTTGTGCTTGGATATCACGGATGCGACGAAGCAGTCGCCGAGGCTGTATTGGCTGGGAAAGCCTTCAAGCAAAGTCAGAATGATTATGACTGGTTGGGGCCAGGGGTATACTTCTGGGAAGCTAACCCCCTCCGAGGCCTCGATTTTGCTTTGGAAATGGCTGTGAGACGTCCAAACTTGGTCAAGAAACCAACCGTCATTGGGGCAGTGATCGATTTAGGGCTTTGTCTGGATACCACGACCAAAGCTGCGACAGACATGTTGGCAGTCGCCTATCAAAGTCTTCTAGATTCTTTGGCTGACCCCGCAACCCGAATGCCAAAAAATGGCGCGGACCTGCGTATGCGAAGACTGGACTGCGCTGTTGTTGGCCGCCTTCATGCGATCCTAAAGAACAGCGATATGGAAGTCGACACGGTCCGCGGTGTCTTTGTTGAAGGTGCGCCAATTTATTCAGGATCAGGCTTCCATGCCAAAACCCATAGCCAGATAGCGGTCAAAAATCTGGCTTGCATTAAAGGTGTGTTTCGCGTTCCAAAAGAACAGCTTGCCTAACCCCAACCACACCCACCACCTAGCAATCACCCGCCTTGCGCCTTACATGGAAAGCCACGACCCTTCACGAAAGCTGACCCCCCATGACTGACGCGACCGCCTTTGATTTCGACCTGTTTGTCATTGGTGCGGGGTCTGGGGGCGTGCGGGCGGCGCGGATGAGTGCGGCGTTTGGGGCTAAGGTGGCGGTGGCGGAAGAGTACCGGATTGGCGGTACCTGTGTGATCCGAGGCTGTGTGCCCAAGAAGCTGTTGATCTATGCCTCTGAATTTGGTCATGAGATGGCCGATATCGCGCCGGGCTATGGCTGGACGTTTGAGGGCGCGAAGTTTGATTGGCCGACGCTCCGCGACAATGTTGGCGCGGAAGTGGACCGCTTGAGCGGGATTTATGCGCGCAATTTGCGTAATTCTGGCGTCACCATCTTTGAAGCGCGCGCCGAAATTACCGGCCCCAATAGCGTGAAGCTCTCCACCGGAGAGACGATTACGGCCAAGACGATCATGATCGCGACGGGCGGCAAGCCTTCTGTGCCCAGTGATGTGCCGGGGATTGAGCATGCAATCACGTCGAACGAAATCTTTCTGTTGGACGCGCTTCCTAAGTCGATCCTGATCGCCGGCGGGGGCTATATCGCGGTTGAATTTGCCTTTTTGTTGAAGGGCTTGGGCGTCGATGTGACGTTGCTCTATCGTGGCGATACCGTGCTACGTGGCTTTGACGATGATGTGCGCTTGCATGTGCATGGCGAGCTGAAGCGCAAGGGGATTCGGGTGGTGACGCACACTGTGTTGACCCGCGTTGATAAGACCGATGCGGGCCTTACCGCCCATCTCGCCAATGGCCAAAGCGTGCACACAAACGCCCTGATGCTGGCCGTGGGCCGCGACCCCTATAGCGAAGGCCTAGGCTGTGAGGCAGCTGGCGTTGAGCGCCAAGCCAATGGCGCGATCAAGGTTGATGCCTATTCGCAAACCAGCGTGCCTTCCATCTATGCGGTTGGCGACGTGACCAATCGGATGAATTTGACGCCAGTGGCAATCCGCGAAGGGGCGTGCTTTGCCGCAACCGTGTTTGGCGGCACACCCATGTCGTTTGACCATGATATGATTGCGACGGCTGTCTTCTCGCAACCACCCACGGGTACAGTCGGCCTGTCGGAAGCCGATGCGCGGGCGAAATATGGCCCGGTCGATATCTATAAGACAACATTCCGGCCCATGCGCTATGTCATGCCCAATGACGAGACGCGGATGTTGATGAAACTGATCGTGCGGCCCGCCGACAATGTGGTGATTGGCTGTCATATCGTGGGACCAGATGCCGCCGAGATCATCCAAGCCGTCGGCATTGCGGTGAAGCACGGCCTGACCAAAGCCCAATTTGACGCCACATGCGCGGTTCACCCCACCGTGGCGGAAGAGCTGGTAACAATGAAAGAGAAGTGGGTACCACCGGTTCTTTAGGCTTATTCAGTCAAACTACCGCTATTTGCAAAGCTGTTAGGTAATATGTAACTAATTGGTAATACCAATGGGTAAAGTCTTTCTGCGTGCTCTCTCCACACCAAAAAATAAGGCAAGGTGGCGATGCGCCAATCCTCTCAAAACAGAGCCGTCTCGATCCTACTGGCTGAGTTTAACCCGCAATTCCGTTCAGCTGTCCGGTCCATCCTATTATATCATCAGTTTAGCAAAATCACCGAAGTTTCTGATTCCAAGAACTTTATCGACGTTAATCGAACGAGTAGTTTTGATGTGATTTTACTAGACTCGAGTATCCCAAATTTGGATGCGATCTCGGTCACGCGCTTCATTCGCTCCGGTAAATTGGGGGTCAACCGCGCAGCGGTGATCATTCTCCTCTCCCATCGCAGCGACTTGACGTTTATCTATGAGGCGCGCGAGGCGGGTGTGACAGAAATTGTCGCCAAGCCGTTTTCCAGCGCAGCCCTGATGGCGCGCCTAACCAGTTCCATAGATAAGCCCAGACCCTTTATCACCTCGGACGGCTATACCGGCCCGTGTCGGAGAACTGGGGAGGTGGAGTCCTTTATCGCGCCGCCCAAAGAACGGGTTGACGATCACCTCGCGGCGCAAAGCGATGATCTGATCATTCTCTCACGCGACGCGTTCTGAACGGGGTCAACCGAACAGCGCAATCGTCTGGCGGCAGGCCAAGAGGGGTTTGCCGTCAGAGGCCCAAAGGTAAGAATTTTGGGCCGAATAACCGTCCCCAATCGCCTCACTTTTCAGATGGGCGGCATACCATCCGTCTGGGCTAGATAGGTCGTCGGTTAGGAAATCGACCATCCAAGTCATGGTGCTCAGTGGGGTGAATGTGTCAAACAAGCTGAGGGCCGCCGGTGGCGGGGCGTCGGCCAAGGCCAAAAGGGTGGCTTCTGAATAATCCTCATGGCTATCCAGCGCTTTCAGCCACCAATAAATGTCTGCGTCCGTCGCGCCAGAAACGGGTAAGCCCCCTTTCGCCACGCGCATGTCGAAATGGTCAGTAAAGAGCGGGCGCGGCCGATCTTTCGAGAAGGGCCGAAACACGTCATCTGGGGTCGGTAGGCTGGGCATGTCCAACAGCACTTGCCGCTTCGCTGACACACGACTGGCCCCGAAGCAGAAGGTCGCATGCACGCCAAAGCCGGCTTCGCTTGTCAAATCGGCAGTCACAAAGGCGGCAGACTTGCCCTGCCGCAGCATGTTTGGGCGGATGGCAACATCGCCTGCACTGGGGCCCGCAAAAGCGATCAAGGCAGAGCGCAGCGTTGGTAGGTCTGGATAGGCCATGCGGACAGCGCGTAAGCAAAGGGCCGCTGAAATGCCGCCGTAGAGGGTGCGGCCTTGCATCCAATCAGGCCCGACGGTGACATGAAACTGCCCGTCCGTTTCGGCCATTTGGCCTAAAAGCGCATCAAAGCGGGTGGGGGCTTGATCTTCGCTCATGCGGCTAAGGCCTCTTGCACTTGGCCCAAACGGTCCTTGCCAAAGTAAAGCTCGTCGGCCACGAAAAAGCTGGGGATGCCAAAGACGCCGCGGGCAACCGCCGCTTCTGTATTGGCCACTAGGGTGGCTTTCACATCGGGCTCTGCGGTGGCCGCCATCAGGGCAGGGCCATCTAGGCCGGCTTGGGTCAGGACTTCTGCGATCACGTTCATATCATCCATCTTCAAGCCATCTTCCCAGAAGCCCTTGAGTACCGCTTCGAGATAGGGTGTGCCAATTCCTGCGGCTTGCGCAGCCACAAGACCGCGAATTGCGTGGATGGAATTCAGCGGAAAATGCGGGTTCATTTTAAAGGCAGTCAGCTTGTGACGGGCGATAAAGCGGCGCATCTCCAGCATCTCATAATCCATTTTGCCTTTAATGCCGCCAAACGCCACCATGGGGGCTTGGTTGCTGGTGGCTTTGAAGATGCCGCCCAGCAGGCAGGGGGTGATGACAAGCTCTGCCCCAGTAGCTTCAAGAATTGGCCCCAAGGCATGATAGGCCAAATAGGCATTTGGGCTCGCAAAATCGAAAATAAATTCAAGCTGTTTCATTTCTTCCTCACCAGGTTTCGCTTCCAGGCCTAAGATCCAATTCATGGGTCCAAGCGCATTTGTTTTGGCTCCACAGCCAGACCCAATTCTTCGCGGCTTCATCGACTTGAATGATGTCACCTTTGGCCAAGCGGGCCTCATAATCGGGCAGAAGGCTTTTGATAAAGGTGCCTTCAACCATGCCATCTAGGATCACATGGGCGACATGCAGGCCTTTCGGCCCGAGTTCGCGCGCCATGCTTTGGGCCAGCGCCCGCAGCGCGTGCTTGGCCCCGGCAAAGGCGGAAAAGCCTTCTCGACCTCTAAGGCTCGCCGTCGCGCCGGTGAAAATAATCGTGCCCCGACCGCGCGGGGTCATCACGCGGGCAGCCTCGCGCCCGGCGACAAAGCCTGCGAAGGCCGCCATCTCCCAAACCTTTTGATACACGCGTGAGGTGGTATCGGTGATGGAGAAGCGCACATTGGCCCCGATGTTGAAGGCCACCACCTCAAGATCACCAATCTCGGCCTCGATCTTGTTGATCAATGCCACCATCAGCTCTTCCTCGCGGGCATCAATGCCAAAGGCATGAGCCTGCCCACCTTGATCGCGGATGGATTGGGCCAAGGCCTCTAGGCTATCGAGGTTTCGGGGTCGTCTGGTCATGCACACAATCATGCCTTGGGCGGCAAAGGCGCGCGCAATGGCTCCGCCTAGGCCATCGCCAGCACCGACAACCAGACAAACTTTCGCGCGCTCTTCCGTCATGCTTGCTTTTTCCTTGGTCAGACGATTATAGTCAGTCCATAAACTAAACGCACTTAAAGGGTGGCGCTGGCCAGCGTCAATTGCCTCCGCAACGTCAACTGAGAGAGAATTTGCACATGCGCTGGAGCGAGCTTGAGTCTGCCGATTGTCCGATCGCCCGGGCCTTGAGCATTTTGGGGGACCGCTGGACCCTGATGATCCTGCGCGACTGCTTCTTTGGCGTACATCGGTTTGAAGCGTTTCAAGCTAATTTGGGCATTTCTCGCACGATTTTGCGCGACCGTCTGGCGCATTTGGTTCAGGCCGGTATTTTGGTGCAGCGCCCCTATCAAGATCGCCCGGTCCGTTATGATTATGTGCTGAGTGCCAAGGGCAAAGCGCTCAATGGCGTGATGCTGATGCTGGGCGAATGGGGGCGTACTGCCGTTGATGGCCAACCTGAAACCCAAATCCGCCATCGCCACCAAACCTGCGGCCACGTGCTGACGCCTTATGTCGCTTGTGCTGCGTGCGGGGAAGAAGTGGTGGCGAAGGATGTCCGCGCGGTGCGGGCAGCGTGAGGGCTGGCCCCTGCCGCTTGGCCGCCTGCGGGGGTTCGGCGCCTGCGCGGATTCTGCCGAAGGCCGTGAAGGGGAGGCCGACTATGCCTAGGTCGCGTTCTTACCAAGCACTTAGCTTAAGCGGCCTCAAATTCTTCTGAAGCAATTTGCCAGAGTAAATCTGCTTGGGTCCAGCGGTCACAGGCATCGCCACCTGTGCCATCACTCTGCGCTTGATGCGCATAATAGAGCCAATGGGTTTGACCGCCGAAGGGCACTTTGTAAGGTAAAAGTTCAATCGCAAAGATCAGAACATTCTTGTGGTCAGAAGCCGCTTTGAAGGCGGTAAAGCAGCGTCGCCACATCTCGCGAAAATGGATAACAAAGGGGCGCTGATCGCCTGGGGCGATGCTAACTTGGGCATGGCACGCGTCTGCGATCCTGCCGTGCAGGAAGCGAACACGCTCAAAAATTGGCATGAGGAAGTCAAACTTTGCCTCAATGTCTCCATAGGTCATCTCATGGCCGCAATAATAGTGCGACAAGTCCGCGTTGAACCTGACCTCTGGAAAGCGCCCAACCATATCGACTGTCCGACGGATGTCTTGGGTTATCGTCGCGCGGTGGGTCTCAATATAGAGGGGATAATCATGCTGCGCCGAGGCCTCTAGAACGGCCCCAACCAAACGATCCATTTCTAAATCTGTCTCAAAGCCGGTGCCGACATGTAAGGTGGTCGCGTCTAGGCCTAATTCATGGTGCTGTTTGGCGATGGAAGCCGCGTTTTCGGGCGTCAAAACCCGCCCCATGCCGGTTGCCTTCAGCCCAGCCGCCAAAACGTGCTCTGGAAAATAGTGCTGCACCCCTGCATAGCCTGCCGTTTTGGCAGCCTCGATAATAGCACCAAAATCGCCCTTCGGCCCTGCAGACCAGTCGGGTAGACCCATCCCAGTGACACTGTTCAGATCCCGACGCAGAGACGGCTTTTGGTGCTTCATCAATTTCATCCGCTTTGAGATGCCGACGCTTACATTGGCGCTTTTAAGACCAAAACGACTCTGAGCGAGCTTGCTAGGCAAGGGCGCTGATTGTGCCTCATAAGCATTATTCACCCTTGGTAACAAAACAATTAATCTACTAAATTGGGCATTTATCCTGTTTGTATTGCTGATAATTGAACCGTGAAACGGATTGTGACGCTCAGAATCCATAGGCAGAAAATCAGGAAGCGGGAGAAATCGAATTGGTCTCTTTGACAACAGCCGAACAGGAAGCGTGGGAAACCGATGGCTATTTCATTCGCCGGGGTTTTGACAGTGCTGAAAATGTTCAAGCCATGTGCGATGAACTGGTTGATCTGATCCGCGCGGACCCTCCCAGTGCACATGGTGGCGTTCCCGGTTATTTGATCGATGGGGCCTTATATGTGCAGCCAGAAGCAAAAACCCCGCCCCATGCCGTCAACCCAGAAGACTTTGTAGCCAAGGTCTTTAACGCACATTTGGTTGGAAATACCCGCGATTTTGCCCATTCACCTGCCGTGGGTGAGCTTGTTGGTGACATATTGGGGCCTGATTTGGATGTGTTTCAAACACAGTTCATTCTGAAGAATCCGGGCGCTTGGGGCCAGCCGTGGCATCAAGATAGCCATTACTTCAACTTTGACCAGCAGCCTCAAGTCGGGCTGTGGTTGGCACTCACGGAAGCCACTTTAGAAAATGGATGTCTGCATGTGATCCCGGGGTCCCATAAGCGGCCCCTGCAACGCCATGAGCCTGATCTGCGACCTGGTGCCAATCAAGGTTATCTTGAAATCATGGGGCTGAGTGAGGAGCGTTCGGTTCCCGTCACCATGAAGCCCGGCGATCTCCTCGTGTTTCACTCTTACTTAATCCACCGCTCGACCGACAATGTCGCGCCGTCACGTCGTGCGGCGATGGTCTATCATTTTGGTCGGGCAAACACCGTCAATCTTGCCGCGCCAGAGATCCAGAAACTTCAAGCCATGGTCACAAGCTGGGCACCCGTATTGCGGGATGGCCAGACCGTCGCGGCCTAAAAGAAATAGCTGGCCATCGCTCTAAGGGTCCCCGCTGTTTACCTGTGCCATAGCGGGGGCCTTTAGACCTTAAAGATTTAAACGGCTGACCTGCACGCCAATGGCAAAGGCTGTCTTCCCGTTAGCGGCCACGCGAACCTTATTGACGGCTGGGCCCATGCTGGGGGCAGGGGTCCAACTCTTGCCACCATCTTGGGTCTCAAAGCCTTGCTGGCGGGTGCCGATAAAGCCGCGATTGGCATTGACAAAGCCAATGCCGAATTGGCGGGCAGCGGCATCTTGGGTCAAGGGCATTTCGGTCCAGCTTTTGCCGCCATTGGTGGTTTTGATGAAAACTTGGTTGGCATTCTTGTCGTCATAGGTTTGTACCGTCGCATAGCCAATGTCCTTGGTTGGAAAGCACATTTTCCAGCAATTCTCGAAATTGCGCGTGCCCCGATAAGCCTCTTGCCACGTCTGGCCGCCATCCTCGGTACGCAAGATCAAGGCTTGGGCTTGCTCCAGATCGCTGGAACTTGCGGCGCAGACAAAGCCCGTGGTTGGGCTAAGGAATTTGACGTCCAAAATCATGCCGGCTTGGGCGGTCAGATCGATGACTTTCCAGCTTTCGCCACTGTTTTGCGAACGCAAGATGAAAGCCGGGCCACCCACGCGGCCTGCGGCATGGATAAGGTGGCTCACCTTGGCTTCGCCCTGATAGATGCGGCGGGTGGGCAGAATATCAATGCCACAAATGCCCTTCACCCGCTCAATGCCGTCAGCCATCACCTTCTGCCAGCTCTTGCCGCCATCTGTCGTGCGATAGAGGGGGTGGGGGTCGGTGACGCCTGGATAATAGTCCGTGCCGACATTGCCTAGAAAGCCAATTTGCGTATCGACAAAACCCAGCGCGCGAATGAAGGTGCCCGGCTGGTCCCAAATCTTGGTCCAGACATCGCCGCCATCGAGGCTTTGGTACAATTTGCCCGCCCCATTGCCATACCAAGCCGTTCGTCCATCGGCGAGCACCACCAAATCATCCTGCTTGCCGCGATAAGGCTCGGTGATCAGCTTTTGCCAAAGCGGTGCAGCGTTTTGTGCTTGGGTGGCCGTCGCCATGGTACCCGCCATGAGGCCAGCTAGGCCAAAGGAAAGCTCGCGCTTTGTCAGTTCAAAGGTCATGTGGATTCAACCCCTCATCATCATCCAGCCCGCGACCCCTAACTCTTGGGTTTGTTCGGTCAAGTTAAAGCTTGGTAGGGTTTGTTGAAATCCTGCATCCAAACTGGTGCCCAAGTTCGACAAAAGGTCTCGCTAAGGCTATGACGGCACGAACCTTTCCACTGGAAATTAAACATGACTTGGACGCCCTCATCCTGGCGCGCATTGCCCGCCCGCCATATTCCTTCTGATTACCCCGATCCAGCCGCCGTGCTGGCGGTGGAACAGCGCTTGGCCAAGAAGCCGCCTTTGGTGGTGGCGTCCGAGATTGAGAAGCTGAAAGCAGAATTGGCGCGCGTCTCTAAGGGCGAAGCCTTTTTGCTGCAGGGCGGCGATTGCGCCGAGAGCTTTGCGGAGTTTGAGGCTGACCGCATCACCCGCTATTTCCGTGTGTTCTTGCAAATGGCAGTCGCTTTGACCTTTGCCGGTGGCAAGCATGTGGTGAAAGTTGGCCGTGTGGCGGGCCAATTTGCCAAGCCGCGCTCAGAGCCGACCGAAGTGATTGATGGCGTGACCCTGCCTTCTTATCGCGGCGATAATATCAATGGTTCAGCCTTTACCCCAGAAAGCCGGATTCCCGACCCAGAGCGCTTGGTCGAAGCCTATAATCAAAGCACGGCAAGCTTGAACCTACTTCGCGCGCTGGCGACTGGGGGCTATGCCGACCTTGAAAACGTCAATCGGTGGAACCTGAAATTTGCCAAGAAGCAGGGCAAGGCATCGGCCGAATATGTGAAACTGTGCCATCGGATCGAGGAAAGCCTTGAGTTCATGGATGGCTTGGGGCTGAGCGGCCCTGCCGGCATTGCGACCGACACCGTGGACTTCTTCACCAGCCATGAGGCCTTATTGTTGGGCTATGAAGAAGCCATGACGCGGCAAGACCAATTGTTTGGTTCAGGGGCCTATTATGACACGTCTGCCCATATGGTGTGGATCGGCGATCGCACCCGCCAGCTCGACCACGCCCATGTCGAATTCTGCCGTGGCATTGCCAATCCGATTGGTGTGAAGTGCGGACCGAGCTTGGATGCCGATGAGTTATTGGCGCTGCTCGACAAATTGAACCCCAAGAATGAGGCTGGCCGCATTGTGCTGATCGCCCGCTTTGGCTCTGACAAGATTGCCGCAGGCCTGCCCAAGCTGGTCCGTAAAGTCACCGATGCAGGTCGTAGCGTGGTTTGGTCATCTGACCCCATGCATGGCAATACGCTGAAGACGGCTTCTGGCTATAAGACCCGGCCTTTTGAGCGGGTGGCGAGTGAGGTCAATGACTTCATGGATATTGTGCGCGCGGAAGGGGCCTATCCCGGCGGCGTGCATCTGGAAATGACAGGTGATGACGTGACCGAATGCACAGGTGGCGCAACCCCTGTGACCGAAGATGCCTTGTCGAGCCGCTATCGCACCCATTGCGACCCGCGCTTGAATGCGGATCAAGCCATTGAACTGGCTTTCACCATCGCCAATGGCCTGCGGGAAGGTCGCCAGCAACGGCGCTTGGCAGCAGCAGGGCTTTAATTCCTTACCCTGCTGCTTCAGGCTGCCTTAATGCGGATGGCCGCCATGACCCGTGTCGCCCTCGGTCTTTTGGCTTGGGTTCTCGACGACAGGCATGGCAAAGCCGACTTTCCGGTTGCCTGCAAAGGTCAATTCGACTGGGAAGCTGTCGCCGGGTTTCAGAGGGTCTTTAATCCCAAACACCATCAGATGTAGGCCACCCGGGGCCAGCACCGCTGTGCCTTTGGCGGGAATTTCAACCTGCTCGACTTGGCGCATTTGCGCCATGCCGTCTGCCCCTTTGAGGTGGGCGTGCAGCTCAACGCGTTCAGCCTTCGGGCTGCTCGCCCCCACCAGTTTCTGAGCCTTGTCGCTGCTATTGGTCAGCGTGAGATAGCCAGCGGTGACGTCGCGGCCATTAGGCGGCAAGCGTAGGCGGGGCTCACTTATCTCCACCCCGTCAATCTTGGCGACCGCCAACATCGCGGCCGGGGGCGTCTTGGCAGGCTCGCACGCCGCCAAACCAGCAAAAGCGATGAAGAATAGTGGTAAAGCTCGAATGCTGAAAGTCATGACAAACTCCTAATGGGTGGCAGGTTGGGCGAGGCCCAGAAAGTGGCGGGTGCTGGGGATGCGGTTTAAAATCAGTCGCTCCATCACCGCGACAAGGATTAGGCAGGCTCCCAGAACCGGCAGGAACAGCGCAAAGACAACGATCAACAGGCCTATGCCAACGCCAATCTTTTGGTCTGGAATGGGCGGTGGGGCACCCAACACCCCAACAGGCGCCCGCTTGCGCCACATCACAAAGGCGGACACCGACAAGGTGATCAAGCCCAGAGCCGTTAATACCCCTAAGGCCTGATTGAGTGGGCCAAACAATTGGCCTTCGTGGGCGGCGATGCCGACGCCTACAGCCTGATCAATCACATGCTTGTCGCCAAAGGACTCCCGACTGACCTCACTGCCATCTTGCGCGCTAAAGGCGATCTCGATGCGGCTAATGCGGTCTCCGGCCAACGATCGGGCCATCCAATTGGGGTTCTTGCCATTGGGCGGGGTGATGGTGACCGGTGGGGCCAAACGCGCCGCCCGCGCACTGGCAGCAATATCGTCTACATTGGCGACATAATACGGCGCATCATGACCTTGGTGCGAGAAGGCCTGCGCGGTAGCTTCGCGTTCCGCCGTCCGGCTCTGGGTCCAGTCCTTGGAGACGGCTGCGGTCCCCGTGAGATCGCGCACCATGTCAAAGCCTTTGCCCCAGACATTGGTCCAAGGCAGGCCGGTGAGCAACAAGAAGAGCGCAAAGAAGGACACCCACATGCCGGTGACCGCATGAATATCGCGCCAAAAGACCTTGGACCCAGCATGGAGGCGTGGGATCAAGACCCCGTGCAAGCCTTGAGCGGTGCGAGGCCACCACAGATAAAGCCCCGTCACCACCATCACGATTGCCCAAGAGGCTGCCAGCTCGACAATCAGCGAGCCATTATCCCCCATCAGTAATTCGCCGTGAATCGTTCGGACCACCGCCATCAAGCGGTCTTCGCGCGGGATGGCTTTGAGGATTTCAAGGCTGGTTGGGTGCACATAGACGATGGTGTCTTCGCCGCCTTTGGTGACGAGCACTTGGGCGGCGTCTGTAGGTCCGTCGGGCAGGCGATAGGATTTGAAGCTAGACCCTTCGACCTGCGCTAGGGCAATTTTCACCTGCTGGCTGACCGGCGCGCTCGGTCCAGTAACCGCAAGATTGGTATATGGGCGGTCGAGGGCGGCCTCAATCTGGGGCTTGAACAGATAAAGGCTGCCGGTGATCGATAGTAGGATGATGAAGGGGATGCAGAACAGGCCCGCATAAAAGTGCCAACGCCACAACATGCGATAGAGGCGGGCGCGCTTTTCAGGTGCAGAGCTTTGGACTTGGATCGGGGCTGAGACGTCTGTCATTGGGGTCTCCTAAAGTTTCAGCTTCACGTCCAGCACAAAGGTCCGCTGGGGCAGCGGGTGCGAGACATAGGCTTGGTCATTATTGAGATTATCAACACCGAGATTGAGCTGGACGTTGTCGGTAAAGTCATAGGTGAGACGGGTGTCGAGGAAGAAGTAATCGGTTTGGAAGCCGTAAACATCGCCTTCGCGGCCAAACAGGTCTGAAGTCGGGGTTGTGGCCTGCCGCCATCCCAAAAAAGCGCGCCATTTCGGGCTGAATTTGTAGCGGAGATTGCCGCTGGAACGCCATTCTGGGATGCGGGGGAAGCGGTTGCCGACGGTTTCTGGATTGGCAAGATTGCGAATGGTGGTTGCGTCCATCTTGCTGACGCTCACATTCAGATCGAGACCTTCGACCCATAGGTCCTTGGCCTCAAAAATCAGTTCAAGACCGGATTGAGTGACCAAGTCGACATTTTTAAAGCTTGAAACCACGGTGCCGAATTGATTGAGGCCACTGAAAGAGAAAATGGCATCTTCAATATCTTGATAGAAGGCGCTGGCAGTGATCTGCACCGGTCCAAGTCTTCCCCGTCCCATCAAAGTGATATCCGTGGAACGCTCTGGCCGCAGATTGGGATCAAAGCTTTGCGGGTCAATCTCGCGTGTGACGTCGTCGATCCGGCCTTGGAACAACTCACCCACTGTGGGGAAGCGGGTAGCGCTGCCGAGGGACAGTTGCACGACTACGCCGTCGACAATCTCGGCTTGGATGGAGGCCTTGGGACTGAAGGCACTATCGGTGCGCGTGGGGTAGGTGTCGGCGAGCAGCATGGCACCCGATTGGCGGGCGATGGAGCCGTCAAAGGCCCGCCAATAATCATAGCGCCCACCCAGCGTGACGGTGACCGTATCGGTCAGGTCGATGGCATCTTCGATCCAGAGGCCAAGGGCGTGTGTTTTGCCGGCGGTGGAGGAAGCAAAGCTTTGGCCCGTAGCCGCGCTCCAATTCGTGACGTTGAACGTATTTTGCGCGGTCTCGTAAAGATTGGCATTAAGGCCAAAACCGATGTTATGCTTGCCAAAGCTTTGGTCAAAGGTGAGGTCCGCCGCATACCAGCCTGGACTGTCTTGGACCTGATAGGTGCCAGCACCATTGGACTGGCCTGTTAGATAATCACGCGACGTCTTTGTGTTCCAGATCGGCATCCAATAGCGGGATAGATTGGCGCGCATATCCCACCCCACCAATTTGCCCGTAAGCTTGAGGCCAGCCAGATATTCGGTGCGCTCAAATTCCGAGGAGGTAAGACCGGTTGCATTCCAGATTTGATTGTTGAAGCGCACGCGGCCTTGGCCAATCTGTGCACCTGTGGCATCGCGCAGGAAGGTGCGGGTATCACGCAGGGTTTGGTCGGTTGTCCAACCAAACAGCATGGCATCGGCGGTCCAGCCCGGCGCAAAGTCATAGGCAACCCGCAGGCGCACTTGGTTTTGCACCACATAAACCGGGGAAGCAGCGCCAAAGACAGGTGTCGCCAGCGCTGGGTCCACAAAAGCGCCACTTACCGGGGTCGCCGCGGCGGTTCCGGTCGCAGGGGTCAAAAGATTATAGGTCATGGACTGGCCGACATTGTCGAACCGGCGGAAGCCTGCACGCAGGCGCAGCTTTCCGTCTTGGGCCACATAGGTGCCGCCACCCTCAACGCTATAGCCGCTGAAGGTTTCATCAAAGCCATATTCTTTGAAAGGCATCACCATGGTTTGAGCGTTCAGATAGGCACCAGTCTTTTTAGGTTCTTCCGTGGTGACCGAGACAACCCCACCCATGGAATTGCCGCCATAGCGGGCAGAATAAGGGCCATAGACAATGTCGAACTGGCGCACATCAGCGGGGCCAACCACATTCCACTTAGGTGGGAATGAGAAGGAGTTACCAAGGAAGTTGGAGACCAAAAAGCCATCCACCATCACAATGGTTCGCGCACTTTGAACCGTATTGGCCCCACGCAAAGCTACCACTGCATTATCATCGCCCGCAAAGCGTTTGCGGACAAAGAAGTTCGGCGCATATTTCATCAAGTCTTCGACATTGATGGCATTAATCGCCTCAAAGTCAGCTTTGCCGAGCGAGACCGAAAGGCCGCGGGGTACCACCGTGATTGGGGTGTCGCGCTGGCCCACGACGATGATGGTTTCAGCGGGCTTTTCCGCGTCAGAGGTAACGGCTTCTTGCGCCAAAGCTGCGCCGGGAGTGGACAGACAAGTGGCAGCCAACAGGGCTTTGAGCCAAGGAATTTTGCGCCGTGATGGCGCTTTGAATCGAGAGGACATGTCAGAAATTTCCAAATTGAGAAACGGGCAGGCTGACGCAAGGCCGTCAGACCTGAGCGAGCGGAGTCTCAAACTTGGATGGGTGGCCCTGTCTTGGGCGGGGGTGGGGCGGCGAGGCCGAGGCCCGGGGCGACGAAGCGGTTTGTCGTGCTGGCAACTTTGACAACATTCTCAAACAAAACCGGGATGGTAGCAGGCTGTGGGGCCGCCACTGGGACGCCTTGGCCAGCAAAAGCGCATTTGGAACCATCATGGTCAGACGGCAGGCCCTGATGGTCACTGGCGAGGGCTTCTTCACCATGGGCAAGGATTTGGCCATCGCCATCCATAAAGGCGGTGACATTGCCATCGGCGGTACAGAGCACGATGGGCGTGAGGCCGGCCGCTAAGGCTTGGGGCGCGACCATATAGCCCACGGGGATGGCGACCTTGATCGCAATCGCCAGCATCCCCACCCAGAGATGGAGTTTTTTCAGCCAAGAGTGCGTGGCGGAGGCGGGGTGCATCGGGTCTCGCTAGGCAGGCGCAACCAAAATGTCCAGCCTGATTGGCATTTACTTCGGCCTCACATGGGTCGGGGCTCAGGCGGATTGCACCCGCAAGCTGGGGTCCAGATTGCGGCCGCGCCAGCGCATCCGCCAGCATAAATGCGGCCCGGTGGCGCGACCCTTAGACCCGACATAGCCGATCAAAGTGCCCGGTGTGACACGTTGTCCCACCTCAACCGCCAAAGCGCTTTGATGCAGATAGGTGGTGATCAGGCCTTGGCCGTGATCAATCGCCACCATGCCCCCTTCAAAATGCATGTCGGGCTCTGCCAGCACCACAAAGCCGCTCGCAGGGGCATAAATGGGTGTTCCGCGCGCGGCACCCAGATCAATGCCGAAATGGGGTCGCTGGCTCTTGCCATTCAACATACGCGTCGCACCCCACGGTCTGGTGATGCGCACATCATCGAGTGGCCAGCGGAAAGCCTCTTCAAAACCGCGGGCGATGGGGTTGTTGCTGTCAAAGGCTTGACGCTTCAAGGCCGCGTCCGCCTCAATACGGGCAAGCGCCTCAGCCGGAGGGTCGATGGTGGCTTTGGGAAGGCCACTGACACTGGTGACTTGATAGGCGCGCGGTGCAACCTCAAGGCCGAACCGGGCGATGGTTGGCCCCATTGAGATGGAAATCAAGGCTTGAGAAGGGGCGTCGCGGTCAAAACCCATCACAAAGCGGCCGTCGCTATCGGCTTGGGTCGTGATGCCGCTGGCATCAATTTGAGCACCCGGCACCGTTGTGCAAATCACCACGCCTGACTGTTGCGGCGTGCCTGAAAAGCTGAAGGGCAGGGGTGAATGACGGGATTCAGGAGATTGGGCTAAGGCACGGTCGCATCCGCTGGAAAGGCCCGTTAAGCCAAACAGACCACCAAAAACAAGGGTGCGCCTTGCAAGATTGGTGTTGAGATTTAGGCGCGTGCGTTCACTTGCTTCCAGCGCGTCGTCGCTGCTGCTGCATCCACATAGGCTTCCTGCAGTTCGACTGACCAATAGCGTAAATCCTCCAGCGGGATGGGTTTCCCCGTCACGGCACAGCGCACAAACTTGCCGGGTCGCACAATGCTGAGTTCGGGCGTCCCGTAATGAACTTGGGCGGCACCATCGCCAAAAGATTTCAGATGATCAAGCATGCGTGTCACTTTAGGCGAACTTTGGCGGCGGTGCTAGTGTTTGAAGCAACCCGCAGGCTTGTTTGGATGGATCATGGGCCTCAGCGCTTTTTTACCGGGGATGACTTTGCTTTGGCTGCCGTCTTTTCTGGCACAGGCGTAGCCCCCGGCAATGTGGCTTGGTTGATCGCAGCTTCCACCACATCCCGTGCCGCTTTATCAACCAGGTCATCAAATGCTTTTTCCTTTATGGCCAATTCGCTTACTGTGAGGCTGGGAGTTTTACCTAGCAAGACATCCAAGGCTGCGGTTGGCATTCTTGCTTCATACAGAGCCGCATAGTTTTGTGTGACAAGAATAGGAGTTTGGCTTGTGTTGCGTCCGGGAATATCCGCGAAGCAGGTCATCGTGTATCGATAGGCGCAGAATATCTGATAATTACCACGACGAACCGTCTCATAGAGATCGCGCTCCATCCCACCCCGCCAGTTAATTCCCAACGGCAAATCGGGTGTGACTTTTCCAGTTGTCCAAGGTGGGAGTTTGGACGCTTGGAATGGGTCGAGCTGAAAGGCTGTCTCAAACCGACTGACCTGATCCAATTCAGGATCAAAATCCTTTGGCATGACCACAAGATTGCTCTCCGCCCCTGAGGTCGCCCATTGATTATGTACTTCCCAAACGCCCTTCCTCGGCTGCGTCCATAAAGTCAGAACAACTGCTCCGACGCCTGTGGTGCACTGCCCTTCATAGGCCGCAATCATTCGCCTTTCTTGGCCAGTGGTATCGGAAGGGGGAAGGTTCCTCATCGTAGCGGCCGCGCAACGGCCTTTCTTTGATAGATTTTGATTGAGGGTGGCCATATCCCGCTGAGTCGGGCTAGCAATTCTGCTTGCCGATGGAATGTAGTCCTCCCAGCGCGTCGCAATTGCTTGCTGACTTTGAGCGGCTGAGACTGTTGGGGCTAAGCTTGCAACCAATGGCGCCAAGGCGGAAGTCAATAGTTTGGTCATGACGCACTCCAAATTTAGACAAAACAATCCCACTACCTTAGGCATCTCCCAAGCTCTGTCAATCAGAGGCTTTGCGCACAAACAAAAAACGCGCGAGCTTTTGGCCCGCGCGTTCAATTAGATTGTCGGTGTGCTTAGCGATTGATGATCGGCACATAATCGCGTTGGGTTGCACCTGTATAGAGCTGACGGGGGCGACCAATTTTTTGCGCGGGGTCGCTGTTCATTTCGTCCCACTGCGCAATCCAGCCCGTGGTGCGAGCCAGAGCGAACAGCACAGTGAACATTTCAACCGGGAAGCCCATCGCCTTCAACGTGATGCCCGAATAGAAGTCGATATTTGGATAGAGCTTGCGGCTGACGAAATACTCATCATTCAGCGCAATCTTCTCAAGCTCCATCGCGACCTTCAACAGCGGATCGTCCTTCACGCCAACTTCGGCCAGCACTTCGTGGCAGGCTTGCTGCATCACTTTCGCGCGTGGGTCGTAATTCTTATACACGCGGTGGCCAAAGCCCATCAGACGCACGCTGGAATTTTTGTCTTTCACTTGCGCGACGAAGGCTGGGATATTGTCCACATGGCCAATTTCTTTCAGCATGTTCAAGGCCGCTTCGTTCGCGCCGCCATGGGCGGGGCCCCACAAGCAGGCGATACCGGCTGCGATACAGGCAAATGGGTTGGCACCTGAAGAACCTGCCAAGCGGACGGTTGAGGTCGAGGCGTTTTGCTCGTGATCGGCGTGCAGGATGAAGATTTTTTCCATCGCTTTGGCCAGCACGGGGTTCACGACATAGTCTTCTGCTGGCACAGCAAAGCACATGCGCAGGAAGTTTGCCGCATAGCTCAATTCATTGCGCGGGGTCACAAATGGTTGGCCAAGCCAATATTTATAGGCACGCGCGGCAATGGTTGGGATCTTGGCGATCAAGCGGTGCTGGGTGATTTTGCGTTGGATCGGATCATCAATGTTCAAGCTGTCGTGGTAGAAGGCCGACAAAGCCCCCACGGTGCCAACCATAACGGCCATCGGGTGCGCGTCACGGCGGAAGCCTTCAAAGAAGCGGTCGAACTGGGCGTGCAACATCGTGTGATAGGTGATGTCGTGCTTGAACTTATCAAACTCGCCTTGGTTCGGCAGATGCCCTTCCAACAACAGATAGGCGACTTCAAGGAAGTTCGACCGCTCTGCCAATTGGTCAATCGGATAGCCGCGATGCAGCAAAATGCCTTCGTCGCCATCGATAAAGGTGATCTGGCTTTCGCAAGAAGCGGTCGAGGTGAAACCTGGGTCGTAAGTAAAGGCACCCGTCTCTGCATAGAGTTTGCGGATATCGATCACATCAGGGCCGGTGGCACCGCCATAAATTGGCAAGTCAATCACTTTGCCTTCGAAATCAAGTTTAGCGGTACCCTTTGGTTCTGCTTTGCTTTCCATATTCATGCCCTCTTGTGTTTTGCTCGTAACCACAGTTTCCACGACAGAAGTTTACATCACGTCTCCAAGACGCGCCAAGCTTTCATCTCTGCCCAATAGCTCTAAGGCGATTGCCAAATCTGGTGCCGGAAGGCCACCCGTCAGCGCAGCGCGCAAGGGTGGACCGATTTTGCCAAAGCCAATGCCTTCAGCTTCGGCAAACTTATCCAATGCGGCTTTGATCTCTGTATGATGCCAAGTCTCGACATGTGCCAAGATCGGCTGCAGGCGGCCAAGGCGTGCGAGGGCTTCTTCAGACAGTGTCTTTTGTGTCTTTTCATCGCGTGGCAGGGGCCGCGCCGCAAGGATAAAGCCAAACTGGTCGTAAAGCTCCGGCAAAGTCTTGGCCCGGTCTTTCAGATACGCCACGGCAGCGGCGAGTTCGGCATCTGACTTAGCAATCTCTGGCTGGCCCGCGCGGGCGGCGTGCTCTCGCATGAGGGTCACCAAGCGCTGGTCATCGGCCAAGCGCATGAAATGGGCGTTGACGCTGCCCATTTTGGCAAAGTCCAAGCGCGAAGGGCTTTTGCCAAGCCCTTCAAGATCAAACAGCTCCAAGGCTTCTTCGGTGCTAACAATGTCCAAATCACCCTTGGACCAGCCAAGGCGCAACAAGTAGGCGCGCATAGCTTCGGGCAAATAGCCCATGTCGCGATATTCTTCGACGCCCAAGGCCCCGTGGCGCTTCGACAATTTCTTGCCATCATCGCCATGGATCAAGGGGATGTGGGCATAGGTTGGGACTTGCCAGCCAAAGGCGTGGATCAAGGCCGTCTGGCGCGCGGCATTGGTCAAATGGTCATCACCCCGAATGACATGGGTGACGCCCATATCATGATCATCCACCACCACGGCCAACATATAGGTTGGCGTCTGGTCAGAGCGGAGCAGGATGAAATCGTCAATCTCGCGCCCGGCGGTCGTCACAACGCCCTGCACCTTATCGTGCACGCGGATGAACTCATTTTCGCTGGGTGCCCGCAGACGAGTCACGAAGGGGGCACCCGCTGGCGGGGTTCCAGAATCGGCATTGCGCCAAGGCGAACGGAAGGCGAGGCCTTTGGCTCGCGCGGCTTCCTTAAGGGCTGTTTCTTCTTCGCTGCTCAAATAGCAACGGTACGCTTTTCCGGCTGCAACAAGGCTTTCAGCGGCTTCCTTGTGACGACCAGCGCGGGCGAATTGAAACAAGGGTGGGCCGTCGGCTTCCAAGCCCAACCAAGCCAGGCCATCGAGAATCGCTTGCACGGCCGCGTCCGTCGAACGCTCGCGATCGGTATCCTCAATCCGCAAAAGATATTTGCCACCTGCTTTTCGTGCGTAAAGCCAGTTGAATAATGCCGTTCTTGCCCCTCCAATATGGAGGTAGCCCGTCGGCGAAGGCGCAAACCGCGTCACAACATCCCGGCCTGTGGCTTCGTGTGTGTGGACTGTCGTTTCGGTAGGAGCATGCATGATGGCTTGGGCTTCTGAAAAAGAGGCAAATCAAAGGACGGAACAGGCCAATGAACTTGGCCTCCGCCGCCTCATAACACGCCACCGTGAAGGTGAAAGTGATCTACGCACTTGGATGCAGGATCAGTTACAGGAAATCCGCGATCATGACCGCGATCGACTGGTTTTGTGGCTGCCGGTTGGCTTTGCCTTTGGGGCAGGGGCCACCTGTTCGGTGCGTGCAGATGATCCCGCTTTTGTTTGGGTGATCCTGACATTTCTGGCGCTCGGCCTGTGGCTTAGCTGTAGCTTGATGGCGCAGCGCAGCTCTGACCAGCGTCTCGCCAAAGCCATCTACACGCTAGGTCTTCTCGGTCTTTTCACCGCCGCGTCTTTGGGTGGGGGCGCGTCGGGCCTGTTGCGGGCAGAAGCGGCGAAAGCGCCGCGAGTCTCCGATGTCAAAACGCCTTATCTTGTGACAGGCTATGTAGAGCAAATTGACCGCACCCAGCGCGGGACTTGGCGCGCCAGGATCGTGGTCGAAACGTTGTCGCACACGCGCTTGGAAGCTCGGCCCAAATCGGTTCGCGTGGCACTCGCCCAAGACGAGCCGCCAAAGCCCGGCCAGAAAGTCAGGTGCCAAGCGATTTTGAGGCCACCTCCGGGACCTGTTGTGCCCGGCGCCTATGATCATGCGCGGCGGGCTTGGTTCCAAGGATTGGGCGGGGTTGGCTATGCGCTTCGGCCCTGCGCCGTGATTGAAGCATCCCCGCCTCTGACCCAATCCATTCAATTTCGTTTGGCGCTTTGGCGCGCCCAAGCCGCCCGCTCAATAGTCGAGGCAACTGACAGCGATGGCGGTGGATTTCTCGCAGCAGTCACCACAGGCGACCGTGCTTGGTTGAGTGAGGCAGATGTGGAAGCCCTGCAGGCGTCTGGCCTGTCTCATGTCATTTCTGTCTCTGGCCTGCATGTCGGCTTACTTGGCGGGCTCATCTATCTTGTCATTTGGAAGCTTGCCGCTTTGGTGCCGACACTGTCGCTACGGCTTGATGCCCGCAAGATCGCGGCTGTCATCGCCCTATGTGGCACCGGGGCCTATTGTATCTTTACCGGGGCAGAGGCTCCCGCCGTGCGGGCCTTCATCATGTCGGCCATTGCCTTTGGCGCGATCTTGTTGAACCGCAAGGCCATCTCCATGCGCGGCCTGGCCATCGCCGCAATCTGTGTTCTGGTCGCTCTACCCGAGAGCGCCATAGACCCTGGCTTCCAGATGAGCTTCTTGGCTACAGCAGCTTTGGTCGCTCTGTGGGAAATCTGGGAGCGGCGGCACGCAGGTGCGTTAGAGCTTGGCCTGTTCCAGCGGGCTGCGATGTGGCTGGGCGGGGCAGCGGCAACCAGCGTGGTGGCAGGCCTTGCCACGGCCCCCATTTCAGCAGCCACCTTTGGACGCGTGTCCGTCTGGTCACTACCCGCCAATCTGATGGCGGCCCCGATCTTGGATTTTTGGGTTGCACCCTTTTCAGCGATCGCGGCAAGCCTTGCGCCTTTTGGGCTGGACGATTGGGCGTGGCAGGCAGCCGCATCGGGCTTGAGTGTCACACTTAAGATCGCGCATTGGATTGCAGCCCTGCCTGGCGCGAATGCGAGTATCGCGTGGACAAGTTCGACTGCGCCCTTAATCCTGATCGTCGCAATCCTTTGGCTGACGCTCTGGCGATCTTGGTTACGGCTTTTGGCGATTGTCGCGATCACGGCTGGGTTGGCAATCTGGGCTTTCAGTCCCAAGCCGGTTGCGTGGATCGGTCCAGAAGGGCGGGCGATCTTGGCAACGCCACATGGGCAAGCCGCCAGCCTGTGCCGCACATCAGGCGGGCGATTTGATGCGACGCGCCTTCTCGATAAAGCTGGCCTCAGCCAAGGGGACGTTGCGCGCCTATTGCCCGAAGGCGAACATCGGCTTGCGCGAGGATGCACGCTGGGTGAAGGCGATTGGGAGGGCCACTATGTTTATGCGGGTCGCGGGCGCGGCATTCTGACGATCGGCTTTGACGGTCAGTCTCACGTCTTTGGGCGTGGCGATATTCCCACCGGTGCCCTGCTGATGCGCAACGGGTGGCGGTTTTATTTTTACCCTGCCCCGCCGAGGCGCGGTCCTTGGGCCAAAGATGCGGCAGACCCCGAGGCAGCCGTACAAGCCAGCGAACCGCTGCTTCTGGACCATGAAGAATAGAGACCTGAGCGCAGGGCGCTCAGGTCCCTCATCGGTCAACAAGTCTGCGTTTAGCGGCGCGGCGGTGGCGCGATCTTGCGCGGCTCTGCCAAGCGGCGGTCGAGATAAACGGCGGCGCGATCCCGCAAGACATCCAGCTCATTGCGGTAGAAATGGTCTGCGCCTTCAATCTGCTCCCACTCAACCAATTCGCCCTTTTGTGTGCGGATCTTGGAAGCAGAGCGTTCAAGGTCAGCCGGTGGGGAGACTTGATCGTTAGACCCGTAGAACATCATGCCCGAGGATGGGCAGGGGGCTAGGAACGATAAATCATAATGGTTGGCAGGCGTGGCGACCGTGATAAAGCCGTCGATCTCAGGGCGGCGCATCAAGAGTTGCAGCGCAATGTAAGAGCCAAAGGAATAGCCAGCTACCCAGGTGACTGGGGCAACTGGGTTCTGGCCTTGCAGCCAATCCAGCGCGCTAGCCGCATCGGATAATTCGCCTTGGCCATTGTCGAAATTGCCTTGGCTTCGACCGACGCCACGGAAATTGAAGCGCAGCGTGGAGAAGCCACGCTCGACAAATAATTTGTGCAGCATGACGGTGACGCGGTCTTGCATCGACCCACCGGCTTTGGGGTGGTTGTGAAGGATCAGCGCGATCGGCGCATTTTCCGATTCGGCTTGATTGTAACGGGCTTCAAGACGCCCAGCGGCGCCAGTAAGGATAAGTTCTGCCATGATGCTCAGTTTAATTCTTGACCTATGGGGTCGGGAATACTAGGTCCAGTGAAGGACCGGAACGGGCTCGTAACATAGGCCTATATCAAAAAGCCAAGATTTTCCGCAATGGCGCTGTAAAGTGTCCAGAAAGCGCTGAAAGGACCGTCGAAATGGAATTGTCGACCAAGGGACGTTATGCCGTAATGGCTATGGTAGATTTGGCGCTCAACAGCCCAGAAACCGGCTCTTCGGCGCGATCTGTTAATCTTGGCGAAATTGCTGAGCGACAAGAAATCAGCCAGTCCTATCTCGAGCAATTGTTTGCCCGCCTCCGCCGTCGCGGCCTGGTGGAAAGCGCGCGTGGCCCAGGCGGCGGGTATCGCTTGGCCTCATTGCCTGAGGAAATCTCGATTGGTGCGATCATGCAGGCGGTGGAAGAGCCTTTGAAAGTAACGCGCTGTGACGCCCATACCCGGGCGGGCTGCCTGAGTGGCAATCGGCGCTGTATGACACATGATTTGTGGGACGAGCTGTCGCGCCATATCAGCCAATTCTTGGGCGCGGTGACTTTAGCTGATGTTTTAGCGCGTCAACTGCAAGGCAAAGCCGACGAGATCGCACGCTATAGAAGTGCGGCCGCTGAATAATGGGTCGGCTTTACGCAGATCATAATGCAACTTCGCCGCTTCGACCCGAGGCGCGCGAAGCGATGCTGCGTGCAATTGATCTTGGCGGCAACCCTTCCTCGGTGCATGGCGAAGGCCGTGCGGCTAAGCGCGCCCTAGAAGATGCGCGAGAAAGCCTAGCCCATATCCTTGAATGCGGGGCCGACGCAGTGACCTTCACCAGTGGCGCGACCGAGGCATTGCATCTTGCGATGGAAAGCGCGAAGGCCATGGGCTTTGGACCTGTCTATGTGTCTTCTGTCGAACATGATGCCGTATGGTCCTATGCCGTCAAATTGTGGCCGGAAGCACAGCTAATCCCTGTCAATCCGGGCGGTATTCTTGATGTTGATTGGTTAGGCCAAGAGCTAGACATCCAAGGCGGTCAACCGCTTGTGATTGCGCAAGGGGCCAATAATGAAACGGGGACAATTCAGCCGCTGAATGCGATTTCCACCCGCGTGCGCGCGTCGGGCGCTGCGCTCCTATGTGACGCTGTGCAGCTGTTGGGTAAAGTTTCAGTCGCTCAGTTCGCCGGGCTTGCAGACTGGCTGGTTGTTTCGTCGCATAAGATTGGGGGGCCTATGGGAGCAGGAGCCCTAATCGCGGCACCCGGGATTGATGTGTTCAATGGTCGTGCCGGGGGCGGGCAGGAGCGTGGGGCCCGCAGCGGTACTGAAAATGTTGCCGCCATAGTTGGCTTTGCGGCTGCTGCCATGGTCGCCTGTGATGATGACGCTGTACAGGCCTATCAAGATTTGACCTCCCGGACCCGTCGCGCCTTTGAGCTGCCCGTGGCAACAGCACTGTCAGGGGTCGATTTTGTCAGCCAGACCGTCCGGCGGCTCAGCAATACGTCGTGCTTGGTGGTGGACGGCTGGGAAGGGGCCCGCCAAGTTATGGCGATGGATTTAGCTGGTGCAGCGGTCTCTGCGGGTTCTGCCTGTTCGTCAGGCAAAGTCAAAATGTCGAGAATTCTGAAAGCATGTGGCTATAGCGACAGCGCTGCCGCTTCATCGATCCGCGCCAGTTTCGGTTGGTCTAGCCGCATCGAAGATGGGGTGCGATTGGCCGAACTCTATCTAGAAGCTGCTGCCCGCGCCGGCCGCAACGTTACCACGCAAGTCGCCTGAAAGGCCCCCAAACCCAATGCCCGCAGTAAAAGAAACCATCGAAACCGTTGAAAGCATTGCCGACTACGAGCATGGCTTCATCACCGATATCGAAATGGAAATGGCCCCCAAGGGCCTCAGTACCGATATTGTGCGCTATATTTCTGCGAAGAAGGGTGAGCCGCAATGGATGCTAGACTGGCGTTTGGCGGCCTATGAGCGTTGGCTAACCATGCAAGAGCCAAGCTGGGCTATGGTCAATTATCCCACCATCGACTTCCAGGATTCCTATTATTACGCCGCGCCAAAAGCCAAGATTGAGCTCGACAGCCTCGACGATCTCGATCCAGAGATTTTGGAGACCTATAAAAAGCTTGGCATCCCCTTGCGGGAGCAAGAGGTTTTGGCTGGCGTCAAAGGCGCACCGCGCATAGCGGTGGACGCGGTATTCGATAGCGTGTCGGTGGCCACCACTTTCCGCGCGGAATTGGCCAAGTCGGGTGTGATCTTCTGCTCAATGTCTGAGGCGATCAAAGAGTATCCCGACCTTGTGCGACAGTATCTGGGTACTGTGGTCCCGGTGACCGACAATTTTTACGCCACGCTCAATAGTGCGGTATTTTCTGACGGCACCTTTGTCTACATTCCGCCCGGCGTGCGCTGTCCGATGGAATTGTCGACCTATTTCCGCATCAATGCGGCAGACACGGGTCAGTTTGAACGTACATTGATCATCGCCGACAAGGGCGCTTATGTCTCGTATCTTGAAGGCTGTACTGCGCCGATGCGCGATGAAAACCAACTCCATGCTGCGGTTGTAGAATTGGTCGTGCTTGACGATGCGGAGATCAAATATTCGACGGTCCAGAATTGGTATCCCGGCGACAAAAATGGCGTTGGCGGGATCTATAATTTTGTAACCAAGCGGGCAGACTGCCGGGGGGCTCGGTCCAAGGTCAGTTGGACGCAAGTGGAGACAGGTTCAGCCGTTACTTGGAAATATCCATCCTGCATCTTGCGCGGCGATGAGAGCCAAGGTGCCTTTTACTCTATCGCGATCACCAACGGTCATCAACAAGCCGATACGGGGACGAAGATGATCCATTTGGGCAAAAATACGCGCTCACGTATCGTCTCGAAGGGTATTTCCGCGGGCAAAAGCAACAACACCTATCGCGGGCTGGTAAGTGCGCACGCCAAAGCAAAAGGCGCACGCAATTTCACCCAATGCGACAGCCTTTTGATCGGCGACCAATGCGGTGCCCACACCGTGCCCTATGTGGAAGCCAAGACGCCCTATGCGACTTTTGAACATGAGGCGACGACCACGCGGTTAAGCGAGGATCAGCTATTCTATTGCCGCCAACGTGGCCTCTCGACTGAAGATGCGGTCGCACTTCTGGTGAATGGCTTTGTGCGGGAGGTCTTGCAGGAACTGCCAATGGAGTTTGCGGTGGAAGCACAGAAGCTGGTGGCGATTAGTCTTGAGGGGAGTGTGGGGTGACCACCATCGCCGCCATCGACCATGTACAAATCGCCATCCCGCCGGGTGGTGAAGCGGTCGCGCGTGCGTTTTATGCTGACCTCTTGGGCCTTACCGAAGTGCCTAAGCCTGCATCGATGGCCATGCGCGGGGGCGCTTGGTATCAGTCGGGCGGGGTCAAGGTTCATTTAGGCGTCGAGCAAGATTTTCGCGCCAATGATAAAGCCCATGTGGCCTTCCGCGTTGCCGACGTTGCAGGCCTTGCCCACAAGGCCCACGCACGCGGGTTTAAAGTCAAACATGATGACGAATTGCCAGGCCATGTGCGTGCGTTTCTCTATGATCCATTTGGCAATCGGATTGAAATCCTAAAGCCGATCGGGGAGGGCGCGTGAAGACGGTTCCCGATCCTTTTAGCCGTCAGCAACCCCATCCATCCTTCCTCCTATCTGTGGCCTTCGGCCAAAAGAAACCTTGAAAGACCCTCTCATGTTGAACATCAACAATCTGCAAGTCGAAGTTGGCGGCACGCCTATCATCAAAGGCCTCACGCTTCAGGTGCCTGCAGGTGAAGTCCACGCCATCATGGGCCCCAATGGCGCAGGTAAGTCGACCTTGTCCTATGCGCTGACGGGCCGTGACGGCTATGAAGTCGTCGGTGGTACGGCTACCCTTAACGGCGAAGACTTATTGGAACTCGCCCCAGAAGAGCGCGCGGCAAAGGGGCTGTTTCTGTCCTTCCAATATCCGCTTGAGATCCCTGGCGTTCCTACCCTGACGTTCTTGCGCACCGCACTCAATGCCCAGCGCAAAGCGCGCGATGAAGCCGAAATCAGCGTGCCTGACTTTATGAAGCTGTCGCGCGATGTCGCCAAGAAGTTGGGTGTTACGCCTGAGATGATGAAGCGGCCTTTGAATGTCGGCTTCTCGGGTGGCGAAAAGAAGCGGATGGAAATCTATCAGATGGCGCTTCTCGACCCCCGCTTCATGATCTTGGACGAGACCGACTCTGGCCTTGATATTGACGCGCTCAAAGTCGTTTCCGAAGGCGTGAATGCCCTGCGTGGACCGGATAAGGGCATGCTGGTCATCACACATTATCAGCGCTTGCTGGACCATATTAAGCCCGACCGGGTTCATGTTCTGGCGGGGGGGCGTATCGTCGATAGTGGCGGTCCAGAATTGGCGCTCGCGCTAGAGGCTGACGGCTATGATCGCTATAAGGATGCCGCTTAATGGCCTTGGCTGAAGTGAGACTTCTGGCTGGAGAAGAGGCCTTGTTGAACGCCCTGCCGCACACAGAGGCAGGAGAGGCAGCGAAGGCGCATTTTGCTGCGGCAGGCTTGCCCAACCGCCGGGTTGAAGCGTTTAAGTGGACAGATGTGCGCGCTGCACTCGCTGACGGCATAGCTGAGGCGGATGGGTCGGCTGGCTTGATCCCAGAATGCCTACAAGAAGCATTGATTTTGGATTTCGCGCCCGAAGGATTTGGCCTTGAGGGTGAGAAAGATCAAGGTCTGATCATCGAGACCGAAGATAGTCTAGAGCTTGAAGGGGCTGGACCCCTAGCGATGCTAGCAGCGGGCTTTGCGCCGCGAGCTGTGGTGTTGCGCGTTACCCAAAGCCAAAGCCGCCCCGTTGTGTTGCGCCGCCATCCCGGTGCGCCGATGCGGGTGCGTTTGGAGTTGGAAGCAGGCACCCGATTGACCTTGATCGATACGGGGCTAGCGACGGCTGGTCTGTCGACTGGCCTCCTAGAAATTGAAATTGGTGCCGACGCTGAACTGGTGCGCTATAGTCTGCAAAATGGCGGCACTGCCGCGATTGATTTTACCCATGTAGCGGTAACTGTCGCAGATACAGGGCGCTACCACGCCATCGCCTTGATGTTTGGCGGCAAGCTTGCCCGAGCTGAGACCCAAGTGATGTTAGCGGGCGAGGGGGCAAGTTGCTTGATCCACGGGGCTTATCTGCTGTCTGGCAGCAGCCATGCGGATATGACCACCAAGGTCGTTCATGGCGGTCCAAATGGGCAAACGCGCGAATTGTTCAAAGGGGCCCTTCAGGACCGTGCGCGCGGTGTTTTCCAAGGCAAAATCCTGGTTGAGCGCGCCGCTCAAAAGACCGACGCCCGACAAAACCACCACGCTCTGATGCTGAGTGAGGGGGCAGAAATTGATGCCAAGCCTGAGCTTGAAATCTATGCCGATGACGTTCAATGCGCCCATGGCAATACGATTGGGGCGCTGGATGATCAGGCCCTATTCTACATGCGCCAGCGCGGCATACCTGAGGCCCAAGCGAAGGCTCTATTGGTGGAAGCTTTTGTAACCGAGGTCTTTGACGCGATTGAGCATGAGGGCGTACGCGACTGGTTTTCGGATCTTGCCCGAACGTGGTTGGAGGCGACTTCTTCATGAACGCCCAAACCCTAACCAATCCTGCCGCCTTTGATGTCGCTAAAGTGAGGGCGGAATTCCCGATCCTGACCCGAACAATCCATGGCAAGCCCTTGGTCTATCTTGATAGCGCGGCAAGTGCGCAAAAGCCTGAAAGCGTCATCTCGGCCATGGCCGACTTCCAGCGTACCTCTTACGCCAATGTCCATCGCGGCCTGCATACGCTGGCGAACGAAGCGACCCAAGCATTTGAAGATGCCCGCGCCAAAGTCGCGCGCTTTATCAATGCCGGTAGTGCGGATGAGATTGTCTTTACCAAGAGTGCAACCGAAGCCATCAATCTGGTGGCCGCTGGGATCAGTCAAAGCTTAAAGCCGGGCGATGAGATTGTGATCTCCGAAATGGAACATCACGCCAATATCGTGCCTTGGCACATGGCGGCCCAGCGTTCTGGTGCGGTCCTGAAATGGGCAGCGATCACGCCACAAGGCGCCCTGGATATGGATTCACTTGCAGCCCTGATCGGTCCGCGCACGAAAATGGTTGCGATCAGCCATATGTCCAATGTGTTGGGCAGCGTGCAGGATGTCGCAACAATCGTCGCGCTTGCCCATCAAGCCGGGGCGCAAGTTCTGATTGATGGCTGCCAGGGTGTTGTGCACCAAAGTGTCAATGTTCAAGCCATTGGTGCCGATTTCTACGCCTTCTCCGCGCATAAGATTTATGGGCCAACGGGCATCGGTGTGCTGCACGGCACGCCAGAGGCACTAGACCGATTGCCACCTTGGCAAGGCGGCGGTGAGATGATTGAGATCGTCTCGAAAGAGCTGATTACCTATAATGTGCCGCCATTCCGGTTTGAAGCGGGCACGCCTGCCATAACGGAAGCTGTGGGCTTAGGTGCTGCGGTCGATTGGATGATGGCGCAGGATCAAGCGGCAATGCATGCCCATGAGCAAGCCTTGTTGGACCATGCGTTAGCATCCTTGCGCGGCATTAATGGCATCAGCCTTTATGGCACCGCGCCGGGCAAGGGTGGCATCATTGCCTTCAATATCGATGGCGCGCACCCCCATGATGTCGCCCAAGTGTTGGACCGTTATGGTGTTGCCGTACGGGCGGGTCATCACTGTGCCCAACCCCTAATGAAGGTACTCGGCGTTACCGCCACCGCACGGGCGAGTTTTGCTGCCTATACCAGTTTCGAAGATGTCGACGCCTTTGTTGAAGCGCTTGCTAAAGCGCGCGATTTTTTGCTGTAAGGTCACCCCATGAGCGATGAAACCACAACCTCACGAGATATGCTGGACGTGTCCAGCCCACCCATCGTCCAGCCCGATCGGGAACCGTCCGATTTGCCGCCTGAAGAGATCGCTCGCTTGACGGACGATCTGATCGACGCGTTCAAGACGGTCTATGACCCAGAAATTCCGGTTGATGTCTATGAATTGGGCTTGATCTACAAAGTTGATCTGAAGGCTGGCGGCCATGTGGATATCGACATGACTTTGACTGCTCCGGCTTGCCCTGTGGCCGGCGAACTCCCAATTATGGTAGAAGATGCTGCTAAGACGGTGAATGGGATCAATTCGGCCAAGGCGATTGTGACCTTTGATCCGCCTTGGACCCAAGCGCGCATGAGCGATGAAGCCCGTTTGGCTTTGAATATGTTATAGGTGGCCATGATGAATACGCCTGAGCTCGTCCCAACCCGCACCCGCCGCCCGCGCCCGCAAGTGGTTAGCCTGACCGATGCCGCCGCTGAGCGTGTGCGCGATGTGATGGCCAAGTCTGAAAAGCCCTATCTGCGCGTCGGCATCAAAAATGGTGGCTGCGCGGGCATGGAATATGTGATGGCCTATGCCGACGCCCCAGACCCCCTCGATGAAGTGGTAGAAGATAAGGGCGTGAAAATCTTGGTCGCATCTAACGCAATTTTGTTCTTGGTCGGCTCGGTCGTCGACGTGGAGAACACGAAGTTGCACTCAAAGTTCGTTTTCAAAAACCCCAATGAAACCGATGCCTGTGGCTGCGGTGAGAGCGTGACCATCGTACCGGCCGCTGCTGAGGCCTGATTTTGGCGAAGAAGGCGAAAGCCAACCCCGAACTCGATGCCCTTATCGCCACCGCGCAGGACTTGTTTAGCGGCCTAGGCGATATTCGTGTGCGCAAGATGTTTGGGGGTGCCGGAGTCTATTATGACGGCCGCATGTTTGCTTTGCTTGCCGACAATGAGATTTATCTGAAAGCCGACCGGATCAATGATCCGAAATTCAATGCCCACGACTGCCCGCCTTTTCATTATGACAAGGGGACGGGAGAGATCATGACCATGTCCTACCGGGCGATGCCAGAGACTGCCTTTGATGATGCTGACGAAGCCATAGCTTGGGCAAAATTGGGCATTGAGGCCGCTGCCCGCGCGCAAAAGTAGAGGCCTGCGCCTTGGACCTATCTGCCATCCACCGTATCGAACAGGCGACCGCAAAAGGCTGGCCCGCCGCGCGAATGGATAGGATTGATGGGTGGCACGTTTTCTCTGGCTTGGGTTTTGTCGGGCGTACCAATTCCTGCTGGCCGCTGACTTACGAAGGCAGTTCGGTTGAAGCCTCTATTGATCGGGTCGAGGCTCATTATCACGCTCTGGGCTTAGCCCCGCAATTTAAACTGGTGACCGTTGGAGCTGATCCATTAAATTTAAGCGATAGGCTAGCTCGGCGCGGCTATCGCGTCGTCAGTCAGGTGGCTGTGATGACTCGTGAAGGGCCGATGGCCGCGCCCGAACATGTGGTGGATATTGAGCCAAAGGTTACGGCAGACTTCATCCAGATTGTTTCAGAAACAAGCCATTCTGGCGGCGATGGGCAAGAGCGTGTGGATATTCTGGGCAGGGTCCCAAACCCCTCTGCTTTTGGGATTATTCGGCAAAACGGGGTTTTGGCGGCGGCCGGGCTATGCACCTTTGCTGGCGATAGCGCGGGCATTGCTGCCATGCGCACACAAGCGGATTATCGTAATCGCGGTCTTGCCCGTTCGATCCTGCGCGCAATCATGGGGCGCGCTTATGAGACTGGCTATCGGCTGTTCTGGTTGCAAGTTGAAACCAATAATGCGCCCGCGCTTCACCTTTACCAGAACGAAGGCTTTGCCACTGCCTATCAGTATCAGACCCTGCGTTTAGAGCGTTAAAGTCAAAGCGCGTTCTAATTTAACATGCACCACCTTGCGCTACCCCTTGCTACTCCTAACATATGGGCGTCCTTTGGTGCGCGCATGTAGCGACACAAAGATTGTATGGAGGCTTAGATGGCTTTGAACACACGTTTTGCGGCTTTGGCATTGGTTGGCGTTGCTGCAACATCGGTTTCAGGATGTGGCTATAACACCATTCCAACTCAGGAAGAGGCCGCAAAGGCTGCGTGGGCAGAAGTTCAGACCCAATATCAACGCCGCGCCGATCTGGTTCCAAATTTAGTTGCGACCGTCAAAGGCGCTGCCGAGCAAGAAAAGAGCGTGCTGACAGCTGTTACAGAGGCACGCGCTTCTGCCACTCAGCCAAAATTTGACGCTTCAACAATTACAGACCCTCAAAAATTCCAAGAGTTTCAAGCGGCTCAGGGACAATTGTCCGCTGCACTGGGACGCCTGATGAGCATTCAGGAAAATTACCCAGAGCTTCGCTCGTTGGAAGGCTTTACTGCCCTGCAGTCGCAACTTGAGGGCACAGAGAACCGCATCGCGATTGCGCGTCGTGACTATAATGCTGCCGTGCAAACCTATAACACCACACTTCGGACCTTCCCAAGCGTGGTTTGGGCCAAGACGGCGTTTTCGTCGTCGCAGCCCATGCAATTGTTCCAAGCTACGGCGGGCTCTGAGAAACCGCCCGAAGTGAAGTTCTAAGCGCGTGACCACCTCCGCCTTGCTGCGGCCTACAATTGGTGCTCTGCACCGGTTTGGGCTTGGCGTTCTGCTTGCACTCAGCTTGATGGTCGTTTGCTTGGCGGCGAACCCCGCTTGGGCGGCCGATCCTAAATTCCCGGTCCTAACAGGACGGGTTGTAGATGATGCCAATATCATTCCCGAAGAGATGGAAGGCGAACTGATTGCGCAATTAGAAGCGTTAGAGGCTAAATCCTCAGACCAACTTGTTGTGGTGACAGTCCCCAGCCTGCAAGGGTTTGAGATTGAGGAATATGGCTACAAGCTTGGTCGGGCTTGGCAAATTGGGCAAGGCGAACGCCTCAACAATGGGGTGATCTTGTTGGTGGCCCCAACTGAGCGCAAAGTACGAATTGAAGTGGGCTATGGCCTAGAAGGTGTCCTGACGGACTATTTTTCTAGCCAAATCATTCGCGAAACGATTGTGCCGGCCTTCAAAGCGGGTGACATGCCTGGTGGCATTTTTGCCGGTGCAGGGGCGATCGAGCAAATCTTGACGGCCGATCCCGTTGAGCTTCAGGCCAGGGCTGCGCGTGGTCTGAAGGCTGAAGCTATGGACAGCAATGGCGATCCGATTGCAGTGATCATTGTGATTGCCTTTGTGATTTTCTGGATTTGGCTGGCGATTGCTAATACGCAGCGTACGCGTTTCCGTCGTCATTCCCCATGGGGTAGTGGTCCAATCATCCTGCATGATTGGGATAATGATGATGATCGCCGCGGTGGCGGGGGCTTTGGGGGCGGTGGTTTTGGTGGTGGCGGCTTCGGCGGCGGTGGCGGTTTTTCCGGCGGCGGTGGAAGCTTTGGTGGAGGCGGGGCGTCAGGCTCATGGTAAAACACGCGCACTTACACTTATCAGCCGAGGATAAGGCGGCAGTCGCGCAAGCGATTGAGACTGCCGAGACAAAAACTTCTGGCGAGATCTTTGTCGTGGTCTCTGGGCGCACGGCGGATTATCGGTGGATCATGCTGTTTTATGGAGCTTTGGTTGCCATACTGGTGCCCTTGGTCTTGATGGCTTTCGGCCTGAACCCCTTGGCGATTGGTAGTGCCTTTACGCACTGGCAGGCAGGGGGATGGAATATCGGGCTTGGCGCGACCCCAGCTGATGAGTCTGCAACCGGCATGGTCTTCCTGCTGGCGCTACAAGCAATCCTGTTTATGCTGGTTTCGGCCCTAGATCTTCGGCCGGGTTTTGCTGCCAAACTCACCCCTGCATGGATCAAGCGACAACAGGTTCACCGTGCGGCGCGCGATCAGTTTCTGGGACACGGCCTCAATCAAACCACAGGCAAAACGGGGGTTCTCATTTTTGTAAGCTTGGCAGAGCATCAGGCTGAGATCATTGCCGACACAGGCATTTATACTAAAGTATCGCGTGATGTTTGGCGCGACGTGATCGGTAAACTGGTCACCGCAGCGCGCGATCAAGCCTTAGCTCGCGGGCTCATCGCTGCCATTAACGACAGTGCAACAATTCTGGCCGAACACTTTCCGCGTCAAGCGGGTGATGTTGACGAGCTGCCCAACAAAGTCATCATCATTTGAGACGAAATTGCCTAAGCTTTGTCTACTAAAGCTTTGAGGTAAATCGAGTTTTTAGGGGCGGCGAACAAGCGTTGAACCATAGGCTCAAAAGCTTCTAACGGCATGGTCTCATAGGCTGGATCAAAGGCGTTTTGGTCATGCCGGTGGCAGAAACGCGCCGTATGCTCAAAATGGGGATGATTGCGATAGGCTTCGCGCATATCCCGGTCGAGCCCAAGATGATGGAAGAAATAATAGCCTTGGAAGATGCCATGGTTGGCGACCATCCAATGATTGGCCTCGCTCACAAACGGTTTCAGAATGGCTGCGGCGATATCAGGGTGGTTATAGCTGCCCAAGGTGTCGCCAATATCGTGCAGAAGCGCACACACGACATATTCCTCGTCCATCCCATCACGGTGGGCCAAGGTGGCCGATTGTAGCGAATGGGTCAGCCGATCAATCGGGAAGCCACCATAATCACCATCCAGCAGGCGCAGATGCGCCAAAACCCGGTCCGCCAAGCCTTTGTTGAAGGCTTTTGAATGACCTGCAATGATGGCCCAATCTTCTTGGGTGCCTTCCATCATGGACTTGAACTGCGCTTGGTCTGAATGAAGATCAGAATGATGGCCGTCTGCCATGTTGGTGTCTCCCTTTATGTTTCGGGTAGGTTCACCTTCTTTTGGGATTTAGGCAAGGGGGATTAGCCTGCCCGTCTTGCGAGCCAAACACCTGCCAGCACCAAAGCCCCGCCCATCATCTGAATGGGGGTGAGGCTTTCATGCAACCATGCCCAGCCTAGGAAGCCAACCAATACAGGTTGCAGCAGGATCAAGACCGAAGCGATATGGGTTGGCACCATGCCAAAGCCGACAGCTAAAAGGCCTTGCCCAGCCACTTGCGCGAGGACTCCTAAGACCAGAAGTGGCCACCATTGCTCAATAAAGGACTGGCCCGTCGCGGGCGGCAATAATGGCTCACCGGACACGATAGTCACCACCAAGCAGAACAGCATGGCAAAGCCCGATGAGAAGAACATGATTGTACCAGCACCCCATTGGCTGCGCATCCGGGCGATGGTGATTAAGTAGAGTCCGTACCAGATTGAAGTTAGGGCGGATAATCCATCGCCGGCCAATCGTTCTGGATTGGTCGCAGGCGCACCGCCAGACAGCAAGAGCGAGCCGACTAGCGCGATCACAACGGCAATCCAATAAGCCTTGGTCGGCAAGGCCCGTGTCGTCAACCAAGTCACGGCAACCACAACAATTGGGGTTAGGTTCGACAAGAAGGTGGCATTGGCCGCGCTGGTCCTAACAATGCCGGCATGCCAAGTGGCCAAGTCGCCCGCAAACAAAAGCCCGGCAAGTGCTAACAGTCCGATCGGCAAAGCCGTGCGCTTGCCGTCATTCTCCTGTGGTTCGGCCTCCAAATAGGCCCAAAGCGCCAACAACGGTAGCGCGAAGGTGAGCCGCCAAAACGCGCTGGCTTGCGGACCTAAGGGTGATAACTTTACCATGATAGGGGCAAGCGCAATGCAAGAAGCCCCTGCCGCCAGCGCTATAGTCCCCAAGAATAGTTTTTGTGCATCGGTTTGGGCCACGCGTGGGTTCCTAAAGGCCAAGGCTTGTTCGAATCTCAGCTGGGCTTGTGCCGCGTTCACGCAGGCTGCGCAATGTGACGGACTGATTACGTTTGGCAAAGCGCTTGCCATCGGCGTCGAGGATCAAGCGATGGTGGCGATAAATGGGCGTTGGCAGGCCGAGAAGTTGTTGCAGGACAACATGGATATGAGCTGCCTCGGCCAAATCTTCCCCTCGAATAACATGTGTAATGCCTTGGCTGGCATCATCCAGCACGCTGGCGAGATGATAGCTCGACGGAAACTCTTTCCGCGCCAATACGATATCACCCAATTGCGCAGGATTAGCTTTGACCCAAGTCCCATTAGCTTCAAAGCCTAGTTTGTCCCAATCCTCGCCGAGCAAATCCTGACTGCGTTGCAAGGATAATCGCCACGCAAATGGCTTTCCAGAAGCCAAAAAGGTGGCTTCGTCCTGCGGCGGCAATGGGGCAACAGATTCCGGCCCCGAAAAACTATGTGGGGCAGCGGCAATGCCATCCATCAGCTCTTTGCGCGTTTTAAAACAGCGATAGAGGACACCCAAATCCTTCAGTCGTTCAAGCGCGGCCTCATAATCGGCCATGTGATCGCTTTGTCGACGAACGGGCACTTCCCACGCGAGGCCGAGCCAAGCTAGGTCTTCATAAATGGCTTCCTCAAACTCGGGTCGACACCGCGTCAGATCGGTATCCTCGATCCGCAGAATGAACCACCCAGCCACCGCTTGTGCGGCCTCAAAGGCTGTCCAAGCTGAGAAGGCATGGCCAACATGCAGATAGCCAGTGGGTGAGGGGGCAAAACGGGTGGCGAACATGTCTGCTCTATGCCGTGGGGCGACTGTCTTTGGCAATTGGCTTTTGCTAACATAGGCCATGGCAGAAAAAATCCTTACCGGCCCGCGTCGCGCTCCAGCATCAGGTCAAAGCCCAAAGGGTCTCATTGTGACCCTTCACGGCTATGGCTCAAATGGGGAGGATCTGATTTCGCTTGCGCCTTATTGGGATCGGCTTTTGCCGGATGTGCAATTCAGCTCGCCCAACGCCCCCGCATACGTGCCGGGCTTTGGTGAGATGTATCAGTGGTTTGCGATTGAGAGTATGGATCCAATCCATCTGGCCAAGGGCGCGCGCGAAGCAGCACCGGTGCTGGAGGCTTTTCTTGAAGCCGAAATGGCGCGATTTGGTGTCACCAAAGCGCAGACAGCCTTGGTAGGCTTTAGCCAAGGGACGATGATGGCGCTGCAAGTGGGGCTGGCTTCACAGGAGCCCTATGCAGGCATATTGGGCTTTTCAGGTGCGTTGGTGGGCAGTCCCGACGTCGCGTCTAAGCCCCTAGTTCTGTTGGTGCATGGAGATCAAGATGATGTGGTCCCGTTAGCGGCTAGCCAAATGGCACAGCAATTCTTGAGCGCGGCTGGGCTGGATGCACACCTCCACATTTCGCCACGGGCGGCGCACACGATTGCGATGGACGGTCTACAGCTGGGCGGCGCGTTTCTGGCCCGGGTACTTAACGGGGCTTAGCCGCAGCACGGTTGAGGGCTTTGGCGAGAAACACAAACAATAGCCCCATGATGAAAAAACCAAGCCCAAGGCCCAGCACATTGAGTCCAATTTGCGCGAGGCCGTACTTGTCGACATTGAGGAAGAAGTAAGGATACCAATTCTCAAATCGGCCACGCAACAAAGCGGCACTGGTATAAAGAAGCGGCCAAGCCAGCCAGATAGCTGCGTGGCCAAACTTCACCTCATCCTTGTCGGCAAAGCTTAGCCACCAAACCAGCATCAAGGCAGGGACGACATAATGAACGCCCAAATCCCCAATCAAAGTAAGGCCTGAAAGATTGCGGCCACCACTCAACAGAAGGTGATAAATCAGGCCCATCGTGGTGATATAAAAGGTCAGGGCTGCCAAGGCATGGTTTGGGAAAACCTTGGGTCCCTTAGATGACGTTGCAATCATCCCCATGCTGATCGCGATCAAGCTGTTGGTCAGGATGGTGAAATAGCCTGTCAGTCGCCATAGGCTGTCAGCCAAACCCATGCCATCGCGCATCGTCCACCCCACACTAATGGATGATTGCAGGATCAAGGCTGCGCAGGTGAACAGGCACAACAAGCCTGCAGTTTGCCGGGCAATGGGTGCGGACTTGGATGGGGCAATGTTGGCCGTCATTGTCCGTCACTGGCAGAGCTACTGCATCGACACAAATCGATATCGCATCTGTCATGTTTTCTTTGCAGTGAATCGGGTAGTGCTGTTGTCCAGAGCAGGAGGAAGCCGTTTTCAACAGGCCATACCACGCATGTCTCGTAGTCGGCGGTGCCGGACCCATGAAGTTTGCTTCCCTGCAACAAGGAGGCGACCATGGTTATTGAGCAGTTTGAGCTGGTCTCTGCCCCTCAGCCGTTTAAAACCCAGTCGAAGTTAGCAGGGTTTCCTGCTTTGGTCTTGAATGCAGATTATCGGCCGTTGTCCTATTATCCGTTGTCCGTTTGGTCTTGGCAGGACGCAGTAAAGGCCGTCTATATGGACCGGGTTGAAGTGGTGGCGGAATATGATCATGCCGTCCACAGCCCCAGTTTTGAAATGCGGTTGCCAAGCGTTATTTCGCTCAAAGAATATGTGCAGCAAGATCGCGCACCAGCCTTTACGCGCTTCAACCTGTTTCTACGCGACGGGTTTAAATGCGCCTATTGCCACGCGACCGATGATCTCACGTTTGACCATGTAATACCCCGTTCCAAGGGCGGAAAAACGACGTGGGAAAACATCGTCACCGCCTGTTCACCCTGCAACTTGCGAAAGGGTGGGCGCAGTTTGCGTGAAGCCGGTATGACACCTCGTAAGCCGCCGCGTAGGCCAACGATGCATGAGTTGCAGGCTATGGGCCGTAAGTTCCCGCCGCATCATTTGCACGAGAGTTGGGTCGATTGGCTCTATTGGGATGTGGTGCTGGAGGCTTGATTAAGCCTGCCTAACATCATTGTAATCTTGCGTGCGCCCAATTTCGGGCGTTCCCTCTTTCGATCAAGCAATTAAGCTCCTATGTCGAATGAAAGGCCGCCCATGAGTTGGCCCAAGGAATCACGTGATGAAGCGCCCGTTTGGACCAACCAGTGCACTTGCCCGCGAAACTTTGCGGCGTGGGATCGGGCGGGTGCGCGAAGCGGGCCCATTACTGCGCAAAGGCCGCCTTGCAGGGCTTGGCTTACTTGGCCTTTTGATTGGTTTTATACAAAGTGTTATCGAACTGGCGATGCGCGAGGCCTATGAAGCTCTCGATCGACGCCATGAGGCGCAGATTAAAAAGGGTAGTGACACGATGGGACGGCGACGCGAATGGCGGGAAGCGGATGACGATGAGGACCGCAAGGTCTATAGACGCAAAATGGAAGATGCCCGTCGCCGCTTTGAACTTGAGATTCGCGCTGCACGGGATGTCCAGCGCGAACAGCGCCGTGCCCAAGGTCGTATCAAGACGACTTGGACCTTGGCTGCAATTGGAGCCGGGATTTTCTTAGCCGCAGTTATTGGTGACGCGCTCAACCCCCTTGCTGGCATCGGCTTTGGCATCATGGTGGGTGGCGCGATCTCATGGGTGGGCTCATTATTCCTCCATCGCATCGGCAAGCCTGCGGCTGGAACAGCTGCAACGCCTGTGCCTGTCCGTCCTGAAATTGAAGCGCCAACGGTAAGCGAAAACGCCATGCCGCAAGGCCGCACTGAATTGGTGCAGCAAGTCTTGGCCGATGCGGCAGCAGCCTTGCGCTCCCTCGATGGAACAATGCCACGTCTACGCCATCCAGACTCAGTGGCTTCGGTGGCGCGCATTGTTGCGGTCGGCAATCGTTTGATGATGATGGTTGCGGCAAATCCAGAGAAGCTCGCCATCGCCCAGCGCGTCTTCACTTATTATTGCCCCGAGACAGTCAAGGTCGCCGAAGCGCTGGCCAAGCTTGAAACCGATCCGGCCCCAGATATGGAGCGGATTGGCGGCACCCAGACGATTTTGAAGAAACTGGAAGTGCTGTTTGAGCGGACGGAGCTGGAGCTTAAGGCGGACGAGGGCAAGGAACTAGATATTGATCTGAAGCTGTTGGATCAATCGATTGAGTCCGACCTTCGCTATCAATAGGGCTACCTCAGACCTTCTGGCAGACTGCAATTGCAACCCGGCATCCGGCCTTAATCACGGCTTCTAAGACTGGATGACCAAAAGCCTCTTTGGCGCCTTCAGCGATAGCCTGATCCTTGTGCGCGATTTCTTCATCGCGAAACTTGCTGATCATGGCTGACAGCTCAGGCTCATGATCGCCCAATTCCTCAATCTGCTCGCGGTAGTGGTCTTCGATCACTTCTTCGACGGCGGCCGTGCAGGCATGCGCGGCCTTCTCACCCATGAGAGCCGTCACAACGCCAAGGCCAAAGCCTGCTGCCCCCCAGATGGGCCCCAAAAGGGTTGGGCGAACTTTGCGCTCTAGCAATAACTTGTCGAACGCGGCCTTATGGATCGCCTCGTCCGCCTCTTGCTCGGCAAGCTGGGCGGCAATCTTGCGTGCACCGGGCAGGCGCGAGAACACAGCCCGCTGGCCTTCATAAATCCGTGTTGCACCAAACTCACCCGCATGGTCGACGCGCAGCATTTCTGCGACTCGGTCTTGTGCGAAACGACGGCCAGGTGCGGCGGGTCGGCTGGAGCGGGCAGTGGTGGCGTCAGACATCAGACTTCTCCGACAAACCGCGAGGATAAAAGACACTCAAGCCCGAGTAGATAGCTAGCTTGAGCGAGATCAACATATTCCACCCTGCCATCGACAGGCCAAGGAAGATCCAAGGCGCCTCATCACACCCAACGACATGTAAGGGCTGGTTGAGGGCGCCAATGAGGTCAGTTGGCACCGCCCCGCTGCTGGCTGCAGTGCAGGAAGGCAGGCCCGGCCACCACTTGTACTCAACCCCCATGTGAAAGCCTGCCACAATCGCGCCGCCCACAAAGGCGAAGGTCAACAGAAGGTTCAGAGCACGATTGGTCACTTCGGCCCCTTCCATGCGGCGGGCGAGAAGGGCGAGGGTGGCGATGGCTGCTGCAATCCAATAGGCTTCGCGCTGATGCAAACACAACGCGCAGGGTGCCAAACCGCCAAAGCGCTCAAACCCATGCGCGATGGCCAACATGGACAAGCTGGAAGCTAACGCAATCCAAGGCCATTGAGCCAAAATGAAGCTGAAGAGGGGGCGCAGTCGCATCATGACAATATAGGCCGTTCCTCGCGCTTCGAACAGTTCAGCCAGCATCGCATATACATGCGGCTTAGTGTCCGATCATATTGCCCAGCCAGGGCAGGTGCTCTTGTACCAAAGTTGCTGCAAAGCCCGCTCCGGCAAAAAGGCCCCAAACCATCACGACCAAAAAAATCGACCAAGCAAGACCCAATAAGCTGCCAGCCAAGGTGAATAGCCCATCTGTTTGTAGAAGGCCCACGGCAATCAAGGTGATGGCGAGTGATGGGATCGTATTGGTGATCGGCAACATAATGGTGACGGACGCGACCGCACAAATCGCACCTACCAGACGCTCCACCAAACCGCTCGCCAAGAAGGTAAGGCGCGGCTTTGAAAACACGGTAGTCCAGCGCAGGCGTTTATCGGCAAAGTCAGCAATCGACTCAATCCAAGCCGACTTAACCCGCGCTTCCAGCGCGCGCTTGGGCAACCAAACCTCTTGGGAACCCAGAGCCATTTGCAGGGCCAATAAGAAGATCGGGATCGCAATCACTTGTGCACCCGGCAGGCCCGGCACCAAACACGGAATAGCAAACAACAAGATCAACAGGCCAAAGGCGCGTTCGTCCAACTGATCGACAATATCGCCAATCAAAGCTCCATCAGGTCCTGCAACCTTTTTGAGGCTTACAATGGCGTCGATAAAACTGGCGGGTTGCTCTTGCGTGTCAGACGCGGGGGGCGGGGCAGAGGTCATCGGCTGTCTATACGCCCAGCCCCTGAGATTGCCAAACAGGATTGGGCACTGACCGCTTACGCTCTGAGTTTCGCATTCGTCACCTGCAGGAAGTTGCAGAAAATCCGATTGCATTCACAGGCAAGCCCGTTTAGGTACTGCCCTCCCAACCGTGCCCCGGTGGTGGAATTGGTAGACGCGCTGGACTCAAAATCCAGTTCCGAGAGGAGTGTCGGTTCGAGTCCGACCCGGGGCACCATTTCGGACTCTTCTGAGTCCGAGTTATCTAACCCATTGAAAAGACTAAACGGAATCGATGTTTTTGCGGTTCGAAAGCCCGTGTTTCGGTGATATGATAGGCGCGAAGCAAATACAAGTTTAAGCACCGCGCGCTTGTCTTCTAACTTGTTGGATTCCCACAATTTTATTGGATTTTCGAGAAAATCAAAAGCGGTTCGATACGAATCCTCAAAGCTGACCAAAGGACGTCCACATTGCGAGATTTTTTCGCGCAATACTGACTTCTCAACCTCCATATCATGCACGCGCTTTTCATAGGCGACGACCAACGTTTCAGAAGATGCACCCATAATGCGGGTCACGAGTGCCGTGATGTCGCTTTCAATTTTTTTGATATCAGTGGCTAAAGCAGTGCGCATGGAATCGCCGAGTGCTGCTCGCGCGTGCCAAAGGTCACGGAACATCTCTACGGCAAGTGCATGAAGCTCTGGTGAAGGCTGCAATTTAGACAGCATCTCTGAAAACTGCGCCTCTAAATCATCACGGCGCACCGACTTGCCCTTTGATGGGCAACCACGTGATTGACACAGATAATAAGGGTAATGTTGCTTGCGACCTTTTGACCAACATGCGGTAAGCGTGTTGCCACAATCGGCGCAGTCGATAAAACCGCGCAGCGCAAAATCTGTTGTGGTGTTTGTATGCGTTGGCACTTTTGGTTTGGCTGTCAGGCGCTCTTGCACCGCCTGATAGGTTTCAAGTGAAATGATGGGTTCATGATGACCCTTTTTCATGCGAATGCCGTAAGTCGATGCGTCAATATATCCAGCGTAATGCGGGCGGGTAAGTAGTTCATAGACACGCTCGCACGTCACACGCTTGCGCATTGCCTCAGGCCACATGGGGTTTGCAGCAAGAAAAAGAACAACCTCAGTCTGATTCTGAAACCGACCTGACGCAAAGCCTTCATAGACTTCTTTAACGACCGACGCCTCAGGCTCTTGACGCACCAGCATGTTGCCGTGCCCTGAGACTTTCTCAAACCGATAACCGACAGGTGCGCGGAAGGCGTAATAGCCGTTCAGCATACGCCCATGCGTGCGGTTGCGGGTTTGCTCCTTGTTCTTTTCGCGTTGGTGTTGCGAAACGCTAGCGAGGACATTCTCCATTAAGCCAGAATCTGAATCATCGCCAAAGTCGATGGACGGTGATTTCAAAATACCGCCAGCATTTTTCAATTGGCGACGCAACGCATAATGAGCTTCAAGTCCGCGCGCGAGGCGGGAGATATCGTCAATGATAACAATGTGCTGGTGCGGACGCTTGGACTTTACAAAATCCAACATCGCTTTCATGCCCTTGCGCGATACCGTGCTTCCCGATGCTTCGTCGCGAAAGACAGCGACAACTTCATAGCCGCGTCTTTGTGCAAATTCTTCACAGCGCGCGCGTTGGCTTTCTAAACCGTCGCCTTCGGTTGATTGTTTCAAGCTAGATACGCGGCAATAAATTACTGCTTTCATGGTCTCCATTTTTTCCATGGCACCATCCTCTTCTCTTTTGGTTTGGGGTTGAAGCGCCCTCCCGCCGATCATCAAGGCCGAGGTCAACTCGTGCAGTGCTTGCACTGCTCAATACGTCGATGGGAAGGTTAGCACATAGAGCCGCGTCTTTGCCAGCGTTTTTGAACAAGTCTTTTAGACGCTTTTGCTCTAAAATCTGAACTAGATCAGTGCCCCACGCACGATCAACAAAGCTTTGCATCAGTGATCCAACAACACGAATAACGTCATCTTTGCGGTCATCTGGCACTGCGACACTTGCAAGCAAGTCGCGGTAACGCACCATCTTCTCTGGCCCTAAATCAATCACCTTGTCCACCCTTATCGAATACCCGGCTCACTGGCTCTGAGGCATTCGATACGTCTCGCAGTTTTCTAACTTGGCATTGGGGGGAACGATCAGGGACATTCAGAATCCTTCACCCAGACTTTTGTAATGGAACAATCTTCGACATCACAAACTCAACGCCTGTAATTTAGGATAACATAGGACAAACAAAGTTTTCCACGGAAACATGTGATGCAGCGCAAATTCTAGATCGAATTTAAAGCGGATTTTATTGATATTTTGGACGATTATCTTTCCAAACTATCACGCCCGCGTTGTTTGGCTGGTTGGCGATTGGGCGTATCTTTTGACATCGCTTTTGCCACGTCGCGCACCTTGTTAAGACGCGCACCATGTTCGCGTTTGATTTGATATTGCGCAGATCGCATGAGCCAGCCGCGCCGATCTTCAATCATGCCATGAGGTTTTAGGGTTGGTGCAGGACGGTCAGACCGCACAAGTTTTTCAAAACGTTTTGCAACTTGTTGCGTTCGGTTTGCCTCGTGACGGGCACCGAGACGCCCAATCGCTTTGTCTGCCCGCGTATTGATTGTGGATTCACGCGTAGTCATTTTTGAAGCAGAATCAAAAGTTGGTCGTGTTGTTGTTCCGTCTCTGTCATGTGAGCCGCCATGTGGCGAATGAAGCCAATGTCACTCATGTCATGGCGAATGGTGGGGGGATAAGATCGGGTTCGATCCAATCCGCGAATCCCAGCATCAATGTCAAAAAAAAATGGGCAGACTGTCATCTTACGCTGACTGCAAGATGTGCGCGTAACTACAAAACTCCGTTTTGCGTTTCGCACATCTTGGCAAGGGAGATCGTTTTGCTTGCGAACAACACGCTGTGTTGCTTCGCGCGGCACTCTCCCGTTGCATCCCTCTGGCCGCTGCCTCACTCCATAAACCCGACCACTTTTGCCCGACAAACAGCGCGTCGGCGACGACTTTGTTTGGGGTCAAATCGTGGTGGATTATTCGTGAGGCAGTTCAACGTTTGGCCGTTGCATCACCAGTCAGGGGAGCCTCCGAGCTACCCCCAACACCCTCATGGTCAGGGAGATTTCACTCTCCCCCGAGTCCCATCGACCACGTGCCAATGGCACTAAGGGGCGTTCCTGCCCCTATGGATACCCTGACCATTTCATGGAGACCAAGGGGGCACTCGCGCCCCTTTGGAGACCCACGACTGAGGTGGTCCTCGGATTTCGAATAGGGAGTTAAGCTGGTATAATCTTAAAAAAATGGTGAGACCTGATTTGAATATGAGAAAGAGATATTCGGCGGATTTTAAGGCCAAGGTGGCTTAGGAGGCGCTGATGGGTGATTTGACGCTGGCCCAATTGGCGACCAAGCGCGGGCTGCATCAAGCGATGATTTCAACATGGCGCAAGCAAGCTGTGGATGGGATGGCGCAGGCTTTTTCGGGCAAAGCCGCGGCGGGTGAGGCGAGCCAGCAAGTCGACATTGAAAAGCTACATGCCAAGATCGGTCAATTGGTGGTGAAGCGAGATTTTTTAGTGAAAGTCTCCGTTGGGTGAGCCTAGACCGGAGGCAAAAGATGGTTGAGGCAAAACACCCCAAGCTCTCGATTGTGGCGCAGCGTCGATTGGTCGGAATCAGCAGGTCAAGCTTGTACCACAGGCCAGCGCCTGAGACCGCGCTGAACCTTGAGCTTATGGCGATCATCGACAAGCAATTCATGGAAACGCCGTGGTATGGGTCGCGCCAAATGGCCCACCATTTGTGCAGACTTGGGCACGGCGTGGGCCGAAAATGCATACGGCGGTTGATGGCTAAGATGGGGCTTTTGCCGATTTCTCAGCAACCGCGCACGACAGTTCCCCATCCAAAACATAAGAAATATAGATACTTGCTTAAAGACATGGTGATCGACAAGCCAAACCAAGTTTGGTGCTCTGACATCACTTATATCCCCATGCGCCAGGGCTTTTTGTATCTGGTAGCGGTGATGGACTGGGCGACGCGCAGGGTTTTGTCGTGGAAACTTTCAAACTCAATGGAAGCTGATTTTTGCATCTAAGCCCACAACGAAGCGATGGGATGATTTGGCAAGCCCACCATCTTCAACACAGATCAAGGCAAGCAGTTTACCTGCTCTGGCTTTGTTGACGTGCTGCTTGGAGCAAAAAACCAAGTCTCGATAGATGGCAAGGGCCGCTGGATGAATAACGTCTTCTTCGAGCGGCTCTGGCGGTCGTTGAAATATGAACGCGTTTACATCCATGCTTTTTAGACTGGAACCGAACTTCGCCAACGTCTGGGAAAACAGATCACCTACTACAATGCAGATCGACCTCACTCAAAGCTTGGCGGAGCCAGCCCA
>JAPZTJ010000051.1 GCA_027532555.1 Aquidulcibacter sp.
ATAGATTGAGGCGAAGTCCTCACGCGATAGGCCCTCACGCTCCCGCAGCGCTTTAACGTCGATCACATCGGGGACCTGTGCCGAACCTAACGCCTCAAGAATTGGCGTGCGGTTTTCAGCCTTCCAAGGCAGGCGACGCAAGAGGCGGTGGTCATTGACCCGGTAAAGCCTGCGCCCGTGGGCATGACCATTGCGGACAGGTGAAACTTGGCCCACTTGGACTTGGTTTTGCGACATGATTAGCCCCTAGGAATTAGGTAACTTAATATACCCATTATTAGCAATTGTCATTTGTTTATAGAGGCGTGCATATCTCGCAGCAGAAAAGACCTAATGCTCTTTTTAAGCGTCTTCTGGATCAACCTCCCAAAGGAAAGGGTCATTTTTAGTTCTTAATCCCTCTTCTCTACGTTTAGCCAAATATCTTGATAAATCTGAAGCCGCGTAAGGGTCTCCTGAACTCAACTTTTCCCGAAGCCTAAACTCTTCTTCCAATTCAGGATCTAGTTCCTGAACGTAGGAATGAAGACGGCTTATTGCAGTTTCGATGCGTTCAAGGCGGGCTTGCAATGGATCTTGGTAGCTCTCAATTTGTCCATTTGCCTTACGCCGACCAAATGCTGACATCAAAGCCCAATCAAGGGTGAAATAGGTTATTGCTGCTGCCACTATCACCCAGACAAAAGAAAAAAGACTCACATAATTCGCCCAACTTTCGGGGTCTATCGCTTTCCATACCATCGGGATTGAGAGCATAGTTATTATGCCTGCAATTTGCTTGGACGTAATGGATCGCAAATTCCTCCATTTGGCGGCCTTCATCATTTATGTCCTTCCGGATTGGGGCATTGGCAGAAGTCACAAGGCTCGTTTGCCAGTCTCGTTCGATTGGTTGAACTAGTAATCTAGCGAAGGATAATCATAATAATTTCCATTTTCATCAACATTTCCGCCGCCATTTAGAGTTTTCAGAAGATTGATTAAACCATCGCCTTTGGCTTTATGTTTGGATAATGGCTCATCTAGTTGGCTTTTGTAAAACGGTCTATTTTGCAATTCACCTCCCCAAAATGCATCCCCTCTGTTTATCGAAAGGTAGAGCAAAGCCCAGCTATCATTTGGCCAAACTGCGCCATCAGCCCGAGTTTGGATCATTTCATGCTCAGCTTCTTTTGGGGACGTAAATTTGAGGAATTTATCGCCCAAGCGAGACATTTTATTTAGTAAGACCAACGGCTGTCGCCGTTTTTCAATAGACTTGCGAAACAACAGCGGGTGCACAGTCCAGCCGATCACGGACCCAACTGTCCAGACAATCATGAACAGTGACGATGGAATCACAAGCCAGAGAGACACCTGCCGCACTATTTCATTTGCACTCCCAGACAACATCCCGAAGGTCGCAATTAAAAACAACATAGAAAAATACAAGATTGCTCGAACGACCGTCGTCCATCGAAAAAGAGCCTGTAATTTTGATAGGCTATCGGTTTTCAGCGGCTGAGCGCCTAAGCCAATCAAGGATAAACTGGTATCGCCCTGCTTGGCTTTACGAGGCGCTACTATTTGAGCCAATTGATCCCAAATCGAGATTTGAGTGCTGAACGCGGCAGGCCCATATTGAATTGTTTCCCACGCAAGCAGGTGGTGGATTAATATCCGTTCAAGTGAGCTTGATTGCCAATAAATGTGGTTCTCCAAGTACTTTCTGGAAGGGAAGCCTCTTAAGCCAAAAGTTTCACCATCGTATAGGTCAGCTTCAGGATAGCCTTTTCCAGTGAAGCACTCGACCAATCTTGGAATAACCCAAAGGCATTGTCCCCATTCCCGCAAATTGCTCGCTTCACTTTCATACATCTTTATATCGACAATCCCTGTCAAATTTTCGAACAAACTGCTCAAATATGCCACAAAATCATTTGCCATCTTTCGATGCACGATCACGGCATCCGGCCCGGCAGCAATCGCCGCTCGCCGAACAGAACCGAGCCCTTCTCTTAAGCACCTATCTAAATTTGAACCCGGCACATGCTCGCCGCTTTCGTAAGCCTTCAGCCAGTCTTGCTCTCGTGCAATTAGTTCATCCATTATCGACATTTCGGCCTGATCCTTCAGCCAGAAGTACTGCTAGAATAGTGACCCGCATAAGTTAGTGAATGATCGAGCACAAGAGTAATCGTAATGGACAGGCCCCAAACCCTCCCAACCATTCGCCAGAGAGAATTGAACAGGATTCTGGCATAAGGCACCACCGCATACACATGCGCGCCCGAGAAAACTGGGTTAGCGTTTGCGTTGCAGGCCCTCACCGGTCCTAAAATCGTAGGCTCTAGAGATTTAGACGCCCCCTCCGCCTTTGCTTAGCCTCTTCCAGCCCTTGACAGGCAAGCTAGTATGGCAAATCCTTTAGCTACGATTAGGTTTGAAATCTCTATTTTATCTTCAAAAGCGGGCTATCTTTCATGTGGGGAGCAGAGAAACCAACAATTGCTATCGGCATCCTGTTGTCATTGATTATCGCTGGGCCATCTTTCGCTGAGCCAAGGTCAAAACTCGCCTTGACACCCCAAGCTGAAGCAAGCTCAGAACTTGATGAAAATGAGGCAGCCGAAGCTCAAGTAAAGCTTGGAGCGAAGTCTTACTTGGCCGGGGATTATGCTGCTGCACTGAATTGGTACCGCAAAGCCGCAGATCAGGGAAACGCCAAAGCGCAATATTGGCTGGGACTTTTGTACAACGAAGGACACGGGGTAGCGCAGGATGCTGGCGCAGCTCAGTCTTGGTACCTGAAGGCTGCCGAGCAAGGCCTTGCTGAAGCCCAGTATAACCTAGGTGTCATGTACGACGAAGGACAAGGTGTCTCACAGGATTTTAGCACCGCGGCGACTTGGTACCGCAAAGCAGCAGAACAGGGATTTGCTGAAGCGCAATTCAACCTAGGAATCATGTACAACACTGGCCAAGGATTACCCCGAGATTACGTGACAGCCGTCATCTGGTATCGTAAAGCCGCCGAACAGGGATTTGCTCCAGCCCAACACAATCTGGGTGCTAGATATTACGACGGAAGAGGGGTAACTCAAAGTTACACAACAGCGATTGGGTGGTTTCGTAAGGCCGCTGCGCAGGGGTATGCGGAAGCCGAATACAGCCTAGGCATGATGTATAGCGAGGGCAAAGCGGTTCCAAAAAACTCTGCCATCGCTGCTACGTGGTATCGGAAATCTGCGGAGCAAGGGTTCGCTAATGCTCAATACAACTTGGGTGTTATGTACGCGGAAGGACAAGGTGTTCCGCTGGATTTTGCTTCCGCCGCTTCTTGGTACAGTAAAGCCGCCGAACAAGGGTTAGCAAATGCCCAACACAACTTAGGCGTCAGTTACAATGAAGGGATAGGGGTACCACGAAATTACTCGATGGCAGCAACGTGGTTTCGCAAAGCCGCCGATCAAGGGTTTGCCCAATCTCAATACAACCTTGCACGACTTTATTCACAAGGCCAAGGCGTACCCAAAGATCGCTCTGCAGCTAGCTACTGGATCCGCAAAGCTGCGGAACGCGGTCTTGAAGAAGCACAGTACATTCTTGGATTAGCGTTTTTTCAAGGCCAAGGCGTAACTCAAAGCTACCCGACAGCAGTGATTTGGTTTCGTAAAGCCGCTGAACAGGGAAATGTTAGTTCTCAAAATATTCTCGGCACAATGTTTTACCGCGGGCAAGGTGTGCCTCAAGATTTTGCAGAGGCAGCAGTTTGGCATCGCAAAGCTGCTGAACAGGGCTCCGTTGAATCTCAAAACAATCTGGGTCTCATGTACGCACAGGGTCAAGGCGTTCCTCAAAACTATGTTTTAGCCTATAAGTGGCTAAGCATTAGTGCGGCAAACGGGAGCAACAATTCTCTAAAGGGCAGGGATATTGTTGCCGCGAGAATGAGTCCTACTCAAATCGCGCAAGCACAAAGGCTGACTAGAGAATGGACAAAAAAATAGAGCAAATAAGAGTTCGGCAGTGCAGGTAATGCCCGCACGCACTAAAGGCAAATTCATCGCAAAAGAACAGAAAGCCCCGCCTTTGCATAGCGCTGGTTTATTCGTTCGGCAAACACACCCAGCACTTGCCCCCACCGCCACTGAGCGGCCCATAATTCACGCCTGACGCGGTCCCTAGTGGCTTGGCGTGCACACTTACTCAATCGCCGCTGCTTGACCTCCGCGCGGTCTATCGCAGCGCGGGACCGCCCCAGATAGTCCTCACTCTCAGAGTAATAGCGCAACCCACTGGCAGGAACTGAGACCCAACCGCCATGCCGCCCGCTCAGGACCAGCTTTAGAGAACGCCGCCCTGTCACCGGACAGAGCGCAAACCACCGCTTGCCACCTTTCGTGCCGGGGATAGAAACCAGACTGATGGATTGCGAGAATGGCTTGCCGTTCAAGGTGCCATACAACTCAATCCGGTCTGGCTCGTTGCCAAATTCACACCATGACCGAAGGCCGATCGAACCCGTCTGAGATTGGTCGCGCGAACTTGTCCAAATCAAGGAGGTTTGCCAGCCTTGGCCTTGCCGGATATGCCCATCGCGAAATAATTTCATCACATTGAGCGGCGAAGCCTGCTCCACCTTTGGCTTACCCGACCAAGGCCGCCCAGATCCAAATCCGCCCATAGCCAAACCTTGCTCTCCGCGCCCGCGTGCGAGATGTTACCCAAACCTATTGGCCAATTCGGTACTCTCTAATAGCCCTCGAGCGTAAGTACTGACCACTAAAACCAAGCCACGCGCGCGAATGCGCGAAAAACTGTCTCATCGCCTTTTATGCACACCAAACGCGCTCCTATGCCACGAACGCCAGACGAAGGTCTCCGTTGCACAATGCCTAGTCCGAGTGTACCAAAGGAGACCAAAAACTTATTTGAGAGCTTGAATGAAGATGAAAATTTATCTCCTTGCATTGCTGATTTCGGGTATATTTCAGGTAGGCCACGCGTCCGCGCAACGATTGCAGGCAATAGAATCACCCGGCGTCACTATCAGGTTTCAAAATGGCGAAGCAATGGCATTGTCTGTGAAGAACAAGTCTGCGTTAGCAATCGTTGCAAGGGGAGGGGCATTTGACGGTAAAGGGCCGGAGGCATTTTTACTCTATGTTGAAAACCGAAGCGAATTGCCGATAAATTTGTTGCCCTCAAGCATTTCAGTTCTTAGGCAGGGCAAGGAAAAGGTGAACATTTTAACCTCTGAAGAGGTAAGACGCGAAACACGTCGTGCTGCTTATTGGGCGGGTTTCGGGAACCGTTTGGCTGCAGCAGCGGCTAGATCGTCCAGTGGTGGTCAAGGCCAAACCTCTTCGTCAACTACTTCTTTCGGCCAATTTGGCTCGACTCCTTTCTCAATTCAGTCTTACACTTCAGGCACGTTCACTGACCCAAGGGCCGCAGCTATAGACCGTGCCGAAAGCAATCGCGCATCCGAGCGAGCGATGGAGGCTGTAAAGCAGCGTGAAAATGAAGTAAGAGAGAGTGCGGAGCCTATGCTGTTTGCTGCTCAGACAATTGATGCGGGTAAATGGTATGTAACACCATTCGCTATTCCAAAGCTCCAAAGGTCATTAACTTCCTTAGAGATTAGAGTGGAGATCGGCGGCGAAGTTCACCTATTTCAATTTGGCATTTTTCCATAGCAAACGGTCGGCCGATTTAGATTTGCTTTGGCACATAAGGACTTAAATACACCAGCCCGCCTGCCTAGTTTGCGACCACCAGAGGCCGCATTGAGGATGGCCGCCCCGAACCAAATCCACCCTTCCTGTTATCCCCCTGTTAGCAGTGCGCCAACGCGCGGATATTTCCCAAATCTATTGGCTAAACCCTGAAGTGCCTCCATACTGCCCAATGAAATTTTGCCGATAGGATGCATCCATTGAAACGCGCGCCTCGACTTCTCGTATCATTTTTAGCTCTGATTTGCTTGGCCAATTGCTCAGGAAGTGAAGTCCGCACTTCGAGAGACATACAAGAAGGAACTGTCATCGAGGGATTTGTTTACAATGGCGGCGCGGTGTCCAATTCAACGAATTGGGAAGGCACTAAAGAGCTCGGAGCAAAACTCCGAAAGGATGCATTAAAAATTGGCGTTGTCTGGGTGAGCCCTATTACCGGGCAAAGGTCTGTATCTATTGGGAGTGGTTGGCGGGAAATCGAAAAGGAAAATACTTTGGCGTCCGCTTCGCAACGCGGGAGCATTTTACTGGTTCTCGACTCTACCGTTAAAGCAGCTCGCGACATGGCAGAGCTGGAAGTGACTGAAGGAAACCCCCTCACACGAAATGCATTTGCAGACCGGGCCAAGTATGTGGAACTCGTTCATGACTATCAATCTGGGATTAGTGCAATTCACGCTAGTGGCAACGTCAATCAAAAGGCTTCCAACACAATCATTGAGTCCACCATCCCCAGCTTTCTGGATTCATCGGCGAAAATTCAGAAGAAAGCGGATAAACGACACAGGCTTTTGAATGCTGCTGCTGTCGCCGTGGGTAAGCAACGGCCATTTGTAAGGCCGAGCTTCATAGAAAAAATCGAAGCGGAAGCGAAGTCACAAAGCCGAAAGTCACGCTAGCCCGCCTAATGATTCCAAATAGTCCGCGAGGCACCGCGCATGGTCTGATATCGGATCGACCTTGAACCCACATCTGTAACCAAACCGCCCTCAGCTAAAGCCTCAGCAACAAACCAGCCGACGCCGCGCTCATCTAGCCTTTGCCAATGTTCACCCACCGCAAAAAGCCTCTCTGCGTCCCAGCCAAGGCGCTCTAGGTCATGTGCGTATCGGTCCCCAAATATAAGGATTGCGTCTAGGCGCTCCCGCCATTGCTCCCGCGTTAGGTCCTCCGGTGGGCGGTCTGGGTGGAGCGCTGAGAACACCTTGGCCCATGAGGCAGGCAGGCCACCGCTCCAGACCATGATCGCCTCCCGCTCCGGGTCTGGAATGGCGAAAGGCTCAAGCACCAATGGCGCTTCATTTATTTGAAAGTCCTCCACTGGGTCACTGACAGAACTGACAAAAGCCCCTTCTGTCAGTTTTGTCAGGTCCGTTGTCTGGGGTTCTGAGGTTTTCAAGTGGGCCTTCAGCATGGCCAAAGCACTAGGACGGCTCATAGCTTCAGCCCGCTTGGATTAACGACCCAAACCTCCGAAGGTGCCCCGCCTGTCTGGACGGTCTCTGGGACGATCAAGCCGTGATCCAGCAGAACTGCCAAAGCGCCCTTTGCTTCGGTGGCATTCGTTACGCCAGTCCACTGCTTTCTGTAGGCGTCACGGGTGGTAAAGCGATGATCTAGCCTGCCATCCTTTATCCGCTTCCAGAGTGTCCTAGCGGCCTCCCGATCTGGTTGAAGCGCAGCCCCATAGAGCCGCTTGGCGTGTTCTCTCAGGTGTTCGGCCCATGACAGAGCGCGCAAGAGAGACGCCAAACCGATAGGCCCCGAGTGACCATCCACAACATGACAAATCAAAGCCAATTGCGGCACTAGGCTCTTGTGCTTGCCAAAGTGGGATTCGAGCGCCGGGCTTAACTCACCAGACCGCAATTCCCTTTCGGCATCCCAAAGCCATTGCAAGAAATGATCCTGCGCCGCCTCCTCAAATCGAAGTGACGGAATCTTGGCGAAGGGTTCTAGCGTCGCCCCTACGCTTTCAGGCGTCAAATTGGCCAAGCGGTCAAACGTTTCATTCGCTTTGGTCTTGGCGAAGCTATCGGGATAGCGGTCAATTTGGCGGAACTCTTGGCCTAAATCTGGCCAGACCGCCATCCCGAAGCGTTGCAGCAGGCCATCATCCTGAGACCCGCCCTTATTGGCGTCCCGCACGAACTCAGAGATTTTCCCCGGCTGGGTGCCACCCAAGAGGCTAAGGCAGACATTGGGAAGGATAACCTCTCCCCGCATAATCCGGCTAAACTTGTGCGGCTGGTTGCCGTTCCATCCCGTCAGATAGAAGGCACGATCTGCCGCCTTTTCTTCACGCCTCAGGCCTGACAGGAGGCCCATCATCTCATCGCGTTCTACCAAGAGGCCGTTTGGATTATCCTCCACCGCCACGCCAAGCGCCTCATAGGTGGCATCGTTGATAATCCGAATGATCCTTCGCGCTCTCGGTGGTTCATCAGGATAGAGGCGCGACACGTCATCATCTGGGGTATCCTTAAGGGCTAGCCTTGCTTTCTGGTCCGCCGCCTTCTTGCGTGCTTCATATGCCAGCCTGTCCTTTGAATGCGCCTTGCCTGCCTCCAAATTGACTTCTGTGGCTTCTACATCAAGCCGCCTTAGAGGCTTCAGAATTTCAGACATGGAAGGCGACTTCATGCTTGAAGGGCGACCAACAATGAGGCCCCAGACATTTGCGACCACAAGCCAATCATCTTGCCGCTTAGGCCGAATGCCGACCTTAGCCCCGATTAAGCTACCAGCTGCGACCATTGCAGCGACCGCTGGAAAATCCATTGGGCATTGCATCCGGTCCTGTATGTCACAGACCCAATTTCGAAAGGCATCAGGCAACAAATCAGGGTCAAACTTCGTGACCGGGTGAAGGGCATCGCCAAGCGCCTCTGGGACTGGCCAAGCGGCATCTGGGGAAAATGAGACAATAGTTGGACCGTTCATTGCGCGGCCTCCTGTAGCTTGCCAGCGCGTGCGCGTAGCGTGTCGTTGAAGTCCTTGTGGTTATCTGGTGCCATCGCAAACCCTGCGACCCGTGCCCCTAGACGTGTGAGAGAGATTGCAGCCGCCTCAGCGGCCTTCTGGCCGGTGCCAGACTTATCGACATCGACACCCAGCGTAACGCTTTCAACGCCGTCCCAAGGCCTCCAAGCCTCGACACCACCAGCGCTCAAGGCCGCGACAGGGGACAGGCCAAGCAAATGACCCGCGCTTAAGGCGGTCTCTAGGCCTTCAGCTAGAACCACCTGAGGCCCAGACCCAAGGCGGACGCTAGCCCCCATGAAGCCAGCCCCAAGCATTTTCTTTTGGATCTTCCCCGAGCCGTCACTCTCAAGGAACGTTGCATGAATACCGACAAACTCCCCAAAAGGATCAACAGCGCGTGCCACCAGTGCCGGATAGGTGAAGGCAGACCTCACGCCAAACAGGGACGATAGCGCCGGATGGAAGGCCAGATTCCCAGCCTCTACCGCCTGTTGCACAATCCCCCCAGGAATTGCCCTAGCCTCGACTAGATAGGCCTCAGCGACCGTGCCTAGAAGCGGTCTAACGCCGCGCCAGACCTCAAGCGCCTTAGCCCTTTGCTGTGCCGTCCGTTCGGCTTTCTCGACCGCTAACTGTGCGGCCAGCGTTGCAGCAAATGCCTTGCGGTGGAGGCCGTCAGAGCGTTGATAATCGCCCTCAGCAATGCCTAGCCGATCCTTCACATAGTCCTTGCAGGCCTTCCAATCATCCCCAGCAAATGAGGTGACCACAAAGTCAGTAGGCCCGCTAAAC
>JAPZTJ010000010.1 GCA_027532555.1 Aquidulcibacter sp.
CTCGAATGCCGACCAAAAACGGCTCAAAGAACGTCCATTCCCCATCTTCCATCAACAAACGCGCCAAGATAGCCTCCCCAAAAGCTACCTTGAATCAGAATTCAACTGATTTGGGAATCCAGTTTGTCAACAGGTCCTAGAGTTTTTCTTGCGTGCTCAAACTCGAGCACGGCCTTTGCCAAGGCACACTCTGCCGCAAAGGCCGTCCGAGTAGAAATAACAATTGCCAAGACCGCAGCGACCAAGTTGGTGCAGTCCTGACGGACCGCACCCTACGGCGCGAACCTCATCGCTTGTCTTGCAGGCAAACAAAAAAGGCCAGAGCGTAAGCTCTGGCCTTTGTTTCTCAACACGGAGTTAGAGCTTAAAGACCCAACACCATCTTCGCGATGATGTTGCGCTGAATTTCGTTGGACCCGCCATAGATGGAGGTCTTGCGCATGTTGAAATAGTTGGGCGAGGTCCAGTGAGCATAATCAGGGCCGACGCCCATATTGTCACTTTCGTCGCGGAAGCCGCGCACGTAAGGGGCGGCGTAATTGCCAACCGCTTCCATGGCGAGCTCTGTCAAGCGCTGTTGGATTTCGGTGCCCTTGATCTTCAGGATTGAGGATTCAGGACCGGGGCCCTTGCCAGCTTGCTCGCGGGCCAAGGTGCGCAGCTCGGTGATTTCCAAGGTGGTGAGATCAATTTCGAGCTCTGCAATCTTGCGGGAGAATTCTGGATCCTCAATCAAGCTGGCGCCGTCCATGGTTTCCGCACGGGCCAGTTCTTTCAAGCGCTTTACACCAACCTTGGAACGCGCAACGCCGGCAATGCCCGAACGCTCGTGCGCCAGTAGGAATTTCGCACAGGTCCAGCCCATGTTTTCCTGACCAACCAGATTGGCGACAGGCACACGGACGTTTTCCAGCCAGACTTCATTGACTTCATGGCCGCCATCGATGGTGATGATCGGACGAACCGTGATGCCCGGTGTTTTCATGTCGATTAGCAGGAAGGAGATGCCCTCTTGTGGCTTGCAGTCGTGCTTGGTGCGAACCAAGAAGAAGCCCCAATCGGCATGCTGGGCCAAAGTGGTCCAAGTCTTTTGGCCGTTGACAACATAGAAGTCGCCATCACGTTCTGCCTTGGTGTTCAAGCTGGCCAAATCCGAACCAGAGCCTGGCTCTGAATAGCCTTGGCACCACCATTCTTCACCCTTCAGGATCGGTGGCAAGAAGCGGTCTTTTTGCTCTTGCGTGCCGAAGGTGTAGATTACAGGCGCAACCATGTTGATGCCAAATGGCAGGACGGGGATGGTTTGGGCGCGGGCCAATTCTTCACCGAAGATATAGCGCTGGGTTGGACCCCAACCTGGACCGCCATATTGGGTTGGCCAAGCTGGAGCAGACCAGCCGCGCGCGCCCAAAATCCGGTGCCATTCTAGAAAGTCTTCTTTGCCCATGTCGTCACGGTCCGCAAAGGCCCGCAGACGTGCTGGGTAGTTTTCTTCGATGAAGGTGCGGATCTCATTGCGAAAGGCAATATCTTCATCGGTATAAGCTAGATTCATAGGACGCTCCCGTTTAGCGCATCCTTCTCTTTGGATGCTGCCACTTGGAAAAGATCATAGTGCGAAGCGCGGAGGGATCAAGCACAATTCGCCATGATCCGCATTACCTTAACGCAAACGTCAGCTAGATGAGGCGCGTTCGACAAACTGCATCGCGGAAACGTGACCCCATCGACAGGCCGGAGCCTCCTGTGCAACCTTTCTGAGGTAAGCAATCTATGCGACTTAGGCTGACTTTCCGGGGTTGCGCTTCGTCGCTCAACCTGAATTTCTGGGTTCTGAACCTCATGTCTTTACCGGCCAACCGCCTCATTTCACTCGATGTTTTCCGCGGCGCTACGATTGGTGCGATGGTACTGGTCAATAATCCAGGAACCTGGAGTGCGATCTATCCACCGTTAGGGCATGCGGTTTGGGATGGCTGGACCTTCACGGACACCATCTTCCCGTTCTTCATCTTCATCATGGGTATAGCCATCCCGATTGCGCTGGAGAGGCGACGGGCCGCCGGGCAAGCAGGCTTTGACCTTTACCTGCAATTAGCCCGTCGCACCGCGGCCCTGTTCGGCCTAGGTCTCTTTCTGGCGCTTTTCCCGTTCTATAATTGGATGAAGGGCGATTGGATCCATATTGGCGACATGCGAATTATGGGCGTGCTGCAGCGTTTAGCACTTTGCTTCTTCTTTGCCTCCATCCTCTTTTTATGGCTCCGCCCACGTGGCTTATTGGTCGCTACCTTTGCGCTTCTTTTGGGCTATTGGGCCATCATGATCGTGGGTGGGCGTGGAGACCTTACGCCAGAAGGCAATTTTTCAGGTCTGATCGATCGCCTCGTCCTTGGTCCCCACATGTGGAAGGGCTCACCTCATTATGATCCTGAGGGCCTTCTCTCCACCCTGCCCTCGATAGCGACTTGTCTGTTCGGGGTTTTGACGGGCCAATTGATCCAGTCGCCAAAATCTAACGATGCCAAAGTGGCGGAAATGTTGGTTTGGGGCTTTATCCTACTGACCCTTGGTTGGATGTGGGGCGGCATTTTCCCGATCAACAAACCGATTTGGACATCATCCTATGCCGTCTTCATGTCTGGCTTGGCCATGTGTGTTCTGGGCGTCTGTTATTGGTTGATCGATATCAAAGGCAGCACTTGGTGGACAAAGCCGTTTGTGATCTTTGGCGTCAATGCCTTAGCACTGTTTGTCGGGTCGGGCATGTTGGGGCGGGTCTTGAATATGGTACCGGGTAGCACCGCCCCGGACGGCAGCCTCATCTCGCTGAAGGTCACGATTTATGAGGGCGTGTTTGCACCCTTGGCGAGCCCGATGAATGCATCGCTCTTGTTTGCTATTTGCTTTATCGGATTGTGGCTGTTCTTGATGTGGCTTCTCTATCGCAAGAACATTTTCATCAAGGTGTGAGCTGCGAGGAGCCTAGGCCCGCAAGCCACCATCGCTAATCTTAGCGTCGCGGCCCAAAGCCTGCAGCACGGTCTGCACGATCCCCTCAGCATCTAAACCAGCGAGGCGATATTGTAGCTCTGGCTTATCATGCTCTTGGAACAGATCGGGTAGGGTCAAAGTCCGCACTTTCAGGCCGAGATCCAATAAGCCATCACTGGCGAGGAAGTGCAGCACAAAGGCACCAAAGCCCCCTACGGCACCTTCTTCGATTGTGATCAAAACTTCGTGATGGCGCGCCAATTGGCGGATGAGGTCATGGTCCAAAGGCTTTGCAAAACGCGCATCGGCGACCGTGGTGGGCAGTCCCAAGGCTGCGAGTTGCTCTGCTGCCATCAGGCTTTCGGTCAAGCGGGTACCAAACGACAAGATGGCCACCGTGCCACCTTCGCGCACAATGCGGCCTTTGCCGATTTCTAAAGGCGCCAGAACTTGCGGAATTTCAACGCCACTGCCCTCGCCCCGTGGATAGCGGAAGGCGCTGGGCCGATCGTCAATGGCGGCGGCCGTCGCCGTCATCAAGGCCAACTCTGCCTCGTCAGCGGCGGCCATCAAAACCATACCGGGCAAGGCACCCATAAAGCCAATATCAAAACTACCCGCATGGGTCTGACCATCAGCACCGACCAGGCCTGCCCGATCCATCGCAAAACGCACAGGCAAGGATTGGATTGCCACATCATGGACGACTTGGTCATAGCCGCGCTGCAGGAAGGTCGAATAGATTGCCGCAAAGGGCTTCATGCCATCAGCGGCAAGACCCGCTGCAAAGGTCACCGCATGTTGTTCGGCAATACCAACATCATAGGTGCGGCCTGGAAACGCTTTGCCAAACACATCCAAGCCAGTGCCCGATGGCATCGCTGCTGTGATGGCGACGATCTTGTCATCGGCCTCCGCCAGCTTCACCAAGGCATCGGCAAAAACGCGGGTATAGCTAGGCGCATTGGGTTTTGCTTTAGCCTGTTCACCAGTGACGACATTGAACTTGACCACGCCATGATATTTGTCATCGGCGGCCTCAGCGGGCAGATAGCCTTTGCCCTTTTGTGTCACCACGTGTACCAGTACGGGGCGGTCTTCAATTTTCTTGGCGTTTTCAAGTACGTGCACCAAGGCTTCTAGATCATGGCCATCAATCGGGCCGACATAATAAAAGCCCAGCTCTTCAAAGAAAGTACCCCCTGTGGCCATGCCACGGGCGAACTCTTCCACTTTGCGGGCCGCTTCTTGCAAGGGCTTTGGGAAGACGGACGCCGCTTGCTTGCCGACCTTGCGCAAAGTGCGATAGCCCGTACCCGATACAAGGCGCGCAAGATAATGGCTCATGCCGCCGACGGGCGGGGCAATGGACATATCATTGTCGTTCAAGATCACGATCAGGCGCTTACTGGTCTCAGCTGCCTTATTCATGGCTTCATAAGCCATCCCAGCGGTTATCGAGCCGTCACCGATAACGGCGACCACAACATTGTCATTGCCCTGCAAGTCCCGGCTCGCACAAAAGCCTAATGCCGCCGAGATTGAGGTTGCCGCATGGGCCGCGCCAAACGGGTCATAGTCACTCTCGGTCCGTTTGGTGAAGCCAGACAGGCCGCCGCCCTGGCGTAGTGTGCGAATTCGATCGCGCCGCCCCGTCAGAATCTTATGCGGATAGGCTTGATGGCCGACATCCCAAATCAGAATATCCTTTGGCGTGTCCAACACATGATGCAGAGCGACGGTAAGCTCCACAACGCCTAAGCCGGCCCCCAAATGTCCGCCGGTAACCGATACGGCGTCAATGGTTTCAAGACGCAGGTCGTCGGCTACTTCGCGCAATTCACCAATATTGAGACCTTTGAGGTCTTTGGGGGATTTGATTTTGTCGAGAGCAGGCGTGAGAGGTGGCATCTGTTTCTATTCTTTTATGTTCAAACAGAGCGATCTAGCTCTATTCTATTCTGGACTGACAGGCCTATGCCCGACGTTGTGTAATCGTGTCGATGATTTGGTTCAGATATTGAGCCCGTGCGCCAAACATGGATAGGTGCGCACGCGCTTGGTCGGCCAACAAAATAACCCGCTGTTTGGCACCATCAAGGCCTAAAAGGCTCACAAATGTGGCTTTTCCTTTATTCACATCCTTACCTACAGCCTTTCCCACTTCTTCAGTGCTGCCTTCGGCATCCAAAATGTCATCCGTGATCTGGAACGCTAGCCCCAAATCATGCGCATAGGCCGACAAGGCATGCTTGGCTTCATCGCTTGCGCGGCCCATCAGCGCACCCACTTCAACCGCATAAGTGATCAGCATTCCGGTCTTGAGGCGCTGCATCCGGGTTACGGCTGCAATATCATCGCCCAATTCTTCGGCGATCATATCCATCATTTGTCCGCCAACCATGCCACGAGCACCCGAAGCTTCAGCCAAACGACCAACCAAGGCAATCCGAATATTGGGATCAGCGTGGGTTTGGGGGTCCGCCAAGATTTCAAATGCGATTGTCAAAAGTGCATCGCCAGCCAACACGGCCGTCGCTTCGTCATACGCAATGTGGACCGTGGGCCGGCCACGACGCAAATCGTCGTCGTCCATGCACGGTAAATCATCATGGATGAGGGAATAGGAATGGATGCACTCAAGCGCCGCTGCGACGCGTAACAAGCACCGCTCATCGACGCCAAAAAGCCTGCCGGTTTCCAGCACAAGGAACGGCCGCAAACGCTTACCGCCTCCTAATGCGGCATAGCGCATCGCGCTCATCAATCTGGCTTCAGGGCCCTGCACGCGCGGAATCAGCGTGTCGAGGGCGACTGTGATCCGGTCGGCAGTTTCTTCAAGTCGCTTTTCAAGATCGACCGATAGGTCCATGTCCTCAGACCCTATCCAATTCGCGCAGTTTCAAGGCTAACGCCTTGTGGGCTCTCAACAATCTGATCAACGCGCATCTGCGCGCGCTTCAATCGATCCTCGCAGTGTGCTTTGAGAAGTGCCCCACGTTCGTAGAGGCTAATGGAGTCTTCCAAGCTTGCCTGACCAGACTCTAACTTGGCGACCAATGCCTCAAGTTCCTCTAAGGCAGCCTCGAAACTTAACTCTGCAAGTGCTGCCTGTATGGTTTCTGGTTCAACCGACATTACAACATCCCTCTAACGTTTTCTTCCTAGACTGTGCAGCGTCCGTGGGCAACGAGCCAAGAGGATTAAATGCGGCAAGCCAGCTTGTGAAAGCCGTGTCACATCAATTCGGCTTAGGCCGATAAACCCGGTGGGACCAATGCGAATCGCGCCCGTCATAAACACACACCCAGCCATTGGCCAATAAATGGGGGCGCATCATGCGGTTAAACCAACCGTGCGCCAACAACCCGACACTGCCGGACCGTTGCGCCTCTAGGATCAGCCACTCGGCAGCCTTTTTGGCTCGAATTTCAGCGTCTTCCCGGCTCTCTTGGCCACGATGGTTACCAAAAAACCAAGTGATACGGGAAACGACGCCCCAGAAGCGTGGACGGAACAAGATAAAGTCTGGCAGATCTGGCGGCGGCAGTGGCGCTTCTACAAAGAGCGGATCGACAATCAACTCGCGCTCAGGGGCCGCCAGCTCAGCGGTCTCCAACGCACGACGGAGGGTGGATGACACGACAGTCTTGCACGCCTGCAAGGCCTGAATCAGTCCATTGGGGACCACTTGGTTCGCGGCAAGGCCACCGGCATCATATTGCGCCCACCAATCAAGATATTGCGTCGCGTTGATCCAAATATGCCGATTCAAAGCTGGTTTGCCGTGACGCGCAATGACGATCATTGGCGTATCACTTGAGGTAATAGGCGGCGCTGGCCGTGGCGTGACACGGGGATCAGACTGTGACCCTAGTTCATCTAATTTAGTTTCAAACACCCGCTGATACGCCCCCAGAGCGTGATTTGTAGTTTTGTAATGTCTGTACATGTGCCAAGACACATGCTGCCAATGCCTGCAAGTGGTAGCCGCCCTCAAGCGTCGATACAAGTTTTCCCTGCGAGACGTCCAGTAATCGTTCAGTGATCCAACGATAATCATCAACTTCGAGGTTGAGGCCCGCCAAGGGATCCAACCGATGGCCGTCAAAACCGGCGGACACAATCACAACTTCAGGCTTAAAGGCGAGCAAGGCAGGCAGGATTTTGCTTTCAACTTCTGCCCGCCAAGCCGGGCCTGTTGTTGCCGCCGGAACGGGCGCATTCACCAAATTGCCAGCTGCGGTTTCCTCCGACAGACCAGAGCCCGGATAAATGCCGCCCTGATGAATTGAGGCATAGAAGAAATCAGCGTCACGCTCGGCCATCTCTTGGCTGCCATTGCCATGATGAACGTCAAAATCCACGACCGCCACGCGCTTGAGGCCATAGGCTTCCCGTGCATAAAGAGCTGCAATGGCGGCAGAATTCCAGATACAGAAGCCCATTGGCGTGTTGGCTTCAGCATGATGGCCAGGGGGTCTGGTGGCACAAAACGCCCGCTCAAACGCGCCCTTCATAATCCCGTCAACGCCGGCAATAACGGCACCAACACCACGCCTCGCTGCCTCAATGGAGCCGGCAGACAAATAAGTATCGGGATCCAGTTGACGGCTGCGACCGCCAACATCTGGCTCAAGGCGAATAATTTGTTCAATCAAAGCAGCCGGATGCACCCGGGCAATATCATCAAGCTGGCCCAATGGGGCTTCGACACGGAGTAAATCGGGGCAAGCCGCCTCGGTCAGCGCTTCTAAGACCACACGCAAGCGCTCGGGCGATTCCGGATGTCCTGCAGGGGGGCGGTGTTCAAAGCAGGCCGCGTGGGTAATGAGAGCTGTTTTTCCCATAAGCTTATCGTTCCTAACTCACGCGCCAAAAACTTTCTGTAGCCTATCCTGCATCAACCTCTAAGGGCGGACGGAAGGCATAACCTGTTTAACGCGATCCACATAATCAGTCATGATTCCATCGGCCTTGCGTTCTATCAGATGGCGCATCTCTTTGGGATCATTAATGGTCCAATACTGCACTTTAAGGCCGCGCGATTGGGCTGTGCTGACGAAGTGCGGATCCGTCAAATCAAAGCCCGCGGCAAAGGTTGGTATCTGTAGCGCTACCCCCGGCGATTGCACAAACCGAGACAGGCGTAAATGTGAGGCGATTAGAAAGACACGCACTTCATCACCGGAATAGGCGGTAGCAACCTTGGGGCACGCCTTACGGAATGTTTTCATCGCGGCATCATGAAACGACGCAACAATCACCCGATTGGATTGGTTAAACTGACTGATCAGCGCGCATAAGCGGTTACTCGCATCTTCCTTGTCATTCTTAATCTCTATGACCCAACGCTTGGAGGGGAAGCGCGTAAAGGCTTCTTCCAGTCGGGCGATCTTGATCCCTTTGCCCCGAAACGACTGGCCATCAATGACGGTGTGATAGCCGGAATCAGCCTTTTGCAACTCAGCCCAGGTCTTGCCAGCAATTGGGCCTTTCATGTCGGTGATCCGGTCCGAGGTGTCATCATGGTGCAGAACCAAAACGCCGTCTTTGGTAAGTTGTAGATCAATTTCCAAAACATCCGCCCCCATTTCGTCCGCCAACTGAAGGGCTTCCAAAGTGTTGGGTGGTGCATGACCCTGCCCGCCGCCATGGGCTATGTTTTCAACAAATGCTGGCTGCAACCCGGCAAAATACGGATGGCTGATGGGGGCAGGAGCCGGCCAAGCAGCCACCACCGTCAAAGCAATCCCTGATAGTGCCAAGAACATCCAACGACGGCGCATCACTCTACCTCTCACTAACCCCTCTCGCCTTAAGAAGGGTCTGACCTTATGCAGCCTGTGACATGGCATGGCTAGCGAGGCTGTTGCAAGTTGGGCTAGAATACAGACCTTGAAGTTCTTCGCCACCCCAGAAAGAAAAAGTGCCAATGTCTTCCATGGAACCGACAAACCTGCGCCGTCTTGGCAAAAGCGACTTGATGATTACGAGCCTCGGCTGGGGCATGTGGCGTTTTGCTGGCATTGAGGTGAAAGCAGCGCAGAAACTGGTGGAATCAGTTTTTGAAGCTGGCATCAATTTCTTCGACACAGCCGATATTTATGGCTTTCAAAACCCACAAGTTGGCTTTGGCGATGCCGAGGCCTTACTGGGCGAAGTGTTCAAGCAAGCACCAAGTCTGCGTGCCAAGATGGTCTTGGCCAGCAAGGGCGGCATCATTCCGCCAACGCCTTACAATTCCAGCTATGATTATCTGGTCAATGCCTGCGAAGCATCGCTGCGCCGCCTCAACACCGACGTATTGGACCTTTGGCAGATCCATCGCCCTGACCTTTTGACTCATCCCGCAGAAATTGCGCGTGCGGTCGATCATTTGATCCAAGCGGGCAAGATTCGCACCTTCGGGATATCCAACTACACCGTGGCACAAGCGCGCGCGCTATCTGCCCACCTCAACACCGACATTGTCTCTTTCCAGCCAGAGTTTTCGCCGCTCGCGCTCGACGCCATGACGGATGGGACCTTGGACCTGGCGATGGAGATCGGTGCCTCTGTTTTGGCTTGGTCGCCTTTGGGTGGTGGTCGCTTGGCAAAAGATGGCGACGATACCCGCACGAAGGCGGTGATCGCAGCATTAGATAAGGTCGCTGCAACACATGGTGTCTCGCGCACATCAATTGCCTATGCGTGGGTCGCGTCGCATCCAAGCCAGCCAATCGCTTTGGTGGGCACACAAAATCCGCAACGCATTTTGGAAACCCGCGAAGTGTCCAAGATCCAGTTGAGCCCTGATGAATGGTATCAAATTCTGGTGGCATCGCGCGGCGCGCCCATGCCCTAAGGGCGGCTAGCTTCGTAATAGCCCCTAGAAACCGACTGCGGCTGTGCCCTTTATCTTTGGCAGTTTGAGGGCCAGCATCAAATCGCGCAGCTCTTGTCGGGCAGCGACGTGGCTTAAGGTGAAAGAAGCTGAAGCCCCTTCATCGGTTAGATCCAGCAGGGTAAGGCCTGCCGTGAACATTTCGCGATAAATCACGCGCTCAGACAGGCCGGGCGCGACGCGAAAGCCGATGCGCTGGGCCAATGCGGCTAAGGCATCGCCGACACGGCGCTTATTCTTGGCATCGAGTGGCGAAAGGCGGTTGCGCATCAACACCCAATCTATCGGTTTACCTTTGGCCGCCGCCTTCAGCTTGCGTGCTTCCCAAACCATTTCTGCATAGACACTGGGCTTTCCAACATCGCCTGTCACTGGATCAATTTCTGCCAAAAGGTCGAAGTCGATAAAGCTGTCGTTTAATGGGGTAACCAATGTATCGGCACAGGCGTGCGCGGCGCGCGATGCGGGCGTATCCGCACCTGGGGCATCGATGATCACAATATCGTGGCTGTCCCGCATTTGGGAAATCAGCGCTTGTGTCGCAGCCGTTTCCTCAGCCTCTGCCTCAACCCGACGCTCGGCGGCCGGTTTACCCAAGAAAAAGAAATCTGGCATGGGTAAGTCTGCGTCGTTAGAATTGGACCAACGTGCCCGATTTTCAAAATATCGCTCAAAGGTACGCTGACGCCGATCAAGATCCAAAGCCGCCACTTTCAGCCCAGAAATTGCGCAAGCAACGGCGATGTGCACCGACAAGGTCGATTTACCAGCGCCACCCTTTTCATTTCCCACGACAATGACGTGACCCAAGATCGCACCCTCCGTGCCTTCTTGCCCAATTGCTTAGGGCCAAGACCTGAAGGTTGTTTTCGTCAGTTTCGCCTGTCTTGCCAATTGGCAAGCGCAGCAGCCATGTGCCCCAAAATTACAGACTATTTTGAAGGCCGCTTCGACCGCTTGCCGGCGACTTGCTGCGCCGGGGGCTTGGGGGCCATTTCTTCTTCCTCAACCCAGTCCGTTGGCGGCGGCAAGCGCTGTCCGATCGCTTCAGGGCCTTGCTGGATAGTACTGCCAGTTATGAGGGCGGTCGGTCGGGACTGCGTTTCAGGACGGCCAGAAGCACCTGGCCAAATCGGTCTGGGACGAAATGGCCGATTGGCGGAATCTTGCTCTGGCATAGACACACGTGTCGGCGCTGTCTCGGTATCAGTTGGCGGCTCAGCCAAAGTAGCTAAGCGCTTTGATAATTCGCGTAATTCACTCTCAGCGGGATTGACCCACTCAGGGTCTTTTGCAGACGCGCGGCTGAGGTCAGAGGAGACCCGCGCTAACACCTGTTCAATCGGCTCATCCTTGGTGCCACGATCCACCCAAGGCAAAGCATCGGCCAAAGCTTCTGGAATGTCTTGCACAACCGATTTTTTGGTGTCGCGCCAAATACGTTTGAACGGACCGGGCGGCTTAGCTGCTTTTGCCTTTCCTGCGGGCTGGCTTGCAACGCGAAGGACAGCTGCCTCGACTGGGGCAGGCTTCGGGGTTTCGGCAGGCAAGGCAATTGCCACAGGGGCCATCGAAACAACAGCAGGCTTTGGCAACGGCGTAGGCGGCTTACCGCGGAACATTACAATCGGCAGAACCTGGCCAGTGCTGCTAGCCGTTTGGACTTCTGGTTTCATCGGTTCGGCACGAATAGCAGGCACGGCCGCAGGCTTTGCAGATGGGAGAAACGGAACATAAGGGCTGGTCGCAAAGGCACCTGCAGACTGCGCCATGGCGCTTGTGCTAAGGCATAGCGCACCCAGTGCCCCCCAAAGTCGGGCGGCAGAAGATGATATAAAGGCTCGGCTTAACTGGTTCATGTCAAAAACCCTAGCGCGACGTGGTAAAGAGGGGTTTAAGGCGGCGTCATTTTGGTCCTGCACCCAAAAGACCAGAAATCTGCGTTAAGTCGTTGTTTTGGAGAGTGTCATGTCGTCCTTATCGATTGTGCGTACCAGAGCAGACTTGCGCACTTTGGTCTCCAACTGGCGGCGCGACGGTAAAAAGATCGCGCTAGTCCCTACGATGGGTGCGCTGCACGCCGGGCACTTGGCCTTGATTGAGCAGGCAAAGGCATCTGCGGACGTCGTGATCGCGTCAATCTTCGTGAATCCGACCCAATTCGCGCCTCATGAGGATTTGGCGCGCTATCCTCGACAAGAAGCCGCTGACATCGAGAGCCTCAAAGCCATCGGCTGTGACGCGCTATATGCTCCACATGTCGCAGAGCTTTATCCAGAAGGCTTTCAAACCCGCATCGTTCCAGGTGCGGTTGCAGCCCGGCTTGAAGGCGCGTTTCGCCCGCATTTTTTCGGCGGAGTCGCAACTGTGGTGGCAAAACTATTCTTGCAAGTCGATCCTGACATCGCGATCTTTGGCGAGAAAGATTGGCAGCAATTACAAGTCATCTGCACCATGGTGCGTGACTTGGATTTGACGGTCGAGATCGCGCCAGCGCCAACCCATCGCGAAGCCGATGGCCTCGCGCTTTCGTCGCGCAATGCGTATTTGTCTGCGGCTGAACGTGAGATCGCACCAAATCTAAAGCAAGCGCTCGACCAAATTGCTAATGCACTCATCCAAGCTCCTGAAACCCTACCGGGCGTGCTGGAGCAAACCAAGGCGGACCTCGTTGCTGCTGGTTTTGGACCCATCGACTATCTGGAAGTGTGTCACAGCCAGACCCTAGAGCCTTGGCACCCCGGTGACCCTGCCCGCATTTTAGTTGCGGCGTGGCTTGGCAAGACCCGTTTGATTGATAATCGCGGCCTAGATTGAGTTTACCACGCCCCAATATCCAATAATTCCTTGCGGAGGGGTTCGGGTAAGTCCTCGCCACCCGAAACATGGGTCAAGTCGGCGGGCGCATCCTTTGGCGCTAGATACCGCCATCCTTGAAAGGCTGCCCGACGCTGGGGGGCGGTTTGCACATGAAAATGCTTGAGGACGATTTCGCAGCGCGAGCGTCCATCCACATCATCGAGAGTGATGATATCCTCTATCTCTTGGCGGACCAGGATTTGGCCCTTTATAACCCAATAGAGTGAGCCGCCTTTTAGAACCTCATCGCGCCGCTTTGGCGACATGCGTGTATCGCAGACTGGGCGTGGATCAAGACCAAGGCTTAAGCGGGTGAAAGCCTGATGATCATGCCAATCTAGCAAATCTTGAATAGACTGCGCACCGACGCAAAGTTTGATGATGTGAAGGGCCATGGAGCAGGAACTATACCAAATTACACGAACGAACAGGGTCTGCGATCAGTGCAATTCTTGCTGTTGTTTAGCGCGCCAAGCCGCCTTCAGGCTGGCACTGGTTGGGCGTGATCCATCCGGGCTCCAGCCCGGCGGTCCAAAGGCGAAATTGAGCCGCTCCCGCCAAGTTTTGGCCTGCCCTACGTCGCGCACCATACCGATCCACTCATGAAACGCGATCCGGAACGGATTGAAGGTATGGATGTTCGAAACTACGCCATAAATGGGCTTATCTTCTTTTGTTTCTTCAACAAATGTCCCAAACATCCGGTCCCAAATGATCAAGACGCCAGCATAATTGGAGTCAAGATAACGCGGATTGGTGGCGTGATGGACCCGGTGATGGCTCGGTGTATTCAAAACCCATTCTAGTGGTCCCATACGATCAATCGCCTCAGTGTGAATCCAGAACTGATAAACAAGGCTTAGCCCTGAGAAGAAAGCAATCATCAAGGGCGGAAAGCCGATCCAAGCCATCGGCAGCCAAAAGATAAAGGTGCCACCAATCGACCCTGTCCAAGTCTGCCGTAAGGCAGTCGACAAATTGTAATGTTGAGACGTGTGATGGACCACATGGCTTGCCCAAAACCAACGCCGTTCATGGCTTATCCGATGAAACCAGTAGTAGGAAAGGTCTTCTAAAAAAAAGCAAACAACAAAGGCCCAAGCAGCATAACCAATGTCGAACAAGCGAAACTGATGCACATAAGCAATCAGAGCAACCGCCAGACCCCCGGTCAGTAATTTGGCGACGGTGTTGCCAAAGCCCATAGTCATGCTGGCCGCGGCATCCTTGGCTTCATACGTCACATCGCCGACGTGACGGGCGCGCAGCATTTCTGCGACAACAAAAACGCCAAACAATGGAATCGCCCAAGTAACCGGATCAGGTAGGTTCATACGGGTGGACCTCTTCCTAGATTAGCTAACGCTTGCCGCACTTCATCGGCATTTGCCTTAATATACACGGGCTCAAAGCCAAAATCAGGAAAAGAGATATGCAGACGATCTTCTGCGATTACCATGATTTTCGCCTGATCTAGACTGCGAACTAAGAGCTTATCCCCTAAAATCGTAACAACATAGCCTGATTTGTCAGCGCTATAGGCCACAGCGGCCTTTTGGTTGTGTGAAATTAGCGCCTCAAACTCTGACTGAAGACCAGAGTATGCCTGAACAGCCTTTACCACTTCGACTTTATCTTTGAACCTTCGATCAACGCTCAGTCCAAGCCGGAACCCAACAAAGGCCAATAGCGCCGTGCCAGCAGCGGCCATCAGGACGGTGAGTAAGGCCGCGTTCACGCCACAACCTCTTGTGAGACAAGGCGGATCAAGACGTCGGCCGCTTTGACTTGCCGACCCTCTTGAACATAGGTTTCAGCAATCACGCCGTCGCGGCTTGCAGTCAAGGCATGCTCCATCTTCATCGCTTCCAGCACGACCAAGACCTGGCCTTTTGTGACTTTCTGTCCGGCTTCAGCTTGAACCATCGCGATTTTGCCAGGTAGTGGGGCCTTAATCTCGTCGCTGGCTTCTAAGCTGTCCGCGCTCGCGTCCGCAGATGGGAATGGATAGCGCCATACCTCGCCGCGCTCGGCCAAACTGGCACCGGAATCATCCACGAATAAGGTAGCGGCAATATCCCCTCGCCCATCGCCTTGATTGCCCCTGCTCTCAGCAATCAAAATCGTCCAATCGCGGGGCTCGCCATAAGCATGGATCAGGCGGCGCGGCACGACCGCGTGATCGCCGCCAAAGCCTGCACTGACCTGCACCTCATCGCTATGAAGTTCCACTCTCACGCGCCGCTCATCAAGGGTGAACCCAACCGACAAATGCGCTGGGGCATTAAGACGCCAGCCATCCGGCCTATCAAAAGGCGAAGCATCGTCTGGCATTTCAAGCTCGCGGGCGACTTGCACACCAATGGCTGCCAGTCCTAAGCGGCGCGCTGCAAGGGCATCTGGCTTAACAAGCTCTCCCGCCTCATCTTCCAACAGCCCCGTATGGACACCACCTTGAGCAAAGCTGGGCAGAGCACAGAGGCGGGCCAAGTAACCGTTATTGGTGGTGATGCCCGTGATCACGCGGCTTTCTAGGTGGGCCTGCAAACGCGCCAGCGCTTCGCGACGGTCTGCGCCATGCGCGATCGCCTTTTCGACAAGGGAATCATAGGCGTCAGGGAATGTGTCGCCGACTTCGAAGCCAGAATCGACACGGATCGTTCCGTCGTTTGGTAAGCCAGCGATGACGCCCGACGATGGTAGGAATCCTTGTGCTGGATCTTCGGCGACAATCCGCGCCTCAATAGCAGCACCGTTCAACATGATCTTGTCTTGGCTGAGGGGAAGAGCCTCCCCCGCAGCGACCCGCAACTGCCACTCGACCAAATCGAGGCCTAGGACTGCCTCGGTCACCGGATGCTCAACCTGCAAACGGGTGTTCATCTCCAAGAACCAAAAGCCATCCGGTCGCAAGGGGCCGTTGCCGTCTGCAACAAACTCTACCGTGCCGGCATTGGAGTAATTCACCGCTTTTGCGATCTTAAGCGCGGCAGCGGTTAAGCTGGCGCGCACATCGTCGGTCATCCCGGGTGCGGGGGCCTCTTCAATCAGCTTTTGCCGGCGGCGTTGGATGGAGCAGTCGCGCTCAAACAAATGGACAAGGTTGCCGTGCTGATCGCCAAACACTTGCACTTCGATGTGACGTGGACGCAAGACCAAGCGCTCTAGCATCACGCGGTCATCGCCAAAAGCTGCAGCCGCCTCGCGACGCGCTGACTCGAGGGCTGGCATGAAGGCAGCAGCCTCTTCAACGACGCGAATACCGCGACCGCCGCCACCGGCAACCGCTTTGATCAAGATCGGAAAGCCAATCTTTTCAGCTTCTGCCTGCAGCCTCAACGGGTCTTGGTCCACGTCCCAATAGCCAGGCAAAACCGGAGCACCAACCTCAACCGCAATTGCCTTGGCGCGATCTTTCAAGCCCATGTCACGAATAGCTTCTGGGCGCGGCCCAACAAAGACGATCCCAGCCGCAGCACAGCTCTCAGCAAACTCTGCATTTTCGGATAAAAAACCGTAGCCTGGATGAATAGCTTCAGCGCCAAAATCCAGGGCGGCCTGCAAAATGAGATCACCCCGAAGATAGGAGTCCTTTGCAGCAGCAGGGCCCAAACGCACCGCATGATCTGCTTCGCGGACGTGCTTGGAGCACTTATCCGCATCGGAATAGACGGCAATGGTCTTCATGCCCAAACGACGCGCCGTGCGGATGACGCGGCAAGCGATTTCGCCCCGATTGGCAATCAACAAAGCTTTGAACACGTCTCGCCCCCAGACATTTTGTTGGCCCGTAAAACAAGTATCCCAAACTCACTCTCGGACCGATTGGGTGCATCCTTCGGCCACCCATTAACCTTGGTCAAGACTTGTGGTCAGCCGACCGCTCCCAAGACGATTATGGATGTGAAGAAAAGGCCCAAAGTTATGGGTGCAAATACGAAAACGAAGATTGTCGTTCGCCAAAAGGCTGAAAACCAGCCAAGCGCATAAGCGCCCTTGAACTGGAAAAAAGTGTGGCAGAGCACGGCTAAGAAGATCCATCCGGAATACTGAGACCAATCAACCCAATGCGATGTCAAAGCAAGTGCCAGAAACAAAAATGACATAAAAGACACAGAGTAAAGTGCAAAAACGGCGTGGTCGTATAAGGTTACACCGCGCTTCCAAAACAAAAGCAACCAAATGAATGGAAGACTTATCGGGATTAAGAGGAATGAGAACTTGTAGACAGTATTCTGAAGTTTATACAAAAACAGCTCAGGATTTTCGAACTTATGTTTGAGTTTTTTGTTGAACGTCGGCCAAGGCGTATCGACTTCAACGTCTTCCTTCAAGAACTTTGCGAAAGCGGCCTGAAAGTCCTCTCCTTCACTTGTAATATTCTTGGCTTCGCCTTTGGGCGTCTCAGTGGGGCTAGCCTTTACCAAAGCTGTGGCGGCATCCACAGCTGCAACGGCAACCTTATCACCCGATGCCACCGCAGCCTTGCGTTCGGCCTGCGGTTCGGAAAGTCGTTTTTCCTTGATCTCTCCCGCGATAACATCGGGCGTCGCAGTCGAGGCCTTGGCTACATCACGTTCAGCGTCGCGGTAATGCACAATCACTGCCTCAAGGGCGGTTGCAGCCGCTTTGACTTCTTCCTGTCCATTTCTAACAATGACGGGGTTTTGTTCGGCGATAGGCTTGGCCTTTTCCGCCGCCAGTTGCTCTCGCGCCAACTTTAAGTCCGCACGCGCCTCTTTCAAATCCTCTAAAGCCGTCGTCATGCGGTCGCTTGAAGCGCTTATCCGGTCTGCGGTCGTTTCGGTATTCTGCTTTACAAAGCCTGGGCCGCCAACAAAGGCGAAGACCAAAAACATGGCAAAGATCGACCCTAGGAATACAGTCGCGGGCGGCACATAGCGGTTGCGGTGGCCCATAACATAATTGCGCGTCATCGTTCCGGGACGAAAAATCAGCATCGGCAAAGAGCGCCATGTCTTGGAATCAACGTGCGTGATCCCATGCACCACCTCTTCCAACACATGCAGGAAGGAGCGGTGAACATGAGCAGTCTGGCCGCAGGCGTGGCAATAATCGCCTGCTAGCATGGTGCCACAATTTTTACATGCGGTTCCGATCAGGGCGTTGCGGTGCTTTCCGGCACTGCCGGAGGCTGCATCAACCGCCAAGGGTCCTGAATTTTCAAGATTAAGTTCCGCCGCACCGTCCATGATCGCCCCTCACCCGCCAGCCTAGCTTTGGCTGTGCGTGCGAAAGCGGTCAAGACCCTTTTACGCCCGATTTACCCAAGCGGGCGGCCTTTTCTCCAGAAAAGCGGCAAGCCCTTCCTGCCCCTCCGCGCTCGCCCGGCGCTTGGCGATCCGTTTTGCCGTGTCGTGGGCAAGGTGCATATCAATGGGTCTATCTGCCACATCGCGGACCAATTGCTTGGCCTCGCGCACGGCTTCTGGCGCTGCGGTAAAGGCCAAATCTGCAAGTTTTTCTTCCCGCTTTGCCAAATCATCAAGGTCACTCGCGACTTCTTGAATCAAGCCCAAAGCCAAAGCGCGCTCAGCATCAAAGGGCATGGCAGTGGCAAACAAGGCGCGCGCTTGGCGGGCCCCGATAGCCTCAACCACATAGGGTGAGATCGTCGCTGGCGTGAGGCCTAGGCGAACTTCTGTAAAGCAGAAGCGCGTCCCGGATAGAGCGATGGCATAGTCGCACGCGGCGACAAGGCCAGCGCCGCCGCCAAAGGCGCCACCTTGAACCAAGGCAACCGTCAATTGAGGTAGGCTGTGAAGAGCAAGCAGCATCTTGGCCAAGGCGACAGCATCCGCCTCATTATCTTCTTCATCGTGACGGGCTTGGCGTTGCATCCACTCAAGGTCTGCGCCAGCACAGAACGTGGTTCCCGCCCCCTTGATCAGGACAATCCTGACCCCTTCAGACACACGCAGCGTCTCAAAAATGTCGGTCAGAGAAGAAATCGTTTCTTCGTCAAAAGCATTCTTCTTATCCGGACGGTTCAGCGTAACCATGGCTGCACCATCAGGCGAAATCTGCAAGAGAACGGGGTCGGCGCTTTGGTCTGCTTCTGCCATCTGAGTTTCTCTCCTATTACATCCGGAAAACACCGAAACGGGGTGGGCCAATGGGGGCACCTGCGACACTTGCCAAAGACATGGAAACCACGCGCCTTGTTTGCGCGGGATCAATGATGCCATCGTCCCACAAACGCGCTGTGGAATAATAAGGATCGCCCTCTTCCTCATACTTCTGCCGAATGGGGCTTTTGAAAGCCTCTTCCTCATCAGCAGACCAAGCACCGCCTTTGGATTCGATACCGTCCCGACGCAACGTCGCCAGCACGCTTGCAGCCTGTTCGCCGCCCATGACACTGGTGCGGGCATTAGGCCAAGTCCATAGAAAGCGCGGCGAATAGGAACGGCCACACATGGCGTAGTTGCCTGCCCCATAAGAGCCGCCGATCACGACGGTAAGCTTAGGTACATTGGCGCACGCCACAGCCGTCACCATTTTTGCGCCATCCTTGGCGATGCCGCCTGCCTCATAATCCTTGCCAACCATAAAGCCCGAGATGTTCTGCAAGAACAGCAGCGGAATCTTGCGTTGGCAGGCTAGCTCGATGAAATGCGCGCCCTTCTGGGCACTTTCAGAAAACAATACGCCGTTATTGGCTATAATCGCCACAGGCCAGCCATCAATATGGGCAAAACCGGTGACGAGGGTTTCGCCATAAAGCTTTTTGAATTCATGGAATTCAGAGCCATCGACAAGCCGCGCGATGATTTCGCGCACATCATAGGGGGTCCGCACATCGTCTGGAATGATGCCGTATAGCTCAGCCTCAGACTCCAAGGGGGAGCGTGGTGTTATGCGACGAATATGGCCTTCTGGATCGTCCAACGTTGCCACACATTGGCGGGCCAACTCCAAAGCATGGGCGTCTGACACCGCATAATGGTCTGCCACACCGGATTTGCGGGCATGGACATCTGCTCCACCTAGCTCTTCTGCAGTAACTGTCTCGCCCGTGGCCGCTTTCACCAAAGGCGGCCCGCCCAGGAAGATCGTACCTTGTTTGCGTACAATGATGGTCTCATCGCTCATCGCAGGAACATAAGCACCCCCCGCCGTACAGGAGCCCATGACGACAGCAATCTGGGCCAAACCCATCGCACTCATATTGGCTTGATTATAAAAAATGCGGCCAAAATTATCGCGGTCTGGAAAGACCTCTGCTTGGTGGGGCAAGTTTGCTCCGCCTGAATCGACCAGATAAATGCAGGGCAGACGGTTTTCCATCGCCACTTCTTGCGCCCGCACATGCTTCTTGACGGTCATTGGGTAATAAGTGCCACCTTTAACGGTCGGATCATTACACACGATCATCACCGGACGACCGCAGACATGGCCAATACCCGTGATCAGGCCAGCACCGGGAATATCTTCGCCATAGAGCCCATTGGCAGCTAAAGCCGATAACTCCAGAAACGGACTACCAGGATCAAGGAGTGCCTCAACGCGAGCTCGGGGCAGTAATTTACCACGGCTTTCATGGCGGTGTCGGGATTCCTCTGACCCGCCTAAAGCAGAGCGGCTGGTATGGTGGCGTAATTGCTCCACAAGGCCCGCCATCTTTTCCTGATTGCGGACGAATGCAGGCGAGGCAGAATCGATTCGACTGGTCAAACGGCTCAAGTGACACTCCACAGGCAGGTTTTATCGCACGTATCGGGCGTTGACACTCGTTTAACAGGCTTCTGCCACAATGTCATAGTCATAGGCTCACTTTGGGCCCGTGCATTCTGCCCCTTGCGAGGCCTTTGGTGCAATTAGCTTGGTTCAGACTGCCAGTGGTTAGAATAAATGAGGACAGCCCTTTGAAGATCATCACAACAGCCATTTCTGCCCTCGCCCTGATGGGTACTCTTTCCCCAGTCGCCGCTTTTGCGATTGAACCCGCTTGGGTTGGTGTTCGCGCTGGTACTAACGGTGTCGGGGGCGAAGTCGGTGTACGTATCTTGCCGACCGTGGTGTTGCGTGGCGTCGTCCAAAGCTACGACTATGGCTATGATCAATCGATTGACGGCATTGCCTATGATGGCACACTGAAGCTCGGTTCTTATGGTTTGCAGGCTGACTTTCGTCCGCCAATTGTACCTTTCTATTTGACAGCTGGTATCTTCACCAATGACAATCAGTTTGACTTGGTCGCGACCCCTGCAACCAATGTGATGATTGGCAACACGACCTATACCCCAGCCCAAGTCGGCACATTGAACACCAAAGCGACGTTTGATGATGTCGCTTATTTCCTTGGTGCAGGCGTAAAACTGGAACTGGGCCCAATCGAAACAGCACTTGAAGCAGGTGTCTATTACCAAGGCGATCTGAAAGTGGTGTACACTTCGACAGGTCTTCTGGCATCAAATCCATCGTTCCAAACGGATTTGGCACTTGAATCTGCGAAAATCGTGGATGAATTAGACGCAGCGCGTTATTGGCCGATGGTAACCCTCCACGGCCGCTACAAATTCTAAGTCACGAAGGAGATCCACCATGAAGCACAGCTGGACTTTGTTTCATGGTGGTTACTTCCAATGATACCCTTTGACTTTGCGGCCATTCCCTTTTTGCGAGATGTTGGCCCGGCAGCGATCAAAGACGTTGAAAAATCCGCGATTTGGTACTCATTACCGGGCGGCTGGCCATTATTTTTAGAGAGCGAGCCAGCTGACACCCTATGGTTTGTCCGCTCTGGGTCGTTGGGTGCTTTTCGGCGCGGCAGCGATGGGTCAAACGAGTTCATTGGTCATATCCGACAAGGCGAACCTGTCGGCGAAATGGCTCTGGTTGCGGGCGAGCCTCATAGTGCGTCTGTGTTTGCGCTACGGGACACCGAACTTCTCGCATTAGACCGGGCTGCGTTTAATCGCTTGATCCGCCGACATCCCCAATTGATGCAAAATCTTGCGCGAACCATGCTGTTTCGGTCGCGCCAAAACCGCCGACGTAATCCCCGCTCTGATCCGCGTGTATTTGGACTATTGGCCGCTTCGCCCTCCATCGACATCCTGAAACGCGCCCATATGCTGAAGGATGCCCTCGCTAAGCTCGGCAAGAGAGCCGTCGTGGTTGGCCCTGAAGCTGTGACCCAGACAACCTCATGGTTTGATGAAATCGAGACTTGGAACGATATCGTCCTTCTCGCCGCTGACCTAGGGGATGGCGGCTGGACGAAGCTTTGTTTGCGACAGGCGGATCGGCTTTGGGTTTTTGGACGCGCCGATACACCTCCACCAGAAGTGATCCTGCCGGACGGATCTTCCCCTGCCCGCCAGTTTCAATTGGTCGATACCATTTTGGTTGCCCCCCAAGATCGTTCCGTCGTGGAGGTCAAAGGCTCCTATGCCAAAGCTTGGAGTAGCGCGACGCAGGGTCAGCGCTTGTTTCATTGGCGGCAGGATCAGCATCAAGATGTGATGATGCTGGCCCGGATCCTGTCGGGCACATCGATTGGTCTGGTGCTAGGCGGAGGCGGTGCCCGCGCCTATGCCCATATTGGGGTTGTGCGGGCCCTGCGTGAGACCGGCATCTCGTTTGACTTTGTCGGCGGCACCTCAATGGGTGGGGTGATTGCGGCTTGTGTTGCCTTGGGCTGGGATGATGGCGAAATTGAACGGCGGATCTGGGACAGTTTCGTGCGCGACAATCCGTTGAATGACTATGTTCTGCCGGTTGTCGCCATGACTTCTGGGGTAAAGGTCGATCAAAGGCTTTTGAACAATTTCGGCGATATTCTGATCGAGGACATGCCACGCTCCTTCTATTGCCTCTCGACCAATTTAACATTGGGCGTGCCTAAGCTTCATCGGAGCGGCGTCCTGCGCGAAGCCCTGCGGGCTTCCATCGCGCTACCGGGCATTCTGCCCCCTGTGGTGTCGGGTGACGACATATTGGTCGATGGGGCCGTGCTCGATAATTTCCCGATCAACTCCATGATCGACCTCCACCGCGGACCCAATATTGGGGTGGACGTGACCCGTCAGCGCGCCTTGAATCCAGATGAATTTCGTAAGCCTGAGGGGTTCTTTAGTTGGATTACCCGCCATGGACTGCACGCCGCTCCGCCCATTGCTGAACTGCTGATGCGGTCGGCAACCGCGACGCTAGACCCTGCGAAATCACGCGATAAAACCGATTTGTTGATCGTGCCAGATATGGCGGGGATCCAGCTGCGCGATTGGAAGGCCTTTGATGCGGCAGTTGAGACCGGTTATCGCGCCGCAACCCGTGCCATCCAAAGCGCACCCAATGTGCTCAAACCCCTTCTCGGTTAACATCTTGGGCGCGTGTGCGGCACTTATTGTGGAAACGCGCCTGATTTTATCCCGCTCTTGCCCATTTTCTGCCGCAACCAGCCGCTAGAGCGATTAACTAAGCTTCGAATAAAAGGGATTTGATGTGCGATTGATTGTGGCCTCAAGTGTGGCGTTGGCAGTTGTTGCGTCGTTTGGACTAGGCGTTGTGGTGGGCAAGTTTGTTTTGTCCCAAGATCAACCCCTCGCCAGTGCACCCACCAATGCGATCATGGGGCCAGTCGGCTTGGACAATCCCTTGGCCGATCCCGATGCACTTTTGTCCAACGACCCCAGCATCACAGCACCTGCTCCGCCCGCTGTGCCGGCACAGCCGCTAGCCGGCCCAAATGAAGTGGTGATCCCAACCCATGGGCCACTGGTCGCTGGCGACGGGCCGCGCGCCGAATCCGACGCCGCAATGGCTGCTGGCAGCCCGGTTTCCCAATGTGATGTAAAAGTAAGCCAAGCGACCGCCATCCGGTCTTGGAAGGCAGCCGACCGGGTAACCATCATGGCGACCGGTAATGACTGTGTGTCTGGCAGCATAAGGGTGACCTTGGAAACCAACGAAGGGCGCGCGCTTTACACATTACAGGCCCCAGCCCGCGACTTTGGCATCCCAGCAACCGCAAGCCCCGATCAAGTTCGCGATCGCTTAACGACGCTGTTACCAGCTCAAGCAGTAAAGTCATCCGCATACCCCGCTTGGGCGGAGGGCAGCGAAAGCCCAACCCGCAGTGAGTTCACGCGCGAGACCTATGAAGCCATTCGCCAAGCCGATGCGCCAGTGGTCTGCCTTAAGTTACCAACGTCGGCCCTACGCTGCGTCGCCCAAGACCCTAAATCCGGCCAATTACGCGTGTTTGCCCGCGGCTGAGGCTTGATCACATTTCCGTGATTAAATTGCAGTCATAATTGCGTTCTGGGGGTGCATCCGCGCACAATTTGGCTCATCCATATACCCAACGAAAGATGTGGTTTCTTGTTTCGTGAGGGGTATACAAACGATGGAACGTAGAGATTTCTTGGCGGGGAGTGTCGCAACTTTGACTTTGACTAATGGTTCGGCCGCATTGGCCGCAAAAGCGAAAGCAAAAGCCCCTGCGCGGCTAAACCCACTTTTGGCGAAATGGGACACACCGTGGGGCGTACCGCCCTTTGCCGAAATCAAGACGAGCGATTTTGAACCCGCGATCGACATTGGCATGGCACGCGGCCGCGCCGACATTGACGTCATCTCGGCTGCAAAGACCCCTGCCACCTTCGAGACTGTCATCGTCCCAATGGAAAAGGCCGGGCAAGATCTCAACCGCGCCACCACGGTATTCTATAATCTGACAGGCATGCTCAGCACACCGGCAATACAAAAGATTGAAGGCAGTCTGTCTTCGAAGCTTTCCGCCCATGCCAGCGCGATCAATCAAGACCCAAAGATTTTTGCGCGCGTAAAAGCAGCCTATGACAGTCGCGCCGCGCAAAATCTCACCGGACCTCAGACCAAGCTGTTGGAAGAAACCTATGCTGGATTTGTCCGCAGTGGTGCCCTTCTGAACGCAGCCCAGAAAAAGCGCGTGGCAGAGATTGATGCTCGCCTATCCACGCTACAGGTTGAGTTTGGTCAGAATGTGCTGGCAGACCAGTCGAGCTTTGCTTTACCCTTGAAAACCAAAGAAGATTTGGCGGGTCTTTCGGAAAGCTTTATCGCCTCCGCCGCTGCAGAAGCCAAAGAGCGCAAGATAGATGCTTTGGGCGTCGTGACCTTGTCGCGCTCCAGCTTTGAGCCTTTCTTGACCATGTCGACCCGGCGCGATCTGCGCGAAGCCGTCCAAAAGGGCTGGATGGCCGTTAGTGGCACACAAGGCAAAAGCGACAATCGGCCTTTGATCCCAGAGATCGTTAATCTGCGCAATGAAAAGGCCAAGCTGTTAGGCTTTAAGTCGTTTGCCCATTTCCAGCTCGATAACAAAATGGCCAAAACGCCGGAAGCGGCGATGGACATGATGATGGGCGTCTGGAAGGCTTCGTTGGCGACGGCCAAGCGTGAACGCGCCATGTTGCAAGAATTGGCCGCTGCCGATGGTCTCGAAGGCCCTCTGAAGTCCTGGGATTGGTGGCATTATGCGGAGAAAGTCCGCAAAGCCAAATTCGATGTCGATGAGTCCGAGACCAAGCCCTATTTCGAATTGGGCAATATGATCGATGCCATCCATTGGCATGCCACTCGTTTGTTTGGCATCTCGTTCAAGAAAATCACCGGCGTGCCGACGTGGCATCCCGATGTCGTTGTCTATGAAGTTTCAGACGCCAAAGGCAAGCCAATGGCCTTGTGGTATGGCGATTTCTTCGCCCGCCAAACCAAGCAATCGGGCGCGTGGATGAGCAGTTTCCGCGATCAACAGCGCTTGATCGGCGATATCAAGCCTGTTGTGTACAATGTGTGTAATTACACCAAGGCACCAGCGGGTCAGCCCAATCTGCTCAGCCTCGATGATGTCACCACCTTATTCCATGAATTTGGCCATGCGCTGCACGGCATGCTGTCGGATGTGACCTATCCCAGCCAATCAGGCACCAACGTCAAGCGAGACTTTGTCGAATTCCCAAGCCAACTGATGGAACATTGGGTAACAACGCCCGAAATCCTCACCCGTTTTGCCAAGCACTATGCCACGGGAGAAGTCATCCCCCGCCCCTTGGTGGATAAAATTATTGCGGCCAAGAATTTCAACCAAGGCTGGGCAACCAGCGAATTCATGATGGCCGCCATCATGGACATGAAGATGCACATGATCGAAGGCTCAGCGCCCACCAATGTGGATGTTTGGGAAGACGAGATTTTGTCAGGCATCGGTGCCATTCCTGAAATCGTTGTGCGCTATCGCCCCGGCTATTTCAAACATACGTTTGAGGGTGGTTATGCGGCTGGCTATTACAGCTACATCTGGGCCGCTGTGCTCGAATGCGACGCGTTCCAAGCCTTTGTCGAAGCGGGCAACGTCTATGATCCTGCGACGTCAAAGAAGCTACAGGACTTCATCTTTGCCAGCGGCGGTCAAGCCGATCCGATGGATAATTATGTCGCTTTCCGTGGCCGTGCGCCGGGCGTCGAGGCCCTGCTGCAAGATCGCGATTTGACAGTAAGCTAAGGTTTTAGGTTGCTACCACCAAGGTGTCATCCCGGACGGCGTAAGCCGATCCGGGACCCTGTGCCGTTTACACCACCAAGGTCCCCGCTCTCCGCTTGCGCTTCGGCGGGGATGACATTTTCGGTTAGCCCTTAGTTTTAGTCTTCGTCTTCGTCGTCTTCCTCGTCTTCGAAGTCTTCTTCTTCGGCCTCTGGCTCGTCTTCCATCACGACATGCTCGTCGCCGTGGGCTGCAGCAATTTCTTCGAATTCCGCTACGATCTCTTCGTCTTGAACGCTCATGACATGTCTCCCTTTGGTTGACAGAAGGGAGGCTCGCTCGCTTTCTTGTCGGGCGTGTGATGGCTAGGCGAAGCTTGCGTGAAGATTGGCTTTGAAGCGCATTCGTTTCGCGCTCTTCGTCAAAACCCCTTCAGTCCCTTCGGGACAGCTTCCCCACGAGTGGGGAAGCGGCATGCCCCAACTGCTGCCACGTGCCGCTTCCCCGTTTACGGGGAAGCTCTGCCGAAGGCAGTGAAGGGGTGTTTAAGCAAGGACAAAACAAAACTTATCCCCCTATCTCCAAGCCCGCATAACCTAGTCCCATCTCCGACGAGAGAGCGTTGTTGCTGCAGCGGCGACACCGGTTGGGGATGGGTAAGCGGGGTTAATCGGGGCAGACGTGGCTGCTTCGTGTTTTCATGAGGATTAGCTGTCCTTATGCCCGGTGTGCTCAAGACCGACTGCCGTGTGAAGCCGGAGGTCAGGTCTTTCAATAGGCTTGAAACAAAACTCGCGGGATCTCCTTGAGTGGGTTCTAAACCCACTCTTTAAAAGGTCTTCATGTACAGGCGGGGGAAATGAAACCACAGAGGAGGGCTCATGATCTTCCCTTGGCACACAGACTTATTTCAGCCGGGGCGCACGGCATGCGTCCTATTCCGGGCCAGTCCGTTAATCTGGCCCACCTCATCTGGCGCACACCACGCGCCCCGGCCCCTCTGCCTTCGGGCAACAAGGTGCACCCCCGGTGGCTTTCCGCGCGGGGCTACAGGTGTTGGCGCGTTTACCTGTATTGCCCCCGTTAAATCTTCAGCATCGCGAAGCGTTTAGCAATTTGCCGATCCAAGGCGTCGCGGACATCGCGGTAGGTGTCCATGCGGCTATCGCGGCTGCCTTCCACGGCCGAGGGGTCCATGGTCGGCCAATATTCGACTTCGACCGCTAAATGCCGGGTATATTCCAAGGCGCGGTGGTGGGCTTGGGGGGCGAGTGAGATGATGAGGTCGAAGCTATCATCTTCCAGATCAGCAAAGGTCTTGGGGCGATGCTTGATGATATCGACGCCCAATTCATCCATGACCATCACCGCCATGGGGTCGACCTGATCGGCTTTGCGGAGGCCACAGGAATCAACAAACACGCGGGTGCCAAACCTACGCTTCATGAGGCCTTCTGCCATAGGGGAGCGAATGGCATTCATGGTGCAGCAAAACAAAACAGATTGAGGCGGGCGCACCAGATCCAATGGTGTCAGAGCCTAACATGCAAGGCGCAGATCAGCGTAAACAGCCGCCGTGCGGTATCAAAATCAAGCGCGACTTTACCTTCAAGCCGCGTTTCCAGCAGGCGGGAGCCTTCATTATGCAGGCCGCGTCGGCCCATATCGATCGCTTCAATCTGGGTGGGAGTCGCTTGACGGATTGCCTGATGATAGCTCTCGCAGATCATGAAATAGTCGCGGACCACCCTTTTAAAGGGCGAGAGCGAGAGGACAAAAATCCGCACATCACCGCCGTCGAGCAGTTTGACGTCAAACACCAGTTTCTGATCTACCACCGACAAGGTCAGTGCATAGGGCCCATCTGGGCCATCAATCACATCAAAGTGGTTGGCTTCAAGCAAGTCAAAGATAGCGACGCGGCGCTCATGCTCCCCATCTGCGGTTTGGGCAGCCAGCGATTCCTCGTCAAGGCGGACATCGGCGATACGGCGGTTGTTGGACATGGCCTATCCTTGCAAGAGGCAGCCCAAGGGTTCAAGCCCTCAAGCCTGATTTGCTGCCTTTAGCCGAAGAGCGATGCTGGCAGCATGGGCGGGCAGGCCTTCGGCGGTCGCAAGGCTAACCCCTGCCGGGCCAATCGCGGCCAGCCCTTCAAGGCCTGTGCCCATCAATGTTGTGCGCTTCATGAACATGTGGGTAGACAGCCCCGACGCCCAGCGGGCGCGACCACCGGTTGGGAGCACATGGTTAGGACCCGCCAAATAATCACCCAAGGCTTCTGGGGCATGCCGACCCAGGAAGATCGCGCCTGCATGGCGCACCAGATTCGCCAGCTCATCGGGATCATCGGTTGCAATTTGCAAATGCTCCGGCGCGCCCTGATCGCTTAAAGCCACCGCATCTTCCAGGCGCTCTACCACGATGACTGCGCCATAGGCCGGCCAAGACACCGCAGCTTCCGGCCCGGCCTCACCGCGCGCAATCATACCCGCAACCGCATCCAGCACGCGCTGACCAAAGGCCGCGTCATCGGTAAACAGAATGGATTGGGCCACCCCGTCATGCTCGGCCTGTGCCAATAAATCAGCGGCAATAATGTCTGGATCATTGGCACCATCGGCAATGATGAAGACTTCAGAAGGGCCCGCGACGGAATCTATCCCAACGGTGCCAAAGACCAATTTCTTGGCGGTGGACACCCACGCATTGCCCGGCCCAGCAATCACATCCACCTTAGCAATCGGGTCTGCGCCATAGGCCATGGCGGCAATCGCTTGCGCGCCGCCGAGGCCATAAATCTCATCTATCCCCGCGATCTTGGCTGCTGCTAGAATGGCTGGGTTCTCGGCAAGGCGTGTCGGAGGCGTCATCATAACAAGACGCGGCACACCAGCAGCCTTGGCGGGCAGCGCATTCATCAGGACGGAAGAGGGGTAAGCAGCAAGACCGCCTGGCGCATATAGCCCAGCCGCATCCACCGGTGTCCAGCGCCAGCCCAATGTAACACCTTGCGGGTCAACCCAGCGCGCATCTTCAGGCTTAGAGCGCACATGGTAATCAGTGATGCGCTGGGCGGCGAGCTCAAGCGCCTTCACCACGGCCGGATCGCAAGCTTTAATGGCTGCATCGACTTGAGTGGCAGTCACGCGGACGGTCTCTGGGGTCAACGCAAAGTCATCAAACTTTTGGCTAAGTTCTGCCAGAGCGGTAAAGCCTCGCGCCTTCACATCAGCCAAGATCGCAGCCACGCGGCCTTCCACGCCGTCCACCGCATCGCCACGGCTTTGCAGGAGGGCTTGGTACTGGGATTGGAAATCAGGTGCGCTGGCTGAAAGGAGACGGGTCATGGACCTAACTTAGCGCGCACGGAGACCTTTGGGGAGGGTAAGCGTGCAGACCCCGACTGAAAGCCTCAGTTCAGATGTCGTGCTTGGGCCTTGCCACCGCTTCGCGCGGCTCACTTAAGTCCGCCAAAGTCGCGTCGATACATTCGACTTGCAGCAAAATTTCGCCGCCATCAGCCAGACCCAAGCGCACCTTACCACCCGGGGCTTCCTCGGGCTCGAAAGTAATGGCTAATAGGCTTGCAAAAGCATCGCGACGCGATTGCGCAACTTTTTTGGATTGGACGCTTAGGACGCTATCAAATGCTACGGCCGCCCAAACACGTTGGCCCGCCCCCTTCTCCACACCGGCTTCCCAGACAAACCGCTGAAGGCGTAAGGTAAAGCGGCGCTTGGCGGGGGACCAAACGGCGTCAGAAACCTTAAAGATCGCATCTTGAACAGCAGCCGAGATGATCGACAAATCGGCCTCATCTTCAGCAAGCAACCGCAGCGACGAATGAGCCACTTATTCCTCCGAACCGGACAAACGACGAATGTCTGCACCACAGCCTGACAATTTTGCCTCTAACCGCTCAAAGCCACGGTCCAAATGATAAACGCGCGAGATGACAGTTTCGCCTTCAGCCATCAGGCCTGCAATAATCAAGGAAACCGAGGCACGCAGATCGGTGGCCATGACAGGCGCACCGCGCAAGGTCTCAACCCCGCGCACAACCGCTTCAGACCCGCGTACCGAGATATCTGCTCCCAAGCGGCGCAATTCCGGCGCATGCATGTAGCGATTTTCAAAAATGTTCTCACGGAAGATCGAGGCACCATTAGCCCGTGTCATCAAGGCCATTACTTGGGCTTGGGTATCGGTCGGGAAGCCCGGATAAGGCTGAGTATCAATATCAACTGGCTTGATGGGGGTCGATGGATCACGCGTGATCTTCACCCAATCCGGCCCAACATCGACTTGAATACCGGCGCGCTGCAGCACGTCGATCAGGGACGAAATCGTCTCGGGTACCACATGGGTCAAGGTTACTTCACCACCAGCGGCCGCAACACAACAAGCATATGAGCCTGCTTCAATCCGGTCTGGGATCACACTCCACGTCGTGCCTTTCAGCTCATCTACACCTTGAATGCGCAAGGTGGAGGTGCCGATCCCTTCGATCTTGGCACCCATGGCGACCAAGCAATGGGCGATATCGCCAATTTCAGGCTCACGCGCGGCATTCTCAAGGACGGTCTCGCCCTTGGCCAAGGTGGCGGCCAGCATTGCATGTTCGGTCGCCCCAACAGACACGAACGGAAATACAATCTTGGCACCTTTGAGACCGCGCAAGGCAGCGGCTTTCACATAGCCACCTTCGATCACGATATCGGCCCCCATGGCCTCAAACGCCTTAAGATGGAGGTCGACCGGTCGAGCCCCGATGGCGCAGCCACCCGGCAAAGACACTGTCGCATGGCCAACGCGCGCCAAAAGTGGACCCAACACATTAAAGGTCGCCCGCATTTTCCGCACCAAATCATAGGGTGCGATGGTGCTGGTCAGATCTTCGGCATGCATGGACAACCGACCGCTGCCCTTCGGCCAAAAGCAGGTCACGCCCAATTGCTCCAGCAGCTCGATCATAAAGCGCGTATCGGCCAGCTCTGGCATGTTGTTCAAAACCAGCGGCTCACGGGTCAAAAGGCTGGCGGCCTGCAACTTCAGGGCAGAGTTCTTAGCGCCGGAGATGGGGATAGAGCCTTTCAGCTGTGTCCCGCCGACAAGGGCGATACGGTCCATAATACTTCTTTTCTGACACGTGAAAGAGTGACATCCGCTTATGACAAGCTCACGGCTTTTTTCAAGGCAATGGGATGTATCGCATAAATCCAACACCGCAAAACTCAGGATATACTGAGGGTAACGGAGGGATCAAAAAGCCTGGCTCTTTGTGACAGGGCTGTTACCGAAGATTTTTGGAATTGTAACTAATGCGTTGCGCATTCGTCACGTTGCGCTCCTAAGCCCCCCCCACTGATAGGCCTGTTCGATTCTCAAGGGGAAAAACATGAAACTTAAATCTATGATGTTCGCATCGGTCAGCTTGGCCGTTCTGTGCGCCGCACCAGTGGCCTTCGCACAAACAGCGCCAGCAACCACCGAACCAGCAGCCGACCAAGAAGTCGAAACCATCGTGGTTTATGGCGCGGCAAGCTCACGTCAAACCCAAGCTGTCACCGCTTCTGCCATCTCCCTTTCAGCGCCAGGCGTTAGCCCATTGAAAGCGATTGAGCGTCTGCCAGGCGTGAACTTCCAGTCCGCCGATGCGCTGGGCAATTATGAGTGGTCGACCCGTATCTCTGTGCGTGGCTTCAATCAGAACCAAATGGGCTTTACGCTGGACGGCGTTCCTTTGGGCGACATGAGCTATGGCAACCACAATGGTTTGCACATTTCGCGCGCCACCATTTCAGAAAACCTCGCTCGCGTTGAATTGAGCCAAGGTGCAGGCGCATTGGGCACCGCTTCTTCTTCCAATTTGGGCGGCACGCTGCAATTCATCTCGCGCAAACCAAGCGATGATTTTGGAGGTCAATTGAACCTCTCAACTGGCAGCGACTCCCTGCAGCGCATCTTTGCCCGCGTTGAAACCGGCACTCTTGACGCTTTGGGCGGTGGCAAAGGCTATGTGTCCGTCGCCAGCACCCAGCAGGACAAGTGGAAGGGCGTGGGCGAACAGAACCACGACCAAGTCAATGTCAAATACGTCCAGCCGGTTGGCGCTGCGACCGTGACTGCTGTTTATAATTGGTCCGACCGGGCCGAGAACGACTATCAGGATCTAAGCCTGGAGATGATCCGTCGTCTGGGCTATAAGTGGGACAACATCTCCGGCAGCTTCGCCTTGGCCAATCTGATAGCAGACATTGCTAACAACCGCGGCGATACAGGCGCAGCTGTTTCTAACGCAGCAGCTGGTCGCGTTTACCCAAGCCCAATTACATCTGTTGACGACGCCTATTTTGATGCAGCAGGCCTGCGCAAAGATAATCTGGCTTATGTTACACTCGATATGCCGGTCACCGACAAAGTCGTTTTGACTGCCACGGCCTACAACCATACCAATGAAGGCCAAGGCATTTGGTTCACCCCCTATGTGGCAACCCCAGTTGGCGCGCCTGATCAAAGCGGCAGCCCAATTACAGCCCCATCGCCGATCTCTGTTCGCACGACCGAATATGAGATTGCTCGTACTGGCGCTTTTGGCTCGCTCACGATTGACGCAGGTGCGCACCAAGTCTCGACCGGTCTGTGGGTCGAAAACAACCAATTCGATCAAGCCCGTCGCTTCTACGGCTTGGCACGTGCAGCCAATACCCGCCCCTCGCTGGAGTTCATGGCGAACCCGTTCTTCACACAATGGGCTTACCGCTTTGATACCTCGACCCTGCAATTCTTCGTGCAGGACAATTGGAGCGTAAGCGACGCTTTGACCGTCAATCTCGGTTTCAAGTCGGTTCGTGTGACCAATGAAGTGACAACCACCACCATCAACAATGGTGTTCCAACTGCAGCCAACGGCATCAGCGGCAAACTGCGCACCAGCGAAGCCTTCTTGCCGCAAGTAGGCTTCAAATATGAGTTGAGCCCAACCAGCAATGTGTTCGGCACCTTCTCGCGCAATGTGGCGGCTTATGTGTCGGCGGCAACTGCTGGCCCATTTGCTTCACGCAACCAAGCCAATGTGAATGAAGTTTCCCGCACTCTGGACCCAGAAAAGTCAACCACTGGCGAATTGGGCTGGCGGGTTCGCGGCGATCGTTTCGAAGCATCTGTCGCAGGCTATGTCGTCCGCTTCGAAAACCGTTTGCTGGGTATCTCGCAGGGCGCTGGCATCGTGGGCAATGCGCCTATCCTGTCGAACGTCGGCGCGGTCAATTCTTACGGGACTGAGCTTGTCGGCATCTATAAGCTGACGGATGAGTTTAACGTGTTTGGCTCTTTGACCTATAACAAGTCCGAATATGCCGACAATGTTGTCAATCGTGCGGGTGTTGTGGTTACGGCTACAAAGGGCAAGCAAGTGGTCAACACGCCAGAAGTGTTGTTCAAGGGCGAGCTCTCCTATGACAATGGCAGCTTGTTCGCAAAATTGGGCGCGTCTTACACCGGCGAACGCTACTTCACCTATCTGAATGACGATGTGAATGGCAAAGTTGATGCGTACACCTTGGCCGAAATCACATTGGGCTATCGTTTCAGTGGCAATGACTTGCTGGAAGGTCTTGAAGCACAGCTGAACGTCACCAATGCGAGCGACGAGCAATATGTCTCGACCATCGGCTCGAACGGCTTTGGCAACACGGGTGACAACCAAACGCTGTTGGCTGGTGCGCCTCAACAAGTGGTCTTCACCTTGAAGAAGGCATTCTAATCACCAATCCCCCCCGGGTACTTGAGGGGCTCAAAGCACAGGCTTTGGGCCCCTTTTTCTAAGGAGCTTTACTATGGCAACCAGCAGACGTGATGCCCTAACCCTTGCTGCAGGCTTAGCCGCAGCGCCCAGCCTTGCAGCCGCAGCGCCAGACCTTTTGCCCAGCGGTGCGCAAGCAATCGCAGGTAAAGCCCTAACCCGTATTGCCTTTGGCTCTTGCGCGAAGGAATCCAAGGATCAACCGATCTGGGAAGCCGTTTTGGCAGCCAAGCCGGACCTCTTCATCTTCCTCGGCGACAATGTCTATCTCGATACCCGCGACCCCAATGAGATGCGCGCCAAATATGCTCAATTGGCTGCGAAGCCGGGCTTTCAAAAGCTTCGTGCAACCACCCCTATTCTGGCTGTTTGGGACGATCATGATTATGGTGAAAACGATGCGGGCAGCGAATATCCAATAAAAGAAGAGGCTCGCAAAATCTTCTGCGACTTCTGGGGCGAGGCCGCTGCCAGCCCACGGCGCAGCCGGGATGGGATTTATAGTGCCTATCTGTTTGGACCCGCGGACAAGCGCATTCAGATCATCTTGCCAGATCTACGCTTTAATCGGTCTGAGATCTTGCCGCTTGATCTTGGTGGCAAAAGCTATGCCGTTTGGGAAAAAGAGCTTGCCGCCGCAGGCAAGCCCGTGCCCGGCCCCTATGCCCGCAATCCAGAACTCAAGGCTTCGATGCTGGGTGAAGAGCAATGGCGCTGGCTGGAGGCCCAATTGCGCCTGCCGGCCGACATCCGCATCCTGGCCAGCTCACTCCAAGTTATTGCGGATTTTCCAGGCTGGGAGGCTTGGATCAATTACGCGCAAGACCACCAGCGCCTGATTGAGACGATCCGCAAGACCAAAGCGAATGGCCTAATCTGTTTGTCGGGAGACACCCATTATGGTGAAATTTCGCGTCTAGACGCCAATGTCCCCTATCCTTTGTGGGATTTCACGTCTTCGGGTCTCACCGAAGTCTGGCATGTACTGCCGCCAAATGCCTTACGGGTTGGGGAAGCCTATCGTGCCCGCAACTTTGGCCTCCTTGAGGTCTCGTGGAACAAAATGGGCGGGCCAAAGCTCAAGGTCGATATTCGCGGTGAGCAAGGCCAAGTCGCGTTGAGCCAAAGCATTGATGCTGCCAGCTTGCGCATGGGGTCTCAGTGAGCGTTAGGCCGGATCAGTCTTGCGAGCCGCCTCTTTGCGCCGCTTTAGATTATCACGCAGAGCGGCCTTCAACCGCTCTTCTTTGGAGGGTTTCTTCGCAACTGGTGACCTAGTCAGCGCATTAACTGCGATTTTTGGGGGTGGCGATTCGTTCATGTGAAGATGATATGCGTCAGACCCCTTTTCAGAAAGGGGTAAGCGGGGTATCAGCGCGCCTTCAACGACAGACGTAGGTATTTCCGCGTCCAATGCCGCAGTAGCTCAGTGGTAGAGCGCATCATTGGTAATGATGAGGTCGGGAGTTCAATCCTCCCCTGTGGCACCAGTTTTTCCTTATAAATCAAATCGTTAAGAGATAATCCAAGCTTCAAAATAGGTTTATAAAGTTACCTATTTTTTCTTTGCTACCAATTTGCTACCAAGTTTTGCCAAGTGTAGTCATGAAGAGATCTGTGGATAACTCTGCCAGTCCAACATATCGCGCGCATTCCATATGCGACTAACAATGGCGATAGGCGGTTTGTTGCAACCTGCAAATGCAAGCCACGATGCCAGCAGGCTGTTTGGTAGTTTTCTTTTGTTGGCCAGCGCGTGGAAACTACAAGCCGATTTCAACGCAGTTGCAACCGATTTATCCAAGCTAAAATTGACGACAATTGGCCGAAAGCGGTTGGTCTGGTTTGGAGGACGTGGGGTCGGTAAGCAGACGTTCGGTGGAACAAGTTATCGCACGACGGTGCCTGCAGCATTGGTCGTAAGGATGGGCGCGCCGTGATGGTGGGTGTGTAGCCAGTTGAGCGTGCCAGCTTGGCCGCAGCGTGTAATTTCAGCTCACCTGACGTTCAGACGGGTCCCACCAAGCTGAGCGCAGCGCCTTCTTATCTATCTTTCCGACGGAGGTTAGCGGTAACTGTCCAACAACTTCAAATGATTTGGGGACATGGGCCGGCCCCTTGCGCGAACGGACCCAGCTAGCGAGATCATCCTGGCTGACTGAATAGCCCGGGCGAATCACGATGTAAGCCTTTACTGCCTCCCCCCACCTATTGTCAGGCACGCCGATAACAGCCGCTCCAGCAATCGCCGGGTGGGCGTTCAGAACGTTTTCCACTTCGCTTGGAAATACATTGAAGCCCCCAGAGATCACCATTTCTTTTTTTCGATCTACAATGAAAAGCCGCCCCTCTTCATCCTGCCAACCGATATCGCCTGTACAAATCCAACCATCCTTGATGGTTGCAGCAGTTAGGTCAGGTTGATTCCAGTAACCTTGCATCGCATAGGGAGCGCGTACGCATATCTCTCCCTTTATACCCGCCTCTGTCATCAAACCGCTGTCATCAAGCACGCAGACTTCGCAGTCGAGCAAAGGATGTCCAGCAGAAGCTAGTAGCTCGGGGCGAGCTAGGCTGTGGTCTTCGGGTCGAAGCGAGGCTATCCCAAAGCATTCAGTCTGACCGTAAAGTTGGCAAAAAACTTGGCCAATGCGGTCAAGCCCTTCCTCAAGGCGAGATGGAGCAATGGGAGAGGCACCGTATAAAAGCAGCTCCAATGAGGTCAAATCAGCGCGGCTCCAAGTCGTATGGTCGAGAAGCGCGTATATCATCGATGGAACGAGCAATGACATATTGGCCTTAGAGTCAAGAAGACGTCGGATAAGTGCGTCCGGCTCAAATCCAGACATGAGATCGACGGTGCCCCCTCTAGCAAGTACCGGCGTAATGAACATACCCGCCGCATGACTAATAGGCGCGGCGGCCAAATAAACTGGCAATTTCGGAAGTGGGAAGTTTGCTAGAACAGCAATAGACCCTGCAGTAAGCTCCCTATGACTGCGTCTTACACCCTTTGGACGGCCAGTTGTCCCACCCGTGTAATTGATGATCGCTAGCTCATTCGGTCGCGATAAATCTTTCGGACTAAATGACGCATCCATCGCCTCTGCAATTAGATCTTTTCCAAAGGACGCAGGGCCCAGAACTAAAGTGGTTGGGACAGATGCGTCAACGCAAAGCTGGCCCGCTCGGTCGCCAAATGCAGGGTCTAAAATCAAGGCTGTGGCACCTGAGTCGGCAATCTGGTCAAGATGATCTTGGTGGGACCCAAGTGGATGAAGGGAAGTGGTTGCCGCACCCAACCCATTACAAGCCACGCTAGCGCACCAAGCTTCAAAATTGTTTGAGGAAAGACCAGCAATGACGTCCCCGCGCCCAATTCCGGCCCTAACCATCGCCGCTTGCATTCGGCCTATTAAGTCTCGCGCAGCCCTATAACTAATCGCCCTTTTGCCAGCCATAAAGGCGGTACGTTCACCAAAGCGCGCCAAAGCATGTAATACGAAACTTGCATGGGTGGGCCCATCATGCCAGTCCAACCTCATTGCCAACCCTGCCAATCGAGCTTCTGTGCTGGGTAAGTCGTTACAAAATACAAGAGATTCCCTCCCGAACGCATCCATCGGTCATATCGAGTCTATTCGATCTGGCAGAAGTGATACTAATTTGTATCATTTTAATCCAATGGCAGTCAACAAGCCTTGCTGCTTGGTTTAAGAGATTCGAAGCCGCGATCTGGGGAAACAGTTAGCGACATGGACTGTGATGATCCTTTTGTACCCGTCGAGGCACAGAAATACGCTAACGACACTCAATTTCGGCTAATATAGCTAACTGCTAAAACTCGTATAACTCAGAAGAGGCCTTGAGGAAGGCTTGATTGAGCAGCATCTCGGCACACAGCCGCGAAGTTGCTTTTTCACGAACCATAGTCCGTATCCACATTGATTCAGTTTTGGGGGTTTCGCTCAAGTGGACGATTTTGCGCTCAAGTTCATAATTAACCCCCGGGTAGAGCGGCCCGTCGATGACAACAACCTCCTGATCGGCAAAAAGGCCTACAACAGGTTGGCGAATCGGAAATGGATCCTGATCCGCAACCGACTGGCAAAGGACGCTGATCATTTCAACAGGCAGAATGGCTCTGGTCCATGGTGTATTTGTCTCCTCTGAGTACCATGGACTCGGCTCGGTTATGACATCCAACTTTTCAACAAGACTGAAGGGGTAAAGGCCACCTAAAGGTGTTTTAGCATCCAGCCGAATACAAACCTTTGGTGCAGCTAGCCCCGGATGGCAGCCAGCGAGAATACGTGGCTCGGCTAGTGCTCGTGAAGCGGTAAGCCGCTGACGTGCGAAGCTATTTTCTGGGGGGCTCCCAACTCCTGCATTCCCCATAAGTACAACTGTGCCATCACGCTTCACCATCGATAGATTGGCGGAGTCCGAGGCAACTTGACTCATTCTGGCCTGAAGCTCCTCGCCTTCATAGCTAGCCTGTTTGTAGGTTACAGAAATACTACCGAAATCAAACCAAGAGGAGCCGAAGGCATGGTATAAAAGGGGCGCGAACTGGCTGAAATGCGTAGGCCCCTCGATTGTGCCGCCTTGAAAGCCCAAACCTTGGGCAGTCGCATCATCGTGTATTGAAGCGTGATTGGCGTAGCTCTGTCGCTTCAGCAAGTTGATTGGACGGCGCCAAGGCCCCACAAGGATAATTGATCCATCTTGCCCCCTTTCCTCGCGGATTGTTGCAGAAAAGGGATGTTGCAGCATTCCGTCACTCGGCGTCATGGCACTTCCTCAACTCGGGGCAGAAGATATCGGCCATTTAGTAGACTCGGGTCAGGATTGTAGGCTCGTAATACCAACGCAAACCGTGCTCCCGATGCAGGTAGCCAATTTGACCGCCTGCTTTCACCAGGGTCTCTGGCACCGATCCAAATCGTCAATGAACCATCTGCTTCAGTACGTAGTCCCGGTGTCCGGTCGCCGACGGCATAGCGACCGAGCGGATTTTGCGCGAAAAAGAGTCGACCATCCCCTAGAGCTTCATAAAGGCTTAGTGACCAAAAGGCCCTGGCTGGTGGTAAACCTCCTGGCGGGAACCGAAGTACAAAGGATGTGTCTGCCGGAAAAGTGGTTTGTCCATCCCGGGCAATAGCCCTGAGATAAACCGCTTCCTTCAGGGGTAGCGCTCCAAGCCCCCAAGTAGCGATTGATGCGCGATAGATGTAGTCGGCACCGAAGTCTCCAAGGCTTACTTCGGGATATATCCATCCGGATCTGGCACCACTCAATGCTAGACGCTTGGCGATGCGGTTTCGTGCATCCTGTAACCCTCTATCAATCGCGCTACGCCTGGAATGGGCCACTTCTGCAAGGCCCAGAGGGGTTAGCCCAGCCTGCTCCCAACGTTCCCGAAGCTGATGCTCGCCCGCAAGGGGCGGTGCTTCGGTAGCGAGCAATCCAACAATCGCTTGGAGCTCTTCGAAAGCGTCGGTAGTGGCCGGTACAGGACCAGGTGGCGGCGATTGAGCTCCCACGATCCGAAGGCCATCTTGGAGTTGGTGCGCAACGCCAATATCTTCCGGCCCAGAGACCAAGGTCCGAACCTGCGCCCATACCCAATGTGTTGGAGCAACAATCTCATCGCCGCTGGCACGTTCTTTCGGCGCGACAAGTCGCACACGGCCGGAGTCACCAAGCGTTTGCCTTGGGCCTAAGACAACAAAATTGTTAGTGTACATATCGAGGATGGCGATGGAGAGGTAACGCTCGGATGCCTTGGGATATGTGAGCTCCACCGGCCCCTTTCGCAAGTCCAGCCAAGCAGAAGAGTAAAGTGTGTCATTATTTGGCGTCGTGACTCGGCGAGACGAAGCGTCAGCCAGCCGACGGACATGCCTCCATTGATTGGCCGCACTCCCAATCGTACGCTGCCGCGCTCGTGCCATTTCGAGTACAGGCAGGCCATAGATGTATAGGTCACCGCAGGCCGCCTCAAAACTGGCTAGATCATTTGAAAATGTCGAAGTGCAGGCGCCCACACTCGCCAACCCCATAACTGATGCCCAGCTTAATAGCATGCGCCTATTTGGAGATTGTTGAGGCCCCGATCCCTCGGGGCATTTGGCCAGATACTCCGCGCCGCCTAGATCGCTGTTCATAAAGTACGACATGGCTAGGATTGCGTTGTCCTGCGCTTACGTTGAACGAAATCAATCGCGGGCGAACTTTGGCTCTGCCTCAATGCGCTTGCATTTAACTCAACCGCTCGCGCAACACCTTGAGAATGCATGGCGCGTGCTTGTGAAAACGCGGCAGCCCCAGCTCCAGCCGCTATTAGCTTGAAAAGCTTCTTATACCCGCTGAGGTCTTTCAGTCGCATATCGCGTGTTGCGATGGCCAAGTGGCCATATAACTCTGCAGCACCAATGCTAAGATCCCTTATTGATTGGGTCAGTCGAGCCGATCCAACAATGACATTCATTTGCGCAACATAACGATAGGTTGCGACCTGGAATGCACGGGCGGTAGATGCCGGGTTCCGGGCAATTTGCTCCAATTGCTCTAATTCCCGCCGGAGGGCTTCAACTCCCTCAGGAGTGGCAGCCGACGCGCATCGCTCTGCGAGCAGCGCAAACAAAACCTCCCGAACGGCCAGCAAATCCTGAACTTCGCGATCATCAAGCCTTATGACGAATGCACCACGCTGTGGCACAATCTTAACGAGGCCCGATGACTCCAGCAGTCGCAACGCTTCCCTAAGTGGGCCACGGCTAACGCTGAATCGCTCAGCCAACTCAACCGTCCCAAGGTGAGAACCTGGCAGAACCTCCCCGGACTGGATCATCAAGCGAATCTGACGAGCCAAGGCGGGAGGGCTGCGATCATCACCTGAAGGAGAGATAAATCCATAGGCAGTCATTAAGTTGCATCCTTTACTGAATGGCTGACCAACGGCTATCTCAGCCAACCGAGGAGAGCAGCTACTTTGCACGAAGTGCAAAAGCTGATCCCTGTATAGGTCTTCAATTTACCTCATTATGGAGACGTTTTCAAGGAAATATGTTGACAGATTAAAGCACGAAGCTGCTGATTCCGACCTTTGCGCGTATAGACCGAATTCAGGGGAGCACTTCAATCTGAATAATAGCCTCCCGTTCCCAATACACCGACCAAGGTTCAGTTCTTTAGTTGGCCATATTTTTAAGGTAAACTATCTGTACTGATAGACCTATCAGGAACTCGAGCGGCTCAAGTTGCGGGGCCCAGAGTTTGCTGGTCTCGCTTTCAGCCGACCATAAAGCGGGGGTCTAGTTCACCATATGGTGCCGGCATTCCATCGAGAATGTTCTTAGAAACTGCTAATGATTGCTGTAAAATCAATTGGATGAAGCAGAGTGACGCCGCTCGTTTGGCAGGGGCGGCACCGCCTATTTTCCCTCGCAAAGCTTTTATCTGCCTAAGCCATAACCAAGCAACAATCGTGTCGCCAACAAAGATAGAAAATGGACTTGCCCAAGCACGTGCATCGACTTCGCGGCCAGTTACCAGCTTAGCCGTACACTCTTGAATATTACTCACACATGTCACCAAGGCTTCGAAAAGCGCTACCTCGTGCTGACCCTGGATTGAGCTAAGGTCGGAAACGATTTCTTGCAGAAATTGCAGTAGGGTGGCTCCGCCATCGCTTCGTACGCCTCTGAGGACGAAGTCTATCGCTAAAATACCACTCGTGCCTTCATGAATCGTGTTGAGGCGCTGGTCCCGGAATAGTCTTTCTACTGGATGATCACGCGCATACCCGGCTCCTCCCATAACCTGGATCGCTAGCGAGTTTGCCTCAAGGCCGCGTTCTGAGCACCAATGTTTCACAAGTGGGGTTAAGAGACCAAGTCGGATCCTAGCCCGCGACGCCTCACTTATATCCGGGTGACTAAATGCGTCATCTACCATTCGGGCCCCGTATAGACAAAGACATAGACCGCCTTCGCAAATGGCCCGCTGTAAAAGCAGCATTCGCTGGACGTCGGCGTGGCCGATAATGGCCATAGGCAATCCTGTTTCGCGGTCGCGCCCTTGAAACCGCGTCTGTGCATACTCTGTTGCATGCCGGAACCCTGCATACGCTGTCGCTGCAGCTGTCACCCCGACACCGATTCGGGCTTCATTCATCATGTGGAACATATATGAGAGGCCTAAATGGGGTTTGCCGATCAGATACCCAATTGAAGGACCCTTTGCACCAAATTCCAACGCACAATTTGATGTGCCACGATGGCCAAGCTTGTGATTAAGGCCGATTGTGGCAACTCCATTTGATTCCCCGTCAAGGTTCATCTTTGGCACAATAAGGAGTGAGAGACCTGAAGCGTTTGTTGCACCCCCGTCAATCCGCGCCAACACAAGATGGATTATGTTGGCTGTGAAATCTTGGTCTCCCCCAGAGATCCACATTTTGGTCCCGGTGACATCGTAGGAACCATCATCGCGCAATACGGCCCGGGTCCGAATCTCGCCGAGCGCCGATCCTGCTTGAGGCTCACTTAGGCACATGGTCCCGGTCCAGATTCCATCGCGCATTGGATTTATAAATGTTGACTTCTGCCATGTATCGCCAAACGCTTGAATGACTCTGGCTGCAGCGGTGGTGAGGAATCCATATCCTGCTGCAGGGTTACATGCCGCTCCAAATATTGCCATAAGTGCCGTTGATATGCACGATGGTAATTGAAGCCCCCCATTTTCGAGGGTCAAACCAGCGCCTAGTAATCCAGCATCGGCATAAGCATGAAACGCCTGAGCCACATCATCGTGGACCAACACTCTGCCTTCAACGAATAACGGCTCTTCTGCGTCGATTCTAGCAGCGATCGGGGAAAACTTACGCTCAGCTAAGTCATCCGCGGCGGACAGAATGTTCGCTAAGTCAAGCCTGTCTAAGTGACCAAAAGTCGGCCAGGTTAACACGGCCTCAGCCCCCAGCACATCACCTAAAAGGAATCGCAATTCTTGTAGCAGCAAACGAGCACCTAATGTTTACATATTATAAGTTATGTGTCGACATATTAACAGAATGGTTTGACACAAAGCAAGTTATTTCTTGCAACTAAAGCTAAAAATTCGTGGTTGGCGGGTTTGCCTTCGACATTGTACGATTTTGTAGGTGCCCCATTCGACAGGTCGTGCAATGCCAATTGTCCTGAAAGCTTCTTGATCTTGAGAAAAATGCGTTGTTATATGATACTTAAAAGTATCTATTTATCAGGAAGTGAAAGTCGAGAGAGAACTGCTGTCTTACGCAGGCCAGGAGGGACTAAATGCTAATGTTATCCTTACACTTTTCGCGTCGGCTTCTACTCGCAGCTACCCTCGTCGGTGTCGCCGTATTGGGAGCATGTGGTGGAGGCGGAGGCAGTCCACAGGCCCCTACGGACGGTCCTCAGCCTTCGATTTCAAGCTTTAGCGCTTCGCCAAATTCCATCAGCTCGGGACAAAGTGCCTTGCTGACATGGAGCGTCAAAGATGCAACCAATGTGTCCATAGATAATGGTATCGGCACTGTGCTCACGCAAACAAGTTTGACAGTAAATCCATTAATAACAACAACTTATACTTTGACAGCAAGCAATGCGCGCGGGTCGATCCTGGCAGCAACAACCTTGACGGTCTCGCCGAGCCCGCCTCCTTATCCGGTTGGTCTGACAGATGACTTTCTCCTCGTAAATGGCGTTCGGCGAGACTACAGGGTCCATGTACCTGCCTCGCTTGGAGGGGCAACTCCGAAGGCAATCGTATTGGTGCTGCACGGCGGCGGAGGCGCGGGGCTCTCTGTTGCAAATACCGGGGCTCATCCACTGGCGGTTTTTAGAACTGTTGCTGATCGTGAAGGTTTTGTTGTCGTGTATCCTGGGGGACTCCCCCAGCTTGATGGTGGTGCGGGTTGGAATGACTGTCGAAACGACAACAGCCTTGCAGCTCCAACGGACGATATCGCATTCCTAGACGCCCTAATTGACAGAATACGATCTCAATACAAACTTCCCGGTGAAAAGGTGTTTATGGCGGGCGGGTCCAACGGTGCGCAAATGACCTTTTCCTATGCCTTGGCGCGAAGCGAGCGTGTCGCTGCAATTGCCACTTCGAATGGAAACCTGCCTGTTGATCCGAAACCAGGGGCATGCCGAAACCTTCCTGCTCGTCCCATTCCCGTCTTAATGGCCCACGGTACAGCCGATCCGGCGATGCCTTATGGTGGCGGATGTGTTGCAAATGTTGGGTCGGGTTGTGCACGTGGTCGTGTCATCAGTGCAGAGGCAACACGCAATTTCTGGCTTGAAGCAAATGGCTTGGCCAACAAGGTTCCATCGCAAACCATCTTTGAAGTCAATTCAGGTGATGGAGGACCCGCCAACCGATTTCAGTATCTGGGTGTCCCTGCCGTTGAATGGTGGCGCATGGATGGTGGGGGGCATCCGGTCTCGAGTCAAGCTGTCTTAATCCCGACCAACCCTACAAGTGGTATCCAGAACAGGGATGTTGAATTTGCCGAGATAGCATGGTCCTTCTTCAATAAAGCTCTTGCTTCTGGTACTGTGCCGACGAGTACAGCAATCGCAGCAGCGCGGGATTATAGCTCCAGTGTTGGCGGGCAAACGTTCCTCATTATGCATAACGGAAAGATACTAGATGAGGCTTATGCCAATGGCGGCGCGCCTGAACGTGCGCAACTCTTGGCAAGCGCCACCAAAGGCTTCACAGGGATGGTGGGTGCTATTGCAGCCTCTGATGGTCTTTTTAACCTAGATGAGCCCGTGGCAAGTCGAGCAATTACAGAATGGAAGAGCGACCCGGTTCGGTCTAGAATCACTTTTCGGCATCTGCTGACCATGGCAAGTGGTCTTCAAGAGTTCAATGATTTACCTGGCTGGAGTAGCTATCTCAATGCCCAAGCGATTAATAACCCCGGCAACGTCTTTATCTACAGCGGGGATCCGAATATTCTTGGGCTTGCCATGCAGCGTTTGCTTCCAGCAGAAAAAGTAGAGGATTACTTCAGTAGGAAATTATTCAGTCCGCTTGGAATGACCTCCGTGCGCTGGGCCAGCAATTTCTCAGATGGCAATCCCCAGTTATCGGGTGGCGCATATGCTACCGCACGAGATTGGGCAAAGTTTGGCGAGTTCGTCCGGCTGACAACTAGCCGCGAATGGAATGGGAGCCCACTTTTGGAAACCTCATTATTCGATCAAGTATTTCAAGGTTCAAAGGCACATCCTGCTTATGGATTTTACTGGTGGCTAAAGGAGTCTGTTCCAGCCCAACTTGCTGCAACGATAGACTCAAATAACAAGGAGCAATTCTATCGGCAGATTAAACCCATCATTGATGATGGTCGCGTGCCCGATGATTTAGTCTGGGCCGCTGGTGCCTATGGCCAGCGCCTATACATTATACCATCGCGCGGGTTGACGATTATTCGCAACGGGCCGGCGAATGACAATCGGTTTAAAGATGAAGAATTCTTGGGACGGCTCTTCGGGCCATAGCGGTCATGATCAGTTGAAGGAGATCAGCGGCGCGGAATGACCCCAACATAATGCCGCGCCGGGCTGCGTTTCCATTAAGCTCGAAATAACCTCGCAGCAATACCTGCACCATACCTCCTGATAGGGCAAATAAACATTTGCCCCTCTTTCGGGAAGCATCACATTGTCAAATAAATTGGGGGCCAAGAAATAGTAGGAACGACTTTAAAAGCTGGGGCAAGAAGATGTGCAATCAGGGATTGCTCTCGCGGCTATTTGATCAGGATGCAGCTGTTGTCTCTAGAAGATCAGCATACGCGAATGCCAACATGTTGATATGAGACTTTGGCTTTGGGTGGGCTTTTGACCACTTAACCGTATTTCTGGTTAACGGTTGGGTCTTATGCAATGATCATCCAGCGATCATAAAGCGAAGCTAGCGACTGCTTAGCCCAGGCAAGAAAACTCTCGTCTCGTTCCGCTTCGCCGTGTTCAATCCACCAAACGACGCCATCGATCAGGAAACCGGCTACCGCATGGGCGCATAAGCCGCGAAGCATAGTATCCTGAGCGAGCCGAGGGTTTGTCTCGGCCAACAAGTCGTCCGTTTTTTTGACAATTCCTGAATGCAAAGCATCAAAATAATGGCGCAACTCTGGGTCACTCGCGCAATGTCGCACAAGGATCTTAAGCTCATTTGGATTTGCTCGCGCCAACGCGATTACCTCTCGCAAGTTTCGTCCAAGGCCTTTCCATGGTCTGCTCTGTAACTCACGCCAAAGCGCAGACAGACGTTGCAGGATCGTGTGAATAAGCTCGTCTTTGGACGAAAAGTGCCGGTAAAGCACTTGCTTGGGGATTCCCAGCGCTACAGCCAGCGTATCCATAGTCGTTCCACGCACGCCCTGTTGCGCCAGGACAATGGCTGCAGCTCGCGCAAGTTCATCAACCCGTGCTTGTCTGCGGGTAGCGGCTTCTTCGCGTGGCGGCCGACCCCTGCGTCTATGGGAGACGAGAGCTGTCGCGAAATCTGGAGCTTGGACCACTTTTTTCTCCTGTAAACTGACATTTTATACATTTCGCTTGACTGTTCAAGATATGTGAGACTAATTTGTAACAAATAAAAATCGAACTTAAGGAGGAGCGCATGGCCGCCTATCGTCTCGGGCTTTTGGCATCAGTTTGTATTTCCGGATGGACTACTACTCCGGCTTTCGCACAGTCAGCGCCTCAGCAGGCAGCGCCAATAGCCGCAGCTCGTTCAGCCCAAGATCCCCAGTTACAGGTCGTGGAGGAGGTCATTGTGACCGCGCGGAAACGTGCTGAGCGTCGCGATGACGTGCCAGCCTCGCTGTCTGTCTTCGATCAGGCCTATATGAAGGCCATGGACGTTGCATCTGGCAAGGATCTGACCCGTATTACACCTGGAGCCTACGTGATCGATAACGGATCGGGGTTTAATGACGAATTTCTGATTCGTGGCGAAGGCGCCGCCCGACAGAATAATGCTGAAACTGGCGTTGGCCTTTATCGCAATGGAACCTTCATTGCTGGTGGCAATGCTGGCGGTCGCAATTTTGTGCCAATTGACTTCTTCGACGTCGGCTCAGTTACCGTACTTCGTGGACCACAAGGCTCCTTTTATGGACGCAATGCTCTCGGCGGCGCAGTGGAGATAGTTTCGCAGAGACCGAGCACTGACGCTGAGGGTGAAGTTCAGGTGAGTACTGGTTCAAATCAAAGCCATACGGCCGAGTTGATAGCTAATGTCCCTTTTGCCGAGACTTTCCTAGTGCGCGTGGGTGGCTTTGTGTCCGACCAACAAGAGGGTTTCTATAAGTCTTCGATCACGGGGCAGTTTCTCGATAAGGAAGAAACGACTGGATGGCGTGCACAAGCAAATTGGCGGATTTCCCAGAGTTTCGACGTAAACTTGCTGCTGGAGCGTTCAGACGAATTTGGACCAAATGTAATCGCATTCGGGCAAGTGCTGCCTCAGAACGATCCCCCGATCAACCCTGTTGGGGCACCCACGGGATTCTCAGTTGGAAGATTTTTAAAGCCCGTAGACACGCCCAGCTTCTTTGACCGTTCAACGCAAATGAAGTCCTTGGAATGGAACTGGGACCTCGGATTTGCCGAGTTGAAGTCGACGACCGCTAATCGGAAGCGAATTGCAGCAACGCAATCTGATGTTGATGTCTTTGGCAATAACAATTTGGCACGGGTGGTTCCGACTGTTGCGCTGGGTAGCGAGGAGTTCGAACGTTTGACCCAAGATATTCGCTTGGTGTCACGATCAGACTCAGCGCTCACTTGGGTCGTCGGCTTCGAATACAATAAAGTCGACTCAAGTTTTGACACTGTTAGGTTCTCTGATGCACAGCGCAATGACCGTTTTGATGGCGTTTCCGATGTGCCAACTACCCTACCCTCCGCTTGCCTGGTTGCTCCGACTTGCACACTTGCTCAAGTTCAAACTACCGCCCGAAACGCTTATCGGCTTGAGGACTCAGGGGTTGATGACACCTCTATCGCTGCCTATGCTGCAAGCACTTGGCGGGTACTTGATACACTTCAGATAAGTGCGGACATTAGATGGAGCCAAGACGAGAAAAACTTCAGCCTCGCCAACGTTTTCCGCCTCGACAACCCGGCAACACCGGTCAACGAGCAACTAACGCGGTCGATTTCTGCTTCTGAGACATTTAGCAAGTGGACACCCAGTGTTTCATTCAACTGGCGCTTTGCTGACAACCGCACTCTTTTTGGAAGGATTGGAACTGGCTTTCGGGCGGGCGGGTTCAACAACGATTTGGGCGAGATAGGAGATGGGGTAAGCGCAATTGCAATACCATTAAGTTATGGTGAGGAGTTTGTAACGGCTTATGAAATCGGGACCCGCGGTCGCCTTGGGAGGGCTGTTCGATATGATGTTTCTGCGTATTTAAACCAAAAGCAGAATGTGCTGGTAAATTACTCGGTGTTCGCCGGGACCAGTGCCACCAACACATTGCGAAACGTTGGTGTCTTGGCGGCCGCTGGCGACTCTCAACAATATGGCATTGATGCCGAGGTCTCGGGTCGGATCCAATTGGGAGCAGGCGTGCTATCGCCTCGATTGAGTCTCTCCTGGGCTAATGGTGAATATGATGGAGGCTCGGTTTACTCAAATACCCAGACCAATCCTTCCGGTACGCTCGCACTCGTCTCGATCGATGGCAAAAAAATCCAGCGGCTCCGCGAATGGACCACGGCATCCACTCTCCAATATCGTCGCCCGCTTGTGGGGGAACTAGACCTTGTGTTGATGCTCAGCCAGCGCCTGGAGCTCGGTGGCTTCGAGGATCCCGCCAACAACAATTTAATGGATGATGTTACGCTCTACGACGGCTCAATTGGGATCGAAAGCAAGAATTGGCGCTTTACCTTTAGTGGGAAAAACATCACCGACGAGGAATATTTCAACATCTCCCCGGGAAATCTGAGCTTTCAAGCTCAACAGAACGAACCTCGAACTTGGCGCGCAACTCTGAGTGTCAAGTACTAATTCCTAACCGGCAGCTGTACAACAGTTTTTGCTAAGCACTTATGGCACTCGGAAAAGCCGTCGTCAGCAATGCGGGTTTTTCAAAAGAAATCACTGATGAAACTCAATTCGACGGATTAGCCTGCCTTAATCGTTAAGCATGAGCGACCTTTTATTCCGGAGCACAGAACCATGCGTCTTACCCTCATCCTGTCATTGATTGTGACCTTCATTGCGGCAGTCATTAACCCGGCTGCCGCGCAAACAATGGCCGCCATGGATATTTCATTCAAGGTAGGCGAAGCGGAGCGACGCGCCATTCTCGTCAATGAGGCACCAGCAGGCGAGATTCGACCAGTTGTAATTGTTTTGCATGGTGGAAACGGCAGCGCCGAAAATCAGCGTCTGCGTACCGGTTTCGATGATGTTGCGCGGTCAGAAGGCTTCACTGTTGTATATGCGGAGGGAACCCAATGGGCTCCTCGTCAACATGCATGGAACACCGGATATCTGCTCCGTAAGCAGGTCGGTGGTGCCGATGATATTGCCTACCTTGATAAGTTGATTGACCTCTTGATAAGTCAGTATCGAGCAGACCCAGCTCGAATTTATATGACTGGTGGCTCGAATGGAGCGATGATGACCTTGGTCTACGCAACACAGCGACCGCAGCGGCTCGCGGCCGTGGCTCCCATTGTTGGAGCTATGTTCTCCTTTGATAGCCGCCCAATCGTCCCCCTTCCAATTTTACTCATCAATGGCGGCTCAGACAATGAAGTTCCAATTGAAGGCGGCCTGAGTCGCAACGAACTTGTTAGAAGAAATCAGGCCGCCTCATATAAATCGCTTGAGGAGACGGTATCATTCTGGGTGGCCGCTAATCGGTCAAAGTCAGTACCAGTCGTCGAGCAAGTCGGGACAGTTACCACTCGAGTTTTTTCTGCTGGCCCGGCAGGCGCTGAAACAGTTGTGGTTGTAGACTCAGCTGGTGGTCACGGATGGCCAGGAAGCAAGTCAAATCGCCAAGAAAACACCCCAATTCAGGCCTTTAAAGGTGCTGACCGCGTGTGGACGTTCTTTAAGGATAAGCAGCGAGTGCCAGTGCCAGCGCACTCAGTGATTGGAGCAAATGAGAACAAAGGGATGTCCGTTCCGCACAACACGATGCCAGTTGCTTCGAAAATCCAAGGCGAGCAAAGCAACCGTGCCCGCGCTGCGGCTTCTGGCATTGATGCAAACCAAGATGGTATGATCTCCCGCGCTGAATGGCTTGCTGCTGGCTTTCGCGAGCAGGGATTTGCAATCATGGATAGTGATCGAAACGGGAATCTTTCGCCCCAGGAACTGAAGCAGGCACGAACTCGCCTGGAGGATCGACGCACTCAGCCAGTAGGCAAGCGAAGCAACTAAACTCGCATGCTAGTTTGCTATGATGTTAGGCCAAGTTGACAAACTCTTGAACCAGCTTCTTGCGACGATGATATCAGTAAAGCCGAGGTAGCTTGCTGCGGTTTTGTCGTATCGTGTTGCAAAGCGGCGGGAGCATTTAAATTTATTGGCCCGAAGGGCCGCAAAGCGCACCAGCGCTTAAGGCGGTTTCGTAAAGCATAAGTTGACATAAGGCCGCAGGGTCCCACGTTCATTGTGAGAGTCCTATTTGTTGACGCCGCCGTGTTTGAAGTTAACAAAACTTTGGCTGAAGTTTGAAAATGACCCGGTCACAGTCAACCCAGTCGGAGCTTCATGTACAGTGTCGCCATTGCAAACGGCATAACGATCAAGTTGGAAATCGTCACAGGCCCGCTGCCAATTGCTACCCCGTATGCTGACCAGAGCACCGTTCCAACCGCTCCAAGTGCTACCGCAGTCAAAGACAGATCGTGCGTTTGGCGAGTTCGTAACGCGCGGATTGCTTGCGGCAAGAATGCACCGCCCGAGGCTGCCGACGCTGCGTAGCCTAGTATCTCTATTAATTGCAACGTTTCACCTCGATGGCGTGCCTACCGGCAGCTTTATGACGGACCCCAATCGCGCACAAGTGGTCGATTAGGGTAAGCGTCCGGTCTGACACGCCTTGACCGATCAAGCGGGCTGTGGCGCGACGTCGGGCTTCCAGTTCCACGGCAACAGCTCGTGGAGGCGTTTGTTGGGGTAGTCATCGATGCGGGGAAGGTTGTCGGCAAGCCATGCTTCGGGATTGATGGCGTTGAGCTTTGCGGTTTCGATGAGCGAGTAGATGGCAGCATCATGCTGTGGTTGGAGCCGGAATTTTGGAGTCTAAAGCCGAAGCCGCGAAAAATTGCTTCGCTCGAGCAGTTCCATGGGATTAGTGGTCGGTGAATGTCGGGCTAGTCGAAAGGCGGCTATTTTGCCAAAGTTGGGATAAGAATTTTACTTGAAATTGCGTCTGCCAGTTTTGATACCAATTGGGAGTTTCCTTCCGTCAATGTTCCACCAACCATGAAGCCGGGCCAGTCCTTTATTTTAATCCACCCGTCAGCCTGACCGTCCAAATCCGTACCCGTCATGTTCGGGTTTCCGAAGAAGACTAGCAACTTACGGTTTTGGTCGATAACTTTTGGATCATCCCATTTAGCACGAAGCGCGTCATAGGTCCGGGGCATCTTCGTGGTCGAAGGATAGTCAGGATTTTTCAAGCTCACCGAGTAACTTGGCCTGTGTGCGGTTATATCTGTCCAGACCGCTATTACCGGATAGACAGCCTGTAGGGGCTTGCTGCCACCCTCGGGAAGGTCGCCTACCTTCGCCCAAGCCGAATCCATCGATTCATTAACACACTCTAGCCCCGATTCGGGCAGATCCCAACCACCACTGGCCTTCTCGGGGTTCACATAATCGCTGAACTTCGTCCTGTCATTGGGAAGATTAAAGAATGCGGAGGATTTCATCGGTGGATTGTCGCCAACCGCCTTCCAGTAGTCAGGATGGGAAGAGTTAATCGTTATCCATTTAGTGCCATCAAACCATGATGCAGGGTTAGTTCCCGTTAAGTTTTGTCCGCCGAAATCTCGGAAATAGATGACTCGCACGCGCATGGCATCAAAGGCCTTAATGCCGCGCTTTTCCAATTCGGCATTGAGGTTCGTCTCTAGATTAAGCGCATTGGTCTTGACGGCGTTCAATGTCGGCGTCATTGACCCTGTCGCGTCAATACACATCACGATGTCTAATTGCCGGATCTCCGGTCGCGCAATAGCTGCAGTAGCTTGCACGCGCGACGTAAAGTAGGATATTCCAACAAGTGAAGCAAAACGCGTCGGAATACTCAGATCTGCTTGGCCTTCCATATTTGCCTTATCAGCGGTCATCTTGAATTCTTTGCCTGTCACCATCGCACTCTCTTCAGGTGTTAGGTTCGCTGCAAAATGACGCTCTGCAATCTGCACCCGTTCGCCATCCGCATCGTCCAATCTGGCTGCAGCTAAAGTCGCCGCATCGACGGCCAATTGAAACTTGGTCTCCAACTTTGACTTTTCCGTATAATCCACTGTCATGCCTACTAGGAGCAAACCGCTGAGGGCAAAAAGAGCAAAAGCAATTGCTAGCGAACCCCGACTATCTGTTCTAAGCAGTCTCAAAAATCTTACAAATTTAAAGCTTTCCATTTCAAGATGCTCCGTTTTTGGCTGTCCTGATCCATCGCTTCAGACCTTAATGGTCCCGATCTAGCTTTGCTTTTGGTTGAGAAATCTGACTTGAGAATTCGATAACTGCACGTGCAACTGCAGCGGGTTGTTCGGGCAGGAGCGCGTGGCCCGCGCGATCGATTTGGACAATCTGAACGCGTCCTGGTGCCGCTTCTCGCACTGCATCTGCGTTTTCTGGAGGTGCCAGGACGTCCTGTAACGGTTGCACGACGAGGATTGATGCCCGTCCTGCCCCCCACCATTTGTCCACGGACGTGCGTTGGCTCGCGTTTATTTGTGCCTCGGCCACGTCACGCCGCCAACCATCCCGCCAAGCGGTTGGCTCATTACCAGGCGCGAAAAATGCTCGGGCAACATGACCCATGCGCTCTGCCTCGGGCAAGGAAAGATCGAATGACGCCAGCAGAGATTGCTCTATATGCGGGGCCATCGCGACCTTCCCGCCGGCTGCCAGCAGGATGACAGCCTGCACCAGATCTGGCCTAAGGGCTGCGCTCATTCTTGCAACTCGATTGCCGAATGCGTGACCAAGGACAATTACCGGTCGCTTGTCAGTGCTGCTCTCGATGACATCAGCAACATCATCTGCCAAATCGTTGAGCCGCACGTCTGCTGAGTAGGACGCGGACCTCCCAAAGCCGCGGGGCTCGGGACATATCGCTCGAAATCCAGCATCTGCGACTGCGTTTGCAAGCAATCGGAAGTCACTGGCACCGCGGCCAAGGGAGGGAATCATGACAATTGCCGGAGCGTCACTGGGGCCAACGACAAGTACCTCAATGACGCCATTACGGCCATTGACGAGGGTTCTCTCTTCCAAGACTTGCCGCCGAATGGACCTGCATGCTCCAACCACAAGGAGCCCTCCAACGGCACTTCGACGGGAGAGGAGTTTCATATTCATCGCCATCGCTCAATTGAACATCTCTACCCACATATTTTCGACTTCAGCGGCCACACCTCGTCGACTTGTCCATTGAGGCTCAATGTTCCCCGCATTCCACTGATCCCACTTTTGTAGAAGTTCCTTGACCTTTTCGGGATGACGTTCCGCCAGATTGAACTTTTCACCGGGGTCGACCTCCAGATCGTAGAGAAGCGTCCATTGTCCTAGCGCAGACACGACGGCCGGCACCCCGTCAGGCCTCATCGATCTGGAGAGATCGTCAGTCGCCCGATTGGCCGGTGCACCGCCAACCGGTGCCGAACGATTAACAACCACCAATTTCCAACGTCCTTCGCGGACGATTCGAGTGGGTCCCATGCGCCAGAATAGTGCCCGACTTGAATGCGCCGCAGGATCCAGAACCAGACTAACGAGGTTACGCCCCTCTGCGCCCGGATGGGCAACGCCGGCTGCAGCCGCAGCAGTTGCGGCAATATCCAATGCGCTGACAGGATTAGAGTAGACACCTGGAGCTATTGATCGTGGCCAGGATACAAGAAAAGGCACCCTAATGCCCCCATCCCAAGGGTAGCCCTTCCAAGCTTGGAGTGGCGCATTGGAGCAAGCACCGCCAATATAGCTTGGGCAACCGTTGTCACTCAAAAAGACAATCAATGTATTGTCATAGGTACCAGTTGTCTTCAGGTGCCGAACTAATTTCCCAATCCCATCATCCATTGCAGTAAGCATCGCTGCATACACCCGATGGTAATTTGTAGGCTTCTCGCCGACCCGCGATAAATAATGCGCCGGTGCCTGCAGCGGTGTATGCGGTGCAGTATATGCCAGATATAGGAAAAATGGCTTCTCGGAACGACGATCTACAAACTCAATGGCCTTGTCAGTGAAGACGTCCGTTACATAGGCATCGGGCTCCACACGGGTTCGGCCATCGAAAATTGGTAAGCGATCGCGTGTAATGAGTTTGTCTTCGGCTGTCTCAACATGGAGGTCGTTTGGCCCAATCGCGGTCAAATAAGGCGTTGCTCCCCCAAGAACCCCGTAAAAACTATCAAAGCCGCGATCGAGCGGGGTATAACCTTCTGTTTGGCCCAAGTGCCATTTTCCCACAATGCCTGTTCGGTAACCAGCGCCCTTTAGAGTTTGGGCGATCGTGGTTTCTTGAAGCGACATGCCACGCTGAGTATCGCGACCCGCTGGATTAAACTCAAAACCGAACCGGGTTTGCTGACGACCGATCATGAGTCCTGCCCGTGAAGGTGCGCAAACTGCTGCCGTGGCATAGCCATGTGTCATACGGACACCCGAAGTCGCGAGGGCATCTATGTTTGGAGTTGGGATCCGACCCCCGTTTGCACCGATGTCGCCGTACCCAAGATCATCGGCGACGATAACAATTATATTGGGCTTGCCCGAGGACTTTGACATGGCCGCCGACATTGCCAAAGTCGTCTGTGGCAATTCATCACCAACCGCTTGAGACCGACAAGCCGATAGCGATAGCGTAATTCCAAATGTGCATGCAATTCCCAATGCGACCCGTAAAGATTTGATCGTTTTCCTGGTCCACTCTCTTGCATATGCATGGTGCCGACGGGTTGAGTCGAAGTTAAAAATCATGACGATTCATCCGGTTATGAGTTCAGGAGATATTCTTCGGTCGAAGGACAGTCTGCCGGCCGATGTGAACGGTTCCGATCGATGGGGCTCCGGCCAACCGCAAGTCAAACCGCCAGCGCCCCCGCGAAAACAAGGCCAGCCAAAAGGCTTCAAGAACGGCATAGTCTTCTTTCCACTAATTCCTTTGCGAAATTCCCAGCTGAGAACTGGGAGCTACGGCTGTTACCAATGCTGAATAACCTCGCCCCTAACGACAGCGTAACGGTAAAGTGTCGACAATCTATGTTGCATATGTCATCATATTATGTCAAGTGGATGGTCAAAGCTGGGGTACTTCATGGGAATTCGAAAAACTATCGCCGCTATCGCTTGCATCCTCTTTGCTTCCGGTTGCGCAAGCCAACAAATCAAGCTTGGTGCCGCGCCGGAGACCCAATCATCTCGCAAGCCAAACATAATCCTCATAGTCGCTGATGATCTTTCGCAATTGGATTTGTCCACTTATGGCCGGTCCCCAAAAAGCATTCCCACCCCTAATTTAGACCGGTTGGCCAAGCGTGGAGTCACATTCAAGCGCGGCTATTCAACAGCATCAGTTTGCAGCCCATCCCGCGCGGCTTTGATGACGGGGCAATATCAACAGCGCCACGGATTTGAGTTTCTGACACCGGAAGGACCCGATGGTGGGGGGCACGGACTTGCCGCTAGCCAACGGGTCTTCGCTCAAGATCTCCAAACTGGAGGCTATCGCACCGCAATGATCGGTAAGTGGCATTTGGGTTCAACGAAGGATCGCATTCCAACATCTCGTGGATTTGATCAATTCTTCGGATTTCTTTCTGGCGAGACCGCTTACGCCGATGAGAAATCGGAAGGCCTTATCAGTGTAACAGCGCCCTATGTTGGCAAGCGAAGCTTCGCCAGAAATGCAGATTGGATCAAGCTCTTTTCCGACTTTGCGGATGACGCCAATCCTCCAAAGATCGAGAATGATGAGGCAAGTTACCTGACCGATCTGTTAACACACAAGGCGGTTGAGTTTATCCGATCTTCCGGAACAGAGCCCTACTTCCTGTACCTCGCGCATTTGGCACCCCACTCGCCATACCAGGCACTCGAAACGGACGTTTCCCGCTTCTCACACATCAAGGACCCACTTGAGCGCACCTATGCAGCGATGATTTCCTCTCTCGATCGCAGTGTAGGAATTGTACTTAATGCGGTGGAAGCTTCCGGCGCGGCCGAAGACACACTCATCATTTTCACAGCTGATAATGGAGCGGCAACCTACATGGGTGTCTCTGACTGTGAAACGCTTGCCGGGGGAAAACTGAGCTACTTTGAAGGCGGTGCAAGGGTCCCTCTAATTGTTAGCTGGCCGCGGCGTTGGCCAAGTGGAACAAATGATAGCCGCAATGTCTCTCAGCTTGATCTTGCTCCAACGATATTGGCTGCCGCAAAAATCGAAGCAGCAAATGCTTTTGATGGAAGAGACCTCACACCGCTTATGGTGCCCGCGCGGTTAGCTGAGGCAGTCCACGAGACACTTTTCTGGCGCACCGGGTCGGAATATGCGGTGCTTTCAGGGGACCTTAAGCTCCTCTCAAATACTCGCCAAGGTGCCTTTCCTTGGCTCTTCGACCTAGCCTCAGATCCTCGCGAAACCAGAAGCCTGACCTTTGAAAGGCGATCTGAGGTAGCAGACTTACAACAACGCTATCAAGACTGGGCCAAATCTATGAAGCCACCGGCTTGGCCGGCGAAACAGGTAGTGCAGGTGTTTCAATGTGGAAGGATTTCATTTCATGAACAATGATCAAGCCTCTAGCCTATTTCCATTCTCGAGCCATGGAATTGAGACGCTAGCAAAGGTGAAGACCTTCATGCGCAAACATGTCGTGCCTGCCGAAGCAATATTTGATGAGCAGGTAAAGGATGCTCGTACACCCTGGCTAACGCCACCGATTCTTGATGAGCTAAAGGCCAAAGCTCGCAAAATGGGGCTTTGGAATATGTTTTTGCCCGAACTCCACCCGGGACCGCCGCTGAGCAACCTAGATTATGCACCAATTGCTGAGGAAATGGGCCGGATTGTGTGGGCAAGCGAGGTCTTTAACTGCAACGCTCCAGATACGGGTAACATGGAGGTTCTTGAGAAGTACGGGACGCCCACCCAAAAGGATCGCTGGCTCCGCCCGCTCGCTGATGCTAAGATCAGATCCTGTTTTGCTATGACTGAACCACAAGTCGCTTCTTCAGATGCCACAAATATTGAGACTCAAATCAGTCGTGAAGACGACCATTATGTCATTAACGGCCGAAAGTGGTGGATAACCGGCGCTCTCAATCCACGGTGTGAATTCGCGATCTTGATGGGGAAAACTGATCCCTTTGGACCAAAGCACCGACAGCAGTCTATGATTATCGTTTCTCTGAACACACCCGGTGTCAAGATTATGCGTCCTCTTAGAACCTTCGGGTTTGACGAACCATCACATGGACATGCTGAATTGGTCTTTGATAATGTAAAGGTGCCTTTGGAAAACATCCTACTTGGCGAGGGGCGTGGGTTCGAGATTTCTCAAGGTCGTCTTGGACCTGGACGAATTCATCATTGCATGCGCCTAATTGGACTTGCGTCTCGAGCTCTGGAGGCTATGTGTGCCCGGGCTTCGTCTAGACGCACTTTTGATCGCGCTATTGGTGATCACGGCGTGGTCCGTCGTTGGATCGCGCAATCACGTATCGAGATTGATCAGGCACGGTTGCTTGTTTTGCAAGCTGCACTGCGGATCGATCAGGTAGGGGCCAAGGGTGCACGCAAGGATATTGCTATGATCAAACTGGCCGTGCCACAAATGGCCCAGACTGTCATTGATCGGGCGATCCAAGTTTTCGGCGGTGCCGGCCTTTGCGATGATCACTTCCTCGCCTATGCCTTTACGGGCGCGCGGATTCTCCGAATTGCTGACGGCCCAGATGAAGTCCATGCGGAGACGATTGCACGGTTGGAACTGAAGGCTCAGACCGGGTAAACCGTTTGGGCGTGGCTCCCTGAAATCGTGCAACGGTGAGTTACGGCAAAGCTCTAATTCCCAATGGTCCAAATTTCAGGTGGCAGAGCAGCCTACGCGAACGGCTCCCCCTAACCCAGGGGCATGTTATGGATTGGTCGGTTAGAAGGTTTTCTCGATTTGAAGCGCGAAAATTGGGCTGCTGGTGCGATCGCGAAACTCGGCGCTACTGATTGGTGCAATGCCGCGCAGTCCCATATAGCGGGTCAGTTCGCGATCAACGCGGCGGCCGAACAACTCGTTGACCTCGATGCGCATCTTGCTCGCTGATCCTACGGCCCATTCGGCAAAGATCGAAAAGTCCGGCCCACTTTTGAACTCGCTTTTCGACTGGCTGCGGAAAAATCGATAGGGCGGGTCATATCTGACTGCCGCGCCATAGCTGACGCGTGGGTTGATGATTTGACGATAGTTGATCGTCGTACCGGCGAACTCGGCATTTTGTAATTGCCGCGTCGCGCCATTGAACGGATCTTGCACCGAGGTTTCTCGCCAAGCTGCATCCACTGTCAGTTCTGCACCATCTAGCAAA
>JAPZTJ010000027.1 GCA_027532555.1 Aquidulcibacter sp.
TGACTTCCTGATCACTTCAACAAATGGATATCGTCCATTTTACACGGTGACGCCATCTGCTTTGAAAAAGTTAAAAGACGACAGTCAAAAGCGCCTTGGACGCGTGATGGACCATTGGACTCTGCATGACCTTCGGCGAACCGTGGCGACCCACATGGCCCGCTTGAGCGTCGACGAGATCTTGATTGAACGCGTACTTGGTCACCGCATTGGCGGCGTGCGAGCGGTCTACAATCGTTATCGATATCTGGAAGAAAAGCGCGCTGCCTTAGCAATTTGGACTGTTGAGCTACTGCCCTCTAGTGGACCAGATGGTGGATCACGCTACGAGCCCGCTAATGATGATCAGCCTTGGGTTCAAGGAAGTTTGTTTCAAGCTGGCTCTGAAGCTTAGACCGCCCGTATATCCGTCCAAGTTTTGTGTTGGCCAATGCTCAGTAGTTTTGACGGCACGAACTTGTTGTTTGGGTGCACGCCAACAGCATAAGCCGAAAGAAGGGCACCATTTTATGAGCCACGCCCCCCGCCCGCTTATGTTAAGCCAAAGCTGTTTATTGGACATATCCGGAAAACGTGTTAAGTTTTCCAAGAATTTTTAACATATCGGGAGTGACATGTTAAAGCCTACATACTTGATTCCAGAGCTACCGCCCGCAATCGAGCTCGAAACAAAGCCTGTGCTTAAAGCGCTAGCCAAAGCAAACCGCGCTTTGGCGGAGCTGAAAGGCCGCGCCGCAACCCTCCCAAACCAAGGGATTTTGATCGATACGCTCGCCCTTCAAGAGGCAAAAGCGAGTTCGGAAATCGAAAACATCGTCACGACACAGGATGAGCTATTTCAAGCCGATCTGCAGATTGATGGTCCCAACTCGCCAGCGGCCAAAGAGGTCGCACTTTACCGCGATGCTTTAAAGCTTGGCTTTGATCACCTTCGTCAGTCGGATGGATTGATCACCAACCGAACCCTGATTGCGATGTTTCAACTTCTAAAGGGCCATGCCGGAGGCTTTAGAGACACACCGGGAACCGCCTTGAGAAACGATGCGACCGGCGAAATTGTCTATGTTCCGCCCCAAGACGCGCGTGACATTGCCGCGCAAATGACAAACCTAGAAAGCTTTATCAATCTCGAACAAGATCCCGAGATCGATCCCCTGATCAAGATGGCACTCATTCACCATCAGTTTGAGAGTATCCACCCGTTTCCAGATGGAAATGGGCGTATTGGCCGTATCTTGAACGTCCTTTATCTCACTCGATCCGGCCTACTTGATATCCCAATCCTCTATTTGTCACGCCATATCACCCGGACGAAGGCTGATTACTATCGCCTATTGCAAGCCGTTCGCACCGATGGCGCTTGGGAAGACTGGATCCTCTATATGCTGAATGCCGTTGCTGAGACCGCAACCACGACGCTTGAGCTTTTGGAGGGCATACGGACCCAAATGGCGAGCGTGAAAAACCGCATGCGAACCGAACTGCCCCACCTTTATTCGCAAGACTTGCTGAACAACCTCTTCCGCCACCCATACACCCGCATTGAGTTTGTCATCAACGACATCAAAGTCTCCCGACAAACGGCGGCAAAATATCTCGATCAGTTGGCCGATGCTGGATTTGTGAACAAGCATCGGGCCGGCCGCAGCAATTATTACGTGAATGCTGACCTGGTTCGCTTGTTCCTTGAAGTTTCTGGCGGGAAATGAGGATCAATTGCATAGCGGAAAGGTTATCGATTGAGGCATTACCGATTAGTGGTCTTAGCGAGCGCAAAGGTTGACGGTCTGTAATTGAAGTTGCCTCAACAGTCAGCGACCCCGTCAAGCCGCCACTCAAGGGTGGCTTTGCTATAACTCACCCCAGATCAGGTGCCAGCTTCACTAGGGGGCTGGGTTAACACCTATCGCTCAGCGCTCCAGATTACCTGACCGTTACGAAACCAAAAATGTGACTTGCATCCTTTTTGTCGCCAAACAGACGGATGCAAGCTTGCCGTTCCATCGCTATGGTGCGTAACCTTCCAACACGGACGTTCATCTTGCAGCAAATTCATGTGAAGGATTTGCCCACAGGTGCACGGACAGAGCATTGCAGCTTGCTCAAAAGTACCATGCTCATGAACAACATAAAGCGCTTTTGGTTTCAAATTATCTGGTAAGCAATCTTCGACAAAAATCGTAGTGTAAGGTTTTGGTTTGTTCCAAAATGCAAGCTTTGAAAATAGCCACGAGAAAAAACCAAGCAAACGATCAATCATTTTATTGTCTCCGCGAGTTCCATCTGCCCTAGTAACGGCCTCACATCACCATGACCAACACAGGCTCCGAAGACCACACAGGTTCCTTCGTCTTTTTCAGAAAGTAGTTCCATGCTAGCAAGACTAAAAGTTACAGAAGCAAACTCTGAGTTCGGTTCTTCTCGAAATGGGTGTAGTCGAGCCAAGAGTTCATTCATGGCTAATGATGAAGCAAACATGTTCACGCTAATCACGGCGATCACGTCCCATTTGGTGGTGTAACACGCGGTGACAGCTAATCCCCCTGCGCGGCGCTCGTCACATAGCTGGCGGAGCGGGGGGATTGGCGGTTGGTCATTGATCATTCTGGTTTAGGATTGGGTTGCGAGACCTAA
>JAPZTJ010000052.1 GCA_027532555.1 Aquidulcibacter sp.
GTGCCAAAACAAACACCACTGCACCTAAAGTCAGAAAGGAAAAACCAATCTCTTGACCCAACACCCGCAACGCGGGACATAACTTAGCCCGGGTCAATTCTCGATGAAAATACCGGGTCACTTCCCAGCGACAATCAACAGGACAAGGTTTTGCAGACCGATCTAGCTGTCCTCGTCGACCATTTTGACCTTCCCGTTTATTTTTTCACGGGTCATCATGATTATACGGCTAACCACCAGCTTTCCGAAAAATACTTCGCCAAGCTAAAGGCCCCCTTGAAAGGACATTACAGATTTTACCACTCTGCCCATAGTCCCCTATTTGAGGAGCCGGTTCGTGCGCTTCATATCCTGCGCGAAGATGTCCTTAAACATCGCAATAGCCTTGCAGATTATGAATATCGCGACGGTGCTGCGACGCCAAATCAAAGATAGTTTTGGAAGTTGACTATGGTCAAATCGGCATTTTGCTGGAGCGCTTATGTTCAAACCTACAGACAGTTTGTTTGACCAAAAGGAATTCTCCCATGACAGAAGCAACTACTCAATCCACACCAGTTGAATCTACCACTGAGACCCGCTCTAAACCAACGTGGAGCGAACAAATCGAAGTATCCGGCGAGCAATTGGTTGCTAAAATCAAGAAATTGGCGGCTGAGGGCCAAATCAGCAAAGTTCGCATTACTGAGCCTGATGGCGATCTGGTGCTGGAAGTGCCTTTGACATTGGGGGCCATCGCCGGGGGTGCCGTCGTACTGGCTGCACCGGCTCTAGCCATCATCGGTGCCATCGCCGCCTTTGTCACAAAAGTAAAGGTGGAGGTTGTCCGCAACGGTTCAGGGCCTGATTCAGTCTAAACACAACCATCACACCACACTTCCCAAGAGGAACAAATCTATGAAATCGATCCTTATACTCGTCAGCCCCGAATCAGGTTTTAATGCCCGCCTTGATGCAGCTTTGGCTATTGTGCGCACATCTGGCGCTCATTTGACTGCTTTGCAGGTTGTCGACATGACAATGTATGAAGCCTATCCTTCCTTTGCTGGCCCGATATATGCCACCAGCTATTTGAACGATTTGGAAGTGTTTGCCCGTGAAGGCAAAGAGCGCGTTGAAAAGCGTCTGTCGCGCGAAGATGTGCCTTGGGATTTCATCAATCTCAATGCCGATCATGTTGGCAATGCGCTGCGGCTTGGATCTTTGGCTGATTTGATTGTTTGCAGTCAGCCAGATCCGCTCTTTCCCGGCTTTGAGAGCATATTGATGGCTTCGCGCACGCCGATAATGGTGGTTCCCACCAAGCTGACCAGCTTTGATCCAACCGGACGCGCTATGGTTGCATGGAATGGCAGTTTTGAAGCGGCCAATGCCCTACGCGCGGCTATACCTTTGTTGAAACTTAGCGCGTCTGTAACACTCGTGTCTGTGGGTAAGTCGGGCAAAGGCGACTTTCCCTCTACTGATGCTCTTCAATATCTATCACGCCATGGAATTGATGCTGAATTGCGTGAAGATACAGAGACTGGTGGATTCATTGCCGATCGTTTGCAGGTTGAAGCAACGGCCCTTCATGCAGCTTGGATGGTGCTGGGTGCCTATTCCCATTCACGCACGCTGGAGGCGGTGTTTGGTGGGGTTACCAAGACCATGTTGAAAAATATGGATATTCCGATGTTACTGGCACGATAACTTTGGCCACGGTTTGAGGCGAATAATGGGAGGCTGATATTTTCAGCCTCCCATTATCTTTGTGGCATCAAGTCGCCGCGCCACCCCATTTTTCCATTTTCTTGAGCCACGCCTTGCGCGCTTTTTCAGGGCCTTCGACTGCGCCAATCAACGTTTCTTTGATAGGGCCGATGCCAGACATGCCCAAAATCATACTTTCGAAGTTCCGCACGCCATTTGCGCCATAAATTAGTTTGTACGCCAGCGCTGGCATGCCCATTGTCACAACAACCCGTGCGGATCGTCCTTTTAGCTTTTGGATCGGCCAACCCTCTTATTGCTGGGCGACCATAAACTCACCACACGCCAGGCGCTCAAAGAAGGCTTTGACGATTGCGGGCATTGTTCCCAGCCAAAGTGGATAGATAATGACCAAATGGTCGGCCATTTTGATCTTCATTTGGGCGGTATGAATATCCCCGCTTGGGATTACGGCCATATCAGCCGGATCACGCAGCAGATCAAACTTTAGGCTAGCGATATCAATCGTGTGGACTTCATGGCGATGCGCCAATGCGCCATCTTTATAGGTTTTCGCCAGTGCGTGGCAGAAGTGTTCCTTACCGTTATCTGGGTGGCCTTGGATTATGCATATCTTTGTCATGGTGTGCTCCTTTTTGATGAGGCAGCCCTATAGCAGTTCAAGGCAGCCCTGCTTGACCATCGTCAAAACCTCTCCACTTGCGTTCGCCCATACTGAGGCTCTCAGACTCGGGGATTTTGGCGATGCGGCACTTTTTGGACACACAGGATTTCTCTAAGCCTGAGCTTTTGGCTATGATTGAGCTGGCCAAGCTTCTCAAAGAGGCCGATCGCCAACGCTGCTTGCCACCCCTATTGGCTGGGGCATCCTTGGGCATGATCTTTGAAGAACCCTCAACGCGGACAAGGATTTCCTTTGAAGTCGCAATGACCAAATTGGGTGGGCATGCGATCTATCTCAAGCCAGGGGAAATTCACCTCGGTGTACGGGAAAACATTAAGGACACCTCTAAAGTCATTTCGCGCATGGTCGATGCCATAGAAGCGCGCACCCTAAAGCATGAAACTGTTATGGCGCTGGCACAACACGCAACGGTAGCTGTGATCAATGGCCTTACCGACTATAATCACCCCACCCAAGTCCTGTGTGACGTGATGACCATGATTGAGCACAAGCCCGCAGAGAAGCGGCTTGAAGACTTGAAAGTCACTTTTATTGGCGACGCGACCAATGTGTGCTCATCACTTTTGATGATTTGCACCCAGCTTGGGATGCACTTCACCCATTGCGCACCAAAACGCTATCAAAGCCCAAAGGCTTGGCAAGATATTGCAAAGGCAAATTGTGCCTTATCCGGCGGCACAATGACCATTTCTGATGACCCCAAAACGGCCATTAGTGACGCGGACTTTGTGTATACAGATTTATGGTGGTGGGTTGGTCAAGAAGCTGAAATTCCTGACCGCCAAGCCGCTTTCATGCCAGATTACCAAGTCAATGAGGCCCTATTTGCCAAGGCACCAAGCCACGCAAAAATGATGCACTGCCTGCCTGCTTCACGCGGGGTCGAGGCAACCGACGGCGTGCTCGATCATCACAGATCCATTATTTACGACCAGTCCGAAAACCGCCTGCACATGGAAAAGGCCATTCTGGTGACCTTCATAGCTCCCCGTCTCAAGCGGCCAGAACCCGAACAAAAAGAATGGCACGCTGGGCAGATCGCCGCATTCTTATCCCAACCCATCCTAGCAGGAGATATGTCATGAGCGAGCAAAATGTAACCCAGCCCCCCCCGTTCAAGCGGGTCTTAGGCTTGTTCGACATCACCTTATTCACGGTGTGCGCCATATTAGTTGTCGACACATTGGCTGCATCAGCTGCTATTGGGACGGCATCACTGTCGTGGTGGTTTGTGACTTTGATCCTATTCTTCATCCCTTATGGCTTGGTCACCGCCGAACTTGGCTCCACTTACCCCGGCGAAGGGGGTATTCAAGACTGGATTCGGCGGGCTTATGGGGACCGCTGGGCGGCGCGTACGGTTTGGTATTATTGGGTCAATGTGGCTTTGTGGATGCCGTCGGGCTTTATCTTAATGGCGGGCATGGCAACGCAATTGTTTGCGCCAAGTCTTGGTTTGTGGACCCAAATTGCTATAGCCATAGGTGCAACATGGCTGACAGTTCTGATCGGCATCACGAACTTGTCTGCTGCCAAATGGATTCCAAATTTGGGGGCAGCGATCAAAGTTGCGATCATGTTGTTAATCGGTGTGGCGGGCATTTCTGCACTATTGATGCATGGCCCAGCCAATGATTTATCATGGCCAAACTTGATTCCGCGCTTTGATAGCGGCCTCGCGTTCTTGCCCGTCATTGTCTATAGTTTCTTGGGCTTTGAACTGATGAGTGGTGCAGGTGACGAGATCAAAAACCCCGCCCGCGATGTGCCCATCGCTGTAATCACCGCAGGGGTGCTGATCTCGATCTTCTACGTGCTGGCCACATTTGGGATACTTGTAGCGCTGCCAATCAAGGACATCGGCTTGATTGAGGGATTGTTGGATACGATCAAGGCCTTGTTTGCTAGCTGGCCGATGGCTGACACCTTAGTGATGATTGTTGGTGTTGGGGCGATCTTTTCGATCATTGCCAATTTGGTCACGTGGTCAATGGGGGCTAACCGCACCGCCCTTGCCGCTGCCCAAGACAACGAACTGCCAGCCGTGTTTGGGCGCTTGCGCGCCTCCAACCAAACCCCAATTGGCGCTTATGTTCTCACAGGTCTCGTTTCGACGGCGGTCATCCTGCTCTATGGCTTTATCGCCGGATCGGCCGAGGATTTATTTTGGACGCTATTTGCATTTAGCTCCATCATCTTTTTGATGCCCTATCTTGGTTTGTTTCCCGCCTTTGTGAAATTGCGCAAGGCCGATCCAGATACCTTGCGGCCCTATCGGGTGCCAGGCGGCATTGGCTTTGTGACCCTGCTGGCGACGATCTGTGGCCTATTCATCCTTCAAGCCATCGTACTATTCGTCTTCGTGCCGGGCCAAGCCGTAGAATGGGCTAAGACCGGACCGATCCTGATCGGCGTTGCCATTACCGTTGTGATTGGTGAGTTCGTTATTACGTCGCACAAGGCAAAAGAGTCATGACGCGTACTTTGACATCAAATCCAAAGCACGATGGATTCTTCATGCCCGCCGAATGGAGCCCTCATGCAGGCACGTGGATGCTATGGCCTGAGCGGACCGATAATTGGCGTAATGATGCAGGCCCGGCACAAGCCGCTTTTGCCGATGTAGCGAAAGCCATTGCGGCCCATGAACCCGTCACCATGTGCGTTTCGCCAGCACAATATCTGGCGGCGCGGTCTTTGTTACCGGCGCGCGTGCGGGTTGTGGAAATGACCAGCAACGACAGCTGGATCCGCGATTGTGGCCCTACGTTTCTAACTAATGGCCACAATCATACTCGCGGCGTGGATTGGAGGTTCAACGCGTGGGGTGGCGAGACCGAAGGGCTTTATAAACCGTGGGATCAAGACGATTTGGTTGGTGAAAAGGTGTTGGAAATGGAGCGCGCGGTCCGTTATGCGCCGCCCATCATTCTCGAAGGCGGCTCGATCGAAGTTGACGGGCAGGGTACGTTGATCACAACCAGGCAATGCCTACTCAATAAGAACCGCAATCCCGATCTGACGCGCGGAGAGATTGAAACGGCGCTTAAGAATTACCTAGGCGTGGAGGCGATCATCTGGCTTGATCGGGGTGTTTATCAAGATGAAACCGATGGCCATGCCGATAATCTGGCGCGCTTTGTGGCACCAGGAAAAGTCGCCCTGACGTGGACGGATGATACAAGTGATCCAGAATATGCCATTAGTCAGGACGCCTATAAAAGATTGTCCAAAGCGCGTGACGCCAATGGTCGAGAGCTTGAAATCCTCAAGCTCCATCAGCCCGGCCCGCTTTTTATGACGCATCAAGAAGCCCAAGGTGTCGATCATATGGAGGGGACGGAACCGCGCAGGGCCGGCGGGCGGTTGGCGGGATCCTACGTCAATTTCTATATCTGCAACGGCGCAGTCATTGTTCCCGCTCTCGATCCCGTTCGCGATTGTGCCGCTAAAGCCAGTCTAGCAACAGCGTTCCCCCTGCACGAAATTGTTATGGTTCCAGCCCGCGAGATCCTTTTGGGCGGAGGCAATATTCACTGCATCACACAGCAGCAGCCTAAGGGAATTGCAGGTTAGTCAGCGTCTGGGCATACCCAAGTTCCAGTGTCGCCACGCAATATGGCTTCAAGGTCACCCAATGCCCCAATCGCGGCACTGCGGCCTGCTTTTGCCATAGCGACGGCAGCAGCCACCTTTGGCCCCATTGTACCTGCTGGAAAATCAAACTGTGACAGTTTGCGCGGCGTAGTTGCACCAATCGCACGGGCTTGTGGTGTACCAAAATCAGCCATCACAGCGGGCACATCTGTCAACATAATCAAAACGTCAGCACACAATTCTAGCGCCAACATCGCGCTGGCGGCGTCTTTGTCGATCACTGCCTCTACGCCGTCCAAGGCCCCATCTAAAGCACGCGCAACAGGGATGCCACCGCCCCCTAGGCAAATGGTATGAACGCCCGCGTCAATCAAAAGCCTAAGTGTTTCAACGCCTAATATCCGTTGAGGCAAAGGGGAGGGGACAACGCGTCGCCACCCAGTGCCGTCTGACTTAAGGGTCCAATCTGGAAAGTCTTGCAGAACTGGTTTTGAATAGACTGGCCCAATCGGCTTGGTCGGGTTGCCAAATGCGGGATCTTCTAAACTCACCTCAACTTGCGTCAAGAGTGTCGCGAGTTTGGCATTGGGCGCCGCATTGGCGAGAGCCAGTTCAATCTCGTAGCCAATCATCCCCTCGCTTTGCGCGTCCAGCACATCAAGCGGCCAAGTGCCGCCTGCTTGGATGGATAGCAGTCCGACTTGGGGGCCGTTGCCGTGCGTGATCGCGACGCGGTGCGTGCCAAGCAAGGGCGCGATATCTCTTGCTGCAACTTCTATCTGTGCACGCTGTGCGGCGGCAGTCAGCGGCTGTCCGCGTCGCAGCAACGCATTGCCCCCAAGGGCAATAACAAGGGTGGGAGGGACATACGTATTCATACGAATGCCGCCCCGAAGAAAGGATCGGTATCAATGCTCATAACCACACTGAACTTGGTTGTTCAGCCTTAGTCAAATGAAGTTTGCGCGCTTAGTGCTGCAATGAGCTAGAAGGGAACAGAAGAATGAGCCGGATTATGCAGCTTCCCACCACCGATCTTGATGTCTTTATGGCGCGCAAGCGTAACACAAATGTGTTTCGTGAAGGCGATCAAGTCGGCCCGATCTATCAAGTTGAAACAGGATGTGTCCGCATCGTCAAATCCTGTGATTGTGGCCAACGATGCATTTTGGCTTTTTGTTTTCCCGGTGACTTATTTGGCTTAGGTAGCCAAGGCCCCGGTGAAATTGATGCAGAAGCTGCCAGCGATACCAAGGTTTCCAAAATGACCGCGTCCCGTTTAGGATCTATGATGCGGCAGGAACCCCAGCGCGCGCTATCCATCATCAGTGCTGCACATGGTGGCCAAAGCCGTCATAGCGAGCACTTTTCTGTCGTCAGTTACGGCCATGCAGACGAAAAAATCGCGTGGTTTCTTAATTGCCTCGCGGCGCGGGCGCTACAAGCAGGGTTTGACACCAAGCCAGCAGCGCTTGTGATCGACCTCCCCATGCCGCGCGGCGATATTGCCGACCATCTAGGCATGAAGCTAGAAACAGTTAGTCGAGAACTTGCTAAGTTGAAAGAAGCCGGCGTCATCGAGACCATTGGTTTTCGTAAGATCATTGTTCGCAAGCCGCGAGAATTGGCACAGCGCGCTGAATTGGACGCCCACGAAACCCGCAAAGCGGTTGAACGCAATAGTGTTTGTGATTGGATGCCAGCGGTTTCTAAGCAATTGCAGCACTAACCGCGCTGATATGATCACGGTCAAGTTTGAAATCATTCAAACCATTAGCTTGAGGTCATGGATCACAAGTCAAAACTAGGCCTCAGTAATGCAGAAGCGGCCATCCGCCTATCCACCTATGGCCCAAACGTCATTGAAAAACCGAATCGCCGCCACGCCTTCACGCTGATCCTCAGCACGCTTAAAGAACCCATGTTTGTGTTCATTTTGGCCGCAGCACTTTTGTATCTCTTCATCGGTGACCTGCGTGAAGGCCTTTTTATGGTAGGTGCTGCTACCATTTCCATTGGCCTTGTGGTCTTTCAAGACTTGCGCGGTGAACGCGCCCTTGCCGCGTTGCGCGAATTGGCGACGCCACGATGTTTGGTTATACGGGGCGGCATCCAGATTGAAGTTGACGCAGCGCACCTCGTTGTGGGTGATCTGATCGTCACAACGGAGGGACAGCGCATTGCTGCGGATGCGTACCTCGTCGGTGAGCACCCCGTTCGTGTTGACGAGTCTGTCCTAACCGGTGAGTCCGCACCCGTTACAAAAGTACCTGCAAATGGGGAAGTCAGCGAGCTATCCAGCTTATTTGCAGGAACACTGGCGCTCGATTCATTAGGTTTAGCCACCGTGACGGCGACAGGTAGTGCCACACGGTTTGGGGCTGTTGGTTCGGAGTTGCATGGACGCGAAGACGCGACCCCGCTTCAAAAGTCTATGCGTGAAGTCACACTCTTCTTTGCCGCCGCCGCCGCAATCACTTGCCTTTGCGTTTTGCTGGCGTTTGGTTTGTTACGCGGGGATTGGGTGAATGGTGGGCTTGCAGGCCTAACAGTCGCAATCGGTCTTGTCCCTGAGGAGTTTCCGATGGTGCTGGCGGTTTTCACCGTGATGGGTTCGTGGCGGCTTGCCCAACACCGCGTACTGGTGCGCCGCGCTGTGGCGGTTGAGACCCTCGGTGCAGTCAGTTTGCTGTGTGTTGATAAAACAGGGACTTTGACCGAGAACGCTATGAAGGTTGCCCAAATTTGGAGTCCCGTGGCAGGAGCGGACGGCATCGTTATGAAATGGGCATGCCTGGCGACCCCTGCCAGCCCCATTGACCCAATGGACAAAGCCATCGCCGCCGCTGCTCACGAGCAAAACTTAAAAGATACAAGCGAAGGTTTGCGATTTGCGTCTGTTTCGCCCTTGACCACACAAAGGCTGGCCGTCGTTCAAGAGTGGCTGGATACAAACGGCGATCAGGTCAGCGCCACCAAGGGCGCGCCTGAAACCATTTTTACTATGTGCCATCTGGCCGGACCTCAGTTGATCCAAGCCGAGGCCGCTTTGTCTGAACTCGCGACATTGGGCTTACGGGTACTCGGGATCGCTCACCGCTTTGGTGAGGGCGCAATCTATGATTTCGTGGGCCTCGTTGGCTTTATCGATCCGCTGCGAGCCGACGTTTCAGCCGCCCTGAAGCAAGCCCAAGATGCTGGCATTTTTGTTGTTATGATCACCGGCGACAACCCGCTTACGGCAAGGGCCATTGCCAGCCAAGCAGGGCTAACTGGCAACATTGAACCTCTATTGGGTGCACAAGTCGAAGCTGTGGATGGTGCGGAGCTAACGCGCCTATTAAAAGACCGCTGTGTGTTTGCGCGGGTTAGCCCTGTTCAAAAACTGAAGCTTGTCAGCGCCTTCACTGAGATGGGGCATATTACCGCCATGACCGGGGACGGTATTAATGATGCGCCCGCCCTGCAAAGCGCCCACATAGGCATTGCCATGGGAAAACGCGGCACAGATGTGTCGCGCGAAGCGGCCGATATTGTTCTACTGGATGATAGCTTTAGCTCGATTGTCGGTGGCATAAGGTTAGGTCGTCGGATATATGCCAATATCCAAAGGGCCTTGGTCTATGTGATCGCAGTGCATGTCCCCATAGCAGGGCTGGCACTTTTGCCGCTCTTGCTGGGATTGCCGCCGGCACTCCTGCCTATGCACATCGTTACCTTGGAGCTTCTGGTCGACCCCATTGCGTCAGTTCTTTACGAAGCGCTGCCCAGCGAACGAGGGGCGATGCTGCGGCCTCCAAGAGCCATTGGGCAACGGCTTCTAGGGCGCTTAGAAATTATCAAATCCTTCTTGCAAGGAGCCGCTTTATTAGCCATTTGCCTATTCATATTTGCGGGAGCACCGCGTTTGGGGTGGTCTGTCGAACAAGCCCGCGGTGGAGCATTCGCGGGGCTGGTGGTCGGCAATGTGCTTCTCGCTTTGTGGGACTCGGTTTTGCGTATGTCTGAGATGAAGCCCTTTAATCAAAAAGTGGTCGTAAGTGTTGTTCTAGCTACAATGGTGATCCTTTTGGGTACGCTCTACGTGCCACAAATCGCTAACTTGTTTAAGTTGGCCCCCCCGCCGATTGCATGGTTTCCGCCAATTTTTGGCCTCGCCCTTTTACCAGCTTTGACAGGGTACATCATCGACATGTTCCTTGGACAAAGGAGGGCAACGACTTCGAACCGCATCGTTGCGTCGGACCTTGGATAGCGTCAGTGGTTGAAGGAAAAAGTTCCACCTCAGTACTTCCCCTTATGTTTATGCGATTCCACCCCCGCTACATTTAGTCCCAAGAGTTACAGCAATGCCAAGATAGGCATTTGAAGCCTAGAGGGAACCAAATGATGACTAGTGTCTTTCCGGTCCAGAATATTCATGGATAAAGGGGCAATGGCTCAGCCAATTGAGATTAGCTTTCACGGTGCCGCAGGAACCGTCACAGGGTCTTGCTTTGTAATCAAGGGGAATGGAAAAACCATTCTGGTTGATTGTGGCATGTTCCAAGGCAGTCGCGCACTGGAGGCTCTCAATCACGAGCCGCTACCTTTTGACGTCAAGCAGATTGACGCAGTGCTGTTGACACATGCTCACTTGGATCACAGTGATCGCTTACCCTATCTGGTGGCCAGTGGATGCAAGGCGACCATTTGGACAACGCCACCAACAGCAGGAATTCTCTAGCCACTTCTGCTTGATTCAGCGAAAATACAGGCTGGTGACGCCACGCGACGAAACCGTCGGCCCGACCGAAAGGGGACCAAACCATTCATCCCGCTTTACTCGGCCAGCGACGTCAGCAAGACAACGAATAAGGTCGCGCATGCCCCGTTTTGTCAATGGAATGATCTTGGCGGCGGCGATGGTTTTCGGTTTTGGGATGCCCGCCATATCGTCGGCTCGGCCTCAGTTGAGTTAAAACTGGGCGGTAATCGTATCTTATTCTCGGGCGACATTGGAAGTGGTTCTTTAGCTCAATGTCCCGGCGTTGAGGTCGGCGGCTTTGATTATGTAATTTGTGAGTCCACTTATGGCAATCGCACACGCGAACCATTCCTGATCACAGATCGACGCGAGCAATTGGCGCATTATGTCGAGGAAACGTTGGCTAGAAACGGCAATGTGCTAATCCCGTCTTTTGCCGTTGAACGCACTCAAGTTATTCTAGAAGATTTGTTGGCTTTATTTGCGGCGAAGCGCCTCAAACCCGTCAATGTCTTTGTCGATAGCCCGCTTGCTGAACTTGTGACCCGGGCAACGCAGCGCTATCGCAATGGTGGTTTTGACCTGATGTCTGTGCCCAATATCGGGTTCACCCACACTGTTGACGAGTCTAAACGGCTCGAAAAGATGAGCGGTGCGATCATCATCGCGGGGTCTGGTATGTGTCAGGGTGGGCGCATTCGTCACCATTTGCTCAACAACTTGCCATTATCCCAGTCGCGCGTATTACTGGTCGGCTATCAAGTCGCAGGTACATTGGGTGCATTGTTGAGGGACGGCGCCAAGCACGTCCGCATTTCGGGCCACGACGTTCCTGTCCGCGCCGATATTGCCATGATTGAGACATATTCCACGCACGCGGATCGCCCAGAATTGCTGAAATGGATCACCCAGCACGGGCCAATTTCAAGCTCTGTCTTTCTGGTTCATGGCGAAGGCCCGGCACTCACTACCTTGGCAAAAGATCTAAGCGACAACGCGGTTGCGCCCTACGTCATCACTCCCACGCTAGGGGAAACATGGAACTTGACCCCTGGGCAAGGACCTAATAAGACCGTCGAAGCGCGAACTGATGTTCAAATGCAAACCAATCCACCCGACTGGACCGCCGACTTTGCTGTCTTCGAATCTAGCATAGCGAAACGATTGCGCGCATTGCCAAGCGACGCTGCGCGACAAAGCGCGGTTGCTTCTCTTTCGCGCGCAATGAAACAAGCAGAAGGCTTCTAGGCTTGGATTATCATCAGTGTCCACATCGTAACTGTGCCACTTCAATCACGACGAAACTCCGCGTGATTCTAAGGAAATGCACCTAGGGAACATTCCGAATTTACGCCGATAGTCTTTCCCGCCATTGTTTCTAAATGAGCGATACAAGATCGCTTTTGCCGATTTCGGAGAAATGTCATGAAGAGCGACAGTAAGCTACAAAAGGATGTGATGGACGAGTTGGATTGGGAGCCAAAAGTGGACCACGCCCATATTGGGGTCTCCGCTCAAGACGGCGTTGTTACCCTTTCTGGCCATGTAAACACTTACTCAGCCAAGCTTGCAGCCGAGGAGGCCACACGTAGGGTTAAGGGCGTTCGCGGCATTGCCGAGGAGATCGAAGTTCGCCTCCCAAGCCAGCCAAAAACGGCCGACGAAGAGATCGCCAAGCGTATCCTCGATCTCTTTGATTGGAACGTGCTCATTCCAAGCGATAAAATAACAGTCAAAGTAGAACACGGTTGGGTCACACTTGGCGGTAAAGTTGATTTTCATTTCCAGCGCCAAGCCGCCAAAGAAGCAGCCTCTCGGATTGGCGGGGTGAAAGCAGTAGCCGATACCATCAGTGTAAAGTCTGCGGCTTCGTCGTTTGACATTCGCAATCGTATTGTGGCGGCGCTAGAACGTTCCGCTGATCTGGATGCCGATACAATCACCGTCTCGGCCGATGGCGACACCGTCAAACTCAGCGGGAAAGTGCATTCAAGTTATGAGCGCCGACTGGCTGAGAGCGCAGCATGGGCCGCTCCTGGCGTAAACCGAGTTGAAAACAATATTGTCGTTGTCTTTTGATTGTTGGTAGCTCAATTTCAATGATTGAGCTTTCTGACTCGTAGATATTCCCCTCACCGTGTGGACCGTGCCAATCACTCTGGCACGATCCATTTTTTTGCTTCGTGAACCAATATCGCAACTTGCTTAGCTCTTACTTTTGGCAATGGCATTGAAGGCTTCATTTTGAGAGAGCCACACCTCCCCAGTCAAATCGCCCAGAAATTCCGAGCGCTTCAAACCATCCATAACCGGCCCTTTGACTTCAGTAAGATGGAATATGATGCCACTATCGCTTAGGCGGTGATTGATGGCTTGAAGGCTTTCCAGCCCCGATGCATCGATTGCATTTACAGCTGAGCACATTAGAATGAGATAATGCAACTCGGGGCGTTGGGCCACTTGCTCCAATACAAACTCTTCAAGCCAGCGGGCATTCAAATAGGTCAAAGCTTCGTCGACACGGATCGTTAGCAGATTGGGCAGAGTGATGACATCATGGCGGTTCACGTTGCGAAAATGCTCTGTGCCTTCGACGCGCCCAACAATAGCGGCGTGAGGCCGAGACGATCGCCAGACTAAAAGAGCGAGGCTCAGTGTCACCCCGGCAATGACTCCTGGCTCTACTCCAAGTATTAAAGTGAAGATGACAGTTGTCGCGAGTGCGGCAAAATCTGTTTTGGAATAGCGCCAAATGGTGCGCGGCGTTTTGAAATCCACAAGGCTGAGAACCGCGACGATAATGGTTGCTGCCAATGTAGCAATCGGCAACGAGGCGAGGAGGGGCGTCAAGAAAAGCGAAGCGACCGCTATCCCAATTGCGGTAAACGCGCCTGCTGCAGGGGTCTCTGCTCCGGCGTCAAAGTTGACGACAGAGCGTGCAAACCCGCCCGTGACCGGGTAGCCACCTGAAAATGCTGCCGCGAGATTGGCGGTGCCAAGCCCTATCAGCTCTTGATTTGGCGCTATGCGTTGACGCCGCTTCGCAGCAAGCGTTTGGGCAACCGAAACAGACTCAACAAAACCAATCAGGCTGATTAATAGTGCTGGTACGAACATTTGTGACCATAAGCCGGCATCAAAAACGGGCAGCGTCAGCGGCGGCAAGCTTTGGGGAATAATACCTACTGTCTTGACACCTTTAGCTTCGAGGTCCAACACAGTGACGGTCAAAATAGACGCGGCCACGGCAAAAATTGGCCCTGCCTTCGCCAATAGTTCTGCCGATCGCGGCGTTAATCGAAAGCGTATCAGCAAAGGCTTGAGCCCCTATCGTACCCAAAAGAGGAAGGCTGTTGAGGTAATGCCTATCACCAGTGTCGCCATATTGGTGTCGCCCAAATTAGCCACGAGCTGTTGAAGGAGTTCTGGCAGCGTTTCACCACTTGCCTTGATCCCAAGCACGGACTTCAGTTGGCTGATTGCAATGAGAATCCCGCTTGCCGTTATGAACCCCGATATCACAGGATGGGAAAGCAGATTGGCGAGAAAACCAAGCCGCAGGACGCCCATAACGGTCAGAATAAGTCCCGAAAGCAGCGCTAGTGTGAGAGCGGCCGTTTAATATTCAGGTGTACCCTGCGCCGCAATTGGGGCCAGCGCTGTCGCAGTCATAAGGGAAACAACCGCTACGGGGCCAACCGCTAAGGCGCGGCTAGTTCCAAACAGCGTGTAAGCGAACAAAGGCAAGATGGAGGCGTAAAGACCCACTTGTGCAGGCAGACCAGCCAGTAAAGCGTAGGCCAAGCTTTGCGGGATCAACATCACCGTAACAATTAGCGCGGCCATCAGATCATTGGTAAATGTTGCGCGACCATAGTGGCGACCCCAATCGAGTATGGGAAAATAGCGCGCCAACTTCGACATTAGGATTTTTTAGCCCCCGGTTGCCATAGTGGCGTTGTCACGATGCGGTGGATCACCATGCCAACCAACATAGCTCCAACAAAGAGCCAGATTTGCCAAGTGCCCAGAACAAGCCCTGCAATCGCAGGGCCTGGGCAAAAGCCGGCTAAGCCCCAGCCTATGCCAAATAGAGTGGCCCCGATGATCAGTCGGCTGTCTAGGATACGATTTTCAGGAATGAAAAAACTGTCTTCAAACAACGGCGTGCGCATGCGCTTGGAGAGCGGGAACGCAATAACCATAGGAAAAATCGCCCCACCCATGACATAAGCAAGCGACGGGTCCCACGCGCCCGCCAAATCGAGAAAAGCAAGCACGCGCGCTGGATTGATCATGTCGGACAAAGCTAGGCCCGCACCAAAGATGCTGCCCGTGATCAGCGAAGCGATGGGAATACGCATAACCTATCCCCCCCACCAGGTGACGCATCACGTAAACGGTCGCAAAACCCGCCGCCATAAAGGTCGCGGTGGCGGCAAGTGATCGTGGGGAAAGCCCTGCAATCCCGCAAACGCCGTGCCCACTGGTACAGCCATTGCCAAGCCTTGTGCCAATGCCAACCAGCAAGCCCCCTGCGATCAACAATGGCAGGGACGAGGTCACATTGATATCGACTGGCCGGACAAAGCCAGAGATTAACCAAGCCCCTAACGGCATGCCAATAACAAACATCGCAGCCTGCCACCAAGGTGGTCCACTTTCAGCTATTCCTGTGGCAGCAGCCACAAGGCCGCTGACGCCCGCAATTCGGCCCGTTATCAACAAGAAAAGTGCGGCGGCTGTTCCGATTAAAAGACCACCAGCGAGCGAGACGAGATATGGTATGGGTTCCATTTTAGAGCCTTAAAGTGCGTTTAGGGGGAGTTTGAGATAGCGAATGCCGTTGCTTTCGGCCTGTGGAAAGCGGCCCGCACGAATGTTGACTTGAATGGAGGGCAGGATCAGGCGAGGCATACCTAGCGTCGCGTCGCGCTTGGTTCTCATGACAACAAAGTCATCTTCACCAACGCCGGTATGAACATGAATATTGCCAGTTCGCTGCGCAGCAATCGTGGTTTCCCAAGCAAACTCTTTGCGCGCAGCGGCCTTATAGTCATGACACAGAAAGACGCGTGTTTCATCAGGTAGTGCCATCAGGCGGCGCATTGATCTGTATAATTGACGCGCATCTCCACCGGGAAAATCCGCCCGCGCCGAGCCATAGTCTGGCATGAACATGGTGTCGCCGATGAAGGCGGCGTCGCCGATAATATAGGCAATATCAGCGGGCGTGTGGCCGGGCACATGCAATGCGATGGCGGGGATATCTCCAAGCGAAAAAGCGTCACCGTCAACAAACAGTCGGTCAAACTGAGAGCCATCGATAGCGAAGTTTTGCCCTTCGTTAAATATCTTTGCAAATACACACTGTACTGTAATGATCTGCGCACCAATTGCGATTTGGCCACCAAGCCTCTCTTGTAAATAAGGAGCGGCAGAAAGGTGGTCTGCATGAGCATGGGTTTCCAATATCCAATCAATCGTAAGCCCCTGGTCATTGATATAGGAAATCATGACATCCGCAGAAGTGAATGACGTGCGGCCAGATGGTTGATCGAAATCACAGACGCTGTCGATAATTGCCGCTTTGCGCGTCACAGGATCATGAACAACATAGCTTGCTGTAAAGGTCGATTCGTCAAAATAAGCTTTCACGACGACACGCTGCTCGCCAGCCCGCCGTGCCGCATGGATTTGATCACTTGCGCGGTTGAGATATAGGTCTTTAGGTACCGGGGTCTCCTCACTTTGTCTAAGCTATAGTTAGGAGGATGGAGCAAAAGACGGAATACGCAATTGCCCCGAGCCAGCTCCTCAGGTCTATTCCTTATGGCGGCTTGCCGGGTTGGCGGTGACAATGGGAGTCTTTTGAAAGAACGGATTAGCCATGCCAACGACCTCTAAAGCTAAGCCACACATTGTCATTCTAGGCGCTGGACTGGGCGGCACGACTGCGGCTTTTGAGATTCAGCATGCCGTTGGCGAACGTGCCAGCATTCAAGTTATTTCCGACAGCGGACATTTCTCATTCGTGCCGTCTAACCCTTGGGTGGCGCTGCGATGGCGCGAGCCTGAGGCCATTCAAGTTGAATGGCGCCCTATCTTTGACCGCAAACATATTGGATTTTTGTCCACAGGTGCAAAGCGGGTTTTGCCTGATCAAAACAAGATAGAACTGAAAGACGGTAACATCGTCGACTATGACTATCTTGTCATTGCGACGGGACCAGACCTAGCCTTTGATGAGATCAAGGGCCTAGGACCACATGGCGGTTTTAGCGTTTCTGTTTGCCAAACAGCTCACGCGGCCTTGGCAGCGGACGCTTTTGATCGCTTGGTTGCCGACCCCGGCCCCGTGATCATTGGTGCCGCGCAAGGGGCGTCATGCTTTGGCCCGGCTTATGAATTTGCGATGATGATTGACACAGAATTGCGCCGCCGAAAGGTCCGCGACCGTGTGCCGATGATGTTCGTGACGCCCGAACCCTATATCGGCCATCTTGGGCTGGATGGTGTCGGCGACACGAAGTCCCTCTTGGAAAGCGAATTCCGCAATCGCCACATAAAATGGATTACCAATGCGCGTACAACATCGCTGGAAGAGGGGATTATGCATGTGGAAGAGGTTGCATTTGATGGGACAATCGCGGCAACCCACGCGCTGCCCTTTTATTTTTCAATGATGCTGCCAGCTTTTAGAGGTATTCCAGCAATCTTCGGGATCGAAGGTCTCACCAATCCACGCGGCTTTGTGCTTGTTGACCAACACCAACGCAGCAAAGCTTTCGCGAACGTGTTTGCACTGGGTGTATGCGTCGCCATTCCGCCTATGGGGCCAACACCAGTGCCAGTTGGGGTTCCCAAAACGGGCTTTATGATTGAGAGCATGGTCACCGCCATCGTACAAAATTTGGTAGCGCTCTTGGATAATCGCCCACCAACGGCACAAGCCACTTGGAACGCTTTGTGCCTTGCTGATTTTGGCGACGGTGGTGTCGCCTTTATCGCTCAGCCACAGATCCCTCCGCGTAACCTCAGTTGGTCCTCTCAAGGCCGATGGGTGCATTTGGCAAAGGTCATCTTTGAAAGATACTTTCTGCGCAAAATCCGCAGAGGCGAAACCGAACCCTTTTACGAGCGGCTTGCATTGAAAGCGATTGGCCTCAATAAGCTAAAGTCGAAGTAGCGTGACTTGTTTGGACTGCAAAGCGACACTGTCGTCATTGCGGTCTTTCAATCGATGATCCTAAACCATCAATCACCGTGCGCGCGTTAAAGGCGGTGACGCCAGCAGGGATTGGGGCTCTAAACATCACGATTTGGGCGTGCGCCTCAAACTCCTCAACCGTGATGATCGTGCGGTCATCGGCCCAGAACGGATCACGCCCATAAGGGTCCCAGTTACGCCAACCGTGCTGCCTGCGATAATAGCGCCAATTGGGCCGCCAGTGGCTATAGTCGTGTGAAGGGTGATAGCGGGGCTCTTCGTAAGTTTGCCGATCTCGCTGCGTCGAGCGGTCTTCCATACGGAACCAATCAAAGCCATTTTGAACTGTAAGTTCGGCAGCGCGGAAGAGGAGATAAGCCTCCACCCGCTCGCGCGACGTGAGTGTGTTTCCGTCAAATGTGACCTGAAAGCGATTAGTGCTGAGGCGAACTTCAGAATAGCCACCATGGACACGGCCCCCCGGAATTTCTGGCTGATAAGGCGTTTGTGTTGCACACGCTGAGAGTCCCAACCCAAGGGCAATAAGAAGTGTCCGTCTGCCAATCATGATCATAATCTCCACCAAAGCTTTTGGAGATTGACAACTAGCGGATATTTCAGGTGCCGCGCATTCCGTATTCAACCTGAGTAGCGCCTTCTAACGCACCGCTCCCATTAAGCCTTTGGCCCGTCAGCATCTTCTGCGATAAAGGCAATCCGCAATGCTTCAGACAGGCTGCGTACACGCAGTTTCTCCATCATATTCGCACGGTAAATCTCAACCGTGCGGGGGGATATGCCAAGATCGAAAGCTATGGTTTTATTAGGGTTCCCTACAATAAGACCATCGAGCACATCTCGCTCGCGACCCGTTAGACTGGCCAACCGGATTTGTGCCTCAATGGCCTTCAAGTCCTTGTCATGGCTACGATCCAAGCGGGCGTGAGCTTCTTCGATCGCGTAAAGCAAGACGTCTTTTTCATATGGCTTTTCTATGAAATTGACCGCCCCTGCGCGCAACGCCTTAACCGCTAAAGCAACGTCGCCATGACCTGTAAGTATTACAATGGGCATATCGATACCGATATTGGCCATCTCCTGCTGCACCTGAAGACCGTCCATTTCAGGCATTCGAACGTCCAATAATACGCAACCGCGCTCGGCGTGCTTTACATCTTTCAGGAACGACACCCCTGAACTGTAATATTTTACGTTGTATCCTGCATATTTCAACATAAAAGCCACAGAGCGGCGCACGGCGTCGTCATCATCGACAATGTGAACAAGCTTGTCAGAACTCATTTTCGCTCTCCCTAGAAACACGGGTTAAGGTAAAGGTGAATATGGTGCCGCCAACAGGGTTCGGTGCCACGCTCAGCTTACCCCCGTGGGCTTCAACGATAGTCCTACATATTGACAAGCCTAGGCCCATGCCATCGGGTTTGGTGCTGATAAAGGGTTGAAAAAGCTGCTCGGTCATTTCGTCCGAGAGGCCGTGACCTGTATCTGACACTGAAATTTCGACCTGATTTTGCTTATGGCTGCGCGCGCTGATAACCAGATGTTTGGTCTGCGATGTTAGCATGGCTTCAATCGCATTACGCATCAAATTGACCATTACCTGCTGAATTTGAACCCTGTCGGCGAGCACATTATCGACGTCAGGAGCGATGTCGATCCACCATTCTACTGATTGTTCGCGCGCACCGACGAGTCCAAGAGCTGTGGCATCATTGATGAGTTTGCCCAACGACAAGATTTGCGCATCAAGTTCACCTTTAGACACAAAATCGCGCAGACGGCGCACGATTTGCCCGGCGCGAACGGCCTCTTTTGCGGCTTCATCGAGTGCCTCGCGCAGCATATCCTGCGTTTGAAGACTATCGTCGCCCACCATATCGCGACCGGTAGCGGTATAATTGGCAATCGCGGTGAGCGGCTGATTGAGCTCATGGGCAAGGGCCGAAGCCAGTGTCCCCACAGCGGTTAAGCGGGACGCGTGGATAAGTTCAGCTTGAACCTTTTGCAATTTTGCCTCCGTTTCATATCGACGGGTCAAATCACGAATGAAACCGGTAAAGGCCCGGTGTTCACTTGTGCGGGCTTCGCCAACGCTCAACTCCATCGGAAACACAGTCCCGTCCCGTCGCTGCCCTTCGACGACCCGCCCGATCCCAATGATGCGCTTTTGGCCGGTTTGCAGATAGCGCTGCAAATAGCCATCGTGTGCGCTTCGATAAGGTTCGGGCATCAGCATGCTGATATTGCGGCCCAACACTTCCGCTTCTGTGTAACCAAAGAGTGTTTGGGCGGCGGCACTAAACGATTCTATGCTCCCGCATTCATCAATAACGGCCATTGCGTCTGGAACGGTTGCCAAGATTGCGCTCAGCATAGCGTCACTGTCAGCAATGGTTGAACGTTGATGATGAACAAGCTCATCAGAACGGCTCAATCCAGCGACAGCAACAACAACGCCAGCTCGGTTGCGGATAGGGGCCAAAGAACACACCAAAGGCTTCTGCCTGCCTAAAATCGAATGATTGCGCAAGTACATTGGCTTGCCGATGGCATCGGCATCGCCACGAACCACGGCATCAAAACATGTTTTGAATATGTTGCGATCTGCTGGGTGGATCATTTGTAAAACACCCTTGGTCGAGATTTCTTGTGCATTTTCAGCGTCAGCTTGTTGCAAGGATGCATCGTTTGCCTTCAACACCTCTAAATCTAAGGTCAAAATCGTCAATCCGTCACCCACGGCATCACGGATCGCTTCAAGGTAGGCGCGTTCTTCAAAGAGTAGGTCATTTTTGGCGATATCCAAACGATGCACCCTCCCCACGTAAATGCTGACCTGTATATTGAAGCAGCCACACTGTTTGCACAATACAAGATTTGTTCTGCCACGTATTTACCTTTAGCCAGAGGAGCTAGGGCCTAAGTAATAGACCTGATTGCCCCCAAGCCGAGGTTTCCTGAAAACAGGCGCTATGAAAAAACAACTCATGCCGTTTGTCGCCTTCTGTCTCTGTTCAGCGGCGGCGGCTCCCGATCCAAATTCTATGGTTTGGACGCCAACCACCCTTGGCCAGCTGGCTGCGTGGATCGACGCTGCACCTAAAGAAGGCCTGTGCCTATCTGATGACCCAAGTTTCGGCCACGCGCTCGCGGCAGACAATTCAGTATTGGTCAACCAAATTGCGACTAGCCAAGCGCTCAAATTGGGACGGCTTCATTTACTTGGCTGCGCGACACCAGCGCAACGACGAGGTTGGAATATTGCTACAAATGATGCCCAGATAGATATGGAAGCCTTGCTTGCCACGGCTCTTGCCCAAGGTGACGTGAACCCCTTCTTCAGGGCGTTGCGTCCCAAAACCCCCGACTACGAGGCGCTACGCTTGGCTTATGGCATTGAGACCAATCCACGACAGCGCACGATACTTGCCCGAAATATGGATAGATGGCGCTGGCTACCACTCAATCTTGGAGCGCGCTACCTCCTCGTCAATATACCGGGCTTTGAAGTAAGCCTGCGAGAGAATGAGCAGATTGTCGAAAGATGGCGGGTTATTGTTGGCAAGCCAACCACGCCGACCCCCATATTTGAAGCCGAAGTCACAGGAGTAACTGTCAATCCTTGGTGGAATGTACCCCAAAGCATTGTGACCGAAAGCGTTGGTCGCTTAGTCCGCATCAATCCGCAGGAGGCGCGGCGACGTGGCTATGTTTGGAGTAACGGATCATATCGCCAGCGCCCTGGCTCGACAAATTCGCTCGGCCGCATAAAGCTCGCTATGCCCAACCACTACGATGTGTACCTTCACGACACACCGAATAAGGCGCTATTCAACATGCAAGTGCGCGCATTTAGTCATGGCTGCATGCGGGTTGGCAACGCACTTGGCTTTGCGTCGCGGCTATTGGGTCGCCCGGTTGATCGGTTGGTAGAAAGTGGTCTGACAGCGACCCTACCGCTGCCTGCACCTATACCTGTCTATGTTACTTATTTTACAGCTGATATGTCCGAGGGTGACGTCATTGAATATCATCCAGATATTTATGGTCGCGATAAGAGGATGGGCGATAGCTTCAACCCCGGTATGGATTGCCCGGGCTGATCACATTTGTTTGCCTTGTTCGTAGCTATTAGCTTTCAATTTCGCCCCAATGGTTCTTGGTTGCGCCATAATTGCTAAGAAGCTCTGCATTACCCGTCAAAATCTTTAGTTGGAACAAGCATAGGTAACAAGGAGTCCCTTATGGTTTAGCTAAACGCTCTGTCGCATTTGCATTCATATCAATCCAAGAGCTGCTGGCGTCCATGACCTGATCCCTATCTGGCAACGTCATTGAGTGCCACTTCAGACTTCAAGTTGATTCAGCAACTCCAACAGTTGGAGGGCTGTTTCGCCAGCATAGTCCTTGCCAATCTCACCAACCAGACGCGACCGAATAGCGGGCTGCAAATGTTCACGGACTTGACCCAGCACTTGAGGTGGCGCGATTACAATAGCTTGTTGCTTAGGCTGCTTCATATGAGAACAAAAGATTTGCGCCATATCATCTATAAATTCGGCTTCAGACCTTTTGTGCAAGTCAGCCCCTTCATAAGCAGCGCGACCGCGACCAAGGCTCTGAAACGTCCGTCCTGGTCGATCATCGCCCAGTTCTGACGTTGCTGGCGATCTGAGTTCGGTTTTGAAAACAAGCTTCAGGTTTGGCGCGCTGGTTGTTCCAACATTGCGGAACAAAGACATCCGCGCGCCATCAAGTGCTAAAATTAGGACGTCTTGGGGTATAAACATAAAGTTAGTCTCCAAATGAGACGAGGCCCTGCAATGGACATCGCCCTCAAGGTTTGATGTGGAGGAAGCTTAAAATGCCCCGGGGCGGCCTAAGCTTTCTTTTCAGTGGATGCTAATCTCGTTCGCCACCCGAAGACCGAGTAAACGGGGCATTGGCCAATCCACGCTGTTGCTAGGGGGATCAAACCAATCCAGCCCCAGGCTGTGTGGGGTGCGAAAATCACGAGCGATAAGAGACACGCGCCCAAAATGAGGCGCACCCATCTGTCGATATTGCCAACATTCTGACGTGTCATTGTCACTCTCCTTTGTTGCAGTTTATCAGTGTGAAGGGTCAAAGCAGACGAAGACCCTTAATGATCACCAGCGGCGACTGTCAGAAGTCTGGAAGATTTCTGGTTCTTTTGATATAAGAAATGTCCCGAGACTAAAGGCTCGCGTGTTTTGTGGGAATCGTGGAATCTACGTATTTTCGAGGGGCTTGAAGTAGGTCAGAATGAAGGTGCTTGATGCCGAGTTGAAGACGAGTTTGAAAGCAATAGCCGACAATTTTCGTAGATCAGCGACGACACATTGAGCTAGGCCTGCGATAGCTCACGAGACGGAATTATCAAGAGATGATTTGGGATCAAACGGGTCGCAGGCCACTTTTTTGTCGGTTTTGGAAAGGTGTCTGACGATGCGCTTACAATTCTTGTCACTAGGCCCACCGCCGCCGCCTGAGGTCCCCGACAGATTTCCCGAGGAGGCTCCAGGACAATTTCCAGATGAAGAGCCATTCAGCAATCCTGATGCTTGGCCGGATCGTTTTCCCGAAGAAATGCCACCCTATCCGACGCCTGATGGTAAATGATGGAAGTAGATTTTAAGGTAGAACAATTGGCACTTCTAGCAGGGCTCTAGACCCGTTTTACGATCCAAATTCTTTGAGAATGCTGCTTCGACCTTCATCTAAATTGGGGGCGGGCGGGCGACTTGGATCGTCTGGATAACCTGATATCTTCATTGCATTTCCAGCCATATAAAGTTGACCCATCTGCGGGTCCTTAACCGAGACAAACATGTTGCGTGCTTTCAGCTGCGGATCTTTGATAACGTCGGCCATATTATGAATTGGTGCGCAGGGGACACCTTTTTCATTCAAGATTAGAAGCCACTCCCTAACCGTCTTAGCCTTTAATAAACTGGTGAGTTCAGTCTTTAGGATCTTATGGTTAGTAAAACGCTCAAAGACATTAGCGAACCGGCTACTCAGCGCCAAGTCTGGTCGTTGCAACGCCTGACAGAGCTCACCAAATAAGTGGTCATTAGCGCAAGCGATCGCGATCGGACCATCGCTGGCTTGGAAAACATCAAATGGCGTGATCACCGGATGGCGAGATCCGCTTGGCTCTTGGCTTTCCCCTGTAGCAAACTGACGAACCAGTGCGCTCTCTAACATCATGGTTTGAACATCAAACATCGCGATATCAATAAAGCGGCCTTTGCCGCTCGCGCGACGCTCATAAAGCGCAGCATTGATCGCGGTGGTGGCAAAAGTACCTGCCGCCAGATCAGCGAGACTTATCCCAAGTCGCACACCAGGCCCGCCTTCGGGACCATTGATCGAAATCATGCCGCCAAGTGCTTGGACAATAAGATCATAAGCCGGCAAATCCTTGTAAGGTCCCGTGTGGCCAAACCCAGAGATTGACGCGTAGATAAGGCTCGGGAAACGTTGGCTCAACACCGAGTATCCGTAACCTAAAGAGGCCATTGTTTCTGGTTTGAAGTTTTCAACCAAGACATCGGCTTTGGCCAGAAGGGTTTCAAATATAGCTCTGTCGGCCTTTTGCTTAAGGTCCAAAGCTATAGACCTCTTGCCGCGATTGATACTCGCGAAATAGACGCTTTCCCCATTCAAGAAAGGCGGAAAGGCACGTGTGTCATCCCCAAGACCAGGCCTTTCGATCTTGATAATCTCCGCCCCCAGCTCCCACAGTAAGGTTGTACAAAACGGACCGGCAAGCACGCGGGTTAGATCAATTACACAAATACCATCTAGTGGGCCCCGGGCTTGTGGAGGCGAGGCGGTTGCTTTCGCATCGCGATTTAAAGTTGTGTCCACTGATGAGTCCTGCTTTTGTCGATCCGCCGATCTGGTCACAATGGCCGTTTGGCTTGCGAGTGTTAAGTCCTTGTCACTCGTGCGACTTGACGATGATCAAGCAAGCCGCTTCGCAGTGTCAGCGCAGATTTCAAGACAGCTCCAATCTGACGTTTACGTGCCACTTCAGTCTCAATTTCCAATTCTATGCCAAGTCGCAAAGCCAAGTCATTGACCGCTGTAAGCATCACGACCAGACCTTGTCGCCTTTCGGCGAAACAAGTGTGTAATCGACCTCCCGCTTTTGCCCGATCGTGTCCCATGGCGTGGTGTAACAGCGGCGTCATGATGTAGCCGGTTTAGGGCTGAGTTGATCATGTTCAGGGGACTGCGCTGAGCATGACGATGGGATCATTGCTTAAAGGTGCGAGAGTTTCAAGAGACATGTAG
>JAPZTJ010000026.1 GCA_027532555.1 Aquidulcibacter sp.
CAAGCACTTCTATCAAAACCTGCTCAACAACAAAAAACCCAAAAAACTCGCCCTCGCCGCCGTCGCCCGAAAACTCGTCACCATCGCAAACGCCGTCCTAAAAACATTCCAATCCACAAATGCTCAACTGACTTGATGACACGCTTGGAAATGACGAGAACACTTGGAAGCGCTTTGGTGCCTATCTTTATGCAAAAGGCTATCCAGCAAAATGGAAGTTGACCCCATACGCCAACTCACAGGGATCACGACCTCCACTGTCCTACACAGCTCGCTTAGGATTGGCTAAGCAATGGGCAAAACCACGTTGCGACCTCCCACTTCGACTGATTTCCGGCCCCCAAAATGACATTCTTCACTGCCTTTCTCGCTATTTTTGGCTTGGCCTTTCTCGATAGCCTCAATCCTTTCTCCATCGCGGCTTGCGTGGTTGTCATTGCTGGACAGCAAAGTCTAGCGCGCGGTCTCATCTTCATTACGGCAACCTTTTTGGCCTATTTCCTGGGCGGGGTCGCGTTGGTTAGTGGGTGGGTTGAGGCTGCAGCGGCCATGCGACCCTGGATCAAGCCGTGGATGATGATAACGTTTTGGCTGGCGCTCGCGTTAGGCTCTTTCGTTGGTGCAGTCATTTTGTGGCGGCGACCTGCGGCAACTGAAAGCAAAGAAGCAAAACCGCCTACAACTGCTGCTTTGGTCGGGGTCTTTCTCTTTGCCTTGAGCTCAACCCTATCAGATCTGCCAACGGCTCTTCCCTATTTCGGCGCGATTCCGATCATGGTTGCCACCGAGACCAACTTTCTGGGCCTCTTGGCTTGGTTGGCGTTTTACAGCCTGATCTATGTCAGCCCTTTGATTGTGTTGCTCTACTTTCGTCAGATGGCACACAAACAGTTTGAGCCCCTCGTCGGGAGCATTAATCGTTCCATGGATTGGGCCATCCGCCGCCTGACGCCGGCCTTACTTGTCCCATTGGCGGGCTGGGCAGTCTATGAGGCCGCGCGGCTGCTTCTCTCAGTTTAGCGCTGCTCGGTCTATTATCCCCGTGATGGATCAAAATAGGGCTTATCACCTGCAATGGTCACACGCTCCATGATGCGAACAGCTGGGAAGTAATCTGACGCGGCATAATGTTGGCACGCGCGATTGTCCCAAAAGGCTAGCGAGCCCGGTGCCCAGCGGAACCGACATACGCGCTCTGGCACAGCGACAAGGCTGTACAAATGGTCTAGCAGCCAGTCGCTCTCCTTCTTGGACAGGCCAAGAATACGAGAGGTAAAGCCTGTGTTGACATAAATTCCGCGCTTGCCCGTCTCAGGATGTGTGCGCACAACCGGATGGGTTTGGACTGGGAACTTTTCGTGAAGCTTCTCAATGTCTTGATTGAGTCTTTTCGCAAAGACCCGTGCGATATCATGCTCGGCTTCCAAGGTGCAGACAAAAGCCTGCATCGCGGGGCTAAGGGCGTCATAGGCCGCGTACATGTCTGAGAATAATGTGTCGCCGCCAACTTCAGGCAATTCAATGGCACGCAGAATTGAGCCCAGCGAAGGCTCTGCCCGCCACGTAACATCGGAGTGCCAATTATTCTCCACCCCGCGTGAGTTGGGGCCGTGGGCAATCCGCAGCACTTCAGGGTCTGGCTGATCGCGCGGCGTAGCAGGGTGAATCTCCAAGGGGCCAAACCGACGCGCGAAGGCTAAATGCTGGGCGCGGTCAATGTTTTGGTCGCGAAAGAACACGACTTTATGGGCCAAAAGCGCCGCACGAATGTCGGCAATCATGGCGTCATCCAAGTCTTGGCTCAGATCAATACCCAGCAATTCAGCCCCAATGGTAGGCGTCAAAGGGCGAACTTCAAAGCGCGTGAACTGGCTGGCTGGCACATGGACGGTCATGGTGTCGTCTCTCCCAAATCATTATTTGAGAGAGATCGTATCCTGCATTTGGCTTTCGGCAAGCCTCACCAAAGCTAGACTTAGCCAGGAACGGATTCGCTGGCTTCCAGCACATCTTCAAATGTCCGCAAGCCAGGCTTTGGTGCGCAGACCAAGACCGCCATATTGCCAGGCAAATGCAGATTATCGAGCATTTTTTCGTGAGCCAGCGGGATATCGGCCCACTCAAACACTTCCGACATGCACGGATCAATGCGGCGCTCAATCACCAATTGGTTGGCAGCACTCGCCTGTTGCAAATTGGCAAAGTGGCTGCCTTGCACGCGCTTCTGCCGCATCCACAAGAAGCGGGCGTCCATAGTCAGATTAAAGCCAGTCGTGCCCGCACAGATCACCACCATGCCGCCGCGCTTGGTGACAAAGACTGAGACTGGGAAGGTGCTTTCGCCTGGATGCTCAAACACGATATCGACGTCGCGCTTGTCGGTGACGTTCCAGATGGCTTTGCCAAACTTGCGGCATTCCTTCATATATTCGTTGAATTCTGGCCCATTGACGAGGGGCAATTGACCCCAGCAATTGAAGTCCTTGCGGTTGAGGACGGCTTTCGCTCCCATGGACAACACATAGTCGCGCTTGCTTTCGTCCGAGATCACGCCAATCGCATTGGCACCCGAGACGGCGCACAATTGGGTAGCAAACACGCCGAGGCCACCCGATGCACCCCATACCAGAACATTCTGACCGGGCTTCAGCACGTGGGGGCGGTGGCCAAACAACATGCGGTAAGCCGTCGCCAAGGTGAGGGTGTAGCAAGCGCTTTCCTCCCACGTCAGGTGCTTGGGCCGGGTCATTAACTGACGGGACTGAACCTTTGCGAACTGGGCAAAGGCCCCGTCTGGCGTCTCATAGCCCCAAATGCGCTGGCTGTTTGAGAACATGGGGTCGCCGCCATTGCACTCTTCATCATCGCCATCATCTTGGTTGCAATGGACCACGACCTCATCGCCGGGCTTCCAGCGCTTCACATTCTTGCCCACGGCCCAAACGATCCCGGCGGCGTCAGAGCCCACAACAGCATAATCTTGGTCAAATCCATCCAAAACGCTGACAGGTTCACCCAACCCCGCCCAAACGCCGTTATAATTGACGCCAGCAGCCATCACCAACAAGAGGACTTCATCATTATCAATCTCAGGCGTCGGCAGAATTTCCAGCTGCATCGCCTTTAGAGGGCGGCCATGACGCTCTTTCCGGATCGCCCAGCCCCACATGGTTTTTGGCACATGATAGGCAGGTGGAATTTTGCCAACAGGATAGAGATCGAGCAAGGGCTCACCCGAAACTGGCGGCGCCGCTACATCTGTTGTCGTCATCCCGAACTCTCCCGCTGAACGTGCTTGGCGCGATGGTTTTTCGCTTTTTTGGAAATTGGTTTCTCGATAGTCCGATTTAGAGGCAGAAACATGCGCTTCAAGCCCCGATCAGACCTTGTCTGAGCCAAACTCTTCTGCTGCGCTGCAACATAACTTGTCAAGCTGTTTTTAGCCCCGATAGAAGGACCATTCTAACTAGCGGACAAAACGATCGATGCTAGCTTAGGATATATTGGAGCAGAAGTTGGAGTTAGGCGTGAATCTTTTTCAGGCAAAAATTGGTCCACCGCGCATTCTACTGGGTGTTCTGGCGATTGGTTATGCGGTTGTGAACATCGCAGTTTCGATGGCGACACGGGGTGAATTTGTGCCTTGGCGACATGTGGATGAATTGCTGGCTTTGGCTTTTGGCACGCTCAATCTCATTCAAGAAATTATTTTATCCATATTCCGCAACCGCTTTGTCCTTGTCGAGATGAATGAGCAAGGCCTGTTTGACCGCCGGATCATGTATGAGCGACTGGCTTGGGAGCATATTGAGTGGATTGAACCCCATCCAGGTGGGGTGGCAGACCGGCTCAGAGTGAAGGCTTCCGCCCGATTGACACCCTTTGGCGCGGTGCGGAATCGCTTACTGCGCGTTGTGCGGCAGATTCCGGAGGGCGAAATCGTCATTACCTTTGGCGGCTTGAACAAGGCCGCAGCCCAAGCGGCGGCTTGGCTGGCCGAACATCAACCGCGCCTAACCCCGGATGTTTGGAAGATTGCGACTGTTCACCATGAGGGGGAGGTTCCAGCTCAACATCGGGACATTTGCTTGCAAGCCCATGTGTTTCGGCGGACTTGGTTGAGTTATCTTTTAGGCGGCGTGATCCTATTGGCAGCGCTCGTTGCTCTTTTGCCTACGTTCTTGGCACCCATTCTTGTCAACGGGAAAGTTCCAACCGATTTTACACAATTGGCAGTTTTGGGGACGATCGTTGGCGCTTCGATAATTGGCGGGATCGTCGCTTTGCAGATTTATATGCGCCTTTCTAGCGCCCGGGACGGTGTGATTATCCTCTCTCAAACAGGGCTGACCGATATCCGGATATCAAGCCAGTTCATCCCGTGGCAACATATCGACCATGTAACCTTTCATTGGCTAAACAATGGTCGCTTGGTCAATGAAGCCGTGGCGGTGGAAGTTCAGCTGCAAGAGGGTATCAAGCTAAAGGCCCCAGAGGGTCTTGCATTTAAACTGGTACACCTAATCCGTACCGTTACGATGCCAGAGATCTTCAACTTGCAGCACTCAGGGACCACCACGAGTGTCAGCGAAATCATCGACCATATCGAGCGTCATAAGCTGCCAGTAGCTGTGCGCGAAGTCGCTCGAAACTAGGCTTGGCTAGTCCTTTGGGCGATAGCGCATAGCGACATCACACCGCTCATAGCTACAGCCATAGCGGGCCATGATATCGGGATCGTGGATAAACCCTAGCTTCTCATAGAGGTGAATAGCAGGCTCGCAAATGTGATTGGTTAGCAGGAAGAGGGTTTCTATCCCCCGTTCTTCGGCGCGTGCTAGAGTTGCTGCCAACAGATATTCACCCGCCTTTTGTCCGCGTAGGGAGTCCAAGACACCCATTTTGGTAAGTTCGACCGCCCCATCTTCGGTCGGCATCAGGGCGCAGGTGCCCACGACGCCATGTTGTTCGGTCGCGATAAACAAAATCTCGCCGCCCCGGTCGAGGATTTCGACTTGAGGATTGCTGAGGACATCAATGTCGTGGTCCTCCAGTTTGAACATAGCCGATATCCACGCGGCATTGATCTCGTAAAAAGACTTAGCAAGGTCTGGCGTGATCGTTTCGTCAACACGGATTAGAGTGAAGGGATTGGTGACACGCTGCAACATGGATCGCTCCGCCAGTTGGGTTTCAAAAAGGGTAAGTAGGGCCAAGAGTTCTTGTTCGCGCCCGCCCGCAAGGTCCGAGACGGCGGTGCCAACTTTGGGCCAAACGCGTTCTTGGGTTTTCGCTAAGATGGCGCGGCCGGAACCGGTCAAAGCGATCTTTTTTGCTCTTGCATCGCTAGGATCTTGGTCGGTGGTGATCAGGCCTGCGCCTCGCAAAGCGGCAACGGTACGGGTCATGGCTGGCTGGCTAAACCCAACCGACGCGACGGCCTCCATGATGCTCAAGGGGCCATAGCGGTCGAGGGCAGCCAAAAGTGCCAAATGGCTCGGTTGGATGGGGATGCCCGCTTGGTCAAGAATGATAGCCGCGTCGGCCAGCAAGCGCTCTGCCAAGCGCTTAAGGCGGCTTCCCAGTGCCACATGGCCCAAGTCTTGAAGAATATCTGCCATCATAAGCCCGTTTGTATAACATGTTATGTATGTTGTGTCCTCTCAGTGGTCAAGCAAATTTTAGCGAGAATGGCTCTGGATATCCGTGTTGGTGGAAGATTTTGCCCCTTGCCTAGGGGGTATCAGGCATGGCAATGCTGCATTGCACAAGGACACTTTTATGACCGATAAACCCTTCCAACACGCCCCCGACAAGCCCTGGATCTTCCGCACCTATGCTGGCCATTCCACGGCGGAGAAGTCCAATGCGCTTTATCGGGCGAATTTGGCGGCTGGCCAGACGGGTCTATCGGTGGCGTTCGATCTGCCAACCCAGACGGCCTATGAGGCTGACCATGTGTTGGCCAAGGGCGAAGTGGGCAAGGTGGGGGTGCCGGTCAGCCATTTGGGCGACATGCGGGCCTTGTTCAAAGACATTCCGCTGGAGACCATGAATACCAGCATGACCATCAATGCGCCGGCTGCTTGGATGTTGGCGCTCTATGTCGCTTTGGCAGACGAGCAGGGGGCCGACCGCAAGAAGCTGCAGGGCACCACGCAAAACGATCTGATCAAGGAATATCTCTCGCGCGGAACCTATGTGTTCCCGCCCGCGCCCAGCTTGAAATTGACGGCAGACACGATTGCTTGGTGCTTGAAAGAAACGCCCAAATTCAACCCGATGAATGTGTGCTCCTACCATTTGCAAGAAGCTGGCGCGACGCCAGAGCAGGAATTGGCGTTCGCACTCGCCACCGCCATCGCCGTCCTCGATGAAGTCAAAGCCCAAGGCCAAGTCCTGCCCGAAGACTTCCCCGCCGTGGTTGGCCGCATCAGCTTCTTCGTGAATGCTGGCATCCGCTTTGTGACTGAGCTGTGCAAAATGCGCGCGTTCAATGTCCTGTGGGACGAGATTTGTAAGGATCGTTATGGCGTGACTGATCCCGCGATGCGCCGTTTCCGCTATGGCGTGCAGGTCAATTCCTTGGGCCTGACAGAGCCGCAGCCGGAGAATAACGTCTATCGCATTCTGCTTGAAACCCTCGCCGTAACCATGAGCAAGGATGCCCGTGCGCGCGCTGTGCAATTGCCCGCTTGGAACGAGGCTTTGGGCCTGCCGCGCCCATGGGATCAGCAATGGAGCCTAAGGCTTCAACAAATCCTCGCCTATGAAACCGATCTTCTCGAATATGAGGATTTGTTTGCGGGCTCCCACGTGGTGGAAAAAAAGGTCGCAGAACTGGTGGCAGGCGCGAAGGCAGAGCTTGCCAAGATCGATGCTTTGGGCGGGGCCGTCGCGAGCGTACCCTATATGAAAGAGGGTCTGGTTCAATCCAATCGAGACCGGCTATTGGGCATTGAAGGCGGCAGCCAAGTGGTCGTCGGCGTCAATCGCTGGTCGGATACAGAGCAATCGCCCTTGTCGGCTGGTGAAGGCTCGATCCAGACGGTTGATCCCATGGTGGAAGCCGATCAGATCAAGCGCCTGAATGCTTGGCGCAATAGCCGCGACGCCTCAGCAGTGGAGGCTGCTTTGGCTGAGCTTGAGGCAGCCGCGCGCGAGAACCGCAATATCATGGAACCCTCCATTTCGTGTGCCAAAGCTGGTGTCACCACCGGTGAATGGGGGGCCTTGCTGCGTCGGGTCTACGGGGAATATCGGGCGCCAACTGGGGTTTCGCTCCTTGTGAATATCGAAGGCGAAGACATTGAAGCTGTGTCGAAAAAGGTCGATGACATTAGCGAGAAGCTGGGCCGCCGCTTGGCCTTTTTGGTCGGTAAGCCAGGTCTTGATGGTCACTCTAACGGGGCCGAACAAATCGCCACCCGCGCCCGCGCTGTCGGCATGGATGTGACCTATGAAGGCATCCGCATGACGCCGGAAGAAATCGTGGCGCGCGCGGTGGAAAAAAAGGCCCATGCGGTGGGCCTCTCCATTCTCTCAGGCTCGCACCTCGACCTCGTCCGCGATGTCGTGGCCCGCATGCGGGCGGCGGGGCTAGAGCATGTGCCTGTGGTTGTGGGCGGCATCATCCCGCCAGAAGATGCCCGCGCCTTGAAGCAATTTGGCGTCGCCGCCGTCTATACGCCCAAGGACTTTAAGATCACCGAAATCATGGGCGATTTGGTCGATATTGTGGAGGCTCGGGTCGAGCAATTGGTCTAAGAAGGACTTTCCATCCCGCCTAAATCCTAGGTTGCCAGATCACGCGATTGGCCTTAGCCTTGGCCACTATTCAAGGTGTTGTGGGATTGGAGGCGGGATTGGGCAAAAGGAAATATCTACCCGGTGTCGAAATCGCCCGAACGCCTGAGGATAAAATCACGGCTGGTCTGACCGAAGTTCAACACTGCTTTGCAGGGGCATCTTCCAGTCTATCCCTCGTGGCGTTAGGTGCCTTAAACTTGGCTTGGTCCACATTGGCCACCAAAGGGCAAGATATCTTTGTCTTGACCCAAATGGGGCTAGGTTTGTTGCTTGTGATCTGTTGTGTCTTGTTTGCATTGCGGGTCCAGCCGTGGCCACGGGTCTCTCTGGTTTTTGAACGGCAAATACCTTGGCATGCGCCGTCAAGCCTTTTGGCGATATGCGGAATCTCAGCCTTTATCATCGCTGTTGGCGTGCCAATCGGTTCGGCGCTTACGCAAGGACCCGAATGGGAGTCGACTATGGGATCCTTCTTTGGCTTTTCGGCAATTGGGGTCCTGACGGCGGGTGCCCTTGTCACTTTATCTCGGATCGCCGCGGGGCTCGAAGCTTTGGCTTGGATTAAGGAAATCCGCCGAAAGGAAGGCGTCGTCGAACTCTCACCCGGCCAACGCCTCACCAAACAAGCAGAACAAGAACCCCAACTGCCCAGCTGGGCGCAGACTTTATAGGGAGGGGAAAGTGACCGAGCCTGTTAGCCAAAAGGCGGAAGCCCAGAAATTCCTGTTCTGGACCGACAAACGCCCCATCGCGCCTGATGTGGAAACCAAAATCACCTGTGCGATTGCGGAGATTGGGGTGGCTGCCGCCCAAGTGGTGAACAGTTTGACGTTCATCGGTTTCCTGTTCCTCATTCGCGCTGGGGACTCAGAAGATTTTTCATTGGCGCGATCCATGTCTGGGCCACTTTTGATGATGTTGGCAACCGTCCTCATGCTCGTGAGCGTGACTGGCGCGGACAAGTGGTTTTCACGTTCGGTTTTTCAAAGTGGCATCCCCTCAGATCAGACCCGTTTGAGCCGAATTCTTTTGGTGATGGCGATGTCTGCCCTAGCTTGCCTGATGGTGAACGTCGTACTTCTGGTGCTAAACCGTGCCGAGCAAGAGGACCTCTACCTCGCAGAATTAGCCGGTCTTTACGCGACTTGTGCGCTGGCAAGCTACGGAAGCTCAATTATCGTTAGAGCCCGCTGGATTCTCGAACTGCGAGTAAAGCAAGGCCATAAGCTGCAACTCGGCAATGATGACGATGAAACCAATGGGTCCCGACCCGCTTGGTATCAACGGCCAGCGAAATGATCCAGCGAGGTTTCCCCCATGTCTGACAAACACCCCGGCCCACAAAAAATCTTGTTCTGGACCGATAAGCGGCCCTTAGCGCCGGATGTGGAGACGCGGATTACCTGCGCCATCGCGGAGGCCATCGGCGCGATTGCGGGGATGGCTGCGTTCCTTATGTTTATTGCCTTTATCTATCAATCCGGTGTGCGGAGACAGAACATAAGCAGTACCAGTTTAGAAACATCTGATTTTTCAATTGTATTTGTTTTCGTTGCGGTCGCGCTCATGATTGTGATCGGAAACAATCTGGCGAAACGAACTGGCGGGCAAAATGTGTTACTTCAAAGCGGAATTCCCCCTGTGCGTACACGTGTCAGCCGCTTGATTAAGATAGTTTTTTACGCCTCTTTGGCTGTCTTTCCGCTTGCATTGTCTTATGATCTAACAGGTGGCCGATTCCGAGGTGGCGTTGTTGATGCCTACTTCGTTGAAATCTTTGTTTTGGTAGCAATATTCGGACTTGCATCGGGGATATCAGCCGCGCAAGAAAGATTGAGCTGGGTCCTCGATCTCCGTGCGCAGCAAGGCCATGCCATTACATTTAAGACGCACCCAATGGCAGCGCCAATGACGGTCGAAAATGACTGGTGGAAGAAGCCGACGCCTTAGCCCGCAATCGCCTTGATCACCACAGCCAGGGCCGTAAACGCCAGATAGGCTCCAAACGCGCGGCGCAGCATGGTCTTATCCAATCGGTGGGCGAGCTTGGCACCATAGGGGGCGACGGCCCCGGTCAAGAGCGCCAGAATGATAAAGCCCGGCACATTGATATAGCCAAGTGAGAGAGGCGGTCTGCCGTCTACTCCCCAGCCCATCAGGATAAAGCCCAAAGTCGCAGGCACGGCGATGGCGACGCCAAAACCCGAAGCGGTGGCTACCGCTTGATGGATCGGCCTGCCGGCCAAGGTCATAACGGCTGAGCCAAAGGCCCCCCCGCCAATGCCCATCAAAGCCGAGACTGCTCCTAGGCTGGAGCCTACTGCCGCCCGCGCTGGCCCGGTCGGCACGTCGCGCATGATGGTCCAGCTTTCTTTGCCTAGGCCCATATAGGCGGCCAAAACAATGGCAAAGGCTCCATAAATCAAGCCCAAGGTCGCTTTATCAGCAAAGCCCGCCATCACGGCACCGATGATGGCACCCAGAGCGATCCACGGGATAAAGCCTTTGAGGACAACCTCATCCACCGCCCCATGCTTGCGGTGGGCGGCAACAGAGCGCAGCGACGTGGTGATGATGGTCGAGAGGCTCGTGCCCACTGCCACATGCAGATTGGCTTCTCCGCCCAGTCCAAACACGCCAAAGGCATAGAAGAGGGCAGGGACGAGTACGGTCCCACCGCCAACGCCAAACAGGCCCGCGATCAGGCCCGCAAACACGCCAGCCCCTGCCATGGCTGCGACGAGGATTAGAAGGTCTTGGATTGGCGGCATCAGGCCGCGATCTCGCCGCGATTAGCAAAGCGGGTCGCCTCGCGTTCAATCAGCTCGAGGGCACGGTCATAAACTTCAATGCCAGCCCCAGACCGGCTCTCTTCGCCCAATTGCCGACGGAACATGCGGGCGCCGGGCTTGCCCGCAAACAGGCCGAGCATGTGGCGGGTGATGGCGTGCAGCGGCACACCCTCTGCCAAGCGCCGCTCCACATAGGGCCGATAGGCGCGATAGGCTTCTGCGGCGGGGATATTCTCAGTAGCGTGGCCCAATATCTCACGATCAACCCGGCCTAGTAGGGCAGGGTCGTGATAAGCGGCCCGGCCCAGCATCACGCCATCAAGACCTGCGACTGCCTCTTGTGCCTGCTCAATACTGGCAATGCCGCCGTTCAAAATGATGGTGAGGTGCGGGTTAGCAGCTTTCAACTCGCGCACCAGATCATAGTCCAAGGGCGGGATCTCGCGATTATCCTTAGGCGAAAGACCCTTCAAGATCGCCTTGCGCGCATGGACAATAAAGACGGTGACGCCTGCTTTGGCCACGGTCTCCACAAAGCCAAACAAGCTCTCACGGGGGTCTTGCTCATCGACACCGAGGCGGTTCTTAACGGTGACACGCAAATGGGTGGCCGCTTGCATGGCGCTGACGCATTCGGCCACGAGTTCAGGTTCCCGCATCAGACAGGCCCCGAACCGGCCCGACTGGACGCGGTCTGACGGACAGCCGACATTAAGATTTATCTCCCCATACCCAAAATCAGTGGTAATCTTCGTGGCTTCAGCAAGCTTACGAGGATCAGAGCCACCAATTTGTAGCGCGACGGGATGTTCACAGGGATCAAAGCCAATCAGGCGATTTCTATCACCATGGATCAGCGCATCCGCCGTCACCATCTCTGTATAGAGTAGGGCCCCTTTAGACAGCGTACGGTGAAACGCCCGGCAATGCCGGTCTGTCCACTCCATCATGGGGGCAACGCAAAAGCGCCGATCAAGCGTATCGGAAGTCATGGCCGCTCCATGCCTTTTTTAGCCCCAAAACGCAAATCTGCAGAAAAATGCACAAAGGGCAAAAAATGTGTTTGACACATGTTGTGTGCTATAGTAGTAATACACCAATGCACTACAGCAGTGCAGCACAAACACAACGACAGACCAACAGGAGAAACCAACATGATCACATTTATCATCACAATCTGGCTCAGCGCTTTGGGTGCCGGCATGGCCACAATGGCAGCCACCGAACGCAACTAAGCCAAACTTTCCAACCTCTACCTCCCCCAATCCTCCCCGCTTTAAAAACACAAAAGGAATACCACCATGATCACCATCGCAATCACCGCTTGGCTCAGCCTCTTAGGCGCAGGTTTAGCTTCCATGGCCGCCGCAGAGCGTGCCTAAAGCTTAAACCTTCCTCCACGCTATCTCCTCCGACCCTCCATAATTCGCCGCTACAACAAACCATAAACCCGCTCCTCCCCGAGCTTCACACCAAGGATAAAAATCATGATCAACCTTATTGTCGCCGTCTGGCTTTCCGTACTCGCTTCTGGCCTCCTGGGCATGGCAGCTGCAGACCGCAAGTAATCGGACCGGCATCGTCAGCCCCTACGCCTCCAACGTCCTCACGATGCCCAACCTAGGGCCGGCTAAGCCGGCCCTCAGACTGCTGACAAACCCCTGGCCTTGGCTGGGGGTTTGTGATTCATTGGGATATGTTGAGACATCCTGAACCTGAACAGACCGCCCTTGAGATGGTTAGACTTGAGGAGTTGGTTCCCAAGGATCATTTGCTTCGTA
>JAPZTJ010000041.1 GCA_027532555.1 Aquidulcibacter sp.
CGGCTCTGGCGGTCGTTGAAATATGAACGCGTTTACATCCATGCTTTTTAGACTGGAACCGAACTTCGCCAACGTCTGGGAAAACAGATCACCTACTACAATGCAGATCGACCTCACTCAAAGCTTGGCGGAGCCAGCCCAGATGAGGCAAACTCAAAAATCGACGCACATCCTGATCCGGGATTAACCCCGGATCAGGATGTGCCAGAACTCCAACTCGCGGCATAAAACCAACAACAGATACAAGCGTATTCTAGCCGCAAACCTGTCCGACGTGTAGGGACCACCCCACACGCCACCCTCTCAAATGATTTCCTAGGAAAGCCAATCTGTTAACAATACCTGCGATCGCCGTTTTGCTGCGGTTGCCCACCTTGCGTGTTTGACCGTAACTAAGATAATGTAAGGCCTAAGTTGAGCTGCAAAATTAGCGCTATTCGAAGCACTATTAGGCCCACATTAACGAGCTAAAAGCAGTCAGGGGTGTTTTATGAATCCAAAGAGCCCTTTCCGAGAAGAAGCATTAAACAATGCGGGCAATCGGATTGAAGGAAAGGTTATCCTTGTAACGCCTATTAGCACCACGGCGTTATTACTGCTTCTAGCATTAATTTTTGTTTCTGGTGGTTTTTTCGCAGTGACGGCAACCTTTTCGAAAAAAGAAGTAGTTAGAGGCTGGCTAGCCTGGTCCTCTGGCACAGTGCTTCTCCGAGCTCCGGCAAATACTGTCATCACTGTTATAGCAGTGGAGGAAGGAGATTGGGTCCAAGAGGGCCAAATGTTAGCATGGGCTGACTCGACACGTCAGGGGGGCACAGCTGTTTCACAATCTGCACAAAGCAATGGATCTATGATTGTTGCACCAGTATCAGGCCAAGTTGTTTCAGTTGAAACATTTAAGGGTCAATCGATAGCCACGGATACCGTTCTCTTCTCGATTGTCCCTGATGGAGGACGATTAATTGCACGGCTAGTCGTTCCAACTAGGGCAGCAGGTTTTATAAAAAAGGGCCAAGAAGTGCTGGTTCAAGTCGATGCGTTTCCGTATCAAAAATTTGGTGCTTTACGAGCGCGCATAACCCGAATCACGGGAAACACCCTGACGTCGGAACAACAAGAGGCCTCAGTCGCCATTCAAGAGCCAAGTTACCTTGTAGACGCGGAATTTTATTCAAATTTTGTATTTGCATACGGTGATACTATAACACTTCAGAATGGGATGTATTTTACTGCAAACATTATTATTGATCACCGTAATTTACTTGAATGGATGTTTGATCCGCTCTTCGCGCTTAGTGAAGGAATTGAAAAGTGATGAAGGAGCTGAATTTCGCTCGCAGACGCAAGCTTCCAGTAGTTCGAGGGGCTGAGGCTGCCGAGTGCGGTTTAGTATGTCTTACAATGGTAGCCCGTTATTGGGGGCACAAGTTAGATCTCAATGGCTTGCGGCAGCGATTTTCGCTTTCTCTTTCGGGGGCGACCCTTAAGTCGATGATGGACCAAGCCGATCAACTTGGCTTTACGACACGTGCCTTGCGGGTAGATCTAGAGTTATTACATAAAGTTCAGCTGCCTGCCATCATCCACTGGAGTATGAACCATTTTGTAGTTCTAAAGAAAGTAGGATCGAATAAATATCATATACATGATCCGTCCGGAGGTGCTCGAGAAATACAGAGACAAGAATTTTCAAAACAATTCACAGGAGTTGTTTTAGAGCTAAGTCCGTCTAAATCGTTTCAGGTTAAGGAAGCGATGCGCACTACTAAGATACAGGACCTTTGGTCTGAAATGGACGGTTTCTGGAGCGCTTTGGTTCACGTATTGGCGTTAACAGTTTTTCTGCAAATACTTGTATTTCTTGCTCCATTCCAAATGCAATTGACGATTGACGAGGCAATCGGGAGGAATGATAGGGCTCTACTTCCAGTGCTTGCAATAGGTTTTGGTGGTTTAGCTATCATCCAAGCGGCTATTGAATTAATGCGCGCATGGACATTATCAGCTGTAGGGGGGATGCTGTCGTTCCAAATGGTTAGTAATGTAGTTAGGCATGTCATCAGGTTACCAGTCTACTGGTTTGAAAAGAGGCATGTTGGAGATATTCTCTCAAGAATTAGATCGACGGGCCCTATTCAAGAATTGATTACTCAAGGGGCGGTATCTGCTTTGATAGATGGAGGCATGGCCATCATCATTTTGGCAATCTTGTTTTTTTACTCTCCATTGCTTTCACTGGTTGTTCTGGGAGGAGTTTTTCTGAATCTTCTCGCCGCACTCGCATTCTATCCAGCAATGAAGCTACGTATGGAAGAGCAGATTACCACCGCAGCAGTCGAGCAAAGTCATTTGATGGAGACAATCCGTGCGGCTACTACAATTAAACTCTTAGGTGGGGAGGCAGAGCGTGAATCAGCGTGGCGAAACTTATATGCGGATTATGTAAATGCTGGTTTTTCAGTTGGAAAATTCCAAATGGGTCAGAATTTTGCGCAGTCGCTTATAAATGGCCTGCAAACTGTTGTTTTGCTCTATTTGGCAGCCAACATTATTCTTTCGGGACAAGGTTTTTCAATAGGAATGTTGTACGCATTTTTGTCGTTCAAAAGCACTTTCACCGATCGAATTTCTGGGTTAATTGACCAATTCTTAAATCTCCGCTTAGTAACTCTTCACTTGGATCGACTTAGTGATATTGTGCATGCAGAGAAAACAGTTACCGCAACACAGTCCGTAGTATTCTCTAAGCCCGGGGACATTAAATTTGAAAACGTAACGTTCAAATATGGCGCTGCAGATAAACTTATTTTTGATAAAGTGAATTTTCATATCACTGACGGAAGCTTTGTAGCAATTACTGGAGCCTCTGGGGCGGGAAAATCTACGCTATGCAAGTTGTTGGTTGGCATGTATCCACCAACTTTCGGCGAGGTATTAATTGATGGTCGTCAAGCAACGGATTCTATCTGGCCGGAATGGAGGAAAGTAATAGGTCTGGTTGCGCAAGACGATAGGCTACTATCTGGTTCAATCGCGGAAAATATCGCATTTTTTGATCCTGAATTGGAAATGACCGCTATTCAGTTAGCAGCACGCGCTGCGTGTATTCATAATGACATAATGAAAATGCCTATGCAGTATCTTTCACTTGTTGGCGATATGGGATCAGCTCTATCGGGTGGTCAGCGTCAACGTATTCTAATCGCTCGTGCGCTCTATAGGCAGCCGAAGGTATTAATCTTAGACGAAGGAACCGCCAATTTGGATGCAGACACTGAGGGTCTTCTTGCAGACATGATTTCGTCACTTCCCATAACAAGGATCATAATAGCGCATCGGCCACTGCTTGTTCAACGAGCGGAGCGAGTTTTTGAAGTCGAAGACTGTTCAATAGTAGAAAGATCAAATAGGCTTTTGGCGGCGAAGTGAACCTCACTAGGCCGTGCGGACAAAATGCCCGATCGACAGGCGTGTTGAAACAACAAGCACGAAGCCAAGATAGCTGGAAGTGCTTTTATCGTAGCGGGTTGCAAGTTGACGGCTGTGTTTGAGTTTGTTGAAGCAGCGTTCGACCATGGTATCCATCCGGCGAGAGCCACGGCATGGCTCAGAGCGCTGGTTTCCGGTTCTATGGTTGCGAGTTCTTGGAGGCGTGAGGCTGGCCATGCTGGCGTGCGGGCGAGGAGATCGGCGAGCCGGGCTTAGGGCTCGATGTTGTTGAGCTTGGCGGTGCCGATGAGGGTATAGATCAGGGCGGCGCGTTCGCCTCCGGCTTGTGATCCTGCGAACAGCCAGGCTTTGCGGCCAAGGGCGGCTGGTCGCAGGGAGCGCTCTGCGGCATTGTTGCTAAGGCAGGCCCGGCCATCGGTGAG
>JAPZTJ010000030.1 GCA_027532555.1 Aquidulcibacter sp.
TGACCTCCGGCTTCACACGGCAGTCGGTCTTGAGCACACCGGGCATAAGGACAGCTAATCCTTATGAAAACACGAAGCAGCCACGTCTGCCCCGATTAACCCCGCTTACCCATCCCCAACCGGTGTCACCGCTGCAGCAACAATGCCCTCTCGTCGGAGATGGGACTAGGTTACTTGGATGGCGGATGGAGGGGGATAAGTTTTTATCTTTGCGCTCCCCCTCTCCTTTTGGGAGAGGGGAGAGCCGCACGAGAACTGGGTATTGGCGCACGCGCCGATGTGGCTGCGAAGCGGTTGTTCAGGAGCGAGCAAATTCTTTGAATGAATGATGGAAGCTTGGGTGCTCAAGTCACCCACCTGCTCCCAATTTGACTAGACAACCCATTCGATGGCTTCAAGGTGGTAAAGCGTGCGCCGCAAAGCTTTCAATACCGAACTCTGTCGAGTGTTAACCCTCTTTTTCCTGCTTCGTTTGAAGTTGCCATATTTTAGGCTTCCATAGTTCCTGACGCCGCGTCAGGAAGCGGCAGCATTAACCCCAAGCGCCTGCCGCCAGTCCCTCAGGAACAGCCATGCGCACAGCATGCCCGCGGGTCCCGAGGCCAGCACAGCACATAGGACCAATCCTTCTGGAAGGACTTCAAATTGATCTCCCAGCCCGATCAAAGCGTAGATTGGCGCCCCAATCAGCATGACTAATGTGTATCCCGTCGGATGGTTGACACGGACCAGCAGGGCCTTTTCAACCGCATCTCCAGCAAATTGGATAAAAGAACGAGTGACGATGATCTGTAGCGCCAAATAAGTGGCGGCGGCATAAAGCCACGGCCAGACTTCTGCCCTCCCGGTAAGGCCTGAAGCAATTGCTAGAAAAAGGGGCGCGACTGCGCCGCTGAGTGTCTCGGCGTAAGACGGCAACCCCCGGCGCGAAATGGCAAGGTGGCCATAGATGAGCCAAGCGGACAGTCCGCTTGAAACAACCCCGATTATTTGGCCCCAGGTCATAAGACTGGCGCTGTCCAGAGGCCACAGCGTCATCCGGTCACGAGCTTGATCAACCATTTCCTGAAGCGCTAAACCGATGGTGATGCTGATGAGGGTGATGAAGACATCCGCGACTTTGTCGCGAACCCAGCCCTCGGTTATCGAGCCGACTGCTTGGATTGGTTTGGGCCGTGTTGAAGCTTCCCGAGGACCTTCACGTAGTGCCCGCTGCCAGTCCCGGAAATAAAGTACAGGCAGCAGTATCGCCGCAGGGACAGTCGCCCAAGCCATGGCAGCTGCGCCCCAAGACCCCATCCATTCACCGTGAATGGCAGCAGCGGCGACAAACGCGCACGGTGCACTCAGAACTAGGATAAGAAGAAAGCCCCCGGGCTGAAGCATGCGGCGGAAGGCCTGTCCCTCGACAGCGCCCGCAGTAGTCAGAACGCTGACTGTGGAGGCGATGACGGACACCGTCAGAAACACGCCCGCCATAAGGAACCAGGTTGTCGGATCGGCGGAGCCAACAAAACTATTTGAGAATAAGAGCAATAACGGACCAACAAAGGCAGCAAGGGACTCGGTGAAGCGCGGTATTTGACGCCGAGCAATGGCTAGGTGGGCGTAGACGGCCCAGGTGCCGAGTGCAGAGCTGACCATTCCGAAGATCTGGCCCCAGGTCATGACGGCCTGTGCGTCGAGAGGCCAAAGCGTGAGATCGTTACGGGCCAACTGTAGCAGGTCGGCCAACACGATGCCCACGAGGATGCTGAGAAAGGTTATGTAAAGGTCCGGCGACCGATCTGCGACATATGCGGCCAGCCCATTTTCGCGATAGCGCAAGGGCTTGCGCGATGTCTTCGATTTCGTGGCCACTAGTTACCCCTCGGAATACGAAGTTGAGATTGATACAGCGTCTGCCCGCTGTCAATTAAATCAGGGCTTCCGCGATCCGCCGTATGGTCGAGCAGTGCCCATCGAGCCTTGGTAACAAGGGTGTAATTCATGGATGGAATGCAATTCCTATGATCGCTTCTGTTTGGCCTCAGGCAAAGTACTTGGAACGGCTTGTCTTTCCACAATCCTGCTTGCGCACTCAAACTCGAGCACGGCCTTTGCCTAGCCACAGCCTGCAGCAATCGTGTTCCCCTGGTCGAAACAATCAGAACGAAGAGCACCGCTCTCAAGGTGGTGCAGTCCTGTCGGACAGCGCCTTTGCAGAGTTACTGGACAGATCACCCGCGATGTAGCGGTAGATAGGCGAGCTTTAATAGCTCATTTATGATTGATGGGCCATGTCTCGGCGATGAAGCGCCCCGTTTTTGTCTTTTCACTCTGCGTTCTGGTGTTTTATAGTGCCCTGTCACTGGCAGATCGCTTTGGACTTTTTGATGGCCCGTCGACACGCCACATCCTCTTTGTTGGCAATAGCTTTACTGCCGAACATGCTATGCCGACAATGGTTGAAGAGAAGGCACGACGGAACGGCTTCAATGTGCGGGTGACCATGGTTGCGACCGGCGGATACACGCTTCAAAAGCACAGTGAAGATGCAAAACTACTATCCACCCTAAACCGCCGTATGTGGGATGTTGTTATCTTACAGGAGCAAAGCCAGCACTTTACCTTCCCGCGTGAGTATGTTGCCAAAAACAGTTTCATCTATGGTGCTCGCCTTGTGGACTTGATCAAAGCCCATTCACCAGATGCCAAAATCTACTGGTATCAAACGTGGGGCTACAGAGCGGGGGATCCAGACAATTGTCTGCATTTCGCTGAACTTTGCACGCGCGAAGGTATGGAGCGCCGAATTTCGGAGAATATCGGCGAAATAGCACAGATGACCGATGCCCAGATTGTGGACGGCGCGGCCGCTTGGGCGCAATTTGAAAGCGCGCATCCAACTGTCAATCTTTACGCTGATGATGGCAAGCATCCATCGCAAGCCGGATCGCGCGTCATTGCCGATGCTTTTTACAAAGCCCTTTTTCAACGTCCATGATCCGTCACCTCAGCCTGACTAAACAGAGCCAAACCACCCCCAAACCGCAAGCTTAAGCGCGCGCCGTCTCCGACAATTCTTTCAACTGCGTATTGGCGATGGCGAGTTTGGCAAAGCTCCAGCCGCCTTGGCTGGCGCGCAGTTCGCCTAAGGCAGAGCTGGTCCGTCTGAGTTCGGCTTCGTTTAGCTTAGACCAGCTTTCCACCACGGCCTTAGCCCAAGCGGCATTGGTGCCGGCTTGACCGAGCTTTTGGGCATGGTCGCACACAGTTCCAGTCAGGCCTGCCTGCTCACCCATAAATTCTTCAATCAGGCGGCGGGTTGCCACGCGGTCCCAATGGTCGGGGGTGGAGGTTTGCCCCGCAGCGGCGCGGATCTCATCAAAGCCGACGGCGGCCCCAAGTGCGTGATAGAGGCGCGCGACGGCTTCGACCGGCAAGCCCTTGGCCGCAGCGATATCAACAATATCGGTGGCTGAGGTCAAAGGCAAAAGGCCTGCGATGGACTTGGATAGGGCCTCTGGCGCCCCTGCCGCCTTCAACGTCGTGCTGCGCGCTTCAATGCGGGCTTTTTCGAACGGCGAGACGACCTCGTAAATCATGCTGGCCAGACTTTGAACGCCGGTGGCATAGGCCGCGACCAGATCGCCAACAGAACGCAACCCCGCCCCATCGCCGCGGCTGGCGCGACGGGCGAGCCAGAAGCTTTGCCGACGCAGGACGGTCAAAATCTCCATCATCAGGTCCAATTGCACCGTCGCAGGGACTTTCAGGTCGAGCGCATTGACGGCATTAATCGCCTCATCCAAACCGAAAATGGCACGTGCCGCAGCAAAAGCCCGCACGATAGAGCCTGTGTCCGCCACCGCACTTTCGCGTACACGGTCCATGAAGGCCGCGCCACCCAAGTCAACCATCTTGTTGGATAGGACTGTGGCAATAATCTCCCGCCGCAGGCGATGATTGGCCATGGCGTCCTTAAACTGGCGACAGCCCGGCGGGAAATAGGTCACCAGCGTATCTTCAAACCATGGATCGTCTGGTGCGTCTGAGGCTATCAGATCGTCAAACAAAGCAAGCTTGCCATAAGCGGTCAGCACCGAAAGCTCCGGCCGGGTTAGGCCGGTGCGATTGGCGCGACGGGTACGGAATTCTTCGGTCGAGGGCAGGAATTCGACTTTACGCGCCAAGCGACCCGAAGCCTCTAACCGCTCCATAAAGCGCTCATGCGCATCGAGGTCTTGCCGGGCTGTCGCTTCCTGCAAGCTGATGGCCAAGGTCTGGGCGTAATTATGCCGCAGAACATGGATGGCCACGTCATCGGTCATTTCAGCCAGCAAGACATCGCGGGCCTCGACCGTCATGCTGCCTGCCCGAACAAGGCCGTTCAGCAAGATCTTGATATTGACCTCATGGTCCGAGCTATCAACGCCCGCAGAATTGTCGATCGCGTCTGTATTCAGGCGCACGCCCGCTTGCGCTGCTTCGATGCGGCCGCGCTGGGTCAGGCCGAGATTAGCCCCTTCGCCAATCACCTTACAGCGCAAGGCCTGCCCATCCACCCGGATGATATCATTGGCCTTATCGCCCACTTCGGCGTGGCTTTCGCCTTGGGCTTTGACATAGGTGCCAATGCCGCCAAACCACATGAGGTCACAGGGCGCCTTTAGAAGCGCGTGCATAATATCGGTAGGCGAGGCTTCTTGGCCCTCAAGACCCGTCAGCGCTTTAAGCTCTGCCGAGAGCGGGATCGACTTGGCGCTGCGTGAGAACACGCCACCGCCCTTTGAAATCAGGCTGGCATCATAATCCGTCCAAGACGAGCGCGGCAAAGCAAACATGCGCGCCCGTTCTGCAAAGCTTTTGGCCAAATCTGGATTGGGGTCGATGAAAATGTCGCGGTGATCGAAAGCGGCCACCAGTTTGATCTGCTTGGACAAGAGCATGCCATTGCCAAACACATCGCCCGACATGTCGCCGACACCGATGACGGTGAAGGGCTCGGTCTGTGTGTCGTGGCCCATCTCCCGGAAATGGCGCTTAACGGCTTCCCAGCCACCACGTGCTGTAATGCCCATCTTTTTGTGGTCGTACCCAACCGAGCCACCTGAGGCAAACGCGTCGCCCAACCAATGGCCGTAATCGGCACTAATACCGTTGGCGATGTCGGAGAAAGTCGCGGTGCCCTTGTCGGCGGCGACCACCAGATAGGGGTCATCCTGATCCCAACGGACGACATGGCGCGGCGGTACGATCCCGCCATCACCAGCGATATTGTCAGTCAGGTCCAACAGACCACGCAGGAAGGTCTTATAGGCCTCTATGGCGACGGCTTGGATTTCGTCGCGATTACCTCCCGGCGGCAGGGTCTTTGGGAAGAAAGCGCCTTTTGAGCCCACGGGCACAATCACGGCATTCTTCACCTGTTGCGCCTTCACCAGACCCAGTACTTCGGTGCGGAAGTCATCACGGCGATCCGACCAGCGCAGGCCGCCGCGTGCAACTGGACCAAAGCGGAGGTGCGCACCTTCGACTTGCGGCGACCACACCCAGATTTCGCGGTAAGGCTTGGGATCGGGGACTTCGTCAATCTCGCGCGTGGCGATCTTGAAGCTCATATAGGGCTTATGTTCACCCGCAGCGTCAGGCTGGTAATAATTGGTGCGCTGGATAGCCATAACCAATTGCGCCAAACGGCGCAAAACGCGGTCTGCATCCAAGCTGGGCACGCCGTCTAGCATGGTCAAGATCGACGCCATTTCCGCCTTGGCGGCCGTCTCTCGTGTCTTCTTTGCGCCGAAATCAGGATCAAAGCGGATGGTGAATAGGTTCAGGATCGCACGCGTAATCTCAGGATATTCGGCAACGGCCTGTTGCTGCACCGATTCTGAAGGATCAAGGCCGGTCTGACCGCGCCAACGGGCGAGTGCGCGAACAAGGGCTGCTTCCCGCCACGAAACACCAAGTTTCAGGATCAGGCGGTTAAAGCCGTCATTTTCAGCCCGCCCTGCCCAGATCGCCGCAACGGCCTGTTCAAACGAGCCTTCAACCACCTTGAAGTCGAGCGCGCGGCCATTGACAGTGCGCATCGAGACATCTTGCACCCATACGAGTTCATCGGTGTCGTCAATCGTGCGCTTGATCTTGTGCGGCGTTTCGGTGACCACATAGAGGCCCATGCTCTCAAAGATCGGCACCGCAGCGGACAAGGGGGTTGGATCGCCCATCTTATAAAGCTTGGCCCGCAAGACGGTTTCGTGATCATCCTCACGGCGATAAGCGCGCACGCGCACATCTTCGCCTTGAACCTGCTCTAACTCCTCAATATCCCGCAGCGCTTCAGCGGCACTAAAGCTATCACGATAGCCAGCGGGGAAGCCCGCAATATAGTGTTGAAAGGCGCGTGACTTGCCTTCTGCCAAGGCCTCGACGCCATCTTCCCACGTCCGGGTGATGTCTGCGATGCGGGCCTCGAGGGTCTCCACATCGGGATTGGCGTGTTGATTGGCCGTGACGCCGATCACATAATGGACGCGCGCCAAGGGCGCATCACCAAACAATGGATAAAAGGCAGATAGCCTGCCGCCATAGGCTTCGGCCAAAGCGGTGCCGATTTTGGCGCGAACGTCCGAATTATAGCGGTCGCGTGGAACGAACACCAAGATCGACATGAAGCGGTCAAAGCGGTCACGGCGCACAAAAACCTTTGTGCGAGGCCGGTCCATCAGATGCTGAACGCCCAAGGCAATCCGCGTCAGGTCTTCTTCTTCGATCTGGAACAATTCATCGCGGGGGTAATTTTCCACGATATTGCGCAGGCGCTTATCGTTGTGGCTGCCGGGGACAAGGCCCGCGCGCGAAATCACCCGCTCGGTCTTGCCACGCAATAGCGGCACATCGCGCACCATTTGGTCATAGGCTTCGGCGGTGAACAGGCCGACAAACCGCTCTTCCCCCAGCACTTCGCCATTTTCGCCAAAGCGCTTGACGCCAATATAATCCATTACCGTGCGACGATGCACGCGTGAGCGTAGATTGGACTTCGCGACAATGATGGGCTGAGGCTCTTCAATATAAGCGCGGACGGCATCACTGAGAACCGACGGCTCATTCAAGCGCCGCAACACCATGCGCAATGGATCACGCAATATGCCGAGATTTAGGTCTTCGCGAATATCGGGCTCGTCCTTGATCCACGCACCATTTTTGTCGCGTGGATAATCGTAGGAGCGCACGCCAAAGAAGACGAAATGATCAGCAGCTAGCCACTTCAAGAAGGCGATAGACTCGGCAATCTCATCCGCTGTGGCCTTGGTGTTTGCCACCGCCAATTCCTTGATCGCATTGTTCATGCGGCTTTTCATGGCCTGATAATCGGCAACTGACAGGCGCACATCCTGCAACGTCTCGCGCACACCCATCAGGATGGCATCGCGCTTTGATGGGGGCGTGGGTGGTAAGTGAACTTGGATGAACGATTCAGTGAGCGGTACCCCGCCAGGTTGACGTATGCCATCTGGGTCGCGGCTCAGGGACACGATCGGATGGAACATAGCGCGCACTTCCACGCCTTGAGCCCCAATTTCGCCCATGACGCTGTCAACCAAGAACGGCATATCCGGGCCGCAAATCTCTAATATGTCCCGTCCTAGAGACTGGCCTTGCGCCCCTTTGGCGTCGATGAGGCGAATATCTTGCGCGTCGGCCCGCTTGTGCGAGGTCCAGCGCCAAAACCCATCGGCGAGCGCAGCTAGGTCTGCCGAGGTAAGGCCCTGCACATCATCTTCGGTGGCATCTTGGGCAATTTGGGTGAGGAAAGATTCCGCAGCAGCCTCGAGATGGTCGCCCGACTTAAAGCTTGGAAAGGCCAGTGCCGCTGAAATCAGATCATCTGGTGAGATCCGCCGATCCGTTGCGTCTACCGACATCGCTATCCTCCCATGCCTGTCCCGCAGGCGATACATTACGTCCCGCTCATTACTCGAACAAAGCCCGGCGGGTTTTTGGGCCAATCTCAGCCCTGATTAGACCTTATTATCGCTGGAAGTTGTGGTTTCTTCCTTAACGTCACCCTGATTGGATACAGCAGTGCCCTTGAGAGGTGGATCATCCATATCAACGCTAGAATCTGGATTGCCATTATTGGACAGCAGCACGGCGATCCAGCGTGTGGATGGGAATTGTGCGAGCACAATCATCAACATCACAGTCATTGGCACGGCTAGGAAGGCACCAGGGCCGCCCCAAAGCTTGCCCCAGAACACCAAAGACAGAAACACAACCAACACAGAGATATTCAGGCTATCGCCCGTCATACGTGGCTGAATGATGTTGCCGACGACAAAGCCAATCCCTTGTGTACCGGCTAAAATCACCAAGGCCGGAACAGGACTTGTGAATTGCACCAGTGCGAATATGGCTGGCAGCAAGCTACCAGCGGCACCGCCTACCACTGGAATGTAGCTCAACACGAAGATAATGGTGGCCCAGAACAGGCCATTCTCAAGGCCAACGACGGCAAACAAAGCCCAACTTGCAACCGCAATCATCAAGCCCGTAATCGTCTGCACCCACAGATATTGTTCCATCGAGCGGGCAATAGCTTTGCCGATTTTAGTAGCGCGGCCGCGCTCCTTCTCGTCCTTAAAAATTTCTTCCAGCTTGGCTGGCATGCTGGCTTGGGCCGCGAACAAGCAAGCGACATAAATGATGACAAACAGCGCTTGGCCACCAAAACTTTGTAACGCATCAGCCACGCCGCGCAGCACCGCACCGGGATTGAGGTTAGCGAACAATTGCCCCACCGTGGGTGGCGCACCTGACATGTTTACCAGCTGATAGCCTTGGCGGATCAATTCATCCAAGCGGATTTCATAGGCTCCAAGCGAGCGCGAAAAGACCGCCGCATATTCAATGACAAAGCCGACAATCGCCGCAAGGCTGATGAAGACAATCAAAATAGCGACAGGGACCGCCGCAGCGCGCGGCAGGAACTTAACGCGCTTGCTTAGCGATTGCGCGAATGCGTCAATCGTGAGCCACAGGAAGATTGCCAATGCCAAAGGCGTCAGCAAATCGGCAAACCAATAAAGGCCCGCGATGATCGCCGCGGCTGCTACCAGCATCCGCGACGCACTCGATTGAGAGTCAGATTTCATCATGGGTGCAAAAAGAACTGCATCGCACCCTAGGTCAACCCTATTTGGTAGGAGACTCTTTCGCCTCCGCACCCACTTGCTTGTAATGCACCTTAGCCTGTTGAACCACATAGGCGCGGATGTCCTCCATCTCCTTCTGGTTCAACCAAGAGCTAAAGGATACCATGCCACGGCTGGCATTGGCCCCATCCCATACGATCGCCTTCCAGGTCGCCGCATCTTGGATCGCTGGCGAATAGCGCAAGTCAGGCAACAGACCGCCAGTGGCGCTATGACCGTGGCAGACTTGGCAATGGCGCATATAGATGTCGAAGCCCGCCTTTGGATCAGCCGCCACCGTCGTGGCAGAAAGATCAAGGGCGATTTTTTCAGGCATCTCATATTTGGCCGCCGTGGCTGTGCCGCCTAATTTGAACACCATCAAGCGGCCCTTCAGGCTAATTGGCCGATCAGGTGCGGCTAAGGGAGCAGCAATAATCGCCCCACCATAGCCGACCATAACTGCCACATATTGCTCCCCATCAATCCGATAGGTCACAGGTGGGGCAATGATGCCATTCTGGGTCTCATAGGACCAAACCTGCTTGCCGTTTGCCGCATCAAACGCTTCCAAGAAGCCTTCCGAGGTACCTTGGAACACAAGGCCGCCTGCCGTGGCGAGGATACCTGAGTTCCAAGGGAATTTGCGCGGTGCCATCCAGCGGGGCTTGCCCGCCACAGGGTCCCAAGCCACCAACATGCCGGTCAGCATAGCGCGCAGACCTTTGCGCTGGCCCTCATCATCGGGCAAAGCCGCCAAACTCATATTGACGCCTGTGTTCCACGCCCCCGCAACTTGCTTGTACGGACCGACTTCATCGCCAGAGGCGGCCGGGACCAGCATGGCTGGTACATAGACAAGACTTTCCTTCGGGCTCATCGCCATCGGGTGCCAATTGTGCACACCGAATGGAGCTGGGAACACCAAGGCAGGCGCCTTGGCATAACGGGCCGACGGGTTCTCGTTCGGACGACCGGTCTTCAGATCAACCGAATGCGCCCAAGGGATCGGCATGCCAGCTGGCACATCGGCTTCTTTGGGCATCGGGAACAAGGAATTGGCCGAAAGAAGCTCACCTGTCGCCCGATCAATCACATAGAAGAAGCCGTTTTTGGGGATCTGCATGATGACTTTGCGCGGCTTGCCACCAATTGGCAGTTCCGCCAGCATCAAATGCTGGGTCGCGGTGAAGTCCCAAGAATCCCCTGGTGTGGTTTGATAATGCCAAACATACTCGCCCGTGTCGGGCTTCACCGCCACGATGGAGGAGACAAACAGATTGTCGCCCTTCCCACCGGAGCGGACTTTGTGGTTCCAAGGCGATCCATTGCCGACGCCGAAATAGAGAAGGTCTAAATCAGGGTCATAGGCCATGGCGTCCCAAACGGTGCCACCACCGCCAGACTCCTTCCACGCGCCATCACTCCACGTGGCATCGGCTTTTGCCTTCAAGATTTTGTCGGACACCGCGCCATCGGCTTCGCCCTTTGGATTGGGTGTGGTGTAGAAGCGCCAAGCCATCTCACCTGTCTCAACATCATAAGCGCTGAGATACCCGCGCACGCCATATTCTGCGCCACCATTGCCGATCAGGACTTTGCCCTTCACGACGCGCGGGGCACCGGTAATCGTATAGGACTTACCTTGATCGACCGTGACCTTTGACCAGATCTCCTTGCCATTGCGGGCATCGAGCGCAATCAAACGGCCATCGAGCGAACCAACGAATACCTTACCACCCCAAACCGCCACGCCGCGATTGACCACGTCACAACAGGCCTTATGCGCCGTTTCGCCGGGAACTTTGGGATCATAAGCCCACAACAGATTGCCGGTCTTGCCATCGAAGGCAGAGACTTTCGACCAAGAAGTGGTTGTGTAGATCACGCCATCGACGACGATAGGCGTGGCTTCATGGCCGCGATCGGTATCGAATTCATGGCTCCAGGCAAGGCCGAGCTTTGAGACATTGGTTAGGTTGATTTGGTCGAGTGGGCTAAAGCGCTGCTCCTCATAAGTGCGGCCATAGCTCATCCAATTGTCACCATCGGCCCCGGCGGCGGTTAGGCGCGCGGCATCCACTTTGGCAGCTGGACTATTGGACGTATCGGGTGCGCAGCCACTGGCCAGCAATCCCACGAGCAACGCACTGGTTGCGACGAGCCTCTTTATCATCATTTCCTCCCTGACCGGTGGCACGCCTGTGGCGGGTCCATCTCTGTGTCATGGATAGAACAGTATCGGCTTTGCTGATTTGGGCAATAGGCTGGCGTGCGAGGCGAGGCTCAAATCGCAGGGTCAGGTGCTACCTGGATCAAGCGCCCATCCTTGTCAGCCACGGCACGATAGAAGCACGTCTGAAAGCCGACATGACAGCACCCACCGTCGCCATCGACCTTGACCTTCATCACGACGGCATCTTGATCACAGTCGATCCGCAATTCGTGGACATGCTGAAGCTGACCCGACGTCTCGCCCTTCTTCCACAAGCTTTGACGTGAGCGCGACCAATAATGCGCGATCCCGGTCTCTAACGTTAGGGTCAAGGCCTCGGCATTCATCCAAGCCAGCATCAAGACTTCGCCCGTTTCAGCTTCTTGAGCGATCGCTGGGATCAGGCCATCGGCATCAAAGCGCGGCATTAAAGCAAGACCGCGCTCTAACTCTTGGGTCGATCCAGCTTGTGGGAAAGGTGCAGCAGCGGCCAAATGTTTGCCTCAAATCAAGGTTTAGACGCTAGGCTATCCGTGCGTCCGGTGTTGGAGAGGTCTCGTTCTTGCACATCTATGATCAGACCCGCAATGGGGCTCTCGCCCTTCATGCCCAAGCCCGTATCTGGGCCACGGGAAGTGCGTGGCGCTCCTCTCTGTTTGAGTTTGTGATGTTTGGCATCAAGCAAGCTTGGGCTTGCCTCTATGGCGGCGCCATGTTGGCGCTCTTGATCCTAACCATGCTGTTCTGGCCGAAAGAAGACGCGGTGCTCAGTCGGTTTGACTTCTTGTTTTTGGCCGCAATTGCCCTGCAAGTTTTGCTGGTGGCGCTGAAGCTGGAACGGCTTGAGGAAGTCAAGGTGATCGCCATCTTCCATGTGGTCGGCACGATCATGGAGCTCTTCAAGACCCACATGGGCTCGTGGACTTATCCCGGTGATGCCTTTTTCAAGATTGGGGGCGTGCCGCTGTTTACTGGCTTTATGTATGCCTGCGTCGGCAGCTATATCGCCCGTATAACCCGCTTGATGGACCTGCGCTTTAGCCACTATCCGCCGATCTGGACGACGTGGGTTCTGGCAATTGGTGCCTATGTCAATTTCTTCACCCATCATTTTGGACCCGACATTCGAGTGGGCCTTTATCTGCTGTCGATCCTGATTTTTGCCAGAACGAGGGTCTATTTCACGCCGGATCAAAAAGCGCGTTGGATGCCGATGCTGATTGGCTTCTTATTGGTGTCGCTCTTCATTTGGTTTGCGGAGAATATCGGGACTTTCACCAACACGTGGATCTACCCGCACCAAAAGGGTGGCTGGCATATGGTGCCTTTTAGCAAAATGGGCGCGTGGTATCTCTTGATGCTGTTGAGCTTTGTGTTGGTGACACACGTCCACCCGCCAAAGCCGCCTAGCCCCATAACAAAAACGCCGGACCCGTGAGGGCCCGGCGCATTCGCACAACAAATCGGGGAGGATTTAGTTGTAACCTGCCAAACGCAGGAAACGGTCTTTCAATTCCCGGTCGGTCTTAAAGACGCCAGTGAATTGGGTGGTAATGGTTGCCACATTGGGGTGGTGCACCCCACGGGTTGTCATGCACTGGTGCTTGGCATCCAACAGAACCGCAACACCCGCAGGGCGAAGCGCGTCGGTGATGCAGTCTGCAATCTGAGCCGTCATAGTTTCTTGGGTTTGCAAACGCTTGCCGAAGATTTCAACGACGCGGGCAATCTTAGAAATGCCGACGACGCGATTGGTTGGCATGTAAGCAATATGCGCACGGCCCAAAATCGGCACCATGTGGTGCTCGCAATGGCTTTCGAGGTCGATGTCGCGCAGCATGACGATATCGTCATAGCCTTGGACATCCTCAAACGTGCGGCTCAATTCTGCTGCTGGGTCCATCTCATAGCCAGCAAAGAATTCGCGGTAAGCTTCGACAACACGCTTTGGCGTGTCGATCAGGCCTTCCCGATCTGGATTATCGCCAGCCCAACGCAACAGGGTGCGCACGGCGGCCATCGCCTCGTCGCGGCTTGGTCGTTCGGTTTGTGCTACCTCAGAGATGAGGCGCGGGTCTGTAATCGCGTCCATGAGCTTCTGCCCCTTTCAAAGGGGTCGGAGGTCGAGCCGGATTTCCGGTCTTAACGCCCGCCCTGATTTCGTTTCATGCGTCTACACATATAGGCGCACCGTTTATGCCGTCTTCGCGTCAGCATCATTTCAGTCTACAGGACTGGAGCAATATCAAACACTCAAACCACTGAAGAGTCTACGTTGGCTCTTCGTCTTGGATCACATGATGCGTGAAATAGAACTGTTCAATACCCTGCAACGTGAAAAAGTGCGCTTTGTGCCGCAAGACCCGCAACGCGTCACGCTCTATGTTTGCGGGCCCACGGTCTATAATTTTGCGCATATCGGCAATGGTCGTCCGGCTGTTGTCTTCGACACACTTTTCCGGCTTCTGCGCGCCATTTATGGCGAAAACCACGTGGTTTATGCGCGAAACATCACCGATGTTGATGACAAAATCAACGCTGCCGCCTTGGAACAAGGCGTTGATATTAGTCAAATTACAGAGAAGTTTACGAAAATCTATCAGGGGGATATGGCTGCACTTGGCACACTGCAACCCAGTTTAGAGCCAAAAGTCACCACCCATATGGATGACATTATATCCCTTGTTGGCCGCTTGTTGGATAAGGGTCACGCTTATACCACGCCTGATGGGGTCTATTTTCATGTGCCGTCCATGGCGACGTATGGGCAGCTGTCAAACCGAAATCTGGAAGACAATGAGGCCGGGGCGCGCATCAGTGTCGATGGCAATAAGCGCGATCCTGCTGACTTTGCATTGTGGAAAGCAGCTAAGCCCGGTGAGCCCGCTTGGGATGCGCCATTTGGTTCGGGGCGCCCAGGCTGGCATATCGAATGCTCGGCTATGATTGAAACCAATCTAGGCATCACCATCGACATTCATGGTGGTGGCCATGATCTGATCTTCCCACACCATGAAAACGAAATCGCCCAATCGGTGTGCGCCCATGATGGCACGCCACTGGCAACGATCTGGATGCACAACGGCTTTTTGACGATGAATTCCGACAAAATGTCGAAGTCGCTCGGCAATGTGGAATTGGTGCATCAATTGGTGGAACGCTGGCCCGGCGAAGCGCTGCGGCTTGCCCTCCTCTCTGCCCATTATCGCGCGCCGCTGGATTGGACCGATGAGTTGATCCTGCAATCCATGAAGACGCTGGACCGGCTTTATCGCGCTTTGGACGGGGTTTGGAACGAACGTGTCGAACCTGTCCTGCCCGAGGGGATTTTGGCCGCACTGTGTGACGACCTTAACACACCAAAGGCTCTCGCCGAGCTCTCGATGCTCGCGCGCAAGGCCAATAAGGCGGAGACGTTTGAGGACCGCAAGCGTGCTAAAGCTGAGCTCTTGGGTGCGGGCTTGCTCTTAGGCATTTTGGGGCAAGAGCCTCAGGCTTGGCTGTCGCGGGCAGGAACAGCAGTTGAAGACGATGTCACGGCTGAGATTGAAGCCATGGTGCAAGCCCGCTTTGAAGCCCGCGCCAATCGCAATTGGGCAGAGGCAGACCGCCTGCGCGCTGAACTGGCCGCGCGTGGGGTTGAAGTGACCGATGGCAAGGATGGCGCGAGCTGGCGGTTTATCTCGTGATCGTGCGCCGCGAACACTTTGCCCTTGGACTGATACTTGGGATTAGTCTGATGGGGCTTGCAGGCTGTAAGCCCGCCAAGCAGGCCCCAGCTGCCGAAGCGCAAGTTGAGGCCCGCCCGGATGCGACCGCGACTGCGGATGTGGATAAGCGCGCAACCTTGGCCTTGAAGCAGGATTTGGTGACGCGCTTTCCGCAAAACAGCCCGACCGCCAAAGTCGAAGCGGGCTTGATTAAAGACGGCTTTGTCTGCGGCCCTAATCCAATGAAGACGGACGAGCGCGCCTGCCTGAAGGCCGTGCGCAAGGAGGCCTGCGAGGAGAACACCATCGTGCGCAGCCAGCCCTATCAGCCAGAAAAAGCCCAATTCATCCGCATTTGCGAGATAAAGAAGTAAAGCTGGCTCTAAACCTGCATGGTTAGGTAGGCTTTACCCGCTAGCGCCAAAAGTGCACCAAGGGTCAAAATGGTCCGCAAGGGCCGGTACCAGAGCGGCCAACGCCGCGTGCCGCCCCCTGTCGAGACAAAGTCCCAAACCCACATCAGGATAAATCCACCTGCCAACATGCCAAGGCCAATAAGCGGGGCAACATATTGGGTTACGATGGCCATAGCCGCGACCAGCGAAGGCAGAACTGCAGCGGAAAGAGTCAAAAAGCCCGGTGCTTCTGGGCGTGCCCCAATCTCAAAGCCCCAGCGCGCACCGCCTAGGAACGAAAGGATCACGCCAGAATAGGCAAAAAACAAAGTCGTGGACACACCATCGTAGGGGGACGTGGCCAAAACGCTGCCTGCCAAAGTTCCAAAAAACGGCACCAAACCCAAGACACCAAGGATCCAAGGGGCTTTTGGGGCAACATCTCGACGGCGCATACTTGTCTCCTTGCGCCATCACAGCGCCTTAGAGCCTCGCGCGCAAAATCTGAAACAGATTTTCGCGGCACATAGGCTCAAAAATATAAAGCTAGATCGACCTGATGTGCGTCAGATCTGACGCACGGCGAACTAGGCCTCAACCCGGTGCAAAGCGCCTGACAATCCCTGCAGCCGATAGCCCCGCTATAAGTGCCAGCAGGACCCCTGCTAGTCCATGCAATACAGCATGATCTCTCGCAAATTCAAAGAGGGCACGTTCGGCCCCCACCTTGGTGACAACCAAAGTCGTCAAGGTCGACTGTGCCGGCCTGCCATTACGGAATACCATGACTTTGGCGGTATAGAGACCCGGCGGCGTGCGGTCCGGCATCTGAATATCAGCGCGGAACAAGCCGCCTTTAAGCAGCTTCACGCCGTTAGGATCGTCCACATAGAGTTTTTCGCGCTGACGCTGGGCCACAAAGGCGTCAATCAAAGTCTCCGCCAAGGGTGAGTCGGCACTGGCTTTGGCGATGTCCAATTGGCCTTTGGGTCTGAGCCCATAGAGCGAAAGGGTGTCGCTGGGGGCAATCTGTTCAAGCGGGCGGGCGCTAGCCACACCGAAGAAAGTGGGCGCGGCGGCGAAATTGATCTGATCCTTGCCGATCCATAAGCCCGCCGTGCGCTTGCGCTGAGCAATCCAAGCTGGGCGGTCTGGACCACGAACGGCTACGACAATATCGGTCCGACCAACAGAGCCCGCCCGCACCGAGCCAAAGATTGTGACCTTGGCCCCGGTAAAGCTGGACGTGACCAAAACCGCGTCATCAATCAAAGCAGCTGAAACTTGCGTGCTTTGCGCTTGCGCAGCGGGCCCAATGATGAGGCCCAGCAGCAAGACCATCCAGAGCGAGAAGCGCGCCATCATAGCCCACCCCCGGGCGAAGACAGCTCAAACAAAGTCGAGGGGACAAACACCAAATCTGCCGCCAGTCGCAGAGCCACCAACAGGACCAAGGCACCCAGAAGTGCGCGCAATTGCTCCCCCTTCAGCTTGCGGCCAATAATGACGCCGACCTGCGCGCCCATCACGCCGCCCACGATCAACAGCCCCGACAGCACCAAGTCGAGGCTGCCATTGGCCGCTGATTGCAAGAATGTCGTAGCCGACGCTGTGATCAAGACCTGTAGGGTCGACGTGCCGACGACCAAATTTGGCGGCATGTGGATGATATAGACCAAAGCAGGGATCAGAATGAACCCACCGCCGACGCCCATGATGGCCGATAAGATGCCTACGCCAATCCCGATCGCTAAAGGCGGGATGATGCTGATCACCAGTTTAGAGCGCGGGAACCTGACCTTAAACGGCAAAAGATGGGCAATATCGTTGGTGGACCTACGGAAACTGGCTGGTGGCCCGCCCGCCCGGGACTTGGCAATCGCGCGCAAGCTTTCCCACACGAGACTGGAGCCGAGGGAGCCCAGAAGAATGGTATAGGCGATACGGACCGTGGCTTCTGCCGCACCTTGCGACTTCAACCAGCTAAACAGAAGCGAGCCGATGCCGACGCCAATGATGCCGCCGATAGAGATCACAAGGCCCATACGCAAATCAACGCCGCGCCGCTCAAACTGGCCCACGACGGACGACATAGACGAGGCTGCAGCGAGACTTGCCCCGGCAGCAACGGCAACCGGTGCGGGAATGCCGATGAGCATCAGAAGCGGCGTCATCAGAAAGCCGCCGCCAACCCCAAAGATGCCAGACAAGCAGCCGACCACCAGCCCCAAAGTGGCCATGAGCCACGGGCTTACTGCCATTTCCGCAATGGGCAGATAGACTTGCATGAACGCCGCCCCGGTGAGTTCGCAGACCATAGGCTGCGTCGGATGGCGTTTCTATGGCACCCGGTCACATTTGCAGCAACCAAGATCGCCTTTCAGGCGCGATTGTCTAGCCGATCCGGTTTTTTGTGGCTTTTGGGCCAAACAACAACCACGCCACGAAGCCAAAAAACGGCACGAACATTACCAGTACCGACCATACGGCTTTGCCAAAAGGCCCGGTCCGTTCATTCTGGAGGATGTTGATCACAGCCCAGAGCCCTAGAACTAGGGCGAAGAGGAAGCCAAAGGTGAAGCCATTACTCCATTCCATTCCGAACATGTGTCAGTCGCTCCTACATCAAGGCCCTGCATTTGCCTTGGACTTATGATATTGGGGCCAACCACGGCAGACGCAATGGCCCTTGAGCCGCGCGCGTCTTTAGAAAGCATTGCCCAAGTTCTATGACCACCGAAATCCTGCCAGAAGCTGATTTGCCCGTCTCTGACCCGCGCGGGTCCATCGAGACGATCACATTGGGCTGTCGGCTCAATCTTTATGAATCCGAAGCCATGCGCAATCTCGCAGAAGATGCCGGGCTGTCGAATGTGGTCCTCGTCAATACTTGTGCGGTGACAGGCGAAGCCGTTCGTCAAGCACGCCAAACGATCCGCCGGGCGCGCAAGCAAAAGCCAGATGCCCTGATCGTGGTGACCGGATGTGCCGCCCAAATCGACCCAGGCATGTTTGCCGCCATGCCCGAGGTCGACCGTGTGATCGGCAATGCCGAAAAGGCCGAACCCAAAACCTTTGTCGCCCTCGCAGGCGGGCAAAGCGAGCGCGTGCTGGTCAATGACATTATGAGTGTGCGTGAGACGGCCGGCCATCTGATCGATGGCGTGCAGGACCGGGCGCGCGCATATGTGCAGGTACAAAATGGCTGCGACCACCGCTGCACCTTCTGCATCATCCCATTTGGGCGCGGCAATTCCCGCTCGGTCCCGGCAGGCGAAGTCGTGGCCATGATTGGCCGTCTGGTTGCCAAGGGCGTGCCCGAAGTTGTGCTTTCAGGCGTGGACATGACGTCTTGGGGCGCAGATCTTCCCGGCCAGCCCACTTTAGGCGATCTGGTCCAGCGCATTTTGAAATTAGTGCCCGATTTGAAGCGCCTGCGCTTGTCATCGGTTGATGCGGTGGAGATTGACGACACCTTGTTCCGCTTATTTGCAGAGGAAGAGCGGATGATGCCGCATTTGCATCTTTCGCTTCAGCATGGGGCAGACATGATCTTAAAGCGCATGAAGCGCCGCCACACCCGCGAGGATGCGATCAAGCTTGCTGCCCGCTTGCGCGCAGCCCGCCCCGATATCGCTTTCGGGGCAGACTTGATTGCAGGCTTCCCCACCGAGACCGAAGCCCATTTCGCAGACTCTTTGGCTTTGGTCGATGACGTGGGCCTTGCCTTCTTACATGTCTTCCCCTTTTCGCCACGCCCAGAAACACCTGCCGCCCGCATGCCGCAATTGGACAAGGCGACGATCAAGGCCCGCGCCGCAATTCTGCGCGAGAAGGGCCAGCACGCTTTAGCCGCCTATCAGGACAGCCAAATTGGCACCACCCAGACCGTGCTGATTGAGCGCGATGGCAAAGGCCGCCTCAATAGCTTTGCCGAAATCCAAGTGCCAAGCGGCCTCGCTGGTACCTTGATCCAAGCCCGCGTCACCGGTCGGGCGGATGGCTATCTTGTGGGTGAACTCGCCTAAGCCCAGAAAAGCTAGGGCTTGCGCCCCTGCAGGCGGGCTAACGCCTGTTCCGCTGCGTCTCGTCGAGAAAAATTAGGCGATCTCAGCCGGGTCTCTGCATAGGGAACCCCTTTTGAGGTGGCCAAAGGGTCGCGCAGGAAGGCCAAAACCGCCATCAAAAAGGGCGTGCTTTCCAGCCCAGTTTGGACAGTCTTTCCAATCGGCAAACGGCAAACCAATTGATAGGTTTCAACATCTGAATCATAGGATGACGGGACCACTTCCATCTCGTCCAAATCGGCCAAGCGATAGGTTTTCACCGAAGTCTTGTTGAAGAGCGTGTAGGTGATGGTCAACTGGCCGGGCCTTATCTCCCAGGTCTGGTCGGGGCTGAAGGCAGAGCCCGCCATAAAGGCCAAGGTGACCGAGAGACCGCCCAAAACAATGATACCGAAAAACAGGGTCAGAATGGTTGGCGGCCAAAGCGCTGGCCCCAGCTCAACCAACAACAAAACAGTCCCCAAAAGACCAATCCCGCCAAAGATCAGGCGAAGGGGCGTGGGCATGATATGAGACAGGACGATTGGGTCGTCCCCGGCACAAGGCGAAACTTCCATAGGCACGATCATACACCTGCCGCCTTAAGGAGGGGTGTTGATTTTCGCAAAATTTTTGCAGTTTGGGTGGAACTTGCCGCCAGGATGTCATACCCACCAGCGCGCGCAGACCTTGCGCGCTGCCCTCATTTTACTTGCCCGCCAAAGCTGGGGCGATGGTTTCGACCGTGTCGGTCCAAACACCCACGCCCTCCGGCAAGCCTTTGAGCAGGGCTGGGTCATTCAATCCACCCAAGGAGGATTGAGAATTCTTCGGCACGGGCCCAACCAAATAGACGCGGCTGCCTACCTTGGCCATGCGTTTGGCAAAGTTGGATCGCCAGCCCCAGATGAAGCCTGTATGGCTGTGGGGCACCAAGATGACGCTGCGCTTACAGGCTTGCGGCACAAAGCCTGACCAACCCCACGCCACATAGGATTTCAAACAATCGGCGACTTGCTTCTTGGAAAACGCACGAAACTCTGGCCCTGCCGCCTTCATATAGGTGGCAACAGGCACTTCATGGCCATAGACCATGACACGATCTGGGCTGATCTCTCGCTTTGCAAGATAAGCGGCAAGCTTGCGGCCCTCTTCTGGGTCTCTACTCTTGATATTGATCAAGACTTGCGTGCTGGGCAGCGCCTTTAGCACCTCTTCAAGATTGACCATCAAGCCCACGCCCTTACCCCGCAGCGGATAAGTCGCGCCTTGATCGGCCGTATAGCCATAGCCAACGTCTAAACCGCGAAGATCGGCCATGGTCTGCCTGCGGGTCACGCCCGTGCCATTGGTGCGGCACTCCAAAGTCCAGTCGTGGAAGACGACGAAATCGCCATCTGTTGTGGGATGCACATCCACTTCTATGACATCTGCGCCCAGCGCCACAGTCGCCAACAGCGATGGGATGGTGTTTTCGATGAAGTCATGCGTGGGGGGATTAATGCGCGTCGCCGTGCAGGTATCACGCTCAAGACCTTCTCGCGAATAGGTCTGATGCACCCCGCGATGGGCCAAAATCGGATGGGATTTTTGCCCCATTTGTTGGGCAGCAACCGGGGTCCAAAGGCCCAAGAGGATCAAACACCCCAGACCCAACTGGACGGTGAAACGCAGCTTCTTCATTCAGACCTCGAGACCTATTCTTTAAGGCCCCCCAGCCGCTTTAATTCACACTACGGATTTCAAACGGGCTGTCGAGTGAAAAGGTGGGGACTTGGGCTTCGAAGGTTTCGCCATCGTCGGTCTGCATCAAATAGCTGCCCATCATGAGGCCAGATGGTGTCGAGAGCGGGCAGCCGGAGGTGTAGGTAAAGCTGTCGCCCTCACGCAAAATAGGTTGTTCGCCAACAACACCCGGGCCTTGCACCACTTGGGTGACGCCATGATGGTCAATAATCTTCCAAGTGCGCGCAGTAAGCTGCACGGTCTTTTCCGACAAATTGGCGATCTCAACCGTATAGGCCCACATGAAATCATTCTCGTCGGGATCGGATTGATCGTCGAGGAAAACCGGCGTCACCTGAATGCGGACACCGCGGGTCGTAGCGGAATATTGGGTCATGGCCTGCCTATACTGCCCCTCATCGCCCTGCGCATCTCTTGCTTACAGATCAAAGACAACGCCTTGCGCCAAGGGCAAGGTGGTGGAGTAATTGATCGTCTGGGTCTGGCGGATCATATAGGCTTTCCACGCGTCAGAGCCAGCTTCGCGCCCGCCGCCGGTTTCTTTTTCACCGCCAAAGGCTCCACCAATTTCAGCACCCGAGGTTCCGATATTGACGTTGGCAATCCCGCAATCAGAGCCTGAGTGCGACAGGAAGGTTTCCGCCTCGCGCAAGTCGGTGGTGAAGATGGACGAGGATAGGCCTTGGGGCACATCATTCTGAATGGCGATGGCCTCTGCCAGACTATCAGCCTCCACCACATACAGGATGGGGGCGAAGGTCTCGGTCTGCATGATGGCAGTTTGGGCTGGCATTTCAACAAGGGCCGGCTGGACATAATTGCCCTGCAAGGGCTGGCCGCCCACGAGGATACGCCCGCCTTCGGCTTGGGCCGCCTCTAAAGCGTGCTGCATACTGGCCACAGCCGCGGCATCAATCAGGGGGCCGATCAAGGTTTCAGGCTTGCGGGGGTCACCAATCGACAGGCTGCGATAGGCCCGGATCAGACGCGCGACGAGGTCTGCCTTCACGTCGGGATGGACGATCAAGCGGCGCAAAGTGGTACAGCGCTGGCCCGCTGTTCCCACGGCCGAAAACACAATCGCCCGCACGGCAAGATCAAGGTCAGCACTTGGCCGCACAATCATCGCGCCATTGCCGCCCAATTCTAATAAGCTGCGCTTCAAATGCGCCGCGCAGGCTTTGGCGACTTCCCGGCCCATGCGGGTCGAGCCTGTGGCCGAGACCAGACGGATCAGCGGATTTTCAACCAGCTCTGCCCCGATCGCCGCATCCCCCTGCAGCACTTGGATCAAACCAGCGGGGGCTTCGGCTCCGAATTTTGCCACTGCCCGGTTAAAGATGGCGCAGGTGATCTGGGCGCAAAGCGGCGTCTTTTCCGATGGTTTCCAAATCACGGGATCACCGCAAACCAGCGCCAGCATGGCGTTCCACGCAAACACCGCGACGGGGAAGTTAAACGCGCTGATGACCAGTACCGGGCCCAAGGGCTTCCAGCGTTCCAACAAATGATGGCCCGGCCGCTCTGACGCCAAGGTCAAGCCCGCCAACTGCCGTGACAGGCCGACCGCATAATCGGCCATGTCGATCATTTCTTGCACTTCGCCCAAGGCTTCAGAGCGGGTTTTGCCCGCTTCCAGCGTCACCATGTCGGCGAGCTCTTGCTTGCGGGCACGCAATTCCTGCCCCCATAGCCGAACTAACTCCCCCCGCCGCGGTGCCGGAATAGCCCGCCAAGCGACATAAGCCGCGTGTGCGGTCTCGCACGCTTCACGGCAGTCTTCCGCCGAAGCAGCAGGGACTTCGCCCAGTTTTTGGCCGTCTATGGGAGAAATGGAGGCGATCAACATATTAGGACCATGGCTCAAACAGTTTCGATAACTTCAAGCTTTGGCCCTGATAATGGCTGCCGACATCGCCATAAAAGGCTTCAGGGGCCGACGATAAGGGCTCATAAATCAGACGGGCCACCGGCTGATTATGTTCCAGTACAAAAGGCACGTCGCGTCCGCGCACTTCGAGCACGCCCCGCGCACCCGCACTGCCATGATCTTTCGCGCCAAAGCCCGGGTCAAAAAAGCCTGCATAATGGGCGCGGAATTCGCCCAAGTCTTCGGCCGTCGCTACCATTTCTGCCGCGACATCTTTCGGGATCGACAGACCAGACTGGCTGGCCAAAATGTAAAACTCACCGGGGTCCAGAACCAAGCGACCATCGCGCGCCGTCAAAGGCTCAAACCAGTCGCGCGGCGCGTGGCCGCCCACTTTTGCAAGGTCCAATAAGGGCGCATGGCGGCGTGCCCGATATCCTATAACCGGGCCGAGGGACTCGTGGGATAGATCGAGGTTCAAATCGAGGCGTTGCAGCGTCGGGGTCTGGCCCTTCTTCAAGCGCAGCTGGGCCAAGCGGTCGCCCGGGCGGGCGAGAATGGAGAAGGTACGCGGGCAAATCTCAACCCACAGCGGGCCTTGATAGCCAGCGCGCACACGGTCAAAGCTGGTCGCACCATCGGCTATCACGCGGACAAAAACATCAATCCGCCCGGTAGAACTTTTTGGATTGGCGAGCGCAAATACCGTTTCGGGAAGCGCGAGGCTTTCTTGGAGGGGGGCCAAGTAAACGCAGCCGGTTTCAAGCACCGCGCCTTCACGCAAATCCAGCTTATGCAGCACCAAATCGCTCTCGCTTAAGCGTTGCGACACCGTGCGGCCTTGGCCCGGCAAAAAGCTAGCGCGCACCCGATAGGCAAAGTCGCCCAAGCGCAAGTCAAGGCTGGCGGGCTGGATTTGTTTCTCGGCAAAAGGGTTGGCGGCCGTGATGGCGCCGCCATCGGCCAAGGCCTGCAGAATGTGGTCGGGCAAAACCCCGTCAGCGATGGAATCGATCATGCCACTTGCATAGCGGGTTTAGGGCGCTTTCTCTATGCCCTTAAACGGATAAGTCTGGCTTAAGCCAGTTCAGCAATCGCCCAGCGTGCGTCGACGCGGTAGGAGGCGAGGAAAGCCTCTACCTTGCCGCCATCTAACCCGTCGGCATTGGAAAGCTCGGCTGCGTGAATACCACCTGCAACAAACAGACAATCCAGCTTTTGGCCATGCGCTCCGGCCACATCAGTCTGCACGCCGTCGCCAATGCATAACAGGCGCTCGCGCGCGAGTGGCTTGCCAGCCAGACGCTCGGCCTCGGCAATCGTCAGGTCATAAATCGGTGCATAGGGCTTGCCCGCCATGATGACGGGGCCACCCAATTCTTCATAAATATCAGCCAAAGCCCCTGCGCATGGGATCAAATGGCCACCAAATTGCACCACCCGGTCTGGATTGGCGCAGATGAAAGGCAGGTTGCGGGCGGCCAAGGTTGCCAACTCTTCGCGGTAGCTTTCGGGCGGCTCACTCAAATCGTCACGCAAGCCCGTGCAGATGACATAATCAGCGGTCTCAGCAGGGCGGAAGTCGACCGGCAGGCCATCATACAGCCCTTCGTCCTTCGAGGGGCCGATCTTATAGCCACGTGGACCGCGCTTTTCGATCTCTGCTCGTGTGGCATCGCCTGAGGTCACGATCGCATCCCAGGCATCGCGGCGCACCTGAAGCGCTTCCAATTGCTTCGGGATCACATTGGACGGGCGCGGCGCATTTGAGATCAGCACCACAGGCTTGCCCAACTCACGAAACGCGGCAAGCGCGTTACAGCCCGCTTGATAAGCCGCCCGGCCATTATGGATCACCCCCCACACGTCACATAGGACGGCGTCATAATGATCAGCAATATCGGCGAGGGTGTGGATGATTCGTACAGTCATGGCTTCTGATACTGCGACTTGATGACAAGGTCGAGAATGGCGTGTGTGGCTTGTCTATACCCGACACCTTACGTGCGATGGTTGGTGCTTAATCGCACAGCTTTAGCTTCCGAGCAGGTCAAGTCCGCTGGCCTTGACGCCGCGCGGCAATTCTTTCGCGCAAGATAGGCGTGGAGGCGCGCATTTCGCGCGCCGACTAAACTGATTTCACTTCTTTGCACCCGAACATGGGCTTTCCATGACCGCATTGTTAAACTTATGTTAGATTGCACGGAAATACGCTGAAGCGCGTTGACGAGCCTGCTTTGATAGGGTGGAAGGGAGTTAGTGGCCCTCCCCGCATGCCGCTCATGAGGTGATTAGCCTTGCAATATCGACTTTCATTATGTGCCGCTGCGGTCCTGCTGGCCAGCTTTGGGGCTGCAGGCTCTATAAATGGCTTGTGGGCAACGCCAGACGCCCGCGCCTCCAGTCTTGACGGCCTGAAATTGGCTTTGGGCTTGCCCTACGGCAACACCACAATAACCCGCAAGGTGGATATGGGCGCCTCGACGACGCTGGCTAGCAGAAGCCCTGCTGCCACTCAGCCTCAGCGCGCGCTCGCGGCCAGCAACAAGAGCTTAGTCGACGAGGTTTTTCGCGGACGATTGGTGCATACCACACCTCGCTTGGTGATGACCGCCGCAGCCCCCCAGTTTGACACCTATACCTTGGCTGCCGTCCCGGCCCCACCCGAGCCGCCTGAGCCTCCAGCGCCCGCAGCGGCACCGGCCGCAGCATTGCCAGCCGCCTCGTTGAAGGGCTTAAAAGCGCTTGCAGAGGCCGAGGCAAGTCGATCGGCCAAATGGGCCGCGCAAGCTGCTGCTGCAGCTAAAGCCGCTGAACAGGCCGATGTTGTTGCGGTTCAAGCCAGCCTTGATGGTCCAATGATCATCACTCAAAGCCAGTATGAGGGTCTTGAGCGGGCGCTTGATCAAGCGTTGGCTCGGTTAGAAGTCAGCCAAGCGCTCGCCGCGCGAGTGAATGAACTGGACCCCTCATTCTTCGTCGTGCGAGCCGATGGCAAGAAATTCTGTGGCACGGCGCAGATAGACCGGGATTGTGCCTTGTTGAGCCCAACTGATGTCGCCCGCATCCGTTCCTATGTGGCGGCGCAGGTGAAGCTAGCCGATAAAGAGGTGCGCCAACTTCAAGTAAAACTTTCCCGCGCCCGCTTGACGGACGGCTAAGGCAGCATAGCAAGCCTTTACGACATGCTCGCCCGCCGAGCGCGGCCCAGATTACTGGGCCAGCGACGTTGTTTGCAGGCTTGGACGTGCCTCTGGCAATTGAACCCGCACGGTTGAGATTGCAGGACGCTCAGCTAGAGCAACAGCGGTTAAGCTGGGACGATCGGCTTCGGCTACGGCATAGGCAATCAGGGTGTTGACGCAGTGAGCCTCATTCACCACCCGATCCCGACGCGCGGCCTCGGCACACATTTTGGTCGCAGCCTGCTCAATCTGCTTGAAAACCACCTCAGGTGCAGCATTGGCCAACACCTTCTGATCAGCAATTTCTGCCTGTGCAGAACCAGCAGCCAAAACCGCAAACGCAAGTAGTCCAACAAAACGGTGTGTCATGGCTATCTCCTCAATGACCCACAAAATTGCGCGACCTAATCTGTCCCGTCAGTCAAATGTGACACTAAAGTGACGGCCTGACAACACTTATATGACAGTTTAATGACTTTAAGACGACAAAATTGTAGAATATGAAAAATAATCATTATAAATCAACAATTAGAGGCCGGAGAGAGTGTAGTAAATCTGTCATAAAGCCTCCTGAAAATGGTGTTCAGGCTTATGAAAGCGATAAGCATTTTGCTGTATCTGTGAGAAACATAAGGAGAAAAGGCATGCTAGCGTTGGGTAGTCCGCCAGATTTATCAGCCATTAGGGCAAGCTATATGGTCAGCCTAAGGGAAGACCTGAGCAGGATCGAAGGGCTACAAAGTGAAGTCGACTTCGGCTTTGCCGAACCCCGCACTTTTGAAGAATTGCGCCGTCTTGCCCATGTTCAAGCCGGCAATGCCGCTACGTTTGGCTTTGCCGCGCTTGGCGAAGCTGCGCGCGTTGTGGCCGTCCATTTAAGTGACGCCGGTAACGCGCCTGAACTACTCCCGTCCTTGATTGCCCAGTGGCGGGCGCAGCTTCAAATTGCTTGTCAAACTTACTAAAAAAGATCAGCGAAACTAAGACCGACGGGCTATTGCTAGTGCAGCCAGTGGCTAGACAACGCCACATTTGCGACCATAAGCAATCACCTTGCGTTCAGGAAGGAAAGCCTAGCTTAGCCTTCGTCTAAAAGCCGAAACGAAAGAAATTCTGATGTCAAAAGTCTCGCTGGTGCGTTCGATTGCGGCCCTTTGTGTGCTTGCAACCCCCAGTATCGCCCAGAACGGCCCCTCCCAAAGTCTCCTCACTTCTTTGAGCCCGGGTCAGAGCCGATCGGTCGATATTTCGTTGCGGGCGAGAATTGGGCCGTTGGAGCTGGCAAGAGGCTCGTTCAAAGTCAGTCTGTCGCAAGAAAGCTATAGCGGTGAGGCGACATATCGCACCTCTGGTATCGCCGCTTCATTCAATAATGATGCTGGCGTTGCAACCGTCAAAGGCGCGATTGATAACGGCCAGTTAAAGCCTAGGTCGTTCGTCAACCAAGAAACCAATGGCAAAAGGCGCCGCATCACCATGGCCTTTGGGGGCCGCAATGTGGATGTGACGGCGGCACCGATGTGGAGCAGCATGGGCTTTCCACCTGCAACTTTAGCCCAAAAGCTTGAATCGGTCGACCCAGTTACAGGTCTGATGGAGCTTTCACTCGTGACCGGTCGGGACGCTGGGCGGGCCTGTGGTGGTGCCGTGAAGATTTTTGATGGCAAGCGACGCTATGACATCCGCACCCAATATGTTGGAACCGAAAACGTTTCTACACCAGCCTACAAAGGCCCAGCCACCTATTGCCGTGGCACCTATACCGAAGTGGCGGGATTTAATCAGAAGAAGCCAGGTGAATCGCGCGAGCCAATCCGCCTTGAAATCTGGCTAGCCGATGTCGGCAAAATGGGCGTATCGGTTCCAGTTCGTATGACAGGCTCCAAGGGCATTTATACGGCGGTTCTCTATGCCGACCGTGCCGTGGTGCGCTAACGAACCGATCAAACGTCTGGCAGGAGGCCGCTATCTTCAGGGTCCCCAACCCTTTTGATCAAGGCGGCCCTTAGTTTCTTCATGGCTTGATGCTCAATCTGGCGAACCCGCTCCTTCGAGATGCCCATGCGTACGCCCAAGGATTCCAACGTTGCGCCTTCATCGGTTAAACGCCGTTCCTGAATAATGGCGAGTTCGCGCGGATTCAGAGACTTTAGCGCTTCTTGGATCCAATTGGTGCGCCGCTCGGTATCGGTGCGCTCCATCACGTCTTGATCGGGCAGAATACCTTCGTCTGGCAACAAGTCCTGCCATTCGCCGCCGCCATCAATGCCATCAGACATCGGCGCATTTAGGGAACGGTCGTTGGCAGACAGGCGCGAAGCCATTTGCTCGACCTCCCGTTCGCTAACCCCTAGTTTGGTAGCGATGATCTCGCGGTTCTCCCGCGTCATCATAGCTTCGCCCGTGTCACTGATCAGGGCACGCAGTCGGCGCAGATTGAAGAACAACGACTTCTGCGCGGCTGTCGTGCCGGTGCGAACAATGGACCAATTGCGCAGAACATAGTCCTGGATCGCTGATCGGATCCACCAAGCTGCGTAGGTGGAAAAGCGCACTTCGCGGTCGGGCTCAAAGCGCGCAGCCGCTTGCATCAATCCAATATTGCCCTCTTGGACGAGGTCGCTCATCGGCAAACCGTAATTACGGAAGCGGGCAGCCATGGAGATCACCAACCGCATATAGGCGGTCGTTAATTCATGCAGCGCGCGCTCATCTTGATGATCACGCCAGGCAACGGCAAGCTCACGTTCGTGATCATGCTCCAGCAAGGGTGCCTTCATAGCCTGTTTAACAAACCGTCGCGTCGCACTTTGGGCTTCGGCTGTCTCATACGTGGCCATTTGATCTCTCCGATCCTAGTCCGCACCTGATTTGGTTAGTGTGATTACGTGCGGCAGCGCGGTTCGGATCAGTCGTTATGACAAATCCATGACGTAAGAACTGCAATTTGGTGGGAGGTCGCGTGATCTAGCTTAGCCAGATGTCCGGACAAATACGGCAGGCGGGAAATCACTATCCATCTGCACTTCTAAGGACCGGATTTTACCAGCCACATCGGCTTGAAACGCGAACTTTACATCCAGAAGATCGTCGTCATCTTCACGCGTTGGCTGGCCATTGAATACATCATAATGCCAATGCTTTAGTCGGATTGGCATCTCATTATAGGTCCCCTGCAATCCCGCCTCGTCGAGGGTGACCGCCCAAGTGCCATAGCCCTTATGCCTATAAGTGCCGACAAAAGCGGCAAGCTCTCGCGAAGGGGTGGTGTTGGGGATGGGCGCAGGCGGGGTTTGGGTCGCGGCCTTGGCCTCGTTGGCATCACGCCTGGCAAGCCCCCGGGCTGACCAATTGGCAGGTGCCAACCCCATTAAACGATCAAACAAATCCAGGCTCGCATGGCCGGGCAAAGGTGTGCCGCGCATATTTGCAAAAGCGACGATCCCGACATTCTGCTCTGGGAACAGGGTCACGCGGGACGAAAAGCCATTGAGATTGCCGCCATGGGCGACACGGCGCATGCCACGATAAAAATCTGTCCTCCAGCCGAGGCCATAAAGGCCACGGCTCAACTCCGTCGCCTCGGGTTGACCGCCGGTGGAGACAAGCGGTGCCCACATCGCCTCACTTTGGGCCACGGAGATCAAGCGCTTGCCACGATATTGGCCGCGGCCCAGTTGCATTTCCATCCAAGGAATAAACTGAGTGACCGAACTATGCAGCTCACCGGCTGGGCCAATCGCATCTTCGGGCCGCAAGGGAATTTGCACGGCTTGCTTGCTAGGTAGAAGTTTATGGCCAAAGGCAAAGTCAGCATCGTGGGCCATTTGGCTCGGACTAAAACCCGTTCGCCCCATGCCCAAGGGTTTCAGCAAGCGTGCCTCTGTAAAAGCCTCCCACGACTGTCCCGCTGCGCGTTCCACAACAAGGCCCGCCAAAATATACATGAGGTTGTTGTACTTATACTGGCTTCGTAGGGGTGCTGACGTGTCCAAATAAGGCAAGCGCGCCAAAAGCTCTGTCTTGCTCAGCTTTTCATTATTGTACCAAACCAAATCGTGCGTTCCGAGGCCTGTGCGATGTGAGAGCATGTCGCGCAGGCTCAAGCTGGCATATTCCACCCCGCCGGCCATTTTAAGCTCTGGCACATAGGTGGTGACGGGTTCATCCCACGCAAGCTTGCCCTCATCCACCAAAAGCGCCACCGTGGCCGAAGTGAAAGCCTTGGTGAGTGAGGCAACGCCAAACAAAGTATCGGGCGTAACAGCTTGGGTCTTAGCCCCATCGCGCCATCCAAAGCCCTTGGCATAAATAGGTGCGCCATCCTTGATGACGGCAATTGCCAATCCCGGCACGCGCCAATTCTGGCGCGCCAAATCAAGTTCGGCATCGAAGCCGGCGAGAGGATCGGGTTTGCGCTTTGCAGCCCAAGCCGGGCCGACAAGGCCAGCCCCCAAGCTTGCGCCCAACAAGGATACAAAGGCCCGCCGCTGCATCTAATTGTCTCCCAGCTGACTGCGCTACGTATCGAGCATAGTGGGGGGGTCTAGTCGGGCTTGTCTAGCCCTCTCAGCGCCGAATGGCATCGGCGCCGACACAAGTGCGGGTCTCTTCGCTCCACGTGCCACCGCGGCGATAACAGTCTTGGCGCATGGCCGCGGCGCGCGCTTCTGCTTGGGCAGGATCGGATTCAACCGGGCCCAAGGCACAGGCAGACAAGGTCGCCAGTGCAAAGGCAAAACCAGCCAAGGTCAGCGCGCGACGCATCGGCTTAGGCCGTCAGCTGTTGGCGGGCGACATCCAAGAGCTGCTCCATCTCGCGACGGACCTGATTCTCGCTGACTTCTACACCCTTGGCGTCAAGGTCGGCTTTGACTTTGCGGTAGACATCGTCATCACCCGCTTCTTCAAAATCAGCCATGACGACGGTTTTGGCATAGTCTTCAGCGGCGTCACCCTCGAGGCCCATCAAACCGGCAGCCCAAGCGCCGAGGAGCTTGTTGCGGCGGGCGGTGATTTTGAACGAAAGCTCACTATCGTGCGCATATTTGGCTTCTTCAGCGCTCTTGCGCTCATCGAACTGGCTCATGGTCAGACTTCCTTAAAAAACACGTCAGCGGACAGGTTCCTAAGTGGGAACGGCTATGCGGTCTGGATAGGTCTCTGCGCAAGTTAGCGCAAGGGGATGCGCCACATGATTGAGGCCTGTCGCGCAGCCTGTTAGGGTGTTCCTGTCGTTAGGAGTTTCGACTCGGGCCGCGATGGCTGCGAGTGCGTGCCTTGCCACCTGACCACTGAGGAGAGCGCGACCATGTCCCGCCGCAAGAAAATATATGAAGGCAAGGCCAAGGTCCTATATGAAGGGCCAGAGCCTGGTACCCTGATCCAGTATTTCAAGGACGATGCAACCGCCTTCAACGCTGAAAAACATGCGATTATTGAAGGTAAAGGCGTTCTGAACAACCGTATTTCAGAATTTATCATGACCAATCTCAATGCGATTGGCGTGCCCACCCACTTCATCCGCCGCTTGAATATGCGCGAGCAATTGATCCGTGAAGTGGAAATCATCCCGTTAGAAGTCGTCGTGCGCAATGTTGCTGCCGGCTCGATCTCCAAGCGTTTGGGTATTCCCGAAGGCGAATTGCTGCCCCGGTCCATCGTGGAATTCTATTATAAGAACGACGGCTTGGGCGATCCCATCGTTGCGGAAGAGCATATCACCGCGTTTAACTGGGCGACCACACAAGAAATTGATGACATTATGGCCCTCGCCCTGCGCATCAATGACTATTTGTCCGGCCTGTTTGCCGGTGTTGGCATCCGCTTGGTGGACTTTAAGCTTGAGTTTGGCCGCCTCTATGAAGGCGACATGGTGCGCACTGTTTTGGCAGATGAAATCAGCCCAGACTCCTGCCGCTTGTGGGATGCACGCACCAATAACAAGCTCGACAAAGACCGCTTCCGGCAAGATTTGGGCGGCGTCTCTGAGGCCTATGCCGAAGTCGCCCAGCGCTTGGGCATTTTCAAAGACCCACGCAGCGCGTTTGTAGAAGGCTAAACCGACCGATGAAAGCCATTGTGAATGTCCGTCTGAAAAAAGGCGTGTTGGACCCTCAAGGCCGCGCCATTGCCGAAGCCCTGCGTGGCTTGGGATTTCATGAGGCCGAAGATGCCCGCGTTGGCAAAGTAATCGAAATCGAACTCGACGAAACCGACCCAGAACGCGGCGCGGCTCGCGCGAAAGAAATGGCCGCCAAGCTTCTGGCCAATCCCGTGATCGAAAGCTGGACGGTGGAAATCGCGGCTTAGGGGAGCTGCGCTTTATTTACCGTCTTCCCGCTATAGCGAAGCGCAGTGCGGGGACCCCACTGGACTTTTGGGCACAAGGTCAGGGACTCGGCTACAGCCGTGCGGGATGACAGTGCAAACCTGCCGCAAAGAATGCCTCATAACGCTTGTGCCGCGCCCTTACGTTCTGCCATCCGCGTTTCAATGAAATGGGCGAGCGCTTGGGCGGCTGGACTTTGCCGTGTGGGTTCCAGCAAGCACATGTCGGCGGCTTCCAGTGGCGGCCAATCCCCTAAGACCTCAATGCCCTCTTGAATCAGCCCACGCGGCATGACGGCATAGCCCAGACCGGCCCGCACGGCCGCCGCACAACCCGCATGACTGGGGCTGGTAAACGCACTTGTCCATGGTGCCTTCGCGCGATCAAGCGCTGCCAGCGCGCGCTCGCGATAGACACAAGCTGGTGGTGACAACACCAAGGGCAAAGGCCGTTCACGTTTTTCAAAGACTGCACGGGCTTCTTCAAAGGCCTTTGGCAACGTATCATTGGCGGGGCCAACCCACACCAATTCCTCCCGCCAGATCGCACGAGCACCTGGATGGACGCGCTCGGTCGATTGCTTAATCAACACGAGGTCATGCAAACCCGCTTCAAATTCATCGATTAGAGTACGGGTCAGAGCACAGGAGACATGCAGCATCACTTGCGGGTGCGCATTCATGAAGGCAGCCAGAATGTCGGGCAAATGGGCGGTCGTGAAATCTTCTGGCGAGCCAAAGCGCACTTCGCCTGCGATCTCTTGCGACCGGAACCGCGCCAACATCGCATCAGCTGAGGCGATCATGTCGCGGGCATAGCCCAAAAGCTTTTCGCCATCGGGGGTCAGGCGGACATTGCGGGTGTCACGTTCAATCAACTGACGGTCGAAAATTTCTTCCAGCTTCTTGATCTGGCCCGATACAGCCGATTGGGATCGGCCCACGAGGATGCCGGTCCGCGAGAAACTGCGGGTATCGGCCAGCGTCACAAAGGTGCGCAGAAAGGCGGTGTCGACATCGTACATGGCTTACCTAATGCGGCGATGGCTGCGCGGCGTCAACGAGACTTGCGACTTCTACGCCGCACTTAGCCACGGTTTTTCCGATAAATCCCATTAGGTTTTCACGTTTCTCCTTCTGGGGGTGACAGACTAAGCAGCGGCGCCGCACCCACAAATGAGGAGCCAAATATGCCGGTTGAAGTCCTGCTTGAAAACCTAGTCTCACCCATAACCTTGGCATTTTTGTTGGGCATGATCGCCACTTTGATCAAGTCAGATCTAGAGATACCCGAACCGGTCATCAAAATTTTCGCGATCTTCTTGCTGTTCTCCATTGGCCTGCAAGGTGGCCAAGAACTGGCTGGCGTGGCCTTTGCCGATATCGCCAACGGGCTGGCCGTTACAGCGGCACTGATTTTCCTACTGCCCCTCATAGCCTTTTTGATTGCGAAGTTCGTGTTGCGCTTGGACACACCCAATGCGGCAGGCGTTGCAGCCCTTTACGGCTCAGTCTCGTCGGTGACCTTTGTGGTCGCGCGCACCTATGCTGAGGGCAAGGGCACGCCGATGGACGGTTATGTCACCGGGCTTGTGGCCTTGATGGAGCTGGCAATATTGGTCGCGCTGTTTTACGGACGCTTCGTGCTCAGTCGGTCTAGTGGGGATAAGGGTAAGCTCACCGAAATCCTGATGGAAACCCTGCGCGGACGCGGCCTTGTCTTGCTTGGCGGTGGCCTTCTGATCGGCGGTCTGATCGGCGAGACGAATTTCGCCAAGATTGAGCCCTTCTTTGTCGATCTGTTCCGGGGCGTGCTCGTCCTCTTCCTGCTAGAAATGGGCATGACAGCGGCGCGGCATCTGAAAGAGTTTGCCAAAGTAGGCCCGGCCATGGCGGTTTTTGGGATCGTCATGCCGATGGTACATGGTGCCCTCGCCTCGGGCCTTGCAACGTGGGCAAGCCTGCCATTAGGGTCGGCCTTTGTCATCGGGGCGGTTGCGGCTTCCGCCTCTTACATCGACGCCCCAGCAGCCGTGCGCGCCACCTTTCCAACCGCGAACCCGGCCATATACCTCACCTCATCGCTAGGCATCACCTTTCCCTTCATGCTGATCATCGGGGTGCCGACCGTGTATCAAATAACAGTCTTGTGGCGTGGGGTGTTGGGGGGTGGTTAGGGCCGTATCTATGTCGTTAGGAGCGCTTCTAAGTGGACAGGTCTTCTCCCATCTCCCAGAGTGAGAGGGGGTTTAAAGCCGCCTGAAAAATTCTTCCCCCACACCCCTAGACAGACACCTCAAACTAAGGCGCTATGGTGATCCCATTAGCAACTGAAAGGAGGTGATCCTATGTCTCATTGTCTGCGCCTTAGTGAAATGTCTGTCGGGATCCCTTCGGAGGTGAAGGCTTAACGATTGTAAGCCTTTCTTCGAATTGAGATCGGGCCGTTTCACCAGTCTGGCAATGGAAAGGTCGCTGGGCAACCAGCGACCTTTCTTGTTTTTCTAAAGCGTCTTGCCCATGATTTTCAGAGGGATGATCGCGCCATTTTTGGCGTGCTTTTCGATCACTTCAATCAACTCATAACCACAGCGACGATAGAGCGGTTCACCCGCCAATGTGGCCCCCATTTGCGCGCTCTTGAAGCCCTCGGCACGGGCAGCGGCTTCGCCGGCATCAATGATCATCTGGCCAATGCCGCGGCGTACATGGTCTGGGTGGGTATACATGGCGCGGATGCGCGCAGGCTCGGTTGCGGGGTCGAGGAGGCGATTATCCCGCCCAGCGCTGTGATCGCCGCCATAGAGGGTCCCACGCCGGCTCCATCCGCCACAGCCGACGATTTTGCCGTCTTCTTCCACAACCGCAAAATAGGTACCGTCTTCGATCAACTGGGTGTCGATCCCCATGGTCTCATAACTGCCTTCTACTTGTTCAGGCGTCAGAAACTCATTCATCAATTGCCCGATGGCCAAGCCCATCAAGACCTTCATTTCGGGCATATCGTCAGGGGTTGCAACGCGCAGTTTTAAGACCATGCAGCCAGCCTTTCCTCAATCAGAGCAATCGTTTCTGTCACGCCAAACAAGGCGACAAAGCCGCCAAAGCGCGGGCCTTGTTCTTGGCCCAACAAGACTTCATAGAGCGCCTTGAACCAATCGCGTAGATTTTCAAACTGATGCGTCTTGCCGACATCAAACACCATATTCTGGATTTCATCGCCGTCGCGCATGTCTGGCCCCATGGCTTCGAGACGGGCTTTCATGTCCAATATGGCGGCAAGCTCGGCCTCGGTTGGCGCGCGGAACTTCTTCGTTGGCTGAATGAAGTCGCGGTAATAGGCGACGGCAAAGCCTGCGAGCTCGTCAAGCAAAGGCTGTTCGGCCGGTGTGGCTTCGGGCGCATAGCGCTTGATAAAGCCCCACAGCACGTCCTTGGTTTCCGCGTTCGCCGCCGAGACGAGGTTTAGAAGCAAGGCAAAGCTGATGGGCGAGCCATATTGCGGCGGATGGCCATTATGGATGTGCCAGACCGGATTTTCGAGCTGCTTGGCAGGCTCTTCCCGGCGGAAGGCGTCTAAGAACTGCACATATTCATCCACCGCGCGCGGGATGACGTCGAAGTAGAGCTTCTTCGCGACGCGCGGCTTTTGGAAATTATAGAGCGAGAGGCTCTCCGGCGGGGCATAGGTCAGCCATTGCTCCACCGAGATACCATTGCCCTTGGACTTGCTGATCTTTTCGCCATTTTGATCCAAGAACAGCTCATAGCAATATTGCAACGGTGGCTCCGCACCCAAGATGCGGCAGATCTTGGAATAGATTGGGCCATTGGTCTGGTGGTCTTTGCCATACATTTCAAAGTCGACGCCGAGCGCAGCCCAGCGCATACCAAAGTCTGGCTTCCATTGCATTTTGACGTGGCCACCGGTGACAGGAACCGTAACGTCGGTGCCATCTTCGTCGGCAAAGGTCACCGTGCCCGCTTTTGCATCGGTCGCCTTCATCGGCACATACAGAACGCGGCCCGTGGTGGGGGAGATTGGCAGAAACGGGCTATAGGTCGCCCGCCGCTCCTCGCCTAAAGTTGGCAGCATCACGCCCATAATCTCGCCAAACTTTTCAAGCGCACGCAGAAGCGTGGCGTCAAAAGCGCCAGAACGGTAAAGCTCGGTCGCGGACTTGAATTGATAGTCAAAGCCAAAGCTATCCAAGAAGCCACGCAAGCGGGCATTATTGTGCTGGGCAAAGCCTTCGTGCGTGCCAAACGGATCAGGCACATCGGTCAAAGGCTTTTGGAGATAGGGCACCAGCGCCTCTGGATTAGGCACATTGTCTGGCACTTTGCGCATGCCATCCATATCATCGCTGACACAGATTAGCTGGGTCTCAATCGTGCCATCGGTCAACGCGATAAAGGCTTGGCGCACCATGGTTGTGCGCACGACTTCGCCAAAGGTGCCGATGTGCGGCAAGCCCGATGGACCATAGCCAGTTTCGAAGATGACCGGCCCCTGTTTTCCGACTTTCTTGACCCGATCCAACAACAAACGGGCTTGTTCAAAGGGCCAAGCTTTGGCTTCGGTCGCCAAAAGTGCACGGTTCGCCATTCAGGTCTCATTCTTCACGTGGAGTGGGAGGTTGTTGCCACGCCTTGTGACGGAATCAAGCCCCAAGGTCAAATCCCTGCCCCTGCCCAGACACCCCAACCGCTACGCGGCGTAGCGCCCAAGTTGTGGGTTGAGTCCGCCGTCTATTCACTGATAAGGCCGAAGGGCGCAATGTCGCGGTCGCAGGGGAATCGAGTGACTCAAAGAAAGACGCAAATCGTCGTGGTTGGCGGCGGTGCCGGGGGTCTGGAGCTCGTGCGCTTGCTTGGATCGCGTTATGGCCGCAAGGCCCATGACATCATTCTGATCGACCGCAATTTGACCCATATTTGGAAGCCGCTCCTGCACGAGGTTGCGGCCGGGTCCCTCGATGCCAATCTCGATGAAGTGGGCTATGGCGGCCATGCGGTGCGCTGGGGCTATCGGTTTTTCAACGGCAGCCTTGAAAGCGTGGATCGAACCGCCCGCACTGTCACCACCGCCCCTTTGCTGGACGAGCGTGGCGAAGAGATCATCGGGCGGCACACCATTCGCTATGATTACCTGGTGCTGGCGATGGGCGGCATCTCGAACGATTTCGGCGTGCCGGGCGTGCGGGAGCACGCGATGTTTCTCGAAGACCGCCCCCAAGCGGACCGCTTCCGGCAAAAGCTGCTCAATGCGTGCCTGCGTACCAACCACGCCCACCAAACCGGCGATTTAGAAGCCTGCGTGCGCATCAGCATCGTTGGCGGCGGCGCGACTGGGGTCGAGCTGGCCGCTGAGCTTTATAATGCCGCCAAGGCCTTGCGCCATTATGGGCTGGAAGTGTTCGATGAATCTAAGCTCGAAGTATCGCTAATCGAAGCTGGGCCGCGGATCCTGCCGGCCCTCGATGAGAAGCTGGCTGAAAGTGCCAAGCATGAACTCGAAAAGCTGGGCGTCAAAGTGCTCGACAACACCCAAGTCGTGCGTCTCGCCAAGAATGAAGTTCATACCAGCAGCGGCGAGGTCATACCGTCCAACCTCATTTTATGGGCTGCTGGCGTGAAGGGGGCAGACGAAATCCGGACGATGGGTGACCTCGAACTGACACGCGGCAACCAAATCATTGTGCGGCCAACGCTACAGACCACGACCGACGATCGGATTTATGCGCTGGGCGACTGCGCGTCCTGCATCCTGCCTGGCCGCGACCGCCCCATCCCGCCGCGTGCGCAATCGGCACACCAGATGGCCGCCCAAGTGTTTCACAATCTGGTGCGCGCTCAAGCAGGCCAAGCGCAACAGGATTTTGTCTATCACGACCATGGCTCGCTGGTGTCGCTCAGCCGCTTCTCCACCGTGGGCAGCCTGATGGGCAATCTGGTTGGCGGGCGCATGCGCGTCGAGGGCTGGATCGCGCGGATGGTGTATCAATCACTCTACCGCATGCATCTGATCGCCATCCACGGCTGGTGGCGCGGTGTGACACTGATCGTGATCGGCCATGTCAACCAGATCATAAGGCCCAAGTTCAAGCTGCATTAGGGGCGGGCTAGAGGGCGCGCTCGGCATGTAGGGTGCCATTCCGACAGGAATGCACGCTATAGCGCGGAGCGCATTGCTTCGGTTTCCCGCTTGGTCGAAGTAAAATACTTCCTAATAACAACAACAGGGGACGGTCGAAAGTTTTGTCTAGCCAACAAGAAGGGTTGGACGATCAAACCCATCCTCAAGAATATCCGTCGTTACACTTCCAAACAAAGACTGATGAATTGGACCATGACGAATTGCCCCGGTTGCCAGTACATCTGCCTCAAACTCCTCTGCAGCAGC
>JAPZTJ010000053.1 GCA_027532555.1 Aquidulcibacter sp.
GATGATGTTGGGGCACTCAACCCCCTGCGAGAGACATTGGGCTTAGAAGGCATTCAGTTCACCCAAGGCATCTTCAGCTGGAAGGGTTTCATCTACTACAAATGGCAATTCTCGGAAATTATGCAGGGCCTGATCCGCGTAGCGACGGAGATGGACAAGATCACGCCATCGGGACCCAATGATGCGGCAACGCCAGAGGAATTTCGCCTGCTTAAGACGTCCATCCGCGCACGGATTCGAGAAACCGCCAGAAGCTGCAGCCAAGTTCTGACGCTCTACGATGATGCGTTCGCCGACCTGGTCGACCGCGGTAACACTGCAGCTTTCCGTAGGTTCTTACTGACGGCGCCACTTCTTTTCCTGGATCTTGGCCATTCAATGGGCATGATCTCGCATATCTCTTCGTTTTGGGCTTACCGCTTCCAAAGCGGCTCGGCCGGCCTACTTAAATGGAAAGAGTTCTATGATATTCTGGTAGAATTTGAGCTTGGGCTTGCTCCCCCCCCATCTCAAGCTCAGACTTGGTAGAGCAAGCTCAACCGCTTGCAGGGACTACCAGCATTGACGTCAGAGCCTGCAACATTGGCTAACCTGCACCCAGTCATCTAAGTGGACCAAGCTATAGTTTATCTCTCAAATCAACGGCAGCTTTCACCGCCAACACCCTCCAAAGCAGACCATCTCCTTTCGGCCAGTTTCAGCCGTCACTTGAATCATAGTAGGGTCTAAACATGTCCGGACACGTGGTTTTTCTCAGCGGCCCGATCGGTGTAGGCAAGTCCACTCTCGGGCGTGAACTCGCCGGACGTTTGTCGGGCGTTTTCCTGGACGGAGACGACTTTAAACAATCCAGCCGCCCTTGGTACTCGAGCATCCTGCAAACTAGCCGCGGTATAGTGCAGGCGGGCATCACTGCCGTTGAACATTCGGGTTTAGCTGTTGTGGCTTATCCCCTTCGACAAACCGACTGGGTGTTCTTTAAACGAAGCTTCGAGGACCGGGGACTCAGAACCGTATTCGTAATTCTACGAGCGACCTACACATCAATCGTCGCGGAGGGACGAGGCAGGGTGTTCACGGACCGAGAGCAAGATCGCATTCGGATCATGATTGCAGAGGGCTATAGTGCTCGCTCCTTTGGCGACTTGATCGTCGATACCGATAGGGCAGACTTTGTTGAGACATCCGCCTTGTTGGAACATGATGTCCGGCAAATCATTGACCAAACGACACTGAAGTGCACCCATTGTTCGGCACCATAGATGTCCGCTTTCGAGCAGCCGCCAAGCAGCCCAAAATGGCAACCTCTGGCGCAAACCGGAATGTCTGCTTTAGGCTAATGCAAGCGCTGAAGCGCGAGCCGGATCAGCTGCAATTGTTTCTTGAGCCCGTGCGCGGAGCTATTGTCCGTAACTCCGGCGCTGGTTGCCAGACTGCGACCCTTAGCACACCTATACTTCCTGTGGCCGCCTAGCATTAAGCATCAAGCGCGGTTAGGGCCGCTGCAGGGCAGTAAGCCGCAGGGTGTCTTCCCGTTGCCCCATCGAATGGGCGCTAAGTAGATATTGGCTTTGACCGTGACGCCTTACTGCGCCGTTCTTCCAGCAGGCATGGGTGCCAAGCATTGATCTTCTGGATTGCACTCCTGTTGGATGCGCAGGACAGCTCGCAAAGCTTGCTATTGGTCTTGAGGTCTTGATCTCAGCATGCCTCTCCCAGAGGCGACGATAGTTGTCGTATTGGCCTAAGCCAAGCTGATCCTTGATCTCCGTTGAATGGTCTGACTTGCCCGTCTTGACCTTTGTTGCCCGTCTCGGGAGACGCGTTGCCGTGGCTTGAAAACTGCCTCCGGCGGCGTGTCCCACCATTCTTCGAATTCAAGGGCCCGAG
>JAPZTJ010000025.1 GCA_027532555.1 Aquidulcibacter sp.
TTTCGCAAGATCGGAATTGGTTTGCTTTAGGGTCTGTAGCGCAACCATGGCGCCGTTATTCGTGTTTACGCTGAGCATTTCTAGCCCTCATCCATACTTGGTTTTCACTTGCATTCAGCAAGCCGTATTCGTTTTGAATACAGGGTCAGGCTAAAATTGAGTTCTGAATCTGACGTTGAGAAACGTGGTAAACAAAATATTTCCAATAGGAGAAATGCAGTACTTGTAGGTAATCGTCTTGGTCTAGGATTGGTTTTTACCTAACTTCATTCGACGAACTAATGAGCAGAATGATATGGCATTTTTGGGTCTTTATAGGTTACTCTGGCGGTCTTGTACGAAGGCTGAAACCTGAATTGAGCGTTGACAGCAGGTTTGAAATAAATTTCACGCATGGCTACACTTCGTGCAGTTTCAGTCCACTTTTTCCAAAAATAAGCCTTCGTTGGAGATGATCGGCGGTTTCTTGCCCCCTAGACGCTGCCAACTTCAACCAACAATAGGGCGACGAACTCTAATGCTTGCGAACAAATTCCGCGCGCAGCACAAGGCCTCGGATTGTGTCGTGTTTGCAGTCAATTTCTTGCGCGTCGCCTGTTAAGCGGATGGAGCGGATAATCGTGCCGCGCCGTAGGGTTTGACCCGCCCCTTTAACATCGAGATCCTTGACGAGAGCTACGGCATCGCCGTCCTTCAAGATATTGCCAACTGAATCGCGCACGACAATCGCGTTTTCCGCTTTCGTCCGCGCGGCAAGTTCTGATGCCGGCATCCATTCACCGCTGGCTTCATCATAGACATAGTCCTCGTCAGCGGTGCTCATTACAAATCCCTTAGGTCAATTTTTTAGCCACATTGACTAACAGAGCGCTAGAAAGCAAGCTTGAAAGATGGTAACTGATGTTTGAAACATCAAATGGGGTCAATCTTCATGCTATCCTCTGCTCAACTGAAAGCCGCGCGTGCCTTGTTAGGGATTGATCAGAGTCACTTAGCGGCTGCGGCTGGGGTATCCTTGCCGACGATCCAGCGGATGGAAGCCAGTGACGGCATCGTCCGCGCACAAGTCGACAGCTTAATGAAGGTGTTAAGCGCGCTTGAACGCCTGGGGGTAGAGATGATCGGGCCAGAGCAGATAAGTAGCGCACGCGGCCGGGGCGTAAGGCTGCGCGATGACTAATGCGTCTCCTGATCCATCTGAACAGGTCAGGAGTCCAAACTAACCCGATGTGCACCTTGTACTTCCGCCCACGTCAGCCGCACAGCCAAGCCGCCAAGGGCTGAGGGTTCTAGAGCCAAGCTCCCGCCGCTCGCAGTGATCAGATCACGTGTGATAGTAAGACCTAGGCCTTGTGTTCCGACGGCTTGATCGAGACGGACCCCGCGTTCGACCGCCATCCGGCTTTGACCCTCAGAAAGGCCTAACCCATCGTCCTCCACAGACACCGTCAAGGTGTCGGCGTCCTGCACGGCATGAACCTTGATCCGGTGCTTGGCATGGCGCGTTGCGTTGTCGAGCAAAGCGCCGAACACCTCAAACGCGCTATCTTCAGATAAAGGAAGGTTGCACATATCTGGAACGGCCAGATCAAAGCACTTGGTGGCACCTGCCGGTGTCCGCCCAAGCACCCGCACCAAGCGTTCAATTACGGGAAGAAGCAGACACATGCCGCGAGAGTCCGGGGCCAGTTGCGCGCGCGCCAGCTCTGCTTGAACCGCAATGTTTAGGACAGATACGCTTTCCTGCAGGGCTGATTGTATCTTTGTGTCGCCGAGGTCACCGACCTGCATTTTGAGCGCGGTGAGCGGTGTTTTAAGCGCGTGTGCCAAGTCGCGCGCACGGTCACGGGCTCTGGCCATATCGCCACTTCGGGAATCGGCGAGCTCATTGATGGCTTGGATCAGGGGTCCAACCTCTTGCGGGTGCTCACCAGCATCCAGACGGACCTTAGCGTCTGCTTTTAAGCCTGTTAGGCGGGCACGTAGCCCCGTAAGCGGCTTCAGACCTTGAGCGACCTGAACAACAGAAGCCAAAGTCAAAACCGACCACAACAGGAATAGAAATAGCGCCAACTCCCGCGCGAAATCCCACCGAGCTTGATTGATTACAGCATGGTCTTGTCCAACTTCGACCAACAGTTCTGGCCCGCTTGCATCGGGACGGATGGTGCGGGCGACCCGCAATAGGGTGGGCTCAAACGGACCCTTGCTTGTTGTGCTCTCCCACGTTTTAGGCCGCGCCAATGTCAAAGCGGGCCAAGACCCATCCCATAGGGAGCGAGAACGCGCACTACCCTTCGAGCCAGAGACATACCAATAAAGGCCGCTGGCAGGGCGGGAAAAGCGCGGGTCATGCAGCGTCTGGGCCATTACGGGCTTTCCTGCCGCATCGAGGGAGATGCCAGCAACCAAGGCTTCGCCCTGTCGGATCAATTCAGCCGTCACTTGGCGTTCTGTATGGCGCTCAAACAAAAGCGAGAGCGCGACCCACGAAAAGCCTAAGGCTAAGCCGTTCCAGAGGGCGGCCAATGCAAACAGGCGGACCTTAAGGCTGCGGGACCTCATGCTCATGGGGCTAAGTCCCGCAGAACATAGCCAAAGCCCCGCCGTGTCTCGATGGTCTCTGCTCCGATCTTGCGGCGAAGGCGCGCGACTAAAGCTTCGATAGCATTGACGTCCAGCATGTCGGTACCATGCAAATGCTCGCCCAATTCACCCGCAGATAAGGGTCGCCCGCCCGCATTGGCCAAGAGGTCAAGCAAGCGAAACTCTAAGGGTGACAGGCGTATCGGCACCCCGTCATAGGTCGCGTTGGTACGAAACAGATCCAGCGTGAGGCGACCGGCTGTGATCACATTGCCGGTGCGTCCAGAAGCCCGCCGGATCAATCCACGCAGGCGGGCAATAAGCTCTGGCGGCTCAAACGGTTTGGCGAGGTAATCATCTGCCCCCGCTTCAATGCCCTCGACCTTTTCTGCCCAAGACCCGCGCGCGGAAAGGATGATGACCGGCATGGCGCGCCCTTCCTGCCGCCAGCGCTTTAAGACCGATAAGCCGTCCAACCGCGGCAGGCCAAGGTCCAAAATGACGGCATCGAAATCTTCGTCGCTGCCCAGCGCCCAAGCGCGCTCGCCATCGCCACAGGCTTCGACCAAAAAGCCCGCCGCCTCGAGGTTGGCCTTAAGTGCCGCGCAAATAACGGGATCATCCTCGACCAAGAGCACGCGCATCAATCGGCCTCCTGCTTCAGAATTTGGCCCGTCTTGGCAGCGATTTCCAGTTCAATCACGCGGCCCGATCGGGCGAGGATTTTAAACTCATAGACGTCTTGGCCATGGTCGTTCTCTAAATCCGCTTTCACAACTTCGCCCGGCACCGCAGCAAGGGCAATGGCTTGGATTTTTAGGAAGGGCAGATTGTTGCCCGCCGGTTGAACTGGGCCTTCGTGCCGCGCTTCCTCGCTCACTTGGTCAGGTGCCGGCAATTGCTGCGGCTGCCCACAGCCAACAAGCGCGACAAGGATCAACACAAGAGAGGGGCCAATTAACTTCATACCTCACCTCTGTATCGAATTAGCGCTGACATCAAGCTGACGCTTTGCTGACGATTGGGAACGGCAGGGCGTCAGCTACGGACGGATAAGGTTGGATCATCAACAACCCTTTCAGGAGAAGTAACATGGCCCTTTCAACCCCTATCCGCATCGCTCTTGGCGTTGGTGTCGCCGCACTGGCTGTCGCAGGCTTTGCTGTCGCTTCAGGCCAATTGTCGCCAGCCAAGACCGCGACAAATACGAATTCTGTAACCAACCTCCCTACCAACCAAATCACAAATCAGATTGGGGGGACGGATCAGGATGATAGCGACGATCGGTATGAGAGCCGAACCGAAACGCGTGTGGTGGATGCAAAGACGGGCCAAGTCCTGACCGAAGAGGTTCGCCGTACCGAAGATCGTTCGCGCCATGAGCACGGCGAGGATGAGTCGCACGACCGTAACGACGATCATGGCGGGCGTGATGATGACTGAGGCCGCAGCACCCAAGGCCGAAGCCGAGGCCGCGCCTGAGTCCAAACCCGAAAACAAGTGGGTAAAGGTTTGGGATCCACTGGTCCGCATCGGGCACTGGTTGTTGCTTGTTGCGATTGCCACCGCCCTGATCACACGCGGAGAACCTGAAAGCCTGCATCAGGCAGCAGGCTATTTCGTCGCAAGCTATGTGGTGTTGCGCCTGTTTTGGGGCATTGCCGGACCAGAGCATGCACGGTTTGAAAACTTCCTCGCCTCGCCTTTTGCCGCGTTTAGGTATGTGGCTGACTTAGTTACGGGTAAAGGCACCCGCCACATCGGCCACTCACCCCCAGGTGGCCTGATGGTGATTGCCTTGCTGATCGCCATGAGCTGGACCGCTGGAACCGGTATGGCGATGGAAAATCGCACGCCTGTACCAGCCGCCTTTCACACCGTTCTGCAGATCGAAGATCGTGGGCGCGGTGATGAAGACGACAGCCCTTGGGAGGGTGTGCATGAGGCCAGTGCCAATCTGCTGTTAGGATTTGTGATCCTGCACATCGGCGGCGTTCTTCTAGCCTCGATTGGTCACCGCGAGAATTTGGTCCGCGCGATGGTGGATGGGAAGAAGCGGGCGGAGTGATGGGCGCCCCTCTCCGTGTGGAGAGGGGCCTTCCACTTGGAACGCCTCTGCCGCAGGCGCTGCCTATGCAAAGGCCTTTTTCGAGTTTGAGCGCGCAAGAACAATTGTCGGATAGCTTCAAGGCAAGCGGCGCGATGCCTGAAGCCGTTCCAAGTTACATACTCAACGACAGACCTACCGTCAGATTTGCTTGATCTTTGTACATCCACCAGCGCCAAGCCCAAAAAGTATATCCTTTATGTGGAAATCGGTTGCATAAATTGCCGTTCGCTTTCAAATCGAGTTTCAGAAAGCGCCAGCAAGCTTTATTGCCTTTGCACGCGCAAAAGGAGACGTGTTGTGGCAGAAGATGGCCCCTTGAAGATGGCCGATGTGGCCCGCTTGGCGAAGGTCTCTATGTCCACGGTCTCGCGGGCGCTCGCGGATAATCCCCTAATCCCAGAAGATCGGCGCCGCGAAATCCAGCGCATTGCCGCAGAGGCTGGCTATGTCATCAACCAGTCTGCGCGCTCACTCCGCATGCGGAAGACCCAAACGATTGGCGTCGTCTTTCCGCTGGGCCATGACGTCGGGCAATTGATCTCTGACCCCTTCTTCATCGAGATGTTTGGCCGCTTGGCTGATGAGATCACGACGCGGGGCTATCAAGTGCTTTTGTGCCGCGTCACCGACACATCAGACGGTTGGCTTAATCGGATTGTCCAGTCCCACCGTCAGGATGGCTTGGTGATTGTTGGCCAATCGGATCAACATGAAGCCCTCAATCAGGCGGCAGAATCCTACCATCCGCTCGTGGTCTGGGGTGGCCATTTGAGCGGGCAGGTTTATTGCTCTGTTGGTACCGACAATATCGGCGGCGCGCGCCATGCAGTGGACCATCTATTGGCGCTTGGCCGCAAGCGCATCGCTTTCTTGGGCATGCTGGAATTGCCCGAGATTGGCTTGCGCTATGAAGGCTATGTCAGAGCCTTGCGGGCTGCAGGCATTGAGCATGATCCAGCCCTTGTTATCCCCGCGCACTTCTCGTTTGAGACCGCCTATGAGGCGGCGCGCGAATTGATCGAGAGCGGTACCAAGTTTGATGCGATCTTCGCTACCTCGGATATTATTGCGCTAGCCGCCATTCAAGCGCTGGCGGCGGCGGGCATCGATGTGCCGGGTCAAGTCAGCGTCGTGGGCTTTGATGATATTGCCATCGCGGCCCAATCGACCCCGCCGCTGACAAGCGTGCAACAAGATCTTGCCAAGGGCGCCAGGACCATCGTCGACCTGTTATTCAAGCGCATGGCTGGCGAAGATGCGCCATCTGCCACCCTTTTGCCCAAACTTGTTGTGCGCAAGTCCTGCGGCGGCGCTAGCGCCGGTTAAGCCTCCCCAACTTGAAACAGCCGAACGGGTCAAAATTGTAACTTGCGCTTGATTTTGCAATCGATTGCGTTAGCGTAAATCCCAGATAACAGAGTGCAAAAGCGCCGGTGTATTTTTGGGAGGAAGAACATGACTCAACCGGCGATGAAGCCGCATTTGCCTTTATGGCGTATTGCGGAAATGAATCTGGGCTTTCTCGGCTTACAGTTCAGCTTTGGCCTGCAACAAGGCAATATGGGCCCGATCTATAGCTATTTGGGGGCTGACGAAGCCTCCTTGCCCTTGCTGCAGCTCGCCGGTCCGCTGACAGGTCTTCTAGTGCAGCCAATTATTGGCGCGATGAGTGACCGGACGGCCAGCAAATGGGGCCGACGGACGCCGTATTTTATCGTCGGGGCGATCATGTGTTCGCTCGGCCTGTTCTTTATGCCCTTAAGCTCATCCATCCTGATGGCGGTGTCGCTCTTGTGGATTCTAGATGCCGGCAACAACATCACGATGGAGCCGTATCGGGCTTATGTGAGTGACCGCCTGAACCCCGATCAGCGGCAATTTGGCTTCTTGTCCCAGAGCGCCTTTACGGGTCTCGCCCAAATGCTGGCCTTCTTATCGCCGTCGATCATGATCAATCTGTTAGGCTTTGATGTTAATGCGGTTGATGCGCACAATATCCCAGAGACGACCAAGGTCGCCTTTACCATTGGCGCAGTGCTATCGATCAGCACAATTCTCTGGTCAGTTTTCAGGGTGCGGGAACTGCCCCTGACCGAGAGCGAGCTGGCTTATATCAAAAGCAAGCCGTTGACGGTGAGCGGGACACTTCTGGAAATCTGGGATGCCATTGTCACCATGCCCAAGGTGATGCGCAAGCTTGCGCTGATGAGTTTGTTTCAATGGTACGGCATGGCCGCCTATTGGGGTTATATCATTTATTCAATTGGCCGTTCGGTCTATGGCACGTCGGAGGCAGTTTCCGAAGGCTTCCGAATGGCGGTTGTCACCAATGGTGAGATTGGCGGCTTTTATAATGGGATCGCCTTCATCGCAGCCTTTGCGATGGTGCCCTTTACCAAACGCTTTGGCCCTGAAATCATGCACGCTTTCTGCCTAACCTTGGGCGGGATTGGCATGTTGTTCATGCCCCATATCAGCGACAAGGCCCTCCTCTTCATCCCGGCCATCGGGGTCGGATTGGCTTGGGCCAGCATCATGGGCAATCCCTTTGTGATCCTGTCCGGGGCCGTGCCGCCAGAGCGCACTGGCGTTTATATGGGCATCTTCAACATGATGATCGTAATTCCCATGCTGCTCATCGCCGCTACCCTGCCCTTCTATTATGAGCCGCTCATGGGCGGCGACCCACGCAATGTGATCACCATGGCTGGCATCATGTTGGTGATTGCGGCAGTCTGCGTCTTGTGGGTGCGGGAGAAGCGCCCCGCCTAGGCAGGATGATGGCACTCAATTGGCTACAGATTGGACTGGCTAAGCGCGACCTTCAAGATATGGAGGGCGCGCTTGAGGCTTTAGAGCGCGCGGTCGCTGAAACCGCGACAAACCCAGTCGCGGCCTTTGCCTATGCCCAAGTCCTGTTCGAGACCGGTCGAAACGCCGTGTCAGCTTTTGAACGGGCCACAGCGCTCGACCCTGCCAATCCGCATCTGATCCGGACTTATGCTGCGGCCTTGGCTGCAGAAGGCGAAGCCGAGCGGGCTCAATCGATCCTGATGGATACATTGAGCCAACATCCCCAATGGCTCGACGGTCACAAAAGCCTCGCAACCTTGCGGGTGGCCATTGGCCGGCGCGACGATTTTGATGAAAGCTATCACCGCGCGATTGCCGCCTTGCCAGATTCTTTGAGTTTGCGGCTGGCGCATGTGCACCTTTTATCGACTGCACGGGCTTGGGATGATGCACGTGCCTGCGTGCAAGAGGCCATCCATCGTCTGGGGCCAAACCGAGGCTTGGAGATCGCGCGCCTTTCGATAGAGAGCGAAAGTAACGGCCCAAAAGGCCAAGATCCTAATCTGTTTGAGACAGTCGCAGATGTGATGGACCCCGGCCTTGATCTCTGTCGTGTACGCCATGCTTTTCGGTGCGGCGCGATTGACGCAGCGCTTGCGCGCGCAGAGACATATCGCAACACCCCCCAAGCTCGCTTGTTTTGGCCCTATCTGTCGTTGGGCTGGCGATTGACCAACAATCCTGCCGCGGCGTGGTTGGATGGATCGGGTGATGACTATGTTCGCGCGATTGATCTGGGTCTGAGCCCGGATGAATTAGCGGATTTCGCGGCCAACTTGCGTGACCTGCACACGGCGCAAGCGCCCTATCTTGAGCAATCGGTGAAGGGCGGCACACAGACTGACCGACAACTCTTCTTCCGGCCCATTCCAATCCTTCAGCGTGTGCGGGAGAAGATCACGGGTGCGGTCCAAACCTTTCTGGATGATCTGCCAGCATCGCAAGAGGGCCATCCCTTATTGTCCCCACCTCGAGATCGGCCGATCCTGTTTGAAGGCAGTTGGTCTGTCCTGTTGAAGGCGGGCGGCTTCCATAGCGTGCATACGCACCCGATGGGCTGGATCAGTTCCGCCTTGCATATTGAATTGCCAAGCGAGAGCAATGCTGGCCCAGCGCCAGCGGGCTATCTACAATTTGGCGAAGCACCACCCGAACTCAATCTGGGCCTTGGTCCAACTCACCAACTCGCGCCCAAAGCCGGGACCTTGGTGCTGTTCCCGTCCACCCATTGGCATCGGACCGTGCCAATTGAAGCGGGCGAGCGCTTAAGCCTCGCCTTTGATATTCGCCAGCCTGCCTAGCCAATAAGGGTGCTGGTGGTCCCTTGCAGGCTCACATAGCTGGAGGGTGCGATAGAGCCTGCAAACTGGGTTTGCTTCAGGGTGAGGTCAGTATGGATATTGCCTCCCTTTAAGCCCCAGAAGTCGACAAAGCTGACGACCTCAAGCGAAGGCAAGACCTGCCAAGCATAAGCTTGGCGTGGCTCCTCCGGCGGATTGGCGAGTACAAGGCCCGAGCCATTTAACGGCTCAAACGGCCCAAACAAGGTGGGTCCAACCATCCCATAAAGCCCTGTCGGCCCCTGAGCAAAGCGTTGGTCAAAAATGTGGGTCTGGGTCGACCAGAACACATAATAGAGGCCATCGCGCACAAATACATGCGGCCGCTCCATCTCGCTCGCCAAGCCAAAGGCATCAAGGATCGGGGGCAGAAGCTCAAAGGTCTGGTGTCCGTCGACATCTGTCGCCTTGGCCAGCCCGATGACGCCGTCATAGGGGCTGGCGGGTAAATGTGACGCGCGCGAAGCGGTAAACAACACGTAGCCTGCCCCATCAGCGGGATCGCGGAACCAATAGGGATCGCGAAAGCCCTTGATCTGCCCCGGCACGCCTTGGGTAACGGAAAGGTCGGCGTAGAACTCACCTGTGTTCACGACGGTTTGGGTCAAGCTGTGCCAGTTGGTCACGCGCGGCAGGCTGCCAGTAGCGTCTAAGGTGCCAACGGCATGAAACAAACGTTGTTCAAAGTCCGGCTTGACCTCATCACGCCTACCTGCCGCGGTAAACCACAAGGTGACTTCGCCCGTTTCTGGGTTGAGGCGGGTTGAGCCTGACCACTCACGACTGCCCGGCGAAAACCCATCAGGAAGCAGATTACCGCAGTCCCGCCAACCCGCTTGGGTCTTCAACAACAGACGCATGCGCGCCATATTGTGGCGTACGTCGGGGTCGGGCAAGCGAGGGGCCGACAACATCACCCACAGGCTGCCGCTGTCGAGTTCAACAAGGTCGCCATTATCCAATTGGACGGGCCAGATATCCCATAAGGTCAAGGCCGGGTCGAGGTGTTGGAAATCGCCCTGACCAAAGATGCGCGGGCTTGGCAGATTTGCAAAATCAATCTGCGCCAAGTGCGACGCACGCCAGAAATTGGGTCGCCAAGGTTTGTTGGCATCTGGCAGAAAGGTCTTAGATGTAGTCAGGGGCACGCTGAACTCGTCCTGGTCGGTCGTCATCGAATTGAGGGGTATTGAAGGCAGAGATAGGTCACCTAGAGAACCGCTCCTTCTGCCGCGCAATGTTGGTTGACGAAGGCTTGGTGGGTAGGGACTTGTTCCGCGCTTGCCACCATGGCAGCCCGAAGCTTGCCGAGATAGTCGCGGCCATCCGTGCCCCGGAAGTCGAACACAGGATCAACGTCTTGGGGGATATTGCCTTGCCCGATGTGGACTGCGAGCCAGCTAGGTTGGCCAAACAAATCCATATCGCGTGCGATATGGCGGCCATAGCGGCGGAAGTGGTCGATCTTGAGTTTCAGCGTGTCGGGAATGTCCATGCTGGCGCAATAGCGCCAGAGCGGGCTGTCATCGCGCGTGGTCAACTTATAGTGCAGGACCAAAAAGTCGCGGATGCGCTCAAACTCAGTTGAGGCAATATGGTTGTATTCGTCGACAATCAGCGGATCAAAATCGCGCTGAGGGAACAAGGCCAGCAGCTTGGAAATACCGGCCTGGATCAAGTGGATCGACGTCGATTCAAGCGGCTCTAAAAAGCCGCTGGAGAGGCCGATGGCGACCACATTCTTTTCCCAGAACTTGTCGCGCCGTCCCGTCGTGAAGCGCAGCTTGTTCGGTCCGGCCAAAGCGTCGCCATCGAGATTGGCGCGCAACGATGCTTCCGCATCTTCATCGGAGATAAACTTGCTGCAATAGACATAGCCGTTGCCGGTGCGATGCTGCAGCGGTATCCGCCATTGCCAGCCTGCCTCACAGGCGGTTGAGCGGGTAAAGGGTAGCATATCGCCAACCTTGGCGCAGGGCATGGCTACAGCTCGGTCGCACGGCAACCATTGCGTCCAATCCTGATAGCCGACTTTGAGGGCCTCACCGATCAAAAGGCCGCGGAAGCCAGAGCAATCAATGAACAGATCGCCGGTTAGCTCTAAGCCGCTCTCCAGCGTCACGCCCTCAACAAAGCCACTCTCACCATGTTGGCGGACGCTGACGACCTTACCCTCATGGCGGGTTACGCCGCGGGCTTCAGCATATTCACGCAGCAAGCGCGCATAGAGGCCGGCATCAAAGTGGTAGGCATAGTCAAAGGTCGACATGACTTGGCGGGGATCCGGGCTTGGGCGCGTAAAGCGGCCCCGCTGGGCTAGGGACCAGGCCATAGAGAAATCGTCAAACGAAGTGGTATCACCCGACTCACGCGCCTTCAGCCAAAAATGGTGCAGCCCGACAATATCAAAGGCGCGACCATGCGGCCCGAAGGGGTGGAAATAGCGATTGCCCTGACTGCCCCAATTTACAAACTCAATGCCAAGTTTGAAGGAGCCTTTGGTCTTGGCAACAAATTCGCGCTCATCAATACCCAGCATCTCATTGAAGGTACGGATCGGCGGGATGGTGGCCTCACCAACACCGACAGTCCCGATCAATTCGGATTCAACCAGCTTGATGTCACAATCTTGCTTAAGAGTATTGGCCAAGGCAGCAGCCGTCATCCAGCCAGCAGACCCACCGCCGACAATGACGATGGAGCGGATGCGTCTATCAGATGACGGGGTCATAACGCCTCCTCGAGCCAGAGATTGCTGTTAGTCGAACAAAGGGGGGCCGAAAGCAGATGCGATCAGCCCCATCTATCTAAGTTTCCGCCTTACGGGGAACCTTATTTCTTTGTTAGCATTGGCCGGTTCACCTTAGAAGGTGTAGCGGATCGCCGCCGTAACTGTGCGACCCAAGGCTGGGTTGCCACTGATCACCGCTGGATTGACGCCAGCGTTTACCACGCCACCATTGCCGCGCAGATCGAACTTGTCGAACAAGTTATAAGCTGAGAGGCTGAGCTCGACATTCTTCAACAACGAATATTTCGCTGTAGCGTTAACGACCGCGCCGCCGGGATATTCGCGACAACCATCATCGATGGACGAGGTCTGACCGGTGGTGCTGACGCCAACGGCGATCTTGTCGCTAAAGTCGTAATTGGCTGCGACTGTGAAGCTCAAGTCAGGGATGCCAGGCGCACGGGTGAATGGGCCCGACGCACCGCTGCCAGTTGGACGCGAGATTTTCGCGTTCGAATAGGTGGCGTTGCCAATGACGGAGAATGGGCCGTTGCGATAGGTGGCATAGGCTTCTGCACCGCTCGACTCATATTTCGCATCAATGACGCAACCGCCCGAACCACCGGGGCAGCGTGTAGCCGACAATTCAAACGTGCTTTGCTTGAAGTCACCTTGGAGAAGCGTGAATTCGAGCGTGTAGCGCCCGCCAGCCAATTCACCACGGTTCTTCAGGCCCAATTCGTCTTGGTTGACGAAGTCAACCGAAGCGGTACGACCGGCTTGGGTGAGCGAGCCATTGGCCGTGATCTTGCCGCTGACAGTTTGACGGTCGCCGTTGAAACGGCCCCCCTTCGAACGACGGACAAAGAAGCTGGTATCTTCGTTGAGCTTATACAAAGCCCCGAACGACCAAGAGGTATAGTCGCGGGTGTAGTTCAAGTTTTCACGGGCACCGTTCGCGCGGATTGTTGCAATCTGGACGCCACTTGAATTGACCAAGAATTCAGGACCACCAGCAACCGTGTTGCCGCTTGCCTCAACCGATTCAAAGCGGACCGAACCGTCCAACGCAAACTTCTCTGCATCCAATTCCAGCGCGATATATGGCGCGGTGTTGGTGTAGGAGAGGTCGTAATCGCGGGCGCAGCAGTCGCCCCAATTGTTGTTGTAGCCCGAGATACCTTCTTGGGTCAGCTTGTTGCCTGCGGCATCAAAGAGATCCAATTGCGATGGGTTGTTGCCGCTCAGCTCACGCAGCGACTTGTTGACATGCCAGTCCATGGCAATGTTCTGCTTCATGTAGAAATAGCCCACACGAGCAGTCAAAGCGCCGAAGCCAGTGTCATAATTGCCGGTCAGCTTGAAGTCGTTCGCTGTGCTGCCGATGTCGCGAATGTTGGTGCGAACATTGACGTTATTGTCGAGATAGGTGTCGGTGAACGCTTGGCCGGCTTTAGGACCAGCCGCATAACGGATGCTGGCAACGGTTGCGTTCGGCAGACCTGGACGGCTGATAACCGAACCGATGACGCTGGCGCGGGTCGCGACGTTCAGGAAGGGTGCCGCGAAGCCACCGCTCATATCGGTCCAACGGAAGTTGTTATCGACACTCCAATTGTCATTCAGATTGTAGCGAAGCTGACCGCCCAACGAGGTTGCCTTGGTGGTGATACCGTCCATCTTCACCCGCTCAAGCACGCCGTCGCGGTTAAAGATCAAAAAATCTTTGTTATAGACTGAGTAGTTGGAGTCCTTACGGCCATCAAAACCGGGGAATGGCTTGATGTTGGAAACTTCCAACCCATTGATCGAGGCCAAGGCTGGCGAGCCGGTATAGTTTGGCTCTTGCGTGTCGGCGATCTTTACCAGAACCCGCACAAAGCCTTTGTTGTCAGCAAAATCATGGGTCAGATTACCCTTGATTTGGTAGGAATTGCTGACGTCATAGCCTGCATCCAGTGGGCCGCTGCCCTTTTTCAGATAGCCACCAACATGGAAGCGGGTCTGGTCGCTGATTGGACCGCCATAGCGGAAGTCGAAGCGGTTTTCGCTGAAACCAAGACCGGTGCTGAGTTGAGCATAGCCACCTTGCTGTTGCCCGGTGTTAGAAATGTAGTTGATGACCGCACCTGGCGCTTGGGAAGCATAGGTGGAAGCCGAGCCACCGCGTACGCCTTCAACACTGGCGACGCTGGCGTCAAAGCGAGTCCAGTAATCGTTGTTGCCGAACTGAATGTCGCCGAACAAAACGGTTGGTAGGCCATCTTCTTGGATCTGCACGAAGGGCGAACCACCCGTTGCAACTGGAAGACCGCGCACCGCGATGTTGGAGTTGCCGCCGGGGCCAGCCGTACCAGACACTTGGATACCCGGGATCATCCGCAGGAGTTCAGACTCAGAACTTGGCTTGAAGTCAGCAATGGCTTGCGCATTGACGGTGGTGACCGACACCGAGCTGTTGATTTGGGTACGATTACCACCCGAAGCAGTCACGATGACAACTTCCAGACCTTCAGGCTCTTGGGGTGCAGCTGCGGCTTGTTGAGCCAGCGCGGGCGCACCAACCGAAAGCGCGGTAACCAGCGCAATCGCAGAAACGCAATTAGAGAATTGGGCAACCTTCATAACTTAACTCCCGGTGTTTGTTTATAGCTAAGGCTCTGTCGGCCTGCCTGATCTTTTTGATACCATCTATGCAATGGATTGCAAGAACGATAATGCAATCCATTGCATAAAAAATTCACAAAAGTGTCGTTCTCTCTGAGAGAGTTAGGTTTTTTGTGCCCGATGCTAATTGATGAACGCTTGAAAAGAGCCGTTTACGCTGATTTTGCCCTAGGATGGCACCTGTTCAGCCAACCAAAGCGCACCCAAAAGCCCTGAGTCTAGACCAAGGCCTGCGCCCAAAACGTCAAAGCCACCTTCACCAGGAGCAGCTGTTCCATAGGGACCGATCAGGGCTTTGGCCTTGGCAGCTACCCGCTCAACAAGGCCAGCACGGGCCAACACGCCACCGCCAAAAATCACTCTTTTGACGGCCGTGGTCAGCACCAGATTGGCGGCCAGATGGGCCAAATAATGCGCCTCGATCTCCCACGCCAGATGATCATCCGGCAGGTCTGACGCATCCATACCCCACCGTGCCAATAGGGCGGGTGCCGATGCCAGCCCTTCGATACAATCGCCATGAAAAGGGCAGACCCCTGCAAAAGCCAAGTCATCGGGATGGCGCGGCACCCGCATATGGCCTGCTTCTGGATGCATGGTGCCCCAGACGGCTCTGCCGCCCAAGATGATACCCGCGCCAATGCCAGTTCCCACCGTCACATAGGCCACGTCATCCAAGCCTTGTCCTGCCCCCCATGCCCGCTCTGCAAAAGCCGCTGCAGTAACATCGGTCTCCAGCGCAATTGGACAGCCAGTTCCCGCGGCCATTGGGCCAGCAACATCGGTCCCTGACCAATAAGGCTTGGTGGTGGCAAGAATATGACCCCAGCGCGGACTGGCGGGATTAACCGCCAAAGGACCAAAGCAGGCGATACCAATACGGCTTACCGCTTGGCCTTGCTCTTTCTGGCCATTGAAGAAGGCAATTGCACGCGCCAAAGTCTCCGCAGGCGTCGTCGTTGGAAAAGAAGTCCGGGCGAGGATGGTGTCTTTGCCTTCAAAGACAGCGCAGCGCCACGAAGTTCCGCCCGCATCAATTCCACCAAACTTGCTCACGCTTCTGCCCTTCTTAATGTGCCGTCCTTGCGGGCTCCCCCTCTAGCGAGAATTGTGCGGCTGGCAAGGGCGAGATGCTTCGACCGCAATTGATTGGCGCGGTTACGTCGAAGCACCTTCAATGGCAATCAGGCGAACATCATTCACATTAGTGCGGGTCGGCCCCGTCATAATCAGCCCGCCCAAACGTTGGACAAAAGGATAGGTATTGTTTGTTGCTAGGGCGTGGAGGGCATCGCTCTGCTGCACGCAAGAGGCTTGCAAATAACCCCCGGCATTATCGTGCGTGCCATCGATACCATCTGTATCGCCAGCTAGCGCTTCAATTTTGGCATGGCGCGGCAGAGCCGACATAAGCCCCACCAGGTATTCAAGATTAGGACCGCCTTGGCCGTCTTTGCGGGCTTTGGAGACCGTTAATTCCCCGCCGGAAATCATCAAATAGCGACCGGGCGTGCGGGCATAAACCTGGGCCTGTATCGCATGGGCTTTCCCACAGGTCGCAGCATCACCGGTTAAAGCCTTGCCTGCGTCGATGACTTGCCAACCATCAGCTAAGGCGAGGCGCTCGATCGCCCGCAGCGCATCGCCATTGGTGGCAACAGTATGAACAGGGTGCTCAATAGCGATTGCTGACCGATTAGCCAGTATTGCAGCATGAATGTGCTCTGGCACGTCTATGCCCGCACCTTGCAAAACAGATAAAGCCCCCTTTGGGTCGAACGGGGAGGCAATGCTTGGCCCAGATGCGACAAGGGACGGATCATCGCCTGCTACATCAGAGATAACAAACGTGTGCAGCTCAGCACCTCGCGCACCGGCAATGGCAGCGAGCCGCCCACCCTTGACGCGTGATAAATGGCGGCGGACCAAATTGATGTCTTGAATTGGCACCCCCGACCGCACCAAAGCATCAGTGATCGCCTGCTTCTCGACCAAGGTGATACCTTTAGCGGGCGCACACAAAAGGGCAGAGCCGCCACCAGAAGCCAAAAAGACCACGCGGTCGTCGGGCCCAGCGGTCGCGGCAAGTTCCAGCATCTTGGTGGCAGCCTGCAGGCTATAATCGTCGGGAACGGGATGACGGGCTTCGATCAACTCAATCTTGGTGTGACTTAAATCAGCGCCATGGCCATGGCGGGTCACGGCAAGGCCCGTGACTGGCCCTTCCAAGGTCTGCGCCGCGACTAAGGCCATTTCGGCTGCGGCTTTGCCGTAAGCCAGAACCAAAGTTTTGCCCTTGACTAACCCTCTTGGCAACGCCGCTGGTAACACATGCCGGGGACTTGCAGCGGCAATTGCCGCAGCGAAGTACTCTGTCAGCATCGTGCGATAGGTCATGGGTTGCATGCTCCACCACTGCATCAGGCAAGTTGGCTGAGGGCAAATTCGCAGGTGGAAGTGAAACGTGCAAGGCCAAGCCTCTGTGCCCATGGGGAGGGCACAGAGGGTGGCTATTTTGGATTAGCGGATATACGGCAAATCTGCTGGCATCAGGACGGTATCAATGGCATGAATCAAGCCATTGCTGGCCGGAATATCAGCTTGCACCACGGTCGCATTATTGACGCGAACGCTAAGCGCCCCATGCTGCAATCAGAAGCTTAATTGACCAACCCGTCAAAAGATGACACGTTTAGTGTCAATAACTGAGAGATGGGAAGGGAGAATAAGGTTGGAGGTTTTGCGCACGCCAGATGCGGCATTTGAGGCGGTTAAAGGCTTTGATTTTGAGCCCCGCTATCTGAACATCCATGACCCAGAAACCCAGACGCCCATGCGGGTCCATTATGTCGACGAAGGGCCGCGCGACGGTCCGATTATGTTGATGCTGCATGGCGAACCGACTTGGAGTTACCTCTACCGACACATGATTGGTCCAGTCGTCGCTAAGGGCCTTCGTGCAGTCGCCCCAGACCTGATCGGCTTTGGTCGATCCGACAAGCCAGCGTCAAAGCAGGATTATAGTTATGCCCGCCACGTCGCTTGGATGCGCCAATGGCTAGAGGCCTTGGATTTGAAGAGCATCACCTTGGTCTGTCAGGACTGGGGCTCTCTGATCGGTCTTCGCCTGTTGGCCGAAATGCCGGACCGCTTTTCTGGGGTGGTTCTCTCCAATGGCGGCCTTCCTGCAGGCCAACGTGGCCCCGCCGCCTTTAAGATTTGGCGCGCCTTTTCCCAATTCAGCCCGGTCTTCCCGATTGGCAAGATTGTTCAAGGTGGCACCAAGCGTCGGCTTTCCGAAGCGGAGATTGCCGCTTATGACGCGCCCTTCCCCAATTCCAGCTATAAAGCCGGTGCCCGCATTTTCCCGTCCTTTGTGCCCATCGGCGACAATGTGGCAGTTCCGGACCAGTTAGAAGCCTGGAAGGTCTTAGATGCTTGGGAAAAGCCTTTCCTGTGCTGCTTTAGCGACGGCGACCCTGTCACACGCGGCGGACAGCGCCTCTTCGTGGGCCGGGTCCCCGGCACAGCCAATCAACCTCACACCACGCTGCGTGGTGGCCACTTCATCCAAGAAGATGATCCAGCGGGCTTTGTTTCCTCTATTTTGAAAGTCGTAAAACCATGAACGTGACCAATGAAGTTTTCCCAAGCCCAGAACGTGCAACTGCCTTCTTTGGCGGCGAAGAAGACGGGCCATTTTGCATGGTCAATCTATTGAAGTTCAAGGACAAGGCGACCTATCCCGATGGTGCAGAGCCTGAACTGACAGGCCGTGAAGCCTATATGCGCTATGGCATGGCCGTTGTGGCGTGTGTCGAAGCCGTTGGCGGCAAAGCGCGCTTTTCCGGCATGGTCACCGATCTGATGCTGGGCCAAGTCGAAGAGCTGTGGGACATGGTGGCAATTGCCGAATACCCCTCGCGCGCCGCCATGTTGGCCATGGTGAAATCGCCCGACTATCAAGCCATCGAAGTCCACCGCATGGCAGGCCTGGCCGGTCAGTTGAACATTCGTACCAAGATGATGGGTGGCTAAACGCTGGGGCCCGTCAGGGGCTTTAAGTCTAGGATCGTGAATGGCTGATCGCGGCCTTCTTGCTTAAAGATCGCCAAGGTTTCAAAATCATGTGGGCCGGCAAAGTCTTGGAAGTGGTCTTGCAAGACCGCCAAGACTTGAGCCCGCAACTCTTGATCTGAGATGCGCTCTGTCAGCGTCATATGAAAGCGAAAGTCTTCAAAAATATAGGGATAGCCAAATTCCCGCAATTGGCTTTCATGGCGGGGATTGATGCCCGCATGAAGTCGACGATTGAGGTCAAAGTCGCTCAAGGGTGCTCGGAAGCCATCAAGGGCAACCACACAATCGGTGTGCAGCGCCTGCATCTGCAATGAACGCTCTGCCAGCACAAAAGCTAAGAATGGCCCCAGAGCCGCGACCTGAATGTCCGCCTGAAAGGGCGCATTGCGCGTGGTGAGCGCGCCAAAAGCCGACAGCAGGCCCGCTTCATCTTGCTCAGGGTGCAACTCAAAAGGGGCTTTCAGAGTTGCGTGGAAGCCATAGTGACGGGCATCTTGCGTTAATTGTTCCAGATCGATCCCATTTAGGGCTTCAAGAACTGGCCGCTCACAGACTGTGTTGGTGAACGCATCCCGCCCAAGCCAAGCAGAGGCTGCCATGCTCAGAGGGTGCGCCGCTGAGGGCGCATAATAAATCGCGTATCGGGGGATCATCCCACTGCTTGTCCTTCACGCCAAACCAAGCGGACAATGGGCCAACCGTTGGGCGAAAGATAGACCCGAACCATATCAGCCCGTTGCCCCACTTTAATCTCACCACGATCCGTCAATCCACAGACACGGGCTGGATTTTTAGCGACAGTATCGATGGCGCGTTCAATTGGCCAATTGAACGGGGCCTCTGCCAACATGAAAGCTGCCCGGATCATCGACAATGGGACATAGTCCGACGACAAAATGTCCAACAAGTCTTCTGCCGCGCAGGCTCGCGCACTTAAATTGCCAGAGTGAGAGGCACCGCGCACAAAGTTTGGGCCACCCATCACATTAAGCAAGCCAAGTTCACGGGCGCGCTTGGCTGCATCTAGGCTGACTGGAAACTCCGCGGCGACACAGCCATCTTGATGGCTTTCATTGACGTGCTCAATCGTCGCGTCATCATGGCTCATCAATGCAATGCCAAACTCTTGGGCCAAAGCCACAATCGTCTCGCGGTTTTTCGGCCCAACTGAAGGGTCGCGCCAATTGGTCTCGGTGGCCAGCATGGAGGCCACTTCTTCCTTGGCCGTACCGGCTTTTTCGAGCCGGTCTTTAAAGCGATTAAGGTCAGCTGTCTGGCGTTGGCCGGGGGTATGATCCATGACCGAAAGCAGCTTGAGCCTTGGGTTGTCCAGATGGGGCTCCACCAAGCTCAATAGTTCAGGGTTTGTGATCTCACAGCGTAAATGGAGCAAATGCTCTGCCCGAAGAAGCCCTTCAGAACCGGCCTGATCCATAGCCGCAATCATTGGTGCCAAAGCCTCTTTCCGGTCTAGGCCGTCTTTGCGACCATGCAGACTGAGGCTGTCAAAGACTGTGGTAATCCCCGCCATAATGCATTGGCCATCATGAGCTAAGGCCGCACCCAAACTATCCCAGCGCGCACCGGGCCGAGGTTGATAGTGCTTTTCCAGATTGTCAGTATGAATGTCGACAAGGCCCGGAATGAGGAAGTCATCCCCCAAATCTAGCGCGTCCGCCGTTGACGACGTTTCGCTTGGGACAATCGCGACAATAAGACCATCCTCAATTTGAACATGCGCCGCCAATAGGCCTTCTGGCGTTACGACGCGCTTTGAGAACAAGCTGGTTTGCATAACGGGCTCCAACGAAAAGTTCTACTTCACTGAGACTTAGGCTGCGGCCTTGTATTCCGACACATTGAACAAACGCGTCGCCACCGCATCACGCACATCATGGTCATGGAAAATACCGACCATGGCGGCACCCTTAGCCAAGGCGGCATTGATCAGTTCCACAACGATAGCCCGGTTAGCAGCGTCGAGCGACGCTGTCGGCTCATCCAACAAAAGGACCGGATATTCGCGGATAAAGCTGCGCGCGATATTGACGCGTTGTTGCTCGCCACCAGAGAAAGTTGACGGCGGCAATTCCCAATGGGCTTCTGGCAAACGCAAAGCCTGCAGAAGGGTGATTGCCCGCTCGCGAGCTTCTTCCAGCTCGACGCCATTTTCAAGAAGCGGCTCAATGACAAGATCGAGCGTTGAAACACGCGGGATCACACGCAGGAACTGACTGACATAGCCCAAGGTCCGGCGTCTGATTTCCAGCACCTGATGGGGCGGTGCCTTGGTGATATCCACGGGCGCGCCGTCGTGACTGACGAAAACCCCGCCCGACGTCGGCAAATAATTGCCATAGATGGTCCGCATCAATGTCGACTTCCCGACACCGGATTCACCTGCCAGAACCACGCATTCGCCCGGCATGACTTCCAGTTTGAGGGCCTCAAAGACGCCAATCGACGTGGCACCTTGATTATGAAGGGTGAAAATTTTGCTGAGATCATCGACGCGAATGGCGGCTTCTTGGGTCATGGGAGGATCGCTTAAAACAAAGGCCAAAGAGGACGGAACTAGATGTGCTTTAGATTTGCAGCACACTTGAGACCAATAATTGGGTGTAGGGATGTTGCGGGTCGTCGAGCACTTGATCGGCAAGGCCTGTCTCAACCACATGACCGCCCTTCATCACCATCAAGCGGTCCGCCATCAATCGGGCGACAGCCATGTCGTGCGTGACGATGATCGCAGCCAGCCCGAGGTCGCGCACCAGCTCGCGCAACAAATCCAGCAAACGGGCTTGTACGGAGACATCGAGGCCGCCGGTCGGCTCGTCCATAAAGACAAGGCGCGGGTTGTGGATCAGATTGCGGGCAATCTGAATACGCTGTTGCATGCCGCCGGAAAAGTTACGGGGCTTATCGTCAACTCGGCCCAGATCAAGCTCAACCCGGCTCAACCAGTCCATTGTGGCTTGGCGCATGTCGCCATAATGGCGGCGACCTAGGTTCATCAATGGCTCAGCGACATTGGCACCACCTGACACGCGCATTCTGAGGCCGTCGCGTGGATTTTGATGCACAAAGCCCCAATCTTCACGCTGCATCCGGCGCCGGTCTGGCTCGGACAAATCATAAATGTCCACCAAGCCATGACGACGGGAGTTGAAGGCAATGGACCCAGTGGTAGGGGCCAGCTTGCCGGAAATGCAATTCAGAAGGGTGGTTTTGCCGGAGCCGCTTTCACCTACGATGCCGAGAACTTCACCGGGCCGCATCTCAAAGCTGATATCCAAGCAGCCGGCGACATGGCCGTAATATTTGGTCAAGTTCGAGACACGCAAAAGCGGTTCCACTGCGCCGACAGATTGGGAAGAAGTCGGCCGATCTAAAACTTCAGTCATGGCTATACTTCCTCTGCCGCGATTTCGGTCTCAATGTGTGCGAGGGCGTGGCCGGCCATCGGGCCTGCATGACCCTTCTCGCGGCGGTCTGCGCAATAATGGCTGTCGGAGCAGACAAACATATGCTGGCCCTTATCGTCGAGAACCACTTCGTCCAAGTAAGAGTCGTTCGCGCCGCATAAGGCACAAACCTCGTCCCAGCTTTGCGTCTCAAACGGATAATCTTCAAAGTCCAAGCTACGCACCCGCGTAAAGGGCGGGACCGCATAGATCCGCTTTTCACGACCGGCGCCAAACAACAGGATTGCTGGGTTCATGTGCATTTTAGGATTATCAAACTTGGGGATTGGCGATGGGCTCATCAAATAGCGCTCATCAATCATGACCGGATAGCCAGCGGTCGCCGCAATCCGTCCGTAGGCGGAGATATTTTCATAAAGCGAGACATATTGCAGACCATATTCGGCATAAGCATGCATCGCGCGTGTCTCAGTTTCACGGGGCTCCAAACCTCGCAAAGGTTCTGGCTGCGGCACTTGGAACACCATGATTTGGCCATCCGCCAAGGGCTGCTCGGGGATGCGGTGCCGCGACTGGATGATCGTCGCTTCGCTGGTGTCTTCGGTTGTGGCGACGTCGGCCACCGTCGCGAAAAACCGGCGGATGGAGACGGCATTGGTGGTATCATCGGCCCCTTGGTCAATGCACTTGTAAACGTCTTCAGGGCCAATGATTGCTGCGGTCAGTTGGATGCCGCCTGTACCCCAACCATACGGCACAGGCATTTCGCGCGAGCCAAAGGGGACTTGATAACCGGGGATTGCCAAAGCCTTCAAAATAGCGCGGCGGATCATCCGCTTGGTCTGCTCATCTAGATAGGCGTAGGTGTAATAGCGGTCTTCTGGCGCGGCGTTTGGGCGCGCGGGTGCTTCAGTAACGGTCATTCCGCGGCCTCCTTCATGTGCGCTGTTTGCTCTGCCAAGGCTTTTGCTTTGGCGTCAAAGAACTCCCGACGCAGGCGACGCAGGAATTGAAGGTCAGCTTGGAAATCGACGTAATGCGGCAGTTTGAGGTGTTGAACAAAGCCTGACGCTTCCACCACATCGGAGTGATAGAGCACAAACTCCTCATCCTGACAGGGAGCTTGGCCTTCTTCGCCCAACTCACGGCCACGAAGCGCGCGGTCGACAATCGACATGCTCATTGCTTTGCGTTCATTGTGGCCAAAGGTCAGGCCATAGCCACGCGTATATTGCGGGGCCTGCTCGGCAGAGCCTGCAAAGCCTGACAACATGATGCATTCGGTCATCGGCAAGTCTGCCAACTCAATTTCAAAGCCAAGTTCATCAGGTGTAAAGCCGACACTGACTTCACCCATGCGAATCTCGCCGCACAAGGGGTGGGTGGAGCCCCAACCGCGCTGGCTAGAATAAGCAAGGCTCAATAAGAAGCCTTCATCGCCGCGTGCGAGGGCTTGCAAACGCTGGTCGCGATCGGCTGGAAACGCCATAGGCTCGCGGGTCAAGTCATATGGTTGTTCGGACGTGTCTGTAACCGGATCGCCTTCCAACAAGCCTTCATGGGCAAAGACTTGGGCAATGGTCGCCAATTGTGTCGGCATAATTTCTTCAGAAACTTGCGCCGGCGGGACTTCATGGCCGCCTTCGGCTGCTAGCTTAAAGTCCAACAGACGGTGGGTGTAATCAAACGTTGGCCCTAAGACCTGCCCACCTGGAATGTCCTTGAAAGCAGCAGAAACGCGGCGCTGGACGGCCATGTTCGCGGTTTCAATCGGTGTCGTTGCGCCAAACCGCGGCAAAGTCGTCCGGTAGGCACGCAGCAGGAAGATGGCTTCTGGGAGATCGCCGCGCGCTTGCTTGATGGCCAAAGCGGCCAAATCTGGATCATAGCAAGAGCCTTCAGCCATTACACGATCTACGGCCAAACTCATTTGTTCGCGGATTTGAGCCACGCTCAGCTCTGGAACCGAGGTATCGCCACGGCGCACTTCGCCCAGCCAAGTGTGGGCGTTAGTGATTGCGCGCTCGCCGCCCTTAACTGCTACATAAGCCATGCTTACTCCCCTTTAGTCTGAATGCGGGTGGTACGCGGGATGGAGACAAGCGTGGCTTCAGCACACATCATCACGTCAATCCCGAATTGAAAATGGGCTACAAGATCGGAGCGTTCTGCCCAAAAGCTCTCCGGCAAACCTTGCGGCGCAATTTCTGCGATTGTTTCAATCCCAGGACCTTCGAGCACCAAATTCGGACCCGCCTCGAGATCTGGCATCATCACAATCACGGTGGTTGCTAGGTCTGGATATTTGGCATCACCTTGGTTGAAACCCGACAACATCTGAGCCGCGAGCCCCTCATGCGAAACAACGGCAAACGCGGCCTCTTCAGCATGATCGGTCAACGGACAAGATGTATGGAACCTTAGCCAACTCTCGATCGCGCCGCCGCGGAGACTTGGTTCTAGCCAAACCAAAGTGTCTTGGTCAGCCAAGGTTAGAAGAACAGCTGCTGCCGCCTGATTGAGGCCGACCGGCGGGGCCAGAGCTTTGCCAACCTCTACCCGCGTGCCGGGCTGAGCTGTGGCGGTCAAGAGCGCACGAAATACACTTTGACTGTCTCCGACGGGCTCGGAAAAGCCGGGGCGCAATTCTGCAAGATTTAAAGGTGCGTTCATGACTAGGCCTTCCGGTCTCGGACCATGGTGAAAAACTCGACCTGTGTAGCCTTTGCCTTGCGACTGATGGCGTCACGGCGCACATGAGAGGCTTGGCGCAAAGGCTCAATCAGACCGTCACGCACTTGGTCACGCCAAATCGAGGACTGCAGCATCGCATCAGCCACAGCCGCGACATACGCATGCGTCTTATCTCGACCGGCGACATAGCCAATGCCCGTCTCCCCTGTCGCCAAACGGATCGCACAACGCGTCACTGTCATCTCGCCAAGGTTAAACGGATTGCCTGCGCCACCCGTTCGGCCACGCACCATCACCATGCCGGTTTCAGCAGGGCGCAGGACTTGGCTTTCCGGCGCAACCACATCCTCCCAGAGCTTAAGAACTTCGGAGGCGGGGGCCTTTGCTAAGGTCGACAACCAGCCCTTGCGGGCAGTGCTGCCCGCAAGGGCATTGTCAACAAATTCGTCTGTGTACGATTGAGTCATGGCGAACAACTTTTGAATTGATTGTGTTTGGACTTGCATTATTCTACCGGTTCATTAGTATAAACTCAACAGATTTATTGTGTCATTGCTGTGACGTAATATAGATTTGTTGGATATCATGTAAAAAGGCAATAAAATGTCAATTATTATTGATGAAAAAAGCCAATCGACAACAAATTGGCGAGCAATCGTCCAGTGGCTCGAAGTGGAGATTTCTGAGCGTCGGTTGGTACCGGGCGACAAATTGCCAACTGAGCTACAAATCTGTGAACGGTTTTCGACAAATCGTCATACGACTCGCCGCGCGCTGGCGCACTTACAGTCGAAAGGGCTGGTCGAATCGACCCAAGGACGGGGCAGTTTCGTTCGGCGGCCGACTTTGATCTACAGTATCGGAAAGCGAACGCGCTTTTCTGCAGGTCTGCAAGAGCAAGCAGCTAATCCAGAAACCAAGACTTTGGCCTTAGATACCCGCCCCGCAGAGCCACATGTGGCGGCAGCACTTGGGTTAAAAGGTGGATCCCCGACGGTCTTTTTAGAGCGCCTCGGATTTGCCAATGGCCAAGTGATCTCAGTTGCTAGACATTGGTTTGCGTTTGAACGCTTCCCGACATTTGCTGTCTTTTATGCGCGATCCAAGTCGATTACCCAAACCCTGATTGATTGTGGCGTACCGGATTATACGCGGCTGCGAACGAAAATCAGTTCGCGGTTACCGACCGCGCAGGAAACCCAGCTCCTGCATGTACCACGACACATTCCGTTGTTGGTGACACATGCTTGGAACGTCGATGGCCTTGGCCGACCGCTCGAATATGGCGAAGCCCGAATGGCCTCTGACCGTGTGGAAATAACCATCGAAAACGAACGACTGCCAGACTTGGACTAATTTCTCGCCCACTTCCTCCCAACCTCCAACAGCAATGAGCCGAACGTGACCATCCAACTTTCTCAAGCCAAAATCGTAACGCCCACTGGGGTAATTCAAGGAAGTCTTTCCTTCAAAGGCGCAGAAATCCAAGACATTGTCGAAGGTCCAAGCCAACATGGTGAGGATTGTGATGGGGATTGGTTGATCCCCGGTATCATTGATATTCATACCGACAATCTGGAGCGTCATTTTTTCCCGCGCGCCAATATCGATTGGAACCCCGTTTCTGCTGCTGTGGTCCATGATGGCCTGTGCATTAGCGTTGGTGTGACGACCGTCTTCGACTCCCTGTCGATCGGCTCCTTTGGCTCGGGCTCGGCGCGTACGCCCGACAATTTGATCCGGCTAACGGATGCTCTGCACGAAGCGCATGACAAACAACTATTGAAAGCAACCCACCGCCTACATTGGCGATGCGAGGCCCCCTCTGACGTTATGGCGGACTGGCTGCCAGACTTCGCAGATGCACCACTAACCGGTTTGTTCTCGCTGATGGATCACACACCGGGCCAGCGCCAGTATCGCAATATTGATAAGTTCCTCGATATGTGGCGGCGGGAAGGATTAACCGAAGCAGCAATTGAAGACCGATTGACAGAGCGGCGCGCAAATGTTGCCCGTCATGATGCGGCTAATCGGCGTCTTGTGGTCGAAGTTGCTAAAGCTCGTGGCGTGCCTATCGCCAGCCACGACGATGAATCCATCGCCCATATCAACGAAGCAGCAGATCTTGGTGCCACCATCGCGGAATTCCCAGTGACGATGGAAGCAGCACATGCGGCCCAAGCACGCGGGATGCATATTGTCATGGGCGGGCCTAACCTCATCCGGGGCGGCTCTTACTCTGGCAATGTGCCGGCCAAGGATTTGATCGCAGCAGGGCTGCCGATTGGTTTTGCTTCTGACTATGTGCCCCGCAGCTTGATTGAGTGCGCCTTTGCCCTTGCCGCTGGCCCTTGGCAATGGCCGATCGAGCAAGCAGTAAACACGGTAACGGGTCTGCCTGCCCGGGCTGTTGGCCTCCATGATCGTGGAACTTTAGAAGTCGGCAAACGTGCCGATGTTGTTCGCGTGAAAGTCGTCGACGGACACGCCCTTGTGCGCGGCGTCTGGACGGGGGGCGTCCGCGTCGGCTGATGCGTGTTCTCACCCTCAACATCTGGAAGGACGAGGGTGACTTAGCTGCACGCCTTGAGATGTTTGTGGCAGAATGCCGCCTCCTGCAGCCGGATCTAATCTGTCTGCAGGAGGTTTATGCGGACGCGACGATGGATGCGGGGGAATGGCTGGCCGACGCGTTGGGGTTAACCCGGGTCGGCGTACCAGCGCGCATCAAGCAAAGGTCGGGGGTTCTTTCGAGCTCTGGCCTCGCTATTTTATCGCGACTGCCGCTCCTCACGGAAGAAAGTCTAGACCTGCCAACAAGTGCTGCCGATGGCGGCCGCAAATCCTTATCCGCGGTGTTTGAAGCAACTAATGGTCCAATCCGCGTTGTCTCTCTCCACTTGTCTCATCTGAAGGCAGACGAAGGTGACATGCTGCGCCAGCAACAATTGGCAGCGATTTGGTCTTGGGCGAGCGAGGGTTGGGATCATCCCATCATTCTAGCTGGCGACTTCAACGCCACGCGCGCGGCCGCATGCTTTGACTGGTTGTATCAGCAGGAGAGGATCATTAGCACCGACACTCTATTGCCACAGGCAACAAGCCTGCGCCATCAGCCCAATGCTCTGATCGATCACATCCTCTTGGCAGACCGAGGTGGCTGGGAGTTAAATAGCGTAGAGCTTTGTTTTACAGGAGTTGATGCCACAACCGGACGCTTTGCCAGCGACCACTTCGGCATTTTGGCAAGCTTTAATCCAATTGACTGAAGTATACCGCGATTTATCGTCACAAATCGTCTGATTACGGCACCATTTTGTTTGGCCATGTCACGGGCCTGTCGTGCAAGCGCCATAAGCCAAATCCATGTCCCAACAAAGCAATCAGGCGCGCCACTCATGGCGCGAGACCATTGGATTCTGCGCCCGCTACTGGGCGCAAGAAAGACCACTTTTGTCCGTCGTCGTCGTGCTGACGCTCGTGATGGTCGCCGCGGAAGTCTGCATCCCGCTTTCAGCGGGCCATTTGGTTGATACGCTGACCAAAGTTGCCGCGGGCGGCCTAAGCGACGAAAGCGCTGGGCAAGCAGCGCTGATGGCCGTTGGCCTCATGACTGGGATTTCGGCCGTCTATTATGTGCTGGGCAATATTTCGACCCGTGTTTACCACCGCGCTGCAGCGCGCTGTATGGCTAAAGTCATTGAAGACGGGTTCGCGCGGATTCAGCATTTTTCCTCAGATTGGCATGCCAATACGTTTGCCGGTGCAACCGTCCATAAGCTGACGCGCGGCCGTTGGTCTTATGAGCACATCTCCGACATTTTATGGCAGCAATTCTTCCCGCTCGGCTTGGTCATTCTAGGCCTTGCTGGCGTGATGCTGGTTCGCTTTCCCGTGGTGGGGATCGTGTTTTTGGTGATGGTTGTCGTCTATGTGGTGGCTTCTTTTGTGATCGCCATCCGCTATGTGCGTCCTGCCAACGTGGTAGCAGCAGCCGCTGATTCTCGTATTGGTGCTGCGGTGGCCGACGCCGTCTCCAACAATAATGCGGTCAAAGCGTTTGGGGCAGAGAAGCGCGAGACCGAGCGGTTTGAGCAGGTTACTGGTAAATGGCGGTCCCTCGCGGTCATATCCTGGCGCAAGGCTTTGGATATGGGCCTGATCCAGCATTTTTTGTGGTTGAGCTTACAAGCTGCCATGTTGGTTTTGCTGATCGGACTTTCAACGCGCGGGCAAGCTACGCCGGGTGACGTTGCCTTTGTGATCACTGCCAACTTCCAATTGGGCGGCAGTTTGCGCAAAGTCGGCGATCACATCCGCATGCTTCAGCGCGCGAGCGCAGAGCTGGCCGATATCATCGAATTTGATCGCGCGCCGCTCGGCGTCGAGGACGTCGATCAAGCGCCAGACTTTCAGCCGGGTCTGGGTGAGATCATCTTCGACCAAGTCCAGTTTTCCTATCCGGGGTCACAGGGCGACAAAGCTTCCTTGTATCAGAATCTCGATCTTCGCATCGCGCCCGGCGAAAAGATTGCGCTGGTTGGCCCCTCTGGGTCTGGCAAGTCTACCTTCGTCAAACTCATCCAGCGCCTCTATGACCTGAAGTCCGGCACCATTTGGATTGACGCCCAAGATATCGCACAAGTCCAGCAGGCAAGTCTGCGCCGTGCAATCTCGATCGTGCCGCAAGAGCCAATCCTGTTCCATCGCAGTCTGGCAGATAACATCGCTTATGCGCATCCTAACGCGCCGATGGAAGCCATCATTCAGGCAGCAAAGCGTGCGTATGCCCATGATTTCATCGAGGCCTTACCGGAAGGCTACCAAACCTTGGTGGGAGAGCGTGGCGTGAAGCTTTCTGGCGGAGAGCGTCAGCGCGTTGCCATTGCCCGTGCCTTTTTGGCGGACGCCAATATCGTCATCTTCGATGAGGCGACCTCCAGCCTCGATACGGTGACCGAGCGACTGATCCAAGCGGCGATGGCCGATCTGATGGTCGATCGCACCACAATCATCGTGGCACACCGCTTGTCGACCATTAAGGACGTGGATCGGATCTTGGTGTTTGAACGTGGCAGGATTATTGAGCAAGGTCATCACCAAGCCCTCTTGGCGATCCCAGAAGGTGCTTATGCCCGCCTTCATGCGGTCCACGCGGAAGATCAATTTATTGGGTAAGACCTAAACTAGTTCAGGATTCGGGCCAGTGTACGTAACCTTTGACCAGCCTTTCGCCCCGTCAAACCATGAAAGCCCGACAAGGACGGATAGCTCACCACACTATCTGGCGCGGAAAACTCAAGCCCACGCCCCGTACTGAGCGCAAAGCGTCGACCGGGCTTTGGATTAAGTTTTGGCGTGATTTCGCGGACGCCATATTGCACATGATGCGAGATATCCCAATGATGGGGGACGCCGTCGCATTTCAAATTCAGCCAACAATGTCCGGTGGACCAGTGCTCACGTGGTTCGGCGATGTGCACGCCAATGACGTAGGCGGCGGGCACGCCAATCGCGCGCAAAGCCGCGACAGCTAGAGTGTGCATATCCACACATGTGCCGGGCGTAAGACCGCATTCCAAAGCAGGCATGGAGTCTTCACCCGTCCCCAGATGCGTCTCGCGCGCCCCATAGGTAAAGTGGTCGCCAACATATTGGATGAGGGCGGGTACGCGGATTGGTAGGGGTGCGTCGGCCACTTCTGCCGCGATTTGATCCATCAAAGCCTGTGACGGCCGCTCAAACGCGCTGAGACCGGGCGTGAAAGCCTCGTCGCTTAACCCGGGGCCGGGCTCGTCAAAGGCTATTCGCACCATGGGTTGATCGCCAGCTTTCAAAGCGAACTGATAGGCTGCAATCCTTCCCTGCACGTCTTGCACAATCGCTTGCGGGTCCGCGCCTTCAAAGGTGACGCTCCCGACCTTTTGCTCCCATGTGTTGGGCGCAACTGGGAAGAGGTAAAGGCCTGTATCTTGAACGGGTTCTTCCAGAAAAGCTTCAAACACACCCATCATGACGTCTCCAGGATTTCAACCAACTTTGAAACACCAGCATCCAAACTCGCATCATTGTTTAAGAAAACAACGTCTGGGCCGGTCACATCATAAGCGGCGGCACGCGCGATGCGGTCAGCAATCTCAGAGGCTGTTTCACGGCCGCGGGCCATTAAGCGCTGCTCAATGACCTTGCTGGGCGCAGTAATCGAAACAATGACCAAGGGCGAAAACTGCTGCCGCGCCTCGTCCAAAATCGCGCGGGAGACATTGACCACCACCTGCTGGCCTCGCTCTAACCGAGCCGTAATGTCAGCTGAAACGCCGTATGAAAGGCCGTGGGCATTCCAGGAAAGCGCAAAATCACCTCTTTGACGCTTTAGCTCAAATTCAGACGGCTCGATGGCAATGTGATCTTCCCCACCAGCATCCTGTGGCCGGGTAATGAAGCGTTGGGGGAAGTGATAAATGGGATCGTTTGAAAGCTGGGCCTTAGCCCCATCAAGGAGCGAATCCTTGCCAACGCCCGACGGCCCGACGATCAGAAACAAGGTTCCCATCATGGCCTGTAACGCCGACTAGGAGTGTTTCTCGACAAAGGCATCGGCATCCAAATCCCTAAAATCCTGCAGCGCTTCAGCCAGCTTTTCATGCTCCCAATCCCACCAAGCCAGGGCAAGAAGGCCGTCTTGAACTGCTTTTGGAAACCGCTCGCGGATAGGCTTTGAGGGTACCCCGCCAACAATCGTAAAGGGGGCCACGTCCTTTGACACAACTGCCCCGGCGCCGACAACTGCACCGGTCCCAACGCTGACACCTGCAAGAATGGTTGCCCCGTGGCCGATCCAGACATCATGTCCGATCGTCACATCGTCTGCGCGCCGCCACTCAAAGAAATCATCATCGTCCTGCTCGCCCAATTGATAAGAAACGGAGCGATAGGTGAAGTGATGAAGGGCGGCCTTCCACGTTGGGTGGTTACCGGGATTAAGGCGTGTGTCGCGCGCGATGGAGCAGAATTTGCCAATTGTGGTATAAGCGGTGCTCGAGTCCGTCACGATGTAACTGTAAGCACCCATCTCGGTTTCCATCAAAGAGGTGCGGGCCCCAACGCGGGTCCAAGGACCCAAGATGCAGTCGCGGACATGGGCTTCAGGCGAGATACCCGGTTCAGATTCTAACGGCTTTTCAGCGGCCGGATCAGGCTTCCAGTGCTCAAAATAGCGATAGTCCGGCGGCAAGATCCGCCCAGCGAGCCTACCCGTCACGCAACAGCCTCCAGGAGCTGTTCTGCTTCGTTCTTGGCACCTGATCCTTCGATAACGTGGCGGCCGTAAATCGCGTCCACCACAGAGGCGTTGAGATCATCAGGCGTGCCATCAAACACGATTTGCCCATCTGCCATGCCGATAATCCGTGGACAGAACCGGCGTGCAATATCCAGCGCATGTAGATTGACGAGAACGGTAATATTGCGCTCCCGATTAATGGTGGACAGCGTCTCCATTACCGTTTGGGCATTGGCTGGGTCGAGGGAGGCGATAGGCTCGTCCGCCAAAATGATCTCAGGCAATTGCATCAAGGTCCGCGCAATGGCGACGCGCTGCTGCTGCCCGCCAGACAAGGTATTGCACCGTTGTAAGGCGGTGTGGGACATGCCCAAAGCGTGCAATTCCAGAATGGCGCGTGCGCGTTCTTCGGCCGGGAAGAGCTTAAGCATCGGGGCCACGCCACGTTGACGGGCTAGGCTGCCAATCAAAACATTGGTTAAAACGTCTAGACGTGGCGACAAATTGAACTGCTGAAACACCATGCCACAAGTCGCACGCCACTGACTAAGTGCTTTACCTCGCAACTCCGTCACCGGCTTGCCATGCCAGGTTATTGCGCCCTCATTCGTGTCGCAAAGACGATTAATCAATCGCAGAAGCGTGGACTTACCAGCCCCGGAACGGCCAATAATGCCAACCATCGAGCCAGCAGGGATTTGTAAGGACACATCCTGCACCGCATGGGTTGAACCAAAGTGCTTTGTCACGGACTTGAGTTCGAGCACGTATGCCTCCTATTGCTGACTTGAGGCTAAGGCTGGCTCGTGAAACCTATGTGACGGTCGAGCGCGACTCTTACGATTAGGGAGTTGATTTGTTGGGCGCACAGGAGATTCCTCAGCCGTGCACCAATTTCGAGCGGATGTTCTCTGAGACATAGTCAAGCGCCATGACGCAGAGCACATAGGCAATGACGATCCAGGCGACTTGATCAAAAGCAAAGATGCGGATCCGCTCTTCCAGTTCAAACCCGATGCCGCCCGCGCCTACAATACCCAAGATGGCAGCGTTGCGGAAATTGGACTCCAACATATAGAGCGACTGACTGGCCATCACCGGCAAAACCTCTGGCAAAAGGCCAAAGCGTATAGCGGCTCGGCGTTGCCCCCCTGTCGCACGAATGCCTTCTTGCGGGCGCGGGTCACTATTCTCGATTGCCTCGGCATAAAGCTTAGCAATGCGCGGGATATCGGTTAGCGCGAGCGCGATGACACCGCCAAAGGGTCCTAGCCCAAAGGCGACGATGAGAATGAGCGCCCATACAAGGGCGGGAATGGCACGAAAGACGTCAAAGCTGCGCCGGATAAGGAAGTGCAAGACCGGGTTCGAAACAAAGGTCTTAGCGCCGAGCAATCCCAAAGGTATGGCACCCAAGACTCCCAAGAAGGTCCCGGCGACCGCCATTGCAAAGGTCGCGGCCAAGGCTTGCAGGATCCGAACTTCCTCGCCAGCGGCATTAGGCGGAAACATGCCACCCATGAAATCAGCCAGTTTCGAGAGGCCTTTGGCAAAGGCAGCCGGCGTCATATCTACCCCAATACACAGGGTGATAAACACAGCACTCAACCCAATCCACAGGGCAAGGCGCCGCGCGTGGACAGCCAATGGTGTGTCCACCAGATGCGGCGCAATAGCGCGAGCCGCCTGCATCTCTTGGGCTGTAACGGGATGCGGGGCGACAAGGACTGCGCTGGTCGTCATGCCGTCGCCTCCAAGCCGATCAAACGGTGGCGGATCGCCTCCGACACAAGGTCAATTAGGATAATCAGACCGATGATTAAGATCAAAAGGGCAAAATAGGTATCAAACTCGGTATAGGTGATCGCGCGCGACAATTCGATCCCGATGCCGCCAGCCCCAACCACGCCTAAGGCGGCGGCACCGCCGACATTAATCTCTAAGCGCAACAGCCCATAGGACGCATAATGGGGCAAGACTTGGGGAAGGATACCAAAGCGCACCTGTGCCCACCAAGAGCCACCAACCGCCTTTACCGCCTCAACAGGTCGCATATCCGCCGCTTCATTGACTTCGGAATAGAGTTTTCCGAGACTTGCCATAGTCCCTAAGGCAATGGCAATCACACCCGGTAATGGGCCGACCCCAAAGGCTGCAACCAAGATCAGCGCCACGATCAAATCCGGCAGTGTACGGATGACTTCTAGCGTGCGACGGGTCAGCCAATAAATATAGGGCGATGGCGAGAGGTTTTTAGACGCCAAGAGTGAGGCCCAAAACCCGCCAAAAATGCCAAACAAGGTCGCAACAATGGCGATCTGAACCGTCTCCCACAACAGGGCCAGCCACGTTGGCATGTCATAAAACCAAGAGGAGAGTGAGCCAGCAGTCCCACGATCCTCAAACAGCGCCTCGGGCTTAAGGTCTGGGATCATGATATTGAGGAGATTGGCAATCCGCCCCCAAGGGTCGCTGCCTTGGCTGCCAGAGAAGAACCCACTGACATGGAAGCACACAGCAATCAGCGCACTAAAGCCAATCAAAACGACGACTTGCTGGGTGCGCTGGCGCAGCAGGGTCACCCGCCGCTGCGCTTCAAATTCCCGAATGACTTGCGCCTTAATCGCTTCTTGCTGCGGCACGTTAGCGAGCACCCCTTTGCATGGCAGCGGCCTCTGTCGGATCTAAGGCTATCCCACCGCCAAGTTTTGCAACCAAAAAGGGCATGGCTTCCGGGCGCTCTTGATGTAGCGCGATATGAATGCCGACTAATTGATAGCGATCCGCTTCCGGCAGGTCATTTCTGACGACAAGGCCTGTCTGCGCTGTAGGGCGTCCGCGCCACGCCTCAACCACATCGCCACACAAAACGACTTTGGGATCATCGCCACGGCAGAGCCTTTGGCGCGCACCTGCTGTGATAATCAGCGCGTCGCCCTGTCCGGCACGCAATGCCGCAAGACCTGCATGCTCATCCGCGACAAACAGCTCCGGCTTAAAGCTCTTGGTATCCGCGCCAAAATCGGCCAAGCCTTGCAAGGGCACCTGATGGCTGGCCGCGAGTTTAGAAATGAAGATAGGCCGACTGCCAGCAAGCTTAACGGGCGTATCTCGGCCTGAAGTTTTGAGCGTCAAAGCGACGGCGAGAACGCGACCGGTTATAGCGTCAGCCCGCGGTGCCAGAATTGGGCGGGCGATTTTGCTGACTGGTTCAAAAGATGGTTGATCCAAAACAGCCAAGTCCAACTGTCCATCTTGCAAGGCTGTGGCCACTGCTTTGCCATCTGCATAGCTACAGAGCACCACCGGCTTGCCCAATCGTCCTTCAAGATGCTTGCGGTAAGCCGCTGCCGCCGCATCACTTGGCGTGGCGGTGCAACCAGAGTCGGTCAGGCCCTCAATTCCAATTCGAAAGCCTGCCGGGGGTGTTTGTGCTGTGGCAGGCTGCATCAAAGCCAGCAGAACTAGAAAGATCCCAAAAGCGCGGATCATGGCTTAGCACTCCCATTGCTTGGCTTCTGAGCTGGGGCCGCACGGCGTTCGGCGATCTCTGCGCGACGCATTTCGACCACGGCCTGATAGTCAGCAGCGGTCATGGGTTGCATATCGGATCCCTCTTGAAGCCCGATATCCACCCATAATTGTGGATCCTCGTAAGCCAGCGCGGCCATGGCTCCACGGGTGACGTCTTGAAAGGCTTGAGGACGGTCAGTCCGGATCACATAGGGCGAGTTGGGCATCGGCCCTGCTGTCCAGATGATGCGATAGTCTGAAATCTTCACCGCGCCTTTGCGCGCTAAGGTATAGAGTGAGCCTGTGGTAAAGCCGGTTTCTGGCGTGCCGCCACTGGCAATCAAAAAGATTGCATCAAACTGCCCATTGGCTAGGGCTAAAACACTTTGCGTGTGACCACCGCTCATCGCGGTTTTGCCAAAGAAAGTATCAGGATTTTTCCCTTGTTGGCGCATCGCCCAGCGTGGGAACAAATAGCCAGAAGTCGAATTGAAATCGACATAGCCCAAGGACTTGCCGCGCAAATCCTCAATCGTGCGATAAGGGCTGTCTGCCTTGACGATAAGCGCTGAATAATAGCCCGAAGAGCCCTCAGCCGAGCGCAAGGCCAAAAAGGGGGCTACCTTCTCACCCATTTGCTCACGGGCATTCGCATAGGCCGCGCCACCCATTTGCGCGAGCTCCAACTGACCAGAGGCCATAGCTTGAATGACACCATTATAGTCTGCCGCCTGGAAAACTTCGACCTTCAACCCAGTGATGCGGTTGAGGTATTTTTGATAGGCCGTCCATCGGGCCAAAGTGGTGGAACTATCTTCGCCCGACGTTGCACCAATGCGCAATTGGCCAACTTCTTTCTGCCAGCCTGTCAGCTCGGTATCTGGCTTATCAGAGCCACAGGCAGAAAGCGCTGAAAGGAAAAGCACGACGCAAAGCGACTTGAGCCAGGTTGATTTCTGCACCTGCTTTACCCCCACTATCTTTAGAGCCTTCATGCCTGAAAATCATGTCAGTGGCGCGACGGAAAGAAATGAAACGCGCCCAACCTACAGCCGATTTGTGGGCCATTGGCGGCCCCTGTTTCGTGGGATCATCAAAAAAAAGGGCCTGCTAGATCAAACCAGCAGGCCCTAAACTTAAGATCAGATCGTCAAGCGCCCAAGAAGGGCGGCTTGATTAGAAGTTGAAGCGCAGACCCAGCAGATAACGTGGGCCATACTTTTCCCACTCCATCCGCGACGTGCCAACAAAACGTGGATCGCCGTAGCGGATACCAGCTTCATCCAAGACGTTGGTTGCATCAAAGGTTACGGTTAGGTTTTTGTTGATCTCATAACGGATCGAGATGTCGAGCTCGGCATCATCATCCCAATAATTGTCGCCGTTTCCATCTGGAACGCTGACCCCGTTGACGATCAAGTACGTGCCAATGCCATTCTGCCATGCCTTACGGAACTGATAGGCAGCACGGGCGGAAAGGCCATACTTCTCATAAACCAAGCTGAGATTGTAGAGGAAATCCGAAGCCCCAGGCAGGCCCGTTTTGCGCTCTGGATGGGTTGAGGTGCGAACGCCATTCACAATCGCAAAGGTCTCTGGAACCGTTACTTCTGATTCAGTCCAAGTCGCAGTCGCCCGAACACCGAAGCCACCTAGCCACTCTGGTGCCTTGATCGCCTCAACAAATGGCTCGGCAAATTGATTGTAGGTGAGCTCGAAGCCTGTGACTTGGCCATCGCCAGCGTTTTGCACGGACGAGAAGGCATAAGTCGAACGCTCGAAGCCTGGGGCATCAAGGGTGGTGATCCCAAACGGTTCGATTTGTGTGAACAACACATCCGACAATTGCTTATGGAACACACCAGCCGAGAAATAGCCTTGTGGCTGGATGTACCATTCCACATAGGCATCCACGCCGACGGCACGCTCGGGCTGTGCATTCGGATTGCCGCCCGAAATGGTCTTGGCCGCATCATTGATGGAGAAGTTCGGACGAATGGTCGTAAACTCTGGGCGTGCTGCCCCGGTTGTCAAACCGATCCGAACCTTCACATCGTCGCGCACATCCCAATTCAGATGTGCGCTTGGATAGAAGATGACGTCATCAGATGAGACTTCTGTGAGCCCAAAGACCCCGGCAATCGTGTTGAAGGATTGACCTGTATTGGTCGTCTGCTCGCCACGAAGACCGACAACCAAATTACCCCAGTCGAAGTTAAATGTTGCCATGCTGTAGGCCGCAAGGATTTCTTCCGTGACGTTGAAGTAATTGTCAGTTTGATCGATTGGCCGCGCAATGCCAGCCTTGATCAAATCCTGCATGTAAGCTTCAAGTCTCGCTTCAGAGTGATAACGGAAGCTATAGCCAAGCGTCATTTCGCCCAAGAATGGCCGATCTAGTGCAAAATCGGCATAAGTTGGCGAGGGACGACCAGCTGCAAGAATTTGAGCATTCGTCGCGGTCCAAACACTGGACCGGGTCTTTTTGGAACGAGTTGTGTAAGCGAAGCCAGCCTTGAAGTTTGTTTCAAGCCCGAAGACTTCAAAGTCCTTCTTTGCATCAAAGCGCCCGGTAAAGGCTTGCGTGAAATCGCCTGCCCCCGAACGGTAAGAAATATTGTTAAAGTCGAGCGGGAATGCCTCGATGCTGAGTTGACGTGGACCACGTGAGCGGACACCTGTCACAGGGTCAACAATCGTGGTGTAGAGGCGCACGGTGTTGAACTCTGGATTGGTGAAATCATACTCGACAGTTGGGCGCAGGCGCGGATCAGCGGAGCTGGTGAAGTTTGGAAGCGCACCCGCGTCAAAACCATCTTCAGCCTCTGTGAAATTCAAGCGCCAAGCCATATCCCAGCCAAATCGCTTATGGTCGCCACCAAGTGTGCCGGTTGAGATATATTCTTTGGTGTGCAGGGAGTTAAAGTTGCCAGTGATCTGCGTCCCGTAAACAGTGCCCTTGGTGGGCGTGTTGCCGTTGCAGATGTCATAGGCACCCGTGCCAGTGATTGGCGCAGCGACGGCTGGGCAAGCGCCTGTTACGTTGGTTGCACCATTGTCGAAACGGAAGATATAGTTGTTACGCAACTCATCATCGGTGTACTGAGTATAGACCACTTGGGCAAAAAGCTTGTCCATGTCATTTGGACGCCAGTCGCCGCGAAGGCTGCCCGAGATGTTGCCACGCGTCAGGCGATATGGCTTGTTTTCATATTCACGCGCCCAAGACCGCGTTTCCGAACCAGGCCGCCGGTCGGGAGAGCCTGAAAAACAAGCTGTTGGTACTGGCGTGATGGTCGAGCAGAGTGTGGACACACCAGCGACCGTCGTACGAGCGGTGCTGAGAACGCCACCGGGCCGTAGCATTGGGTCGGTCTCGAAGTTATCGGTGATCATCCGGCGCTTGTAATAGGACGCCTGCGCCAGCAAGCCTACTTTGTCGTCCATGAAGCGGTCAGACACAACGATCGAGGCATCAACCTCTTCCCCGCCGCCATATTCAACCAAGCCGAGCTGCACGCCACCAGTGATTTTCCGACCCTTATAGTCAAAAGCTGAACGGGTCTTGATATCGACATTACCTGCAACGGTGTCGCCTGGCATGTCAGCCGTGATTGCCTTGCTCACCACAACTTGGCTGGCAAGTGCACTTGGGATGTTGTCAAACCGGGTTGCCCGGCCTTCGGGGCTGACGACGTTCAATCCATCGAAAGACACGGTTACGTAACGGTTCGGAAGACCGCGCAGATTGATATAACGCGCTTGGCCTTGGTCGCGCTGAACGCCAACGCCGGGTAAGCGGCCCACTGCGTAGGCAATGTTTTGGTCAGACAGGCGACCGGCTTCGTCTGCGGACAAAACCGAAACCAGCGATGGCGAGGCCCGTTGCACCAAAAGTGCCGCACGATCGGATTCCGCAATCGGACGTGCGGCGCGAACGACGATGGTTTCAGCTTCCGTCGCTTCTGCTGGTGCAGGCGTGGTGGTAGCCGCTGTTTGAGCGGTTGCTGCGGTCGCTGCAAGTAATGTAAACGAGCCAACTGCGCCCATGAGGGCAGCGCGTGTAAACTGAGTGGTCATTGGAATCCCCTTTAGCAGGTGCAACACACCTGGTCCGACGGGGGCGATACTGTTCTGAGGTGACAGGTCGAAGTCTTTTAGGATTCAGTTTTGCGAAATAATGCTCACACTTCTGTGACGTCCGAGGCCGCTTTCAGGCGCTATGCTTTCGGCGCTGCGACTTCAATTACCTCTAGATTTGTTGGGCATATCGGGTGGCTTACTTGATTTTTCTGAGATAAACGCCGCGTACGCCACTCGACCAAAATGCCGGTTAAAAAAGTGTCAGCTGCGTCCATAACCAAGTTCAACACCACCCAACCCGGTCGCACCGCCCCTTTGATCGGCACCAATCGCTCTGGCAAGTCGACCTCTTCGTAAAAGCTGGCCGGCGCGGCGGGCAGAACCTGAGCTGACTGGCCGTGAAGCCTATAGGCGTTATGGCCTGGCCGTCGTGGCATGTGTCGACGCGGTTGGTGGTAATTGCCGAATACCCCTCCAGCGCCGCTATGTTAGCCATGGTGAAATCGCCCGACTATCAAGCCATCGAAGTCCACCGCATGGCAGGCCTAGCCGGTCAGTTGAACATTCGCACCAAGATGATGGGTGGCTGAGCCAAGTCTCGTCCAAGGCACAGCAAAGCCCGCTCTATGCCGGTCACATAGAGCGGGCCCGGCCTTTAGTACTTAAAGCGAACGCCAATCATATAGCGAGGACCGAAGGTCTCATACTCAATCGGATAGAGTTCACTATCCGCAAAGCGGCGACCTGGGCTATCGGCGAGATTAATGCCATCGAACGTCAGTTCGAACTGGTCGTTCAACTGATAGCGTGCCGAAACTGACAGGCTTTCAGAGTTGTTCCAGTAAATGTCGCCATTGCCGTCTGGAACTAGAGCACCATTGACGGTGGCATAGCCGCCCACGGACTGCAGCCATTTGGTGCGGTATTGATAGGCAATGCGGGCCGACAAGCCATACTTTTCATAAGTCAGCCCAACATTGGTTACCAAATCAGACGCACCGGGTAGATCAACAACGCGCAAAGGTGCTGTTCCAACGGCTGGAACATTGATCTCGCTATCGTTGAAATTGGCAGATAGGCGGACGCCAAAGCCTTCCAGCCAATCTGGACCTCCCATAGACTCAACCAACTCCTCAATCGTATGATTGAAGACAACCTCAACCCCCATCAACTTGCCATCACCGCCATTGCGTATGGTGGTGAAATTGTAGCCGGAACGATCGCGATCGGGAGTGTTCAGGATGGTGCTGCCAAATGTGCCACTTTGGGTGAACAAGGCATCCTTAATGTCCTTGTAATAGAAGCCGATTTGGAAATAGCCCTGTGACTTCATATACCATTCGAAATACGCATCAAAGCCAACCGACTTTTCAGGCTTAGCGTCAGGATTGCCGCCTGTGATGAGGCCGGGAGCATCATCAATGGAGAAGTTTGCCGCCAAATCATCAAAGTCAGGACGCGCCGCGCCGGTGTTCAGGCTAAGGCGGGCCTTCATCTCTTCATTCAGGTCATAATTCACATGGACGCTGGGATAGAAGAGCGTGTCATCGCTTTTGAGCGCGGTGAGGACGCGACTGCCGCCGATGATCGGCAAGGCCTTTGAAGTATTCTCAGTGCGCTCAACGCGGCCACCGAAGATGATACTGCCCCAGTCCTGCTTGACGGTCGCCATCGCATAGGCTGCAACGATATCTTCGGTCACTTCAAAATACTCACCCGAGCCATCCTGGTATGAACCGATCCGGCGATCCTTCAGGCTTTGCACCAAGTCGCCAACCTTATCGCCAGAATAATAGCGGAACGTATAGCCAAGCGCGTATTTGCCCTTGAAGGCGGTATCGATGGCAAGGTCATTATAGGTCGGCAAAGCGACACCGGCAGCCGTGAAGTCAGCGGCGCGGGCGCGATATTGGGTCAAGCGCCGCTTCTTATCGCGGGTGGTGTACAAGCCACCAACCTTTAAAGTCGCTTCAGAACCAAACAGGCTTATGTCACGGCTGGCGTCGAACTTACCCGTCCAAGCCGCTGTCAGGTCACCGCCCTCGGCATCTATGATATCGATGAATAGCATCGGGAAGGCCTCGACGCTGCTAACCGCCGGTCCTTTTGAGCGGGTCGTGCCTGACAACACTGTGTTGAATAGGCGCACCGTATTATTGGTCACATCCGTGAAGTCATAATCGACAGTTGGTCGCGAGGTGACGGTGGAGGGACTCTCAAATGACGGTGTCCCGGTTAAGTCTTGGCCATCCTCGGTCTCTGTGAAATTCAAACGCCAATCGACGTCCCAGCCAAAACGCGCATGCTTGCCGCCGATCGTATTGGTAAAGATGTATTCTTTGATGTCACCCGTGCGAAAATTCCAGTTCATCCGGACGCCATAGACGGTGCCTTTGTTCGGCAAGTTGCCGGTGCAAATGTCATTGGCGGCACTGGTTACGATCGTGGTCACAGTCCCAGTGCAGGCGGCATTGGGGGTATTTGTTGCGCCGTTGTCAAACCGGAAAATGTAGTTGTTGCGCAGCTCAATATCAGTAAACTGACTGTATACGGATTGAGCGAACAAAGTATCTTGCTCAGTTGGTCGCCAGTCGGCCCGGACCGAGCCGGAAATATTGCCGCGGGTCAAACGGTAGGGCTTGTTCTCGTGTTCGCGGGCCCAACGGCGAGTCTCGGAACCTGGACGACGATCAATTCCAGACGTCGCGCTACCAGGCCTCAGATAGGGGTCGGTCTCCCAGTTATCGGTGATCATTTCACGCTCATAGAAGGACACCTGCCCCAAGATGCCCAGCTTGCCGTCGAAGAAGCGATCCGCAACTACCAACGACGCATCAATTTCGCGGCCGCCGCCCAACTCAACTTGGCCAAGCGAAAGACCACCAATGATCCGGCGTCCGCGATAGTCAAAGGCAGAGCGGGTACGAATGTTAATGTTACCAGCGACTGTATCGCCCGACATATCAGGCGTGATGGCCTTGTTGACCGAAACTTGGCTGGCGATGGCGGTAGGTATGTTATCAAAGCGCGTGTCGCGCCCTTCTGGAGACACAACGCTCATTCCGTCGATCGAATACGTCACCCAGCGACGGGGCTGGCCGCGCAAATTCACATAGCGGCTTTGGCCTTGATCCTTCTCGACGGCGACGCCGGGCAGACGGCTTACAGCATCGGCGATATTTTGGTCGGCCAAGCGGCCGGCCTCATCGGCAGATAAGACGCTGACAAGAGCGGGCGCGTTGCGCTGGACTTGCAGTGCGGCGCGGTCGGACTCAAAGATTGGGCGAGCACCGCGCACAACGATGGTTTCAGCGGCTTTTTCTTCCGCTGTTGTAGCAGTTGTGGTTGCCGTAGTTTGGGCGGTCGCTGCGGTCGCTGCAAGTAATGCAAACGAGCAAACTGCGCCCATGAGGGCAGCGCGTGTAAACTTGGTGGTCATTGGAATCCCCTTTCGCAGGTGCAACACACCTGTGCCAAGGGCCGCGATACTGTTTGGACGTGACAGATCGAAGTCTATTAGGATTCAGTTTTGTGAAATAATATTCACATTTATGTGAATTCGAGGGCAACTCCGCCTCGATAAGCTTTCGATTTGCTGATATCAACTAATTCTGGAATTGTTCACCGCTCCGGTGGCTCGCCAGATTTATCTGAGATAAAAGCCGCGTAAGCTGTCGACTCAAATGTCAACTTGAAAAGAGTCTGCAACTTTCATGACCGAGTTTAACACCACCCAACCCGGTCTCCGCGTCCTTGTGATCGGCACCAGCGGCTCTGGCAAGTCGACTTTTGCGGAAAAGCTGGCGGGTGAGGCTGGGATCGCCCATCTTGAGCTAGACGTGATCAATTGGCGGCCGGGCTGGTACAATCGTTCAGCGGAGGAGCCTGAGGCCTTCATCGCCGATGTCGATCTCGCGACCGATCAAAGAGACTGGGTGTTGGCCGGGAATTATTCGGTTACGCGCCCGGTCGTTTTGCCCCGTGTTACCCATTTAGTTTGGATGGATCTACCTTTGTGGCTGGTGATGGCGCAAGTGATTCCGCGCTCCATCCGCCGGGCTTCAGCTAAGGATCGGGACGTATTTGACGGCTGTCGTGAGGATTGGCCGCGTCTTGTCCGCGCCGACCATCCAATCCGCTGGGCGCTTTCGACCCACCATAGTCGCAGGCCAAAATATGTCGCCGCCGCAGAAAAAATCCAAGCACAAGGTGGGCAGGTCCTGCGCTGCACCACCCGCTATGAAGTTGACCAAGCCCGTCAGTCTTTGGTTGCCTTGACGCGCGCACGTTCTGCCGCTTGAGCTAACAGGATCAAGGCAGACAGGGCACCCGAGCCCTCGCGATCGGTTTGTTGGGCGTTGGCTTGGCCAGTAGAACGCGCAAGCGTAAGGTCCAAACGCGGACAATAGACAGCCGCAGTGCCCCAATAGCCCCCATGCCCCCAACACAACTCTCCATGCAATTTAGTTGGGTATAGCCCAAGGCCATATCCCTCGCCCTTTGGATCTGGCCCAGGCGTTTGCATCAACAGGCGCGTTGCAACAGGATTGGTAAACACCTCGCCCAAGACAACAGCGCGCGTGGCTCGGCCCAGATCATCCATGCTCATCACAAGGCCACCACCGCCATATTGATCGTAGGACACGTCTACGTCGGAATCTTTGATCGCACCGCGATACTGCACGGCCCGGCGCGTGCCTGCAGGCTCTGGCTCCATCGCCTCCCAATAGGTTTCATCCGCGCCAATCTTTGGCCAAGCCAACATCTTGCGCGCCGCCACACCAATCGTCGACGACCCTGTGGCTTGCTTGATGATGTCTGCCGCGATTAAATAATTGGTATCGGCATAGTTGAAGTTCTCACCCACGACATCTTTGCGGCCGAAAGTTACGGCAAACCAGATCTCGTTCTCTGCGGTCCAATGGGCTGATAGGCCATAAGCGTTGGGCACCAATGCCAAGACTTCAAACAAGGGCACTTGAAAATAATCGGGGATGCCTGACGTGTGGTTCAGAAGTTGGCGCATGCTGATGGTGTCAATCTGATAGCCATTCTTTTCCAGCATCGCCTTAACCGCAGGAGACAGGGCTGGGCCAATCGGGCCATCCAATTGCACCTTTCCCGCCTCAACCAGTTGCAGGGCCATGGCGGCAACGAAGGTCTTGGTGTTGGATGCCACTCGCACGTCATCGTTTGAACGCAGGTCATCGCCAGACGCAAAGGCCTGATCTAGGCCAAGACCAGGCGCGCGGACATAAAGTAACTGGCCCGGACTATTGGCATTGGCCTTCGTCTCGCGATTGAGTTCGACTTGAATAGACGAGGCAAGGTCCAAGCCCTGATCTCCGAGCTTCCACGTCACGTCCGTCCAGCCTGCGCGCTGATCGCCCTGCCAACTCGACCAGCCAATCGCCAAGGCCAAAGCAAGCGCGACGGCCAAAAAGCCACGCAGCGCATAGGTTCCAAGCTGTTTCATATTCATTCCCTGTTTGGTCAGAGTTCGTTTGACGTCTGCCTGCATAAAACGTCAACGGCCCGCCACAAGGGCGGGCCGAGCGCAATTTTGTTTTTCCGGCTGGTTTACATTCTCCAGACCAAATTAATCGCATAGCGGCGACCAATGATGTCATACTGGTTTGGCAATGTATTGGCGTCTTGCTGTGCCGAACCCAAAATTGGTGGCTCTTTATCAAACAGATTGCTGACGGTGCCGCCAATACGCAGATTGTCGTTGATCTTGTAGGAGAAGCCGAGGTCGAAATAGTCCCAAGCATCAATGTGTTGGACATTGTTAGTGTTAGCCGCCACATTGCGCCACTGCGGTTCCGGCACGCGCTTGATCAAGGCATCGACTTGACCTTGGTAACGCCACGCACCGCGAATGGTCAAAGGACCATCCATCCATGCCACTGCGAGGTTGGAGCGGAAGGCTGGGATGGCGCGGATACCCGTACCGGCATCGGAACAGGCACCACCGCCAAAGTCCCCAGCGCAATCAAATAGATTGTCGGATGGGAACAAGAGGCGGACAAAGCTGTCAACCGTACCGCCTTGGAAGGTGATGTTGATCCTATCGCCCGGCAAAGCTTTAGGCAGTTTCGCATTGTAATAGACCGAGAAGTCGACCCCAGAGGTCTTGAGCAAAGTCAAGTTGGTGTCGCGTTGGTCGAACCTAACAACCCGACCATTGGCGTCACGGGTGATCTTCTTACAAAGCGCGCTATTGGGGTCTTGCAGCACCAAATAGCAACTATCCATCAATTGGATCGGGTTGATCGTGCCGATCGCATCGTCAATCTGGATGTTATAGGCATCAACCACCACCGATAGGCCAGGGATGAATTGTGGTGTAAACACAAAGCCATAGGTGAAGGTCTCCCCCGATTCGGGCTTGATCGCATCTCCACCGCCTTGAACCGCAACCGCATTGTCGATCAGCGGCAGACCGGTACCAACAACAGGGATGTAACCCGGGGTCGAGGGTGCGCCGAGTGCGGTACATAGAGCCGTCGGCACGTTGAAGCGGACGGGATCGGAGCAATAGTCCGTTGGACGGCCAGTGCCGAGAATCGGCGCTTCCACGGCTGCACCGAAGAACTCACCAATGTTTGGACCACGCACCACCGTTTGCTTCGAACCGCGCAGGCGGATGGTGTCATTCACCGCCCAGTTCACACCGAGCTTCCAGGTGTCGTAGTCGCCAGAGCGAGAATGGTCGCTCCACCGGCCGGCGGCTTCAACGTCGAACTGCTTGAAATATGGCTTGTCGGCCAAAACGGGCAGACGCAACTCGCCATAATATTCGGTCAATTCAAAGTCAGCGACCAAGTTCGCGCGCGCACCTTGACCATGCAGTGTGTCGCGGGTGAAAGCGCGTGGTCCGAAGATCGAGTTACCAAACTCTTCGCGACGCTCCGCACCCAAAGCCCAGCCGACAGGGCCGCCAGGCAAGCTGAAGAAGCCTGTTGTATCGCCGGAAATGTTCAACGCCAAAATATCTTGATGACGGTTGCGCTTGTTGAACAATTCGCTGGTGTCGCCATTAACCCAAGCCACTGCAGCAGCGCTGGCGGCGGATGGGCCAAATAGGTTGTAAGGCACGCAGCCATTGGCCGGGTTGACGCAAACCGCTTGGCCGCCGGCGCTGGTAACATTGGTTGCTTGCTGGAAGCGGCTCCACGAGCCCCAACCGATACGTTGCACTTCTTCGATGCTCTTGCCCGTTACATAAGACAGGTCGTATCTGATGTTGTCGGTTAGCTCACCTCGGACGCCGACAACGACTTGGTGGCTGGTCCGTTCTGTCTCATCAATGAGAGGTCCCAGCTCCAATAATGTCTTGGCAACGCGGAAGCGAGCCGCATCGGTGCCTGGGCCTGTGCCGGCTGCATTCAAATTGAACAGTGAGATACCGCCAGCTGGATTTAGAATCGACAGGATCTGAGGGGTCAAGAATGGGTTGGTCCGTTGGATCAACACATCACCTTGTGTGACGATATTGGCACCACCGGCGACGGCAGGAAGCACACCTGCGGTGTTGCCGTTTGTGCGCACGGGAACCTGCTGACTGGTGTTATTGATCAGCGAATAGGTACCGCGGCCATAGAATTCAGCCCATTTGGCCAGCTTGAATGTACCAAAAATGGCCGCATTGGTGCGGTCATTTGGGTTCTGGAACGCTTCAAATTGCGAGAAGGCTTGCGTACCAGCTGTGGTGCCCAAGGTGCCATCAGCGGCATAGGCGAATGTTGGGGCAGCAGTCCCAGCAGGGGCGGCAGTAGCGCTGGCCCAACGCGTAAACGCGCCGCCTGCGGTCGGGAAAGTTTGGATGAACAGCCCAGCGTCATTCAATTCAGGCAGAGCCCATGCGCGATCTTCACGTTTGAGGATGCCTCGGTCCGCATAGCTGGCGTGCAGCACAATATTGCCGCGATCTTCAAAGAAGTTCATCCCGCCTGTGATGCCAATGCTATAGCTCTGCGCATCGCCTTGCTCAGAAGTCCCGCCATTTACGGCGACTTCTAAGCCTTCATAATTGTCGCGCAAAATGTAATTGGTCACGCCTGCAACCGCATCTGCACCGTAAACAGCTGCAGCGCCACCTGTCAGGGTTTCAATTCGCGAAATCAAAGCTGAAGGAATGGAATTCACGTCTGCCGAGTTGCGGAAGCCATTTGGCGTAACGCGCTGGCCATTGACCAAAACGAGCGTCCGATTCTGGCCTAAGCCGCGCATATCCAACGTAGAAGCCCCGTGGGATTCCAACAGGGTAGGGTTGGTTGTTGCGCCGTTTGAGGGCAGGAACTGGTTCTGTTGCTTCAAAACCTCGTCGATATCTATCAGGCCCGTTGCGCGGATCGCCTCGGAATCGATGACCCGAACTGGAGAAATGGCACGGTTTGCCGCCGTCTGAATGCGCGATCCGGTTACGATGATCGTTTCAACACGGGGGGCTTCGTCTGACGCAGCGGCTGTGGTCTGCGCAATGGCCAAACCGGGCGCGCCAGTGAGTAATGCGATGGCACTTGCCGTTGCGGCAAGCGTTAGTTTGTGATTTTTGTTCAACATGTGCTCAAATTCCCCCGTTGCTCACAAAAAAGGCCCCCGCCGGGGCCGCGTGAAGGCGTATGTCTGCGGTCATGCCAAACTGAGGCAAAACCCAATGCCGTTAGGTTGCTTTTGACAGAAATCCCGCCAGTTTCAAATTAAAATGATACATCTAGATGACATTTTTGTTCACAAGAGCGTTAATGCTAGTCGGCACGCACGGGTGGCGGGTGCAAAATCTTGCTTGCCACCGGTTTCCTTATGCAGATTGGCCGCGAGGTGCCCGCCACATCATTTGCAGAGGCGGTGCCTTTAGCTCCCCCCTATCTTGACCACACGGGAAGTGTCCAAGTGAATCAAAGCCATGAGATCGATAAAATCCCTCATTGACTGGATTGGAATTCTCCAAATAAACGGGGGTTCCAGTTCGATCACACTCTGCCAACACCGGAGCAAATAGAGCTTTGCCAACTCCCTTGCCGCGATTGGCCAGGCGCGTGCCCAAGGTAAACAGATAAAGATGCGGCTCCTTAGGGTGATGTGCCTGCATACGTTCTCCGGCTTCCAAAGCGCGGGTAATTGCGCCAGGAGATCCCGTCGCCATCAAGGTCCAAGCAACCTGAGCAATGGCTGATAGCGAAAGCTCTGACGGTGCCCCCCACGGCAACCACATCGCTGCGCCACCATCCCCGATCATATGGCAAAAACCATGCTTGAGATAATGTGCTCGTGCGAGCAGTGGAAAGATGGCATCTAAGGTCTTTGGTGTTCCAAATATCCAGCGATTGACTGGGTCTTCATAAAAGGCTTCAGCCGTGATTGCGCCCAATTGCTGCCAATCTGCAATCCCTGCCCGTTTCATGCCTTCTGGTAGATCCAAGTCCATTGCGTTGTCCTGCCTGTCGCCTTTTCGCCACTCAGGCCCGACCAGAGCCACAAGTCAACATTCAACGACATTTACGGCGAGGCCGCCTAGACTGGTCTCCTTGTATTTCGACGACATATCCAATCCGGTTTGTCGCATGGTCTCGATCACTTGATCCAAGGTGACGCGCGCTGGTTGATCGGTCTGCAGCGCTAGCCGAGCAGCGTTGGCGGCTTTCACGGCTGCAAGCGCATTGCGCTCGATGCAGGGAATTTGCACGAGCCCGCCCACGGGGTCACAAGTCAAACCCAAGTTATGCTCCATCCCGATCTCAGCCGCGTTCGCCACCTGCGATGGACTACCACCCCAAACAGCTGCCAGGCCACCCGCCGCCATCGAGCAAGCGACGCCCACCTCACCCTGACATCCCATCTCAGCCCCGGAGATCGAAGCACGTTGCTTATAAAGAATGCCGATAGCTGCAGCCGTCAAAAGATAGGTATGGACGGCAGATGATGGGGCCTTCGCATCGAGTAAGTAAAAGCGCAAGATCGCTGGAATAATCCCTGCGGCACCATTGGTTGGGGCCGTCACCACCCGGCCGCCGGCGGCGTTTTCTTCATTCACCGCCATGGCATAGACATTGAGCCAGTCGAATAAGGCCTCCCGCTCATTGGACAGTGGTGACCCTGTCAGCTTTTCATAGAGATCAGGTGCCCGGCGACGCACTTGCAGGCCACCTGGCAAGATGCCCTTCTGCACCAAGCCCCGCGCAATGCAGGACGCCATCGCTTCGGCAATCACCTCTAGGGCGGATAAAGTCTCGTCACGGTCACGTTTGCAATCTTCACAAGCAAGCAGAACCTCGGCCACCGAAAGGCCATGAGCTTGGCACAAATCCAAAAGCTGTGCCGCAGAGGTAAAGGCAAACGGTCCTTCTGGGCCACCCCCTACGAGATCATTTTCCAAAGGGGTCTCTAATTGCCGTTGGCTGGCGATGAAGCCACCGCCCGTGGAGTAATAGGTTTGGTCGGCCAGCACGCGACCCGCTGCATCAAGCGCCAACAAAGTCATGCCATTTGGGTGCAGTTTTGGTGGCGTCTCATAGTCAAAGATCAAATCTGCTGCAGGATCAAACGCAATGGTTTGGCCTGATTGGAGACGCAACGCGGATGTCGCCAACAAATTCTTGAGGGCCGCTTCGGCTTCTTCTGGATCGGTCGTCTCGGGCTTAAAGCCAAGAAGCCCCAGATAAACCGCTTCAGGAGTTCGGTGTCCGGCACCTGTAAAAGCGAGCGAACCTTGCAAAGAAACCGATAGACGCGCGACGCGGGCCAAAACCCCTGCCCGCGCTAGGTCCGTCATGAAGCGGGCGGCGATCCGCATAGGCCCGACGGTATGCGAACTCGAAGGGCCAATTCCGATGCGGAAAATATCTAACGCAGAAATCATCTCTTGGGCCCTTTGTCACATCCTAGTCTGCCAGCTAGACATATGAACTAAACCCAGCCTCGGTGCCAAGCGGCTTAGCCCCTGCAACGTGCCTGCCGCTGCCCCTTGCAGGCCCGTCACCCGTCCGCTATGAACCCGCCTTCCTGACGGTCTGCTCCTCTAAGCAGTCTGAACGCCGTAACGGCGGGCGCGTAGCTCAGCGGGAGAGCACTACGTTGACATCGTAGGGGTCACAGGTTCAATCCCTGTCGCGCCCACCATTAAATCAAAGGCTTAGCTGATCGAAATGGCGGGGACTAGAACTTGGTCCCCATATGGTCCCCAGTTGGCTGAGTTTGGGTTCTCATTTAAAAACCAGAAAGCCCCAGCCTCAGACCTGACAGAACTGACAAAAGGGTCACAAGTGGCGACGCTTGCCCGTCCATTCTCACGCGCGCATATCTGGATATTTGGCAGGAACTGAAGCAAGGCCGAATATGGCAACAAATGGCAACAGCTACCGGCCCATGAATGCCCGCAGGCGCGCGTAGTGCTGACGAAATAGCCGACACCCTAAGCGAATTGGCAAACTTTACCCCGCCATGCGTCATGCGCGCGAACTGGTCCGAAAACTGTTAGCCGATTGGTGGAATTGGTAAGCCTAGCCACACCATACGTCACGCGCGCACTTGACCTCATTTTCTGCCCGAGAATCAGAGTCTCACCACCGCACACCCAGCCCACGCCGCACGATATGAGGCGCATGGGCTATAATGGCCAGATAAGCCCGCGTCGCCCGGCTGGGGACAGTCCCTCGCTCCCATGATCGAACACTATCAACTGAGAGGCCATAGATTGAGGCGAAGTCCTCACGCGACAGGCCTTCACGCTCCCGAAGCGCTTTGACGTCGATCACATCAGGGACTTGTGCCGATCCTAGAGCCTCGAGAATTGGCGTGCGGTTTTCCGCCTTCCAAGGCAGGCGACGCAACAGGCGGTGGTCATTTATCCGGTAAAGCCTTCGCCCGTGGGCATGCCCATTACGGACAGGTGAAACTTGACCGGATTGGACTTGGTTTTGCGACATCATAAGGCCCCATGAATTAGGTCATTTTATAGACCTATTTCGGGCAATTGTCACCGATTCATAGAAGCGTGGGCGTGAACCATACAACGAATTATCGAGGTGCCTTAACTTGCTCGGTATAGTCTAAGGTATCAACGCTTGAAGTGCCGTAGCTGCAACGAGTCAGCCAGAGGTCGTTACTAAGGCGGTGATCACGTCCCATTTGGTGGAGTAACACGCGGTGACAGCTAATCCCCCTGCGCAGCGCTCGTCACATAGCTGGCGGAGCGGGGGGAATGGCGGTTGGTCATTGATCATTCTGGTTTAGGATTGGGTTGCGAGACCTAACTT
>JAPZTJ010000073.1 GCA_027532555.1 Aquidulcibacter sp.
GAAAGACATAGTATCATATTGAAAAAATGATATTTTTGTCTCTGTTTCATCCCGAAATGAAACACATCTAAACCCTTTGAAACTACCTAAGGTTGGTTCCCAAGCTGAATGTCGTGGGTTCGATTCCCATCGCCCGCTCCAATTACTTTTGGGTGCGAACCAACAGAAACGACCTCAGGAAGTGCTTGACCAAGGCGCATTCCAAGGTTGGAATGCATCCTGCGGCGCGAAGCGAATTGGTAACACAAGCTTTCGTAAAATTAGTTCGCCATAGAGCTCGACGCAAAGGACGTGATGACATGACCAAGCTAAACATCCTCAAAGGCCGTCCAGAGCCATCGGTTCAAACCGTGTTTGCGAAGGATGTGATAGCCCCGCCGGCGGTTATGTTGGACGAAAGCCCGCCCGAGGGACTGAGCACGGACGATATCTCGATCGAGCGCTATTTCTCAAAAGATTGGCATAATCAAGAAATCGAAAAAGTCTGGCGCAAGACGTGGCAATTAGCTTGTCGGGTCGAAGAGCTGCCCAATGTTGGCGATCATCTCGTCTATGAAATCGTGCATGACAGTCTGATTGTCGTGCGCACGGCAGCCAATGAGATCCGAGCTTACATCAATGCCTGTCTTCATCGCGGCACCTTACTGCGCACGACTGGAGGCTGCGTGCAGCAATTTCGCTGCCCGTTCCACGGTTTTACCTGGGACTTACAAGGCAAGCTGACACATATCCCGCAAGATTGGGACTTTGAGCATGTTGACCGGTCAAAAATGACCCTACCAGAAGCCAAAGTCGGGCTGTGGGGCGGCTTTGTGTTTGTGAATTTTGATCCAGAGTGCGAGCCGCTGGAATCCTATCTCGAAATTCTGCCAGAGCATTTTAAAGCCTTCGCGCTGGAGGATCGCTATAAGGCGACCCACGTCGCCAAAGTGCTGCCCTGCAATTGGAAGCTTGGCATGGAAGCCTTCATTGAAAGCTATCATGTACCTTTCGCCCATCCGCAAGTGACCGCTTATTATGGCGATTCCAATACCCAATATGACATCTGGCCCGGCGTTCGCCACGTTAGCCGCATGTTGGCTGTGCAAGGCGTACCAAGCCCGGATGCGCAAAACGTAACGCCGCAAAAGACGGTCGACCATATCCGCCGCGATGTCCCCTTCTATGGCGGGAAGCCGATTGAGCTGGAAGAAGGCGAGCCCGCTCGTCCTAAGCTGGCGCAGCGTGCACGCGAGAAGATTGGTCGTGCCGCCGGTCGAGACATGACAAATCTATCGGATTCTGAAGCGCTGGATTTGATCGAATATTTGCTCTTCCCCAATATGGTGCCTTGGGGCGGTCAAGCGCTGCCGATCTGCTATCGCTTTAGGCCTTATGGCGATGACCCAGAGCGCTGCGTTATGGAGATTATGCTTCTGTTCTCGAAAGCTGAAGACGGCAGCCATCCTCCGGCTGCGCAAATTCAGTGGCTGAGGGAAGATCAGAAGTGGGCCGATGCGGAAGGCTTGGGTTCAGCCGCTATGGTGGCCGATCAAGACACCAACAATCTGATGCGAATCCAAAAGGGCCTTCGCACAACCCGCAAGCCAGGCGTTACCCTCGCCCGCTATCAAGAAAGCCGCATCCGCCACTTTCATAATACCCTTGATGACTACATGGCGAAGTGAGGGGGTCCCTAGCAGCCTATACTGAAGGCTATTGTTGCGCGCAGGCAGAAACAGGGCCTTGGCAAATCCCTCGCTTCTTGGGGGAGGACGAGGGCGGTGCCGAAGGCTAAAACGTTACGACGACGGCGGCATAGCCAAAGAGAGTACGCCCTTGCTTGGGAGCGTTGGGGGCGGTCTTAGCAAAGCGGCCGGGAAATAGAGCTGATGCACCAATTTCCCCTCTTACGGTGCCCGGTACCACCCAATAGCGCGTCCGACTGTCCCAGGAATGACCAATGAAGCGGCCCGACCGACCCATTGGGTCTTGCAGTCGCCCATCGCTCCAAAGGTCAGTTGCACGCGCCAGATACGCAGCTTTATAGGATATTCTGAAGTCTAATTTTTGTGATGGTGCAAACTCCACCCGTGCACCTGGTGCATTGATGTTGGCGGGCGTTAGGGGGCCATGAATGCCTGTGTTGCCAAGGTCTGTCCGCCGACCACCAAACAAACGCTCAAATCGGTCAAAGCGCCCATCCGTTGGACTTTTATCACCGCTGGCAAAGTCATAATCGACAGCGGCGCGCCAGTTCCAGTCGCTTTTGAAATTCCAAGCCCAATGGGCATGGAGTGTCCAAGCATTGACATCAAGGTCGCGCACATCTGTTGTCGCATTTGTGGCACGTCGCGATCCTGTGCGCCACGATGCCTCGACTTCAAAGTCGGATCGCCCTTCTTTCGGAGCACGAAACACGCGAAAACCCGGCTGGACGTAGTCTCGATTGGGCGTTGCAAAGTCTTTCGTGTCCCGCTCCTTGAGGCGGTAGATAAATCCTTCAATCCAAGTATCGGGAACCAGTGCTTCTAGGGCCTTTGGGTGGCGATAATGTGCGCCCCAAAATACGCGCCCCCATTCCTCTTTATCGGCAACGACTTCATTGCTGGCCAATTCGGGAAAGGTCGATGGCAGTCGGCCAACGGGTGACACATAGACCACATGCCATTCACTCCCGCGCGCTGAGACGCTGCGCCAATAAGCCCCCGTATAGGAAAAAATGACGTTCGCCATCTCCACGCGTTCGAGGACGCGGCGGCTGCCGATATCTAACGTCTGCCGCCCTAAAGTCAGGCTTACATCCTTTTGGCCGAGCGCACCATCAAGATCAAAGCGCATATAAGCCTGAAGGACATCTACTGCATTGACATTACTGGTGGACAAGGGCGTCCCTGCATCATCTAGCTCTAGTCGTGAGTCTTGTATTTCAAACCCTAAGGTCACCTGCGGCAGCTCTAATCCTGCAAGATTGGCCTCGGCCAACAACAAGGTGCGATACGCCAAGACCTGATCGCTACCTTTTCCGCCAGCACGGAACTGACCGTCCAGTGTCTCATAACGTGCCCGCGCTTCCCCGCGCAAAGTTAGCCAATCTGGCAGTTCTAAGGCTTGATCAAGCTCAAAGGGGGCTGGAGGCGTAACTTGGGATGACGCCAGATCGGGTGCCATTAGAGGCAAACTGAACAACAGCCAGAGCAGGGGTTTATGAGGCATGAGGCGCGGTCTTCTTGACTAGATCCGATAATTCTGGAATTATCGTAGCATGGAAGATCAAGAAGCTATAGAGGCCTTATCTGCGCTTGCACATCCCACGCGATTGCGGGTCTTTAAGCTCTTGGTTCAGGCGGGCCCGCAAGGCGTGCCGGCCGGAGACATTGCGCGACAAGTGGGCGTGCCTGTCACGACTATGTCTACTCATCTAGGCATTCTGAGCCGCGCTGGTGTAATCCGCCCAAGTCGGCAAAGCCGCATAGTCTACTACGCTTTAGATGATAGCGGGACACGTGACCTGTTCGCCTTTCTGATGGCGGATTGTTGTGGTGGACGGCCTGACTTGTGCCAGCCAGTATTTGCGGCTGCCGACCTAGCGTGCTGTGCGCCAAATCCAACACAAGTGACCGAACATGAACCTGTTTGAGCGCTGTTTCACGCTCAGCCGATTGGCAGTGAACGAACGATGATCCAGCGCGTCCTTTCGTTTAGAAGTCGAAACTGATTTGATCTGTGACTTTGGAGGCGCTTCTGCGCGCCAAGGCTCTGGCTTCAGTTACTTGCTTGATGCCTGACTTGCGACTGCCATGTTGCTCTTGAATGACATGAGCCAGCGCTCTGTGACCTTCGACTCCGCGGACGCGGTGGATTTCAGTACGGGCAAACGCCCCCGCCGCAACATGATCGACTAAAGAGGTGGGATAGGACTGCGGCACATCGTCTGCCAAAGCCTTCCAAGGTTCATGGATAAGGGCGGTTGGCAAATGGGCCAATTCCGGTACCCAGCGCCGGATGAAAGACCCATCCGGGTCCTGATCAAGCGACTGTTTCACCGGATTATAGATGCGCGGCGTGTTGATCCCTGTCGTGCCCGATTGCATCTGCGCTTGGCTATAGTGGATGCCGGGCTCAAAGTCGGTGAAACGGCGGGCCAACAGGGTAGCGGGTAGGCGCCAATCCAGCCACAGGTGATAACTAGCGAAGCTCATGGCCATGGCGCGCATCCGGAAGTTCAGCCAGCCCGTTGCCGTTAGCGACCGCATGCAAGCGTCTACAAAGGGAAAGCCGGTGCGGCCTTCGATCCAAGCTTGCGCTAGTGCGCCATCTTCTGGCCGCTGCGGACGGAGGCCATCATAAGCCTGGTGCATATTTTTGATCTGAATCTCTGGCTCATCTTCCAGTTTCTGGATGAAGTGGCAATGCCAGTGCAGCCTGGACAGAAAGGATGAGATTGACGCAGCATAGACTGTGTCGCCCGCCGCGAGGTGTCGCGCTTGGGCACGACGTGCGGCCTGAAAGGCTTCGCGCATCGAAATTGTGCCAAAGGCCAAATGAGCTGACAGGCGAGAGCAAGCGTCGGCCCCAGCAGCGGGATTGGACATGGCCTTCCGGTAGTGCCGTCCGCGCACGGACAAGAAGCTTTTCAATAGCGCCACCGCTTCACGCCTGCCGCCTGTCTGTCGATTTGGACAAAAGTCATCGGCGATGTTGAGGCTTTCGGCCATAGGCAAAGCGGCACTAGGCACCGTAGCAAAGCGGATCGCCTCTGGGGCTTCGACAGGTGTGGCCTCCATCATTTTGTCCCAGCGTTTGGCCCAGCCATTGCGTGTGCTTGGGCCGCGCCAGACACCGTGCTGGCGCGTTTCCAGCACGGGCACACCAGCCCGCTTGGCCCACGTCCGCACCGCTTTGTCGCGTTGATAGGTCCAAAGCAGGCCCGTTTCCTCATGTGCATGAATGGCGCGAATGCCATAGCGAGCATGCAATCGGGCAAAGACTTCACACGCCTCGCCAATTTCCACCACTAAGCCTGCCCCCCGGCCCTGAAGTGCCCCATCTAAGTCGGCTAAGCATTCGGTGAGGAAGTCGAAATGGCGCCCCGATAGTTCGGGTTGAACCCACAGGTCGGGTTCAAAAATATAGAGCGGCAAGATAGGTTTGCCGCTCTGCTGTGCCGCCAGCAAAGGCGCGTGGTCGTGCACACGCAGATCGCGCTTAAACCAGACGATCTCGATCATAAGTGCCCCAAGTCGTGCACCAGATAGGGCAATCTCTCTTTCAGCTTGAAGAAGCCCCCGGTTGCCAAGGGCCACGTCCGGCTATCCCAAGGTCGACGTAGGCGCACAAGCCGGACGCCATGGTCAGCCAAGGCCCGCTTTAAATCTGTCAGATGCCAAGCGATCGGCCCGACTGGCGCATAGGGTGTCGCGATTTCCCGCACGCCCAGACCCAGCGCCCAACCCAACGCCTCGTCCAGTGAGGTCATCTGCGGGGCTTCTACATTGAATGCCTGCTCGAGGCGGGTGCAGGCGTTTTGTTCAGCGCGGCGCAGAAACTTATTCTTGGCCCCATCTGTTCGACCAATCTCGGGCACTTGTAACAGGCCAGCACCCATCACTTTGGCGGTCAGGGGCAGTGACTCTGGATGCAGATCGTCACCATGCAGCAAAAGCCCGACGCGCTCTTCAAATAAAATCTCATCAGCCGGCAGGGCACTGGGGAAGGTTTCCAGACCTGGTTCGCTTAAGGGCAGCGCGTTTTCGGCTAGTTGGCCTGCAGGGTTAAAGCGACCATTTGTATGTGTCTCGATATTGCTGGCGCGCGCCAGATAATGTTTGCCCTTGGTATGGAGCCCCGCAACCCAGCGCCACGACAAGGTGTTGGACGCCACATCGGCATCGAGAAGGTGCCTAAAGAAGAAATCCGCCCCTAATTGCCACGGCAATTCCAGCGTAAAAATCCAGATGCTCGCAAACCACATGCGCGCATGATTATGGAGCCAGCCCAAAGTGGTCAGTTCGCGTACCCACGCGTCAAAGCAGGCAATACCCGTCTCCCCGGCTTTGGCGCGCGAAAGCTTCTGGGCAAGCTCATGATCTTCTGTCGCCAATTGATTGAGGGCGAGGCGGTCTAGATTAAAGCGCGTCAGCACCTGCGGCCGCATCTCCAGCCAGCCCTTCCAATAGCTACGCCAATAGACTTCTTGGATGAATTTCTCTGCCTTCACAAAACCATGGCTCGCCATCACCCGGCTGACGACCTCTTCTTCCGTGATCAATCTGCGCGCGAGCCAAGGCGACAAAGCCGACACATTTGATCGGTCATCCGGCCCCAGGTCACTATTCCGCGTGCGGGTATAGGCCGTACCCGCGGCGGGCAAAAACGCTTCTAAACGTGCCAAACCAGCCGCCCGCGTCCCCGTCCAATCAACGCGGCTTAAGGGATGGGGGTGGGGTCAAACAGAAAAGACGACATAGGTTTGGATACGCAGTGGGCGAAGCATTGGTTCAAGGGTGGCTGTGAAAGGGGGTGATGGCCTCCCCTACGAAGCGGGGAGAAACAATTTCTGTTCTCGAAGGCTTTTCAAGTGAATCCATTTGCTGCAGGCTGACGCACTGCTTAATCCGTGTGCGTGACTAAATTTACATACATTTGTATATACAATTGGACGCGACAATGGCATTTGAGTGGGATGACGCCAAAAATGGGCAAAACTTCGCCAAGCATGGCATTCGTTTCGAAGAGGCGATTGCCATTTTCGATGGGCCAGTCCTAACGGCGACCGATCCACGCGCCTATGGGGAGCTTCGAGAGATCAGCTTTGGGTGGCTCGGATCCCTCGTTGTGTTGGCGGTGGTTCATACCGATCGCAGCGGCGTTCGGCGTATCATCAGCGCTAGGTGCGCTAGCGTTAAGGAGAGGAGGCTATTCTATGACCATCTCGAAAGAGCGGCTGGCACAGATTGAGGAACTGGCGAAAAGTCAGATCGACTTTTCCGATATCCCGGAAACGGACGAGGCGTTTTTCGAGACCGCGCGTCTGGTCATGCCGGCCGGAACCACGAAGCAGGCGATTTCGATCCGCGTCGATGACGATGTGCTTCAATGGTTTAAGGCCCAAGGTAGAGGACATTTGAGCCGCATGAATGCAGTCCTGCGCGCTTACATGCTCTCCCGCGCCAAAGAACGGACCCAGCAATGAAGCACTTTATCCTCCTGATGCATGCCGACACGTTGCGACCAGAGCGCGATGAAGACTGGGAGCCCTATATCGGTCGGCTGATCGGGATGGGGTGCTTTCAAGGCGGTAGCTCTATGGGGCAGGGGCAGGCGTTTCGCAAAGAGGGCGATGCTGCCCCACTTACCCGCGATCTGACGGGCTATATCAAAATCCAAGCCGAAAGTTTTGAACACGCTAGTGCCGCCTTGGAGGGCAACCCGACCTATGAAGCGGGTGGTACGGTAGAGATACGGGAATTGGTGGAGGGGTAGGGGGCTGCGCTCTGCGTGGGCAAACCCCCTTTTTACACTCCGCCCAAACCCCCAAGCCACAAGGGCCGTCGCCTGACCGACTGGCGGTGGCGGGGCGAGCTTCATAAAATTGTCGCTTGCATTCTTGGGCGACATCGTGTCTGTGCGCGCTGGGCCACCCGCTCCCACCGGCGGGCGCTCATCTGAAAGGATGGGAGTAACATGAACGCGAATACCCCTAAGCCGCATATGCGGCCCGCTGACCCTCGGTTTTCTTCGGGTCCCACCAAAAAACGCCCCAATTGGAGTCTCGACGCTTTGTCGGGTGCTGTCCTTGGTCGTTCTCACCGTTCCAAACCCGGTAAAGCTCGCCTAAAGCTCGCAATTGATCTGACGCGCGAAGTGCTGCAGGTGCCAGACGGCTATCGCATCGGCATTGTCGCAGGCTCGGACACGGGCGCTGTTGAAATGGCCATGTGGTCCATGCTGGGACCAAAGCCTGTGGCAACCTTGGCTTGGGAAAGCTTTGGCGAGGATTGGGTGACCGATGCCGTCAAGCAATTGAAATTAGACCCGGTTGTGATCAAGGCCGACTATGGCCATTTGCCAGACCTCGCCGCCGTGCCCGCCAAAACCCATGATGTGATTTTCACCTGGAACGGCACCACCTCTGGTACCCGCGTCCCCAATGCGGACTGGATCCCGGCTGACCGTGAAGGCATCACCATTTGCGACGCTACATCTGCCGCCTTTGCCCAAGCTTTGGATTGGGACAAGCTCGATGTAGTCACCTTCTCCTGGCAGAAAGTGCTAGGCGGCGAAGGTGCGCATGGCATGCTGATCCTCGGCCCCCGCGCTGTGGAACGCCTCGAAAGCTATAATCCTGCTTGGCCCATGCCAAAATTGTTCCGCATGACCAAAGGCGGAAAATTGGTTGAAGGCATTTTTGAGGGTGAAACGATCAACACCCCTTCGATGCTGGCCACCGAAGACTATATTGACGCGCTCACTTGGGCCAAAAGCGTCGGCGGTCTGGGTGGCCTGCATGGCCGTGCTGACGCGAATTTGGCCGCGATTGCCGAATGGGTTGAGAAGACCGCTTGGGTCGACTTTTTGGCCGCTACACCTGAAAGCCGCTCGAACACCTCGGTCTGCTTGAAGGTCGTCGATCCCCGCGTGACGGGTCTTTCTGAAGAGGGCCAAGCCGAGTTTGCCAAAAAGCTCGCAGGCCTATTGGACAAAGAAGGCGTTGCCTTGGATGCCGCAGCCTATCGTGCAGCCCCTCCGGGCCTGCGCCTCTGGTGCGGGGCGACCATCGATACAGACGATGTCATCGCCTTGACCCCTTGGCTCGACTGGGCGTTTGAGACGCTCGTCGCTGACCTCTAAGCGCTTTAGCGTTTGAACATTTTTCCTCTCCCCCGCCGCAAAGGGGGAGAGGGCTTCCTCCCCATCATTTTTGCTTTGCCAGTCGCTGAGGATCGGTGATCGACCCGCGACACTTGCACATAAGGACCAAACCCATGACCGAACCACGCGTTTTGATCTCTGATAAGATCAGCCAAGCCGCCATTGATATTTTCAAGAACCGCAATGTCGCTGTCGATTACAAGCCCGGAATGACCAAGGATGAGCTGATTGCTTGCATTGGCGATTATGATGGCTTGGCCATCCGCTCGGCAACCAAAGTTGATGCTGACGTGTTGGCTGCCGCTACCAAGCTGAAAGTGATTGGCCGGGCTGGCATCGGGGTCGACAATGTCGATATTCCAGCCGCGACCGCCCGTGGCGTCATCGTCATGAACACGCCTTTCGGCAATGCGATCACCACGGCAGAACATGCCATTGCCATGTTGTTTGCCGCTTCCCGCCAGATTGGTGCGGCGGATGCTTCTACCCAAGCCGGCAAGTGGGAAAAGAACCGCTTCAATGGGGTGGAGCTCTATGCCAAGACCTTGGGCGTGATTGGCTGTGGTAACATCGGCTCCATCGTGGCCGACCGCGCCTTGGGCTTGAAGATGAAAGTCGTCGCCTATGACCCATTCCTAAGCCACGAACGGGCAGTGGAAATTGGCGTTGAAAAGGTCGAATTGGACGAGCTTTTAGCCCGTGCCGACGCCATCACCATGCACGTGCCTTTGACACCAACGACCCGCAATGTCCTGTCGGCTGAAAACCTCGCCAAAACCAAGAAGGGCGTCATCATCGTGAATTGTGCCCGCGGTGGCTTGGTAGACGAAGCAGCCTTGGCCGAGCATTTGAAGACCGGCCGCGTCGGTGCAGCAGCGTTTGACGTGTTCGCTGAAGAGCCTGCAACCAGCAACGTTCTGTTTGGTTGCCCGAACTTCACCGCCACCCCACACTTAGGTGCCTCGACCACCGAAGCGCAAGAAAATGTCGCCTTGCAAGTTGCCGAACAGATTGCGGATTATGTGCTGACCGGGGCAGTCACCAATGCGCTCAACACCGCCTCAGTCACCGCTGAAGAAGCGCCAAAGCTGAAGCCCTTTATTGCTTTGTGTGAAAAGCTCGGCGCGTTTGCTGGTCAAATCGTCGATGACGGTTTGGAAGCCATTGAAGTGGAATATGAGGGCGAGGTCACAGGCCTCAACATCAAGCCATTGACCGCTTCACTGTTGGCCGGAATCTTGAAGCCGCTATTGGCCGACATCAATATGGTCAGTGCACCGACGATCCTGAAAGATCGTGGCACGCCGTTCAGCGAATCTAAGCGCGACCTCTCCCCCACCTATGACAGCCTGATCCGCGTCAAGGTGCAAACCGGAGGCAAGTGGCGCACGGTTGCAGGCGCGGTAATCGGCGGTCAGCCCCGCATTACCGAAGTCAAAGGCATGGCTTTTGAAGCCGCGTTCCACACCCGCATGCTGTTTATCAATAATTCTGACACCCCGGGCTTTATCGGTGCTTTGGGCACAAAGCTTGGCGCTGCAGGCATCAATATCGCCACTTTTAACTTGGGCCGCGTTGCCGAAGGTGAAGATGCGATTGCTTTGGTCGGGATCGACCAATCGGTCCCAGCGGCTTTGCAAGCAGAGCTCAAAGCCCTGCCACAAGTGCGCTATGTGAAGGTACTTGAGTTCGTTTGATCGACTATGGATAGGACGCTGGCGGAGCCCCGTCAGCGTCCAGTTCGTTAACGGATTATGAATCAAAAGCTTAGTTTAGGTCATTTTGGCCCCAATTGACCTGAAATCGTCGCGTGATCGTCATGGTACGGACACGGGACTGTCGCCAAATCGCTTTATCGCCCCGGAGCATCGCAACCGGGGTGTTGGCAAATGAGCGAAGCAAGTGCATGGAAGCGGTCAATGGAGGTTACCATGGCCCTGACCCGTCGAGCTGCCCTAACATCGGGCGCATTTGTCGCTGCTGCTTGCACCGCCTCTGCTGCCGCAGCTGAACAAGCCCTGTTTGCGCATGGCGTTGCCAGCGGTGATCCACTCACCACTCAGGTGATTATCTGGACGCGAGTCAGCCCACGCATCGCGGGTACGGACGTTACTGTCACTTGGAAAGTGGCGACTGACTCTGCACTCACAAACGTCATCAAGCGCGGCAGCTTGAAGACCGGTCCGAGCCGCGATCATACAGTGAAGGTAGATGTGACCGGCTTAAAGCCTGGCACCATTTATTATTATGGCTTCTCGGTGGGCACCGAAGTGTCAATGATTGGCCGTACCCAGACAGCACCCGAAACAGGCGGTGAGCGGTTGAATATCGCGCTGGTTTCGTGCTCCAACTTCCCAGCTGGCTGGTTCAATGCCTATCAAGCCATCGCCCGTCGCGGTGATGTAGACTTGGTTCTCCATGTTGGCGATTACATTTATGAATATGGCCCCGGCGAATATGCGACTGAATGGGGCAAGACCGTGGGTCGCGTCCCAGAGCCACCGAGAGAAATCACCACGCTGTCAGACTATCGCCAGCGCTATGCCCAATATCGCACCGACCCCGACCTGCAGGCCGCCCATGCTTGCGCGCCTTGGATGGTGACATGGGACGATCATGAGACGTCTAACGACGCATATAAGGACGGAGCGGAAAACCATAATCCGGCAACGGAAGGGCCTTGGAACCTGCGCAAGGCTGCCGCCCTTCAGGCCTATTATGAGTGGATGCCCTTGCGCAATCCAGCTCCAGGAAAGTCCTTTGAAGCGATCAACCGCACGTTTGACTGGGGCGATTTGGCGACCATCGTCATGCTGGAAACCCGCGTTCTGGCTCGCACCTTCCAGCTCAGTTATGAAACTGACCTTGAACCCGGCCTGTTTGATGTAACTTCTGGCAAGCCTGTAAAAATTACGGATCCTGCGCGCCTTTCAACGCTCGACCCCCGCAATTTGCCGCAAGGCGTCATGGCTTTGCCAGATATCGCAGGCTTTAAAGAGAAAAAGCTGAATGATCCCTCCCGTGAAATGTTGGGTGCGAGCCAGCAGGCATGGCTGGCAGGGGCGCTAACCAAGTCTGTGAAATCCGGCAAGAAGTGGCAGGTCTTGGGCAATCAAATCATTATGGCCCGCGTCACCTCGCCCAACTTTAATGCAGGCCTGCCGCCCAGCGTGCGTGAGGCTATTGCCAAAGCACGCCCTCAGACCAAATCCTTCTTTGAACTTTCCCAATTCAATGTGCCGTTCAACTTGGACGCCTGGGACGGCTATCCGGCAGCACGCGAACGCCTCTATGAATCTGCCAAAGCAGCTGGCGCACGCCTCATCGTCTGCACGGGTGATACCCATTCGGCCTGGGCCAACACGCTAAAGGATGCCGCAGGTGAAGTTCGCGGCGTTGAGTTCGGCGGTACGTCCGTGACCAGCCCCAGCATCGCCGATACCTTCGCGAATTTTGGTTTGGAAGGGGCAGCTCTCAATGAGCTCATCACCCGCGCCAATCCAGAAGTGGAATGGCATGAAGAAACCAAGCGCGGCTATACTTTGGTGAGCATTACGCCAGAGCGTGTGCGGGGTGACTTTATGGAATTGGACACCGTAAAGTCCAAGACTTTCCTTGTTACAAAGGCCACCAGTTGGGAAACCGCTTATGGTCCTAAGCCGCAGGGGCTGGTGGCGGTCTAAAAGAGCGCGTTTTATCCGCATGGATCAAAGTTGCGCGGATACTTCAAATCTCGTTTATTCTAACTTGTAGCAACCCCTTGTCAGCCGCTTCAAACCGGGCCTAGATTAGGCCATGAGCTTTGATACTTCCGCCCAGTCATTACCGCGTCGTGCGCCGAAAATCTGGTTTGAGCGGCGCGAATTTGATGTGATCCTCAACCTCTATGGGCGCGGGCAAATGGCCGGCGAATGGCGCGACTATGCCATTGATGATGGCCCCGATGCCGTCACTTTCTCCATCTTTCGCCGCGCGAGTGAGAACCCGCTTTATCGTATCGAGAAACGCCCTGCCTTGGCGTCTAAACAAGGGCAGTGGAGCGTCACGGGCTCCGCTGGCCAAATTTTAAAGCGCGGCCATGAATTGGCCGCGACTTTGGATGTGCTCGAGCGTAAATTGCTGAAAGTCGTGCGGTAGTCGCGCTTTTCCTTAACGCTTCCGGCGCGCCGTCCAAGCCATCAGGAAATTGCGGCCGTCAGATAGGGTCTGGCCTTGGATGACTGAATTGGCGCGCATCCGGCCAGAGTGCCAATAGGCACCGGAAAGATCGGCAGTGCGACCCGCAAACACGATCTCATTGCCCTTAATCGTATAGCGGCCATTTTGGATCTCGCTGCCGTAGAATGTGCCTTTGAAGGTACCTGCCGTGACTTCCGTGACAACAAATTCGGTCTTGCTGGGCTCTGCATTCGGGTCGCTATAGAGGGAGACATCCCAAGTACCGACAAGAGCCGATGGCATAGGGGCCACGTCCACCTTTTCGTCGGCTTCGTTGACATTAATGCTGACACAACCGCCCAAAGCAGTCGCCAGCGCCAGGGCGGCGGCCGCTCCTAATTTGAAGTTCATAATGATTTCCCCAGATTAAAGTCGTCCCGCGCTTGTCCTGCCAGAACCCAATGTGACGAGCCAGTTAAATGCTTGTAAGGTTCAAGGACGGGCTAAATCCGCTTCCAAAAAATCGTCGTGGGGGCGAGCACGCCGTCAGGCGTCAGCGCATAATCCGGCAAAGGCGGTAGGGGGGTATAGCCCGCTTTCCGGTAGAGATGTTCGGCGGCCGAACCGGTTTGGGTGTCGAGCACCAACAGCGATTTCCCTGCAATGTGCGCTCGTTCTTCTGCGGCAACCAACAGCCGCATTCCAAGGCCCAATTGGCGGACTTTGGTGTGAACAATCATTTTGGAGATTTCGCCACGATGGGGTTGGTTCTGTGGCATGTCCAGAACGACTTGAACCGTGCCCAAGATCGCTCCTTCGATCTCAGCCACTAATAAGGCCTTGTCACCCGCTTGAACGGCTTTGGACACGCCCTCCCAATAGGTCTGTGCACGTTCTGGATCCATCGGCGTGAGAAATCCTAATGAGGCACCACCTTCAACCGCATCGATTAGAAGCGCGCTCAAATCCTCCAACTGGCGCGGGTCTAAGGCTTCGGTCAGCGCCCTGATCTGCATCAGGAAAACCCTGTCCCGCCTGTGGCGAGCCCTCGGCCTGCAACATCGGCCAAGGTTTGGTCCCAACAATGTTCGCGGTAGTGACCGGCAATTTCAACGGCGGTGGTAAACCACACTTCATCCTTGTGCGAGGTGATATAGCTCAACGCCCGCTCAAACGCTTTGATCCGATGGCTTTGGCTAACCAGATAGGCATGGAGTGGGATGCACATAACCGTACCGCTTTCGCCACCTTCTTCCAGTAATTGGTCAAAATGGCGCATCAATACATCCGCGTAGCGCTCTGCACTCATTGCCAGCGCGCCATAGGTGATGACGTCATTGACCTCCAGCGAATAAGGCATGCTCATCAGTTTGCCCGTCTTGGTTTTGATCGGCTGGGGTTGGTCGTCTTGGAAGAGATCGCACGTGTACCAAAAATCATATTCGGCTATGAGGTCGAGCGTACGTTCCGTATGGGTTAGGGCGGGGGCCAGATAGCCGCGAATACGCTGGCCCGTTGCGGCTTGAACCGTAGCGATGGAATCTTCCAACACGGCCCGCTCTTGGGCCTCATCCATCTCATAAGAATAGCGCGTGTTATAAATGCCGTGGGAGAAAAACTCCCATTTGCGTTCCACACAAGCTTCGATGATCTCGGGGCAATGCTGACACATAGCAACATTGAGTGAGATGGAGCCGCGCAACTCGTGCCGGTCCAGCATCTCCATCAGCCGTTGATGACCGACCCGATTGCCCCAATCGCGCTGGGAATAGCCGACAACGTCAGGAGACGGCTTGGGCCAGCCCGGCCGCTTTGGGTTCACCGGCGGCATGAACTCATAATATTCGATATTGGGCGCTATCCAGAAAGCGAGCTTCTTCTGCTCGGGCCAGATAATTTTCGGCCGGTTCAGATAGGGCCAGTCGTCATAGAGATTTGGGTCAGCCTGCATAGGCAAAGTTTGCGCGACCTGTTGGGTGAAGGCAAGGGGGGCGGTGATTAGCGTGCTAAGCCATAAGGGCGACTAAACTTGCGAACCGGTGGAAATCGAGTATTGTAGTCACATGTGACTACTTTTTGTGAGCGGTGATGCAGACGATCAATCTCAAAGATGCCAAGGCAGATTTTTCTAGCTTAGTCGACGATGCCATGAAAGGTGACTTCGTGACTATTACCCGTCATGGCAAGCCCGTTGCCACTCTTGTCTCCATTGAGGCAGGTGAAATTGCCCGTAAGGCATTGGAACGTAAGCGTTCTGGCTTGATTGCCTATCTTCAGGCAATGCCGACCGATCTTCTTGACAGAAACCCCAGCCCATCGCGAGATGTGGTTCTTTGAGCGGTTATCTGCTTGATACAAATATCATTTCGATGCTTTCACCGTCGCGGCGGAATGCATCGCCTCAGTTCTTGGCTTGGCTCGACCAGATGGATGCCGGTGGCAAGCTCTTTCTGTCCGTGGTGACGATCCACGAGATTGAGAAAGGAATAGCGCTCCTTGAACATAAGGGGGTAGACGTAAAGGCCGCCGAACTCAGGCGCTGGCTCTTGGGCCTTGTGGCCAATTATGAAGACCGGATTCTCACGATCGATGTGGCGGCAGCAGCTATTGGCGGGCAACTTGAGGCAAGGGCCACAGCGTCTGGGCATAATCCGGGCATGGCGGATGCAGCAATTGCAGGTATCGCCAAAGTCCATGATCTGACGATTATCACTCAAAACACGAAGCACTTTGTTCCCTTCGGGGTAGATGTGCGCGCCCCGGATGCAGCGCTTTAGGCTACTTGCACACATGTTGGTAGGGATGACAGGCGATCCAACCCGGCCCTATAGTGCTGATCGAATAGCAAGCTGGGAGACTAAAGCATGCCCCAATCAGGTCAAAACTCGCGTCGTACCGTTCTAGGTGCCTTGGGGGCCAGTGCGGCGGTGCCGTTCCTCCCCACCGTCCTATGGGCCAAAGGACAAACGGGCCCCGATGCCAGTTTCGCGAAGATCGCGGCAGACTGGCTCGACCAGTCGATGCGCTTAAGCCCCGTCTCGGCGACTTGGACTGGCGATCATCGGTTCGACCATTTGTTGAATGATTATACCCCTGCGGGCCGCGCCGCCTCGCTGAACTTTGCAAAGTCCATCCTAACACGTCTAAACGCGCTCGCACCTGGTACCCTTTCGCGTGCCAATCAGGTCGATCGGGCGATGCTGGTCAACGCGCTTGAGTCGCAAATCTGGACGACCGAAACGCTGGAAGATTGGGCGTGGAACCCCTTGCTCTGGCAAGATGCTGCAGGCAGTGCGCTCTACACTTTGATGGCGCGCGATTTTGCGCCCTTGCCCCAGCGATTGAACAATGTGACTGCGCGCCTGAAACTTCTGCCCGGCTTCCTAGCCAATGCGCGTGAAAGCCTTGTGCCCGCGCGCGTACCGACCCCGCATGCGGTGACCTATGCGGCGCAAAATCAGGGCCTGAAGTCCATCATTACAGATATGGTTATCCCGGCCATGGACGCCTTAACCCAACCCGAGCGCGATGCGCTTTTGAATGCGATCGCGGCGTTCTGGGCTGCCGTTGATGCCCACCAAAGCTGGATCGATCAGACTTTGGTTCCCGCTGCCAAGGCAGACTTCCGGGCGGGTGCCGCCCGGTTTGATAAGCAACTGACCTACACCCTCCTATCGCCGCTTTCACGGCAAGAGATTCGCCGCCGGGCAGAACAAGCGGTCCGCGATGTGCGGGCCGAGATGTATGCGGTTTCCGTGAAAGCCTTGTCGGGTAGGGCCGATGCCCCACCGTTACCGGCTGCACCAACGCCTGCCGAACAGCAAAAAGCCATTCGCGCTGCCCTTGACCTCGCCGCAGCAGATCGGCCCGCGCGGGATAAATTGGTGGAAGTGTCGACAGAGGCCACCGAAATCGCCCGCAAATTTGTCGTGGAAAAGGATTTGATCACCCTACCCAACGGCCCGGTCCGCATCATCCTGATGCCGGAATTCCAGCGCGGCTTCTCGGTTGCCTATTGCGATAGTCCTGGGCCGCTAGAGAAGCACTTGGACACTTTTTATGCCGTCTCGCCCATTCCCGACGATTGGACGGAAGAGCAAGCGATCTCGTTTACCCGCGAATACAATCGCCGCGGCATTCAAGACATTGCTGTGCATGAGGCGATGCCTGGCCATTATGTCCAGATTTTCCACGCCAATTCCTATCCATCGATCCTGCGCGCCGTTTTAAGCTCGGGCAGCTTTGTCGAAGGCTGGGCGGTCTATGCCGAGACGGTGATGGTCGAAGAAGGCTTTATGGCCGACGATCCGCTTTATCGATTGACCCAGTTAAAGGTGCTTTTGCGCACCATCACCAATGCCATCATCGACCAAGGCATTCATGTTGATGGCTGGAGTGAGGCCCAAGTCATGACCTTCTTGACCGAAACCGCCTTCCAAGAAGAACGCGAAGCCGCTGGCAAATGGCGTCGCGCGCAATTATCCGTCACCCAACTTTCCACCTATTTCGTTGGCTTCGCTGAACATATGGAAACCCGCGCGGCGGCCAAAGCCAAACAAGGCGCGGCATTCAAGCTGAAGGCCTATCACGATGGGATATTGGGTTTTGGCTCACCGCCCGTGCGTTATGCCCGGGCGCTGTTGCTGGATGAGGCGATTGGGTGAGGGGATGATCAGATAGAAGAGGGCCGTGCTGCTCAGTCCCCTTAGCGCGCGCGCCCAGCAAACCAGGCATCAATCTCATCTACACCCACCACATCGGCATATTTCAACAATAGGTCCGTCAAATTGGCGAAGTGATAGCTTTCGTGTTTATCGGCCACGCATTCTTCTGGCACGATCGTGCGATAACCGTGGCTGAGGCTATCGACTGCCGTTGCGCGGACGCAGCCTGATGTTGAGCCGCCGGTGATTACCAGCGTATCGACCCGATGCCAGACGAGGTAGCTGGCAAGTTGGGTCTCAAAAAAGGCCGATGGCATGCGCTTAGTATAGGTAAGGTCTACTGAATGGTCGATCTCGCAGCGGGGATCGAACTGGTGGCGCTCGCTGTCATATTTGATGTTTTGTAAGCTGTCGGGCGTGTTGGTGCGCGTGCCCCAAACGCCTGCATCGCCTGCGTCCGGCTTATAGGCAACGCGCGTCCAGATGACGGGCATGCCAGCGGTCCGCGCCAAGGCGCTGATGCGATTGGTGTGCTCAATCTGGCGTGGATCGGTCACGTAAGAGGTATTGGGGAACAGGTCCGGCCGCGTATAGGCCTGTTGAAAGTCGATATTGACGATGGCGAGCTTCGTGCCAATGCCAAACTTGGCGCGGTTGGGATTGGCTTTGACGCGGGCATACATTTGCCGCGCCGTTAGATCCTCACACACCATGGTTGGTTCAAAGGAAAGCGGGGGCTGGGCCATGGAATGCTCCTCTCGTTCAAGTCAGACGTTTTTGACGGCGCGGGCGACTGAAGGCTGTGGGAAGCCTGCGTCGCCGAAGGTCGCGGCAATCGCTTTATGGGTATCATATACCACTTGCCAATAATGATCATTATGGCAGAAGGGCCGGACCAAAAGCTTGGGGCCAGCTTCGGTAAACTCAATGATCTCAATCACAGGGGCGGGGTCTGCAATGACATTGGGAATGGCTGAAACCGCCTTAAGCAGCATGGCCCTCGCTTCATCCGGGCTGACGCTCGCGGCAAGTTGCACGCGCAAGTCCACCGCTCGATAGGGATTGGCCGAATAGTTTTGAATAATGGCGGTGGAGACCGCATTATTGCCAATGATGGTGCGCACATTCTCCAGCGTGTTGATCGCGGTCGCAAACATGCCGATTTCGGTGACGGTGCCAGTTACGCCTGCTGCTGTGATGAAGTCGCCGACTTTGAACGGTTTAAACAGGATCAAGAACACCCCTGCCGCAAAGTTAGACAACAAGCCCGACCAAGCCGCGCCAACCGCCAGACCAGCTGCCGCCACCAAGGCTGCCAAGCTCGTTGTCTCAATGCCAAAGACATTGAGGATGGCGATGACCAGAAAGATGTTGAGGCCGATGGTGACGATGGAGCCGATCCACGTCTTGATCGTCCTGTCCATCGCATTGTGGAGGAGCGCGCGTGTAATGGCGCGACCGATCAAGCTGATCACCCAGCGACCGATAAACCACAAAGCGATCGCGCCAAGCGCCTTCAAACCTAGATTAACGGCGGTTTCTAAGCCAGTTTTGATAAGGGTCGGCAAAATGTCGGTTTGAAACTGGGTCATTAGGGCAGAGTCCTAGCCATGTCGCCGATCTGGTGAAAGTCCTAAACCAATTTCGGGGTTTTGGCTGGAGGGTCAAGCGGGCGCGACAGAGACCTGACGCGCCCCCCGGTCTGGATTATTTCTTTGCCCCGAACAGGCCGCCCAATGCATTCTTGGCCATGTCGGTCAGGTCATTGACAGGATTGCCATCGCCGTCCTTGTCGAGGCTTGTGACCATGCCCGACAGCGGGGTGTCTTTCAGCTTGCCCAGCATGTCGCCGACGAAGGTTTGAGCGGCACCTGTCAATTCCGCCGCTTTGGCGCCAAGGCTGGTGGATAGGCCAGCGGCGACGCCTTGCACTTGCTCCAGAGGCAGGCCGGTTTTCTCTGCGATGATTTGGGCCGAACCCATGATATCGCCGCCAGTCTCCTTGGCATGAGCCAACAGGTCGGCAGCCAAGGTTTGCGCGCGCTCGGCTTCAAGGCCGACTTTGTCGCCGAGGGTTTTGAGGAAGTCGGCACCGCCGACTTTGGTAATCAATTCTTGGATATTAAATGACATCTGGCTTCTCCTCAAAGTGAAAGCCCTATTAGCTTACGGGCAAAACCGCCTTAAGGCCATGGCGCGACGGGTTGATGACACAGGCGGAACCTTGCGCAAACGGCCCCTTATTTATGGGCATCCACATAAGCTTTGAGGACTTGCTGCATTTTCTTGATATGTCCCTTGCCACCACTTTGCGCGACGAAGAAGTCGTAGACCTCTGCTTGCAAGCGCAAATGAACCGATTTGCGGGTTTGAGGTTCTACGAGGACGGCATCTGCCCAGAAGTCAGGGCCCAAGGATGGGCCAATTGGGGCATCCTTGCGCGTACGGGTCTCGCCGCGATCACGCCTGGCTCGCGCTTCTTCGAGAGACATACGCACGATAGAGTTCACGCTCATCTGTTCCACCTTTCCAAGCGCTGATCAGGCGCACCGAACTCCCTCTTTGGGTATGGACGACGACAAAACAATCATCATCAACGATGCCAATCGAACGACCGCGTTGCTCACCATAATCGTGTCTGCGATCCACCGCCGAGAGGACAAAGGTCTCGAAGATCAGCATGGCATCAATGAAATCAACGCCGTGCTTCAGGATATTCGCTTTATTCTTTTCATGATCCCATTCAAAATCCATAGGCGTAACCGTGAAGGCCAGTCTCTTCGCCAAGATAGCGAAGGGACCTGAGTGTGGCCGCACAATAGGTTACGCTAGACCATAGGCTTGGCCATTGCCTGACGGGTTACAGAATTTGTGTATCGAGATCGATGCATACACGTTTTGTGTACACAAATCAACTCTCTTCTTACCCCGCGCCGCCCACGGTCAGGCCGCCGATGCGCAAGGTGGGTTGGCCGACGCCGACGGGGACGGATTGGCCGGCTTTGCCGCAGGTGCCGACGCCGTTGTCGAGTTCTGCATCATTGCCAATCATCGAGATTTTGGTGAGTGAGGTTGGGCCGTCGCCAATCAGGCTGGCACCTTTGACGGGGGCAATGATCTTCCCATTTTCAACCAAATAAGCCTCGGTGCATTGGAACACGAATTTGCCAGACGTGATGTCGACCGAGCCGCCGCCGAAATTGGTTGCATAGATACCGCGCTTCAGGCTGGCGACAATCTCGGCTGGGTCCATCGAACCTGATTCCATCGTCGTATTGGTCATGCGGGGCATGGGGCTATGCGCATAGCTTTCGCGGCGACCGTTGCCGGTTGGGGCAACACCCATGAGGCGCGCATTCATCCTGTCTTGCAGATAGCCGACCAGAATCCCATCCTCGATCAAGACGGTACGTTGGGTCGGTGTGCCTTCATCATCAATGGTCAAAGAACCGCGACGATCCGGCAAAGTACCGTCATCGACAACGGTGACGCCGGGCGAGGCAACGCGCTGGCCGATCATCCCGGCAAAGGCCGAGGTGCCCTTGCGGTTGAAGTCACCCTCAAGGCCGTGACCCACAGCTTCATGCAATAAAATGCCGGGCCAGCCAGGCCCCAACACCACATCCATTTCGCCAGCAGGGGCGGGTATGGCGTCTAGATTGACCAGAGCGACGCGCAGCGCTTCATCGGCGAGGGCCTTTAAATGACCTTCTTCGATCCATTGTGCATAATCGGCCCGCCCACCAGCGCCTGCGGACCCACTCTCACGCCGACCATCTTTTTCAGCGGTGACAGAGACATTGACCCGCACCAAAGGCCGGGTATCCGTGCGCACATCACCATCAAGGCGCACAATCGCGATTTCCTTCCGCGATGCCGCCAGCGACACGGAAACTTGAACAACCCGTGAGTCTTTGGCCCGTACATAAGCGTCAATCTCGCCCAAGGTGGCAATTTTGGCTTCAAAACTGGGCGCAGACAGTGGGTCGCTGTCACTGTAAAGCTTCGCATTGGTGCGGGCAGGGGCTTCCGCCAAGCTCCCTGAATGGCCGCGCTTGGCGATGCTGGCAGCGGCTGCGGCGCGCTTGAGCGAGGCTTGTGACAGCTCATTGGCATGGGCATAGCCGGCGGCTTCCCCGGCAACGACACGCAGACCAAAGCCCTCATCAGAATCATAAGAAGCTGATTTTAAACGCCCATCATCCCAGACAAAGCTTTCGCCGCGAGCGCGCTCTAAGAACAATTCCCCATCATCGGCCTGATAAAGTGCCTCTTTGAGTACCGCTTCAGAGCCTGCCGCCAAGGCCAATTCGGAAAGGGGCGCGAGGGTTTGTTCGGTCATCTGCTCAGTCATGGGTGTTCCTTCCAACATGGACGCAGACTTAAGCAGTGTTGGCGGCAATGCAAATGAGGGATACAGCCAGCCATATCGGCAAGTCGACCAAGGTTTTGCGCCAATTCCGTCGGACAAAGCCGAATCTACTCGTTTTCGGCGATTAAGCTGGCCCAAACAATCCGCAAGCAAGACTCTCGAGACGCAGAAGCACACAGCGGCTTACTGAAAAGCATGGTGTTTCCAATGTGTCGCCCCACTTTCCCCGCGCCGCCTAGGCGTGTTATGGCCTTGTTTGATTAGGGCGACTCTTTGTTGCCCTGCGACAATTTGTACACATCGACGCACGTGACAAATGGTCTCAGAGAGCTAGTTCGGTTCGATGAGGTCACGTCATGGGTTTTGACGTGGTTAAGGGGAGCATCATATGCGTCGTTGGCAATCGGCAGGATTGGCTGGATTGATCACTGCGGCATCGGCCGCTGGATTTGCTTGGGCAGATCAGCCCGTTGATAAGGGCTATGCACTTCAGCCTCCAGTGACGGAAGTCGCACGGGACATCACCTTCTTTCACGATGTGATCCTGTTGCCGATCATCGTATTGATCTCGCTGTTTGTAGCGGGTTTGTTGGCTTATTGCATCATCCGCTTTAACAAGCAGGCTAATCCAGTGCCTGCGAAGTTCACGCACAACACGACAATCGAAATTGTGTGGACCTTGATCCCCGTCTTGATCTTGGTGGGTATTTCGGCCTTCTCATTCCCATTGTTGTATAAAGAAGATCAAACCCCTGCCAAATACGACATGACGTTGAAGGTTACTGGGCACCAATGGTATTGGAGCTATGAGTATGCCGATGCAGAGGGCGTAGGTTTTGACTCCAACATGTTGCCGCAGGATGAGGCGAACGCCGCCGGTAAGCCTTATCTTTTGGGCACGGACAATGCTGTCGTCGTCCCCGTTGGCAAGGTTGTTCGCGTGCAAGTGACCGCTTCTGACGTGATTCACTCGTGGGCCATGCCATCGTTCGGCGTGAAGATGGACGCTGTGCCAGGTCGCTTGAACGAAGCTTGGTTCCGCGTTGACAAGCCAGGCCTGTATTATGGTCAGTGCTCGGAAATCTGCGGCGTGAAGCATGCTTATATGCCGATCGAAGTCAAAGCTGTGCCACAAGCTGAGTTTGATGCGTGGATTGCCTCGCAAAAGTCGGCTGATGCTGGCTCGACCAATCCTGCAGCGGCTCAATTTGCTGCTACCTCAACCTCCACGGCCGCTTCGGCCCAAGCCAATTAAATCTCAGGGACATATTGAACATGGCAAGCACTGCTGCTCATCTTGAAGCCCCCGCGATGGCGGATTTGAGCGACCGTCCATCGGTCTTCAATCCCATGCGTTGGCTGTTGTCGACCAACCACAAAGACATTGGCACCATGTATTTGGTTTTCGCGATTTTCGCGGGGATCTTTGGTGGCGCGCTGTCCGGCATGATCCGGATGGAGTTGATGGAACCCGGCCTGCAATATTTCGGCGTCGCAGGCGACCCAACTGCGCAAGGCCCTTGGGGCAATGCCCATAATTACAATGTGGTTGTCACCATGCACGGCCTGATCATGATCTTCTTCATGGTTATGCCTGCGATGATTGGTGGCTTTGGTAACTGGTTCGTGCCTTTGCAAATTGGCGCGCCAGACATGGCCTTCCCACGCATGAACAACATCTCCTTCTGGTTGTTGCCATTCTCCTTTGCACTGGGCGCACTCTCCATGGTCGTCCCCGGTCAAGGTGCAGATCCTGGCTTTGGCGGCGGTTGGGTGCTTTATCCACCGCTGTCGACCTCGGGCCATAATGGTCCGTCGATGGACTTGTTGATCCTGTCGCTTCACATCGCCGGTATCAGCTCGATCTTGGGCGCGATTAACTTCATCACCACCATCTTCAATATGCGCGCTCCTGGCATGACCTTGCACAAGATGCCGCTGTTCGTGTGGTCGGTTCTGGTCACCGTCTGGTTGTTGTTGTTGTCCTTGCCTGTTCTGGCTGGTGCCATCACCATGTTGTTGACCGACCGTAACTTTGGCACGGGCTTCTTCGACCCTGCCCAAGGCGGCGACCCAATCATGTACCAGCACTTGTTCTGGTTCTTCGGTCACCCAGAAGTGTACATCCTGATTTTGCCAGGCTTTGGCATCATCAGCCATGTCGTCTCGACCTTCGCGAACAAGCCTGTGTTCGGCTACCTCGCAATGGCCTACGCCATGGTGGCCATCGGCTTCATCGGCTTCATCGTGTGGGCGCACCACATGTATACAGTCGGTATGGACGTTGATTTGAAAGCCTATTTCGTGGCTGCAACCATGATCATCGCGGTGCCAACGGGCATTAAGATCTTCTCGTGGATTGCTACCATGTGGGGCGGTTCGATTGACTTCAAAACCCCGATGCTTTGGGCAATCGGCTTCATCTTCCTGTTCACCGTCGGTGGTGTAACCGGGGTTGTGCTGGCCAACGCGGGCGTAGATACCGTGCTGCACGACACCTATTATGTGGTGGCACACTTCCACTACGTGCTGTCCTTGGGTGCGGTGTTCGCGATCTTTGCGGGCTTCTACTACTGGATCCCGAAGATGAGCGGCCTGAAATATTCCGAAGTGTTGGGTAATCTGCACTTCTGGGTGATGTTTGTGGGCGTGAACTTGATCTTCTTCCCACAGCACTTCTTGGGTCTGCAGGGCATGCCACGCCGGTATGTGGATTATCCAGAAGCGTTCGCTTACTTCAACTTGATCTCGTCTTACGGCTACTTCATCACAATCGCAGGTATGGGGATCTTCTTCATCATGCTGTTGGACATGTTCGTGCTGCGCCGTCGTCCTGCGGGTGCAAACCCATGGGGTCCTGCGGCAACCACCTTGGAGTGGACCTTGTCGTCGCCTCCTCCGTTCCACCAATTCTCGGAACTTCCAAAGATTGAGGCCAAGGATCACCACTGATCCTAACCTCGGTACTTAACCGGACTTTACACGCTCCCGAAGGTCCACTTCGGGGGCGTGTTTCGTAGAAAGCCATCATGACCGAAATCCCCGCTCAAAATCTGCCTGGCGAAAATCCTGGTGATGTCCAACCCAAGCGGCGTATTGCCGACTGGAAGGATTATCTCGACTTGATGAAGCCGCGCGTGATGTCGCTTGTGATTTTTACAGCGGTTGTTGGCTATTTGTGCGCGCCGGGTGACCATAATCCAATCTTGGGCGCTCTCGCGATTTTCGCCATTGCCATGGGGGCAGGGGCGGCAGGCGCGCTCAACATGTGGTATGATGCCGATATTGATGGTCTGATGAAGCGCACGCGTATGCGCCCAGTACCGGCAGGCCTTGTCCATAAGGACGAAGCCTTGGCGATGGGCATTGTGATGAGCATTTTGTCGGTGTTGCTCTTAGCATTGACTGCAAAAGACTATCTCGCGGCAAGCCTCTTGGCCTTCACAATCTTCTTCTACGCCGTGGTTTATTCCATGTGGCTCAAACGCTCGACCCCACAGAATATTGTGATTGGCGGACTTGCTGGGGCCTTGCCGCCACTGGTGGCTTGGGCGGTAGCAACCGGGGATATGCCTCTGGACGCTTGGCTCTTGGTTGGGATCATTTTCTTGTGGACCCCGCCGCATTCTTGGGCTTTGGCCCTTTACAAAGCAGGCGATTATGCGTCGGCCAATGTGCCGATGATGCCGGTTGCCAAGGGCCCAGCTTCAACCCGTTTGCAGATTTTTCTGTACTCAATCGCTCTAGTGATCGTTGGTGTGTTGCCCGTTTGGACAGGGTTAGGCGGTGAGATTTATGCTTGGGTGTCGATTTCGACCGGCCTTGTTTTCCTTCTGTTGGCTTGGCGTGTCTTCCGCTCCCGCGCTGGCGATGCGGACGGCCGGGAGGAAGGCCGTGCACTTTACTCCGATAAGCAGATCGACAATCGCCCCGCGCGCGACTTGTTCGCCTTTTCGTTACTTTACTTGACGGCGCTGTTTGCCGCATTGCTGGTTGAACACGGTTTCGGCCTGCACGCGCCCCTTTTCGGCTAAGGCTTTGGCCTTAGGTTAGGAAAAGTGGGTTCTGAGACTGAGACAATTTTACACGTTTGCAAGGCGAAGATAATGACCGATAAAGCGCCCCTCGACCCGATCGCTGCCCGCAATCGTCGCAGCTTGGCTATTGCCCTTTGCCTCTTTGGCTTTGTTGCGATTGTGTTTTTGGTGACCATGGTCCGTCTACAGGGCCATGCCCTGAACAAGCCGTTTTAGGAGCAGCCGATGGCAATGAGCAAGAAAGCACGTTTTGGCTTGATGGCAGGCTTGGTGCCTCTGACCATGCTGGGTGCCTCTTACGCCGCAGTGCCGCTTTATCAGCTGTTTTGCCAAATTACGGGCTATGGCGGCACCACGCAAGTCGCCACAGAAGCCGCCAGTCAAGTCTTGAGCCGCACCATTCAGGTCCGCTTTGACGCCAATGTGGCCCCCGGCGTGCCTTGGTCGTTTAAGCCCGAGAAGCCAGTGGTTTCGCTAAAGCTCGGCGAAAATGGCTTGGCCTTTTATACCGTCAAAAATGAGTCCAACCGACCCGTCACAGCGGTGGCCACTTACAATGTCACGCCACACAAGGTTGGTCCCTATTTTCAAAAGTTGGAGTGCTTCTGCTTCCAAGATCGCACGCTGCAACCGGGCGAAAGCATGGAATTGCCAGTGATCTTTTACGTTGACCCATCGCTGGCTACCGACCGCAATGTCGATGAAGTCACAGAAGTGACCCTGTCTTACACGTTTTTTGAAGCAGGCGATAAAGCGATAGTGCAAGCGCAAGCCGGTGGGGCAGCACCTACGGTGACAACCCAGTGAAGGAAGCTGAAGTAAAACGGCTTTCGGTGGTTGCCTCTTTCGGCAAGAACGCGCTAAACGACTAGAAGAACTTGGGGATTCCCGCGCCTACAGCGTCGGGACATAGTACAGGGCCAAAACATGGGTCACGCCGCCGTAAAACATGACTACCACCTCGTCGATCCCAGCCCTTGGCCGGTTGTATCGTCGCTGGCACTTTTCATTCTGGCCATTGGTGCCGTTATCTTCATGAAGGGCTTTGTCGATGATCCTTTGTCGGTCATCCAAGGCTATTTCGCCAATGAAGAAGCGGCCAAAGCTGCTTTGGCTGGTGGCTGGAAAACCGTTGAAGCTGGCCTTCAGGCCAATTCCGGCTTCCAAGGTCTCGATCCTGCACTGCAGGCCAAAACAATCGCAGACTTCAAGACGTCCCAGCAATGGTACTGGCTCTTGGGCAAGGGCGACCCGATCGTTTTGGTCGGTGGCTTCCTCTTCACGATTTACTGCATGGCCTCTTGGTGGGGCGATGTGATCAAGGAAAGCCATAAGGGCGATCATACACCTGTCGTCGGCATTGGCCTGCGGTATGGCATGATCTTGTTCATTGCCTCTGAAGTCATGTTCTTCGTGGCTTGGTTCTGGATGTTCTTTGAAGTCGGCTTGTATGCCGATGAGCGCACGCTCTCCACCATCCCAGAAGTCGCTTCGGCTTGGGCAACTTGGCCGCCAGAAGGGGTCGAAACCCTTGATGCGTTCCACCTGCCACTCATGAACACGCTGGTTCTGTTGCTGTCGGGCACCACGGTCACCTGGGCGCACCATTCGTTGCAAGAAGGCAACCGCAAAGGTGCGCAATTAGGCTTGATCATTACGGTTCTGTTGGGCTTGGGCTTCACCGGATTGCAGGTTCTGGAATATGAGCATGCCTTGCATGAAAAATATTTCGGCTTCGGCGGTGAAACCGTTGGCGTTTATGGCTCGTCCTTCTTTATGGCGACAGGCTTCCACGGCGCACACGTCATCATCGGCACCATCTTCTTGGCGGTCTGCTTATTCCGCCTGATGGCTGGCCACTTCACCGAAAAGAAGCACTTTGGCTTTGAAGCGGCTGCTTGGTACTGGCACTTCGTGGACGTGGTGTGGCTGTTCTTGTTTGCCTTCGTCTACGTAGCCTTCGCGTAAGCTGGCGCTACATCACAGACTGAGTGGGCGGGAGGCAACTCCCGCCCATTGTCGTTTCAAGCCCTTGTTTCTGCAAAACCTGTCCGCGCGCCGGATCGTTTGTGCTAAGGGGGCGCACGAAACCAAAATTGGTGAACCAGATTGACTGGACAGAAATAGATGGCGGTAAATGTGTGGAAGGCAGGGCTGCTGAGCTTGTGTCCCAATTGCGGGCAGGCACCCCTGTTTGACGGCTTGTTGACGATCAAGCCCTGTTGCCCATCCTGCAAAGCCGATTTTTCCATCGAAGATGCTGGTGACGGCCCGGCCGTTTTTGTTATTCTGGCGGCTGGTGCCATATGTGTGCCGTTGATCCTGATCGCTGAATTAGCCTTTCGCCCGCCGATTTGGCTCCTTATTCTGATCGCTTTGCCGTTCACCGCAGCCGTATGCATCGGCTTGTTGCGACCCTTCAAGGCAATGATGTTTGCCATGCAATGGCGCTATCGGGCAGGCGAAGGTCAGCAGGCTCGAAAGTATCCCCATGACTAAGCCGCCTCTAGTCGAAACCCCAGAAGGCTGGGTTCCTGCCGGTCTAAAAGTGCGGGGCAAAGCAAGTGCAACGGCTCCTAAGGCCCAGCCTGACGTGGGACCCGCATCCCTTGCAGAGTCTGTGCTAGTGGCTGAACCCGAAGCAGACCCACCCAAGACAGCCGCAGAGTCCAAAGCCAGCTTTCGTCCCATGCCGGTTTTGACCGTCTTGTCGATCATCTGCTTAGGCATTTTATACATGCTCGGTGATTGGCAATGGGCCAAATATGTTGAGAAGTCGCGCGCGCCCGCACTTAGTACCGCCACTGCGCCTGTGTCAGTTGCAGCGGCCTTACAATCATCCCAGCCTGACTATCGCCCGGTAGAGCTGACTGGCTTGGTTGACCCGCGCAGCGTCAAAGTGCGCGCGCTACGCGATGGCATCAGCGGCTATCGCATCTTTAGCCCAGTTGTCTTGGAAGATGGTTGGATTTTCGTTGATCGCGGCTTTGTCGCCGAAGCTGATGCTAACAAAGTGCCAGCCTTGTCTGGGCAGGTTAGTTACCGTGGCGTGCTGCGCAAGGGGGCCAAAGCCAATAGCTTTACGCCTGATAATGATCCGGTCCTGAACGTTTGGTTTTGGCCAGACTTACCTGCCATGGGAACCAGTTTGAAACTGACAGGTGGGTCGCCTGCTTATTATGTTGCCCTCAATCTGGTCGACCCGTTGGCGACCGGTCAGACGCAGATCAACCCGTGGGCCGATAGCAAAGGCGCTAATCAAATCCCCCCCGAAAGACACTTAGGCTATGCCTTAACATGGTGGGGGTTTGGCTTCGCGCTCATCGGGGTCTATACGGGCCTGCATATCCGTACCGGCCGACTGCGATTTGGACGCTCCCCCTCCTAAACTTCAACACGATAAAGCAAAATCATGCGCTATATTTCGACCCGTGGCGGGTCCCCCTCGGTTTCCTTCCTTGACGCTCTCTTGACTGGCCTCGCGCCGGACGGCGGTCTCTATGTGCCTGAGAGTTGGCCGCGCTTAAGTGCGGAGCAAATCCGCGCAGCGGCGACTGCACCCTATGCGGAAACTGCAGCGGCAGTTTTGTCTTTGTTTGCTGGCAAAGACCTCAGCATGGGCGAAGCCATCGGCCTGACTGAAGAGGCCTATGGCGGCCAATGGGCTAATCCCGGCATCACGCCGGTGCAGCAAGTTGGGCCGGGGGATTATATTTTAGAATTGTTCCATGGGCCGTCTTTGGCCTTCAAAGACATTGCGATGCAATTGTTGGCCGGGCTTTACAGCCTTGCGCTGGAGCGCCGGGACGCGCGCTTGGCCATTGTGTGCGCTACCTCGGGCGATACCGGCGGGGCAGCGGTGGAAGCGTTGAAAGAAACTGACCGCGTGGATCTGTTTGTCCTGATGCCCAAGGGGCGCGTGTCAGATGTGCAGCGCCGCTTTATGACTGCTTCGGGCGGCGACAACGTGCACGCACTCAATATCGAGGGTGACTTCGACACGGCGCAAGCCCTTGTGAAAGCAATGTTTGCTGACAAGAACTTCGCCCAAGAAGTCGCGCTTTCGCCGGTCAATTCGATCAACTGGGCCCGCATCATGGCGCAGTCGGTTTATTATGTTGCGGCTTCGACCGCATTGTCTGCCGCGGGCCCCGTGAACTTCACCGTGCCATCGGGCAATTTCGGCGATGCTTTGGCAGGCTATGTTGCCAAGATGATCGGGGCACCGATTGGCCGCATCATGATCGCAACCAATGCAAATGACGGGATCGCCCAAGCCTTTGAAACCGGCACCTATGCCAAGTCCCAAGCAAGCCTTGCGACCTTAAGCCCGGCGATGGACATTAGTGTCGCCAGCAATTTTGAGCGCATTATCTTTGAAGCTGTTGGCCGTGATGCTGCTGTTCTGAAAAAGCTCTATGACCAGTTTGGCCAAAGCGGTTCGTTTGACATTCCGGCCCCCGCACTCGACATGTTGAAACAGCATTTTGACGCGTTTGGCGTTGACGACCAAGAAACGCGTTGGGCCTTGGCCGATTGTTTTGAACAGACCGGGGAAGTTTTGTGTCCGCACACGGCGGTGGGCTGGCGCGCCCGCTTTGGTGAGGATGAGATTAAAGGTGCCCGCGTCTTGCTGGCGACCGCTCATCCGGCAAAGTTTCCAGAGACGGTTGAGGCCATCTTGGGTCAAGCGCCCGGCCTGCCGCGCCATTGCGCCGATCTTCTCGAACGCAAAGAAGTCATGGTGGACATGCCGGCCGATGTCGCTGCCGTCAAAGCCTATATCCGCGCCCATATCGGCACCACAGCATGAGCGCTGCGAGCTTAAAGACCCTCTCCAATGGCGTCCGCCTCCTGATGGACCCGATCCCGGGCCTCGCCAGCACCTGCGTTGGTGTTTGGGTAAAAGCGGGCACGCGGTCTGAGACGATGCGCGAAAATGGCATTGCCCATCTCTTGGAACATTTGGTGTTCAAGGGTGCCGGTGGGCGCGATGCGCGCACCCTCGCTGAAGAAGCTGAAGGCCGTGGCATCTATCTTAATGCCGCAACCGGTTACGAGCGGACAGGCTTTTTCGCCCGTTGCCTCGCCGATGATGCGTCGTTTGCGCTTGGTTTGACGACAGACCTCGTGTTGAAGCCCCATCTGCGGGCCGAAGACTTGGCGCTTGAAAAAGGGGTAGTGCTGCAGGAAATCGGTGAAGCCTTTGACGATCCTGAGGATCGCTGTGGTGTACTCCATCAGTTCGCAGCTTTCCCGGATCATGCTTTGGGTCGCCCCATTTTGGGGGATGAGGCCAGCCTCGCTGGCATCGATCAAGCGGCTATCCATGCTTTCCGTGGCCGCGCCTATGCTCCGTCCAGCATGCTGGTCGCCGTGTCAGGGGCCTTGGATGAGGCCGAGATCGAAGATCAAGTTGAACGCGCTTTTGGTGACTTAGCGCCGTTTGATCCCGCCGCGACCGAGCCCGCCAAAGTCGGCGGTCGGGCTTTGAGCGAGGTGCGCGATGCAGAACAAGTCCACCTGACCTTCTCCTTGCCCGGGCCGCGTATGGGCGGCGAAGAGGCGATTGCGGCGCGGGTTATGTGTGAGATTTTGGGCGGCGGCATGGCGTCGCGTCTGTTCCAAGACCTGCGCGAGACCCGGGGCCTCGTCTATTCGGTCGAGGCATTCTGCGACCTTTATGAGGATTCAGGCCGTATTTGCGTCTCCGTCGGCTGTGGTCCGGCCGACGCTGGCGATGTGGCACGCCGCACGGCGGATCATTTGGTGCAAATGGCCGAGCATGGCCCAACGCCTTTGGAACTTAAACGCGCGGTTCGCATTCTCGAAGCCAGTATGATGATGGCCGCTGAAAGCCCCGCCGCCCGCTGTGAAGCCGCCGTCAGCCAGACGCTTCTCTATGGTCGCCCCTTGCCGCTCTCTGACGTTTCGGCACGGATTAGGCGCGTGGAGGCACCAGCTGTGCAACAGGCTGCACGTGCGGCTGTCGCTGCCGCTGAACAGGGTTTAGCTGCCGCAGCAGCGATTGGACCGGCCGCAGGGCTTGCGGCGGCACCCCTTTTCACGGCAAGCTTCGCCTAAATCGCACAAAAGGACCGAAACGGGGTGTTTCTCAATCTGGTCAATCCAAGTGAAAGCAAATTGCGCCTCGAAGGTGAGGGTGTCTATTTGCGTGAAGCGACCAAGGGCGACTATCAGGCTTGGGCAGAGTTACGGGCAGCGAGCGAGACTTGGCTGGTGCCTTGGGAGCCTGAATGGCGTTTCGATGAATTGTCGCGCGCTTGCTATCTTTGGCGTCTGCAAGGCTGGCGACATGATGTCAAATTGGGCTTGGCTTCGCCATTTTTGGTATTTCGTTCCAGCGATGATGCGCTTGTCGGCGGCGTGAATATCTCAAACATCCGTCGCGGCGTGGCCCAGGATTGCACGATTGGCTATTGGGTCGGTCAACCTTTTGCGCGGCAGGGCTTCACCCGCGCTGCCGTGCGCGCCGTTGTCTCTTATGCGTTCGGACCGCTTGGTCTACACCGCGTACAGGCGGCCTGCGTGCCAACAAACTTCCGTTCCCGCGGCCTTTTGCAAAGCATTGGCTTTCAAGAAGAGGGACTGGCCAGACAATATCTAAAAATCAATGGCGAATGGAAGGACCATGTCCTCTATGCCATTTTGGCCAATGAGTTTCATGAGGGCCTGTTGAAGGTTTAGGGCGCTTTGGGCACCAAATGCGAACCAAAAGGATCGCGCAACAAAAGTTGCGCATCTATACTCGGGTCCAAGCGCAGCTAGTGCTGCGCGCTCCTTTAAAGGCGAATGAGGCGGTGCATTCCTAAAGGAATGGCACCCTAGGCCCGCCCGGCATTCTGCGATATCTGCCACGGCTCTAGCCCAAAGCGGCTGATAGCATCTTCCCATTTGTCGTCCAGATTGGCGGTGGCAAAGACTGCGTCAATGTCGCCTTCGGTGACAAGCCAGGCATTGTCCTTGATTTCGGCTTCCAGCTGGCCTGCATCCCAGCCTGAATAACCCAAGGCCAATGTGGCGCGGCTGGGCTTTATGCCTTGGGCAATGGCTTGAAGAACGTCGCGCGTGGCCGTCATGCGCAAGCCACCCATGATGGGGCTGGTGGTCTCATCGCTTGACCAATCATCAGTGTGGAGCACAAAGCCCCGATCTCGCTGACAGGGCCCACCATCGAGCACAGGAATCGCTGGGACCCGGATTGCGCAATCAATACCTAATTGGTCGAGCAAGTCGGGCAACATCAGGCGCGGCATCGCCCGATTGATCACAATGCCCATCGCGTGGGTTTCATCATGGTCGCACACCAGTATCACCGAGCGTTTAAAACGACGGTCTGCCATTGAAGGGGTGGCAATCAGGAAGCGTCCGACCAGCGAGTTTCTCATAAAGTGATCGTGTTGCTAAAATCTCTTGCTGTCTAGTCTGAATTTTTAGTTTTAGGTTGTTCGTTTGAGTTAAATTGTCGCGCCTTGCGCCTACAGCAGGCAAAATCTCGAAAGTAGGCGGCGGTAATTCTGCACCCAGATTTGCACCCAGATTTGCACCCAGATTTGCGCCCACATTTGAGCATGGTCATATCTTTGAATCACAGAGGCGATAGATTATCTAGCAAGCATGCGGCTGGCGCTGACGCCCTTTGGCGGAAAGATGGTATGGCCGCCATGATGGAGAACGACAGATGACAATCAAAGTAGGCGACAGCCTTCCAGACGCAACCTTCATGGTCCCTACCGCTGACGGTCCAGCGCCACGCACCACGGCTGACATTTTTACCGGCAAAAAGGTCGCTTTGTTCGCCGTCCCCGGCGCCTATACGCCAACCTGCTCGGCCAAGCATTTGCCGTCCTATAAGGAAAAGGCCGCTGAATTGGCCGCTAAGGGCGTCGACGCGATTGCGTGTTTGTCGGTGAACGATGTGTTCGTCATGGGCGCTTGGGCTAAGGATCAGGGCGTCAGCGATGAAATCATCATGCTGGCCGATGGCAGCGGCAATTTCGCCAAGGCGATTGGCCTTGAGATGGATGCGTCGAAGTTTGGCATGGGCGTGCGCTCACAGCGTTTCTCGCTGGTCGCTGACAATGGCGTCGTGACGCATTTGTTTGTGGAAGCGCCTGCAGAATATAAGGTTTCCGGCGCTGAATATATGCTGGAGCATATGCAAGCTTCGCCCTGATCGCTTTGCCGATTAGGACCGACCCAATGGCCCCGCCTTCGTAGTGCACGAAGGCGGGGTTTCTTGTTTTAGGTGGCAGGCGTCCAAGTTTGGCCGATACAGATGGGGCCAACACAGCCTTTGACTTCTAACTTGCCATCGCGCTTTCGGCGAAACTCACTGCGATAAACCTTGCCTTCGGTCGGATCATAAATCTGCCCGCCCGTGAACTTCCCATCGGGCTGAGCGGTGAACCCCGTCAAAATCGCCATGCCGACAATCGAGCGCGTCCGCAATTTTGGGTCCGGATTTTTGGTGTCTGTGGTGGCGGCATTTTTGTCAGCCTTGGGGCCAGGGCCTACAATGCGGCCGCACGTCTGTTTGCCACAAGCTTCGATGCGGATGATGCCGCTGCCATTGGCGGTCAGCCAGCGTGTGCCATGCAATTCGCTGGCGAAACTGGGGGTGGCGACCATGAAGGCCAAGAGGGCGGGAGCAGTCAGCTGGGTCGAAAGTTTCATCGGTCTAAACCTATCATCGTGGGAGGATTTTGGCAGGTAATCTGCCTCTAGCTGTCCTCAAAATGCAGTTCAAGCCCAATTGAGACCGGTTGGCGAAATTCGCCTCGCTCGCGATGGGCTGCGGGCTTGATGATTCGGGTTTGAAGCCCCATTGTCGTGTCTGATGTCCCGCTTTGACCGCCCCTTTATTGACGAAGTGCTGACGCGCGCCTCCATACTGGATGTGGTCGGTCGAAAAGTGACGTGGGATAAGCGCAAGTCCAATCTCGCACGCGGCGATATGTGGGCCTGCTGCCCCTTTCATAATGAGGCGACCCCCAGCTTTCATGCGGTAGATTCCAAGGGCACCTATCATTGTTTTGGATGCGGCCAGCACGGCAATGCGCTCGACTTCATCATTGCCACAGAGAATGTGCCTTTCCCCGAAGCGGTAGAGCGCTTGGCGCGTGACCTGGGCATCCCTCTGCCTGCTCGTGATCCAGAGGCCATCACCAAGGATGACCAAGCCAAGCGCCTGACCAATGCGCTCGATGCTGCGCGCGCCGCGTTCGCCCAAGCGCTGCGCAGCCCGGAAGGGGCGAAAGCTCGCGCCTATCTCACCAAGCGCGGCTTGAATGAAGCCGATTGGGAGCGCTTTGGCCTAGGCTTCAGCCCGAACAGTCGCACGTGGTTGAAAGACCGTTTGACCCAAGGCGGCCATCAATTGGCCGATCTGGTTGAGGCGGGCCTGTTGAAACTGCCTGATGATGGTGGTGCACCGTTTGATTTTTACCGTGGCCGGGTGATGTTTACGATCGCCGATACGCGCGACCGCACCGTCTCTTTCGGCGCACGCACGCTCGACCCCGATGGGCAGCCCAAATATCTCAACGGTCCCGATAGCCCGGTCTTTAACAAAAGCCGCAACCTCTACCGTTATGCGCAGGCGCGGGCGGCAGCCAAGGATAAGCCCATCTTGGTGGCTGAAGGCTATATGGATGTCATTGCTTTAGAGCGCGCTGGCTTTGCCGCTGTAGCGCCTTTGGGGACAGCCTTAACGGAAGACCAATTAGGCTTGATCTGGAAGGCATCAAAGCGGCCCATCCTATGTTTTGATGGCGACAAGGCGGGCCTGAAAGCAGCCGAGCGCGCTTTAGATCGCGCTTTGCCACTGGTATCGGCGGACAAAACCCTCGCCTTCGGCTTTTTGCCCGAAGGCCAAGACCCAGATGACATGATCAAAGCCAAGGGTGCTGCGGGCATAGAAGCGGTTTTGGAGAGTGCTTTGGCGCTCGGCAGCTTCTTGTTCCAGCGCGAGCAAGAACGTGAACCCTTAGGGACGGCAGAAGCCCGCGCGGGCTTGCGCAAGCGCCTGCGCCAACTGACAGGCCAAGTCACCGACCCAGATTTACAGCGCGAACTCAATGAAGACATGCGTCGCAGTCTCGATACCCTGTTCGCGCCGGCAGCCCGGCCAGCCTTTGTGCCCAAAGCACGCGGCAAGGGGGGCGAGACAGGGCCAATGGGCAGCGCGACGGCAGAGTTACGCTTAAAAATCAAAGCAGGAACAGTTCGGCCGAAGCGGACTTTGGTAGACCTCGTCACCGCCCCTTTGTTGCGCTCAGAGCTACTTGAAGGCCATGAAGAGGCGTTTGCCGGCCTTGTGCTTGACCATCAAGGCCTGAATTTACTGCGTCACGGCCTTTTAGACCTGCATCATGCGGGAACGACTATTGATTTTGAGAGCGTTCGTCTCCATCTGAACCAATTAGGTCAAAGCGAAGCCGTGCGCGTTCTCGATGAAGCGCGGCGGTCGCCGGTCAACCCCCACGCGCGGCCTGAGCTGAGTGTGGAGGAGGCTAAGCGCGCTTGGCTTATCGCGCTTCAACGTTTGGAGACCCACCGGGCTCTGGCGTCGGACGCAGCCGAAGCCGTTTCTGCGGCAGGCAGTGGCGATGAAGCAGCGTTTGAGCGGCTGAAGCGTCTGGTTGGTGAGCGCCGTGCGCTGCGGGCCGACGAGACCAGCTCTGCTGGGGCATCCATCGTCGGGGGAGAGGGTTTCTCTCTACCGGCAGAAGATTAGAAAGTCGGCGCGTGCTTCAAGCAGCACGGGCGGGCTGTGCCGCTATTTCCGGCGGCAGACATGACAGGCACCACTAGCTGACCTTTTGAAAAAGTTCAGCTATAGGGGCAGAGAATTCGGGTTCGTGGCAGATTGTCTTCACAAGGCAGCCTGGCAGGGATTTATTATAGCAATCCGGTGCGCTGTGTGACGACATGGCGGAACCAAGAGGCGGCACATTCATGGTAGAAAAAGTTGAAGAAGCGCAATCCGCAGAGACGCCTGATGCGCCACTTCTGGACTTGAACAATGCTGCGGTGAAGAAATTCATCAAGGCAGGGAAAGTACGCGGCTGGGTCACGGTCGATGAACTCAACAAAATTCTACCCTCGGAAGACTTCACGTCTGAGCAAATTGAAGACGTTATGTCTCAATTGAGCGAAATGGGCGTCAATCTGATTGAAGCCGAAGAAGATGGGCAAGAAGAAGGTGGCGAAGTCGCAACCGTCTCTTCGTCGAGTTCTGCTGTTGTCATCCAAACCGGCAACACCAAAGAAGGCCAAGACCGCACCGACGATCCCGTCCGCATGTATTTGCGTGAAATGGGCGCGGTAGAGCTTCTGTCGCGCGAAGGCGAAATCGCCATTGCAAAGCGCATTGAGGCGGGCCGTGACGCAATGATCCGCGGTTTGTGCGAAAGCCCGCTGACGTTTGAAGCGATCATGGTGTGGCGCGACGAATTACAGACCGGCCGTGTTCTGTTGCGTGAAATTATCGACCTTGAAGCGACCTATGGTGCAGAAAACGCGCCTCCCGTGGTCGAAGAAGAGGAAGAGGAAGAGGAAGAAGAAGAAGTCCTCTCCAACAATGAGGACGAAGATGATGAAGAAGGGGCCCGCGCCGCACGTGCGGCCCGCGCCGAAGCGGAAGAAGATGAAGGCGCAGCACTTTCCATGTCCGCCATGGAAGGCGAGTTGCGCGACGGCATTATGGGCATCCTTGATACGGTTGCCGCCCACTTTGATGCCTTCCGCGCCCTAAAGGATCGCTCGCTCGACGCCCGTATTCGCGGTGTATCCATCACCGACGATGATATGGCCGCGATGGATGCGCTGCAAAACAGCATCATCGAAGAGTTGAAGAGCTTGAAGCTCAACAATGCCCGGATCGAGGCTCTGGTTGAGCAGCTCTATACGATCAACAAGCGCTCCATCGGGTTGGAAGGCAAGTTGATGCGTCTGGCCGAAACCTGTGGCATTGGCCGTCCGGATTTCGCCAAGGCTTATCAGGGCCATGAAATGGACCCAAGCTGGCTCGACTCCGTCAAGGATAAGACCAAGTCTTGGACCCGCTTTGCCAGTGACCAACGCGACCGTGCCGACGAAATTCGGCAAGAGATTTTCACTTTAGCCCAAGAAACCGGCGTGCCGATCGACGAGTTCCGTCGCATCGTCCAAACCGTGCAAAAGGGTGAGCGCGAAGCCCGCCAAGCCAAGAAGGAAATGGTGGAAGCCAACCTTCGCTTGGTAATCTCGATTGCCAAGAAATACACCAATCGCGGCCTACAATTCCTCGACCTCATTCAAGAAGGCAATATTGGCCTGATGAAAGCGGTCGATAAGTTCGAATATCGGCGCGGTTATAAGTTCTCGACCTATGCAACGTGGTGGATTCGTCAGGCGATTACGCGCTCGATCGCTGACCAAGCGCGCACCATTCGTATTCCGGTCCATATGATCGAGACGATCAACAAGCTGGTGCGAACCTCGCGTCAGATGTTGCACGAAATCGGTCGCGAACCAACGCCAGAGGAATTGGCTGAAAAGCTCGGCCTACCCTTGGAAAAAGTCCGCAAGGTCATGAAGATCGCAAAAGAGCCGATCAGCCTTGAAACCCCAATCGGGGACGAGGAAGACAGCCATCTGGGCGATTTCATCGAAGACAAGAATGCCATCCTGCCAGTCGAAGCTGCCATTCAGTCGAACCTGCGCGAAACTACTACGCGGGTTCTGGCCAGTTTGACGCCGCGCGAAGAACGTGTGCTGCGCATGCGCTTTGGCATTGGCATGAACACTGACCACACGCTGGAAGAAGTTGGCCAGCAGTTCAGCGTAACCCGCGAACGCATTCGCCAGATCGAAGCCAAAGCCCTCCGCAAGCTGAAGCACCCCTCGCGTTCGCGAAAACTGCGCAGCTTCTTGGATAATTAAAGCCAAGGAAATTGTCATCCCGGACGGCGTCAGCCGATCCGGGACCCCATGCCGCAAAGTCCTAGGGGGTCCCCGCTCTGCGCTACCACTCCGGCGGGGATGACATGGGCTATTTCAGCAGGGACAGAACAAAACTTATCCCCCTCCCATAAAGCCTCGCATAACCTAGTCCTATCTCCAACGAGAGGGCGTTGTTGCTGCAGCGGTGACACCGGTTGGGGATGGGTAAGCGGGGTTAATCGGGGCAGACGTGGCTGCTTCGTGTTTTCATGAGGATTAGCTGTCCTTATGCCCGGTGTGCTCAAGACCGACTGCCATGTG
>JAPZTJ010000065.1 GCA_027532555.1 Aquidulcibacter sp.
AACGAGTGGGTTTAGAACCCACTCAAGGAGATCCCGCGAGTTTTGATTCAAGCCTATTGAAAGACCTGACCTCCGGCTTCACACGGCAGTCGGTCTTGAGCACACCGGGCATAAGGACAGCTAATCCTTATGAAAACACGAAGCAGCCACGTCTGCCCCGATTAACCCCGCTTACCCATCCCCAACCGGTGTCGCCGCTGCAGCAACAACGCCCTCTCGTCGGAGATTGGCTTAGGTTATGCGGGGCTTCATGAGAGGGGGATAAGTTTTTATCTGTCCCGGCTGAAGCACCCCTTCACCGGCTTCGCCGGCATCGGCGTATACGCCGATACCCCGTAAACGGGGAAGCGGCAGGTGGAAGCAGCTGGGGCGTAGCCGCTTCCCCGTTTACGGGGAAGCTGTCCCGGAGGGACTGAAGGGGTCTCTGCGCACGGGCGCGCTGCTCGGCACAATAAAATCGCCTCAACGCGCACTTTGACAATGCGCGTGTACGCCCCCATCCGCACCCTGATCTTGCCATCACGCATAGGGGCGGTCATCATGGCGGAATGAAAACAGGTAGTGTCCGACTCGACCGGCATGCTCGGCACATTCTCCTTAAAGAGATTGGCGGCCCTGGGCAGAAGCGGCTGGCGCAGGCCACAGTCGCGCTGGTGGGTGTGGGCGGATTGGGGGCACCTGCTGCACTTTATTTGGCGGCGGCAGGAGTTGGTCGCTTGATCCTGATTGATCCCGACGTGGTGGAGCTTTCCAACCTGCAGCGACAAATCCTGTTCAAAACCGAAGATGTGGGCGTCGATAAAGTCCGCGCAGGCCAAGCCGCGATCCGGCACCTGGACCCTGCGATTGAAGTAGAAGTGCAGGTGCAGCGCTTGGATGCAAGCAATGCTGAGCGCTTGATTGCGGGTGCTGACCTTGTTCTGGATGGTACCGACAAGTTTGAAACCCGCTTTGCTATCAATGCGGCCTGCCATGCGCTGGGTATTCCGTTGGTATCTGGTGCAGTAGGACGCTGGGATGGACAAGTGGCGGTCTTTGGCTCTGGCCTGAGCAAGACCGACCCGCATGGCAAAGCCTTGCCCTGTTACCGCTGTTTTGTGCCCGAAGTCCCACCCCAAGCAGAATCCTGCGCCGAGATGGGCATTGTTGGAGCTTTGACAGGCGTGGTGGGCTCAATGATGGCGCTGGAAGCAATCAAGTGGCTGACCAAGGCCGGTAAGCCGCTCATGGGGCGGCTGTGGATGATGGATGGGCTCAGCGGTCAAAGCCGAACTGTAGATTTGACGGCCGATCCTGCCTGCCCCTGTTGTGGCGCACACTAAGATGCGGGCGCTGGGCTTATTGATGGCCTGTGGGCTCTATCTGACTGCCCCTGTTGCCCAAGCACAAACCCAAGACATGTGCGCCCTGATGGCGCGCAATCCCGGCTGGGCAGAAGCCGTTCGCTCTGCCTCTTTGACGTGGAAGGTCAGTCCCGGCACGATCTTGACCGTGATCGACCAAGAAAGTCGCTTCAAGGCCAATGCCAAGGGGGCAGGGGCGGTTGATGCCAATTCTGTCCGCAATTTTGGTTTTGCCCAAGCTAATCTTCGGACGTGGAACTGGTTTTTGCGCGATACAGGTCGAACCTCGGGTTCGCGCTCAAATTTTGCCTTAGCAGCAGATTTTGTTGGCTGGCATTTCACCAAGATGGAATCGCGGACCAAAATTCCACGTAACCAATTCGTCTCGCATTATTTAATCTACAAGTTGGGGGAAGGCGGTTTTCGGCGGGGCGCGCCGCAGCAGGCCCGCAGTTTGGCCTCGACCTTGAGCGTACGGGCACAATTTCATGATCGCAAGCTTTGGACGTGTGGTTTTGGCGAAGTGGAAGACCCTGACGAAGAAAGCCCCGTAGCGGCGCCTAACTAGTCGCTCTTATTGGGTCTGAAGCCTTTGGAGGTGAGGCCTGTTTTACGGGCAAGCGGCTTCCTCGGCTTGTCCGGCTTTGGTTTGGCGGCGGATTGAGGCTTGTCCTTGGCCTTAAAGCCATGACGCGGCTTCTTTTCGCCTTCGGCTTCACCCTTTTTGCTGATCTGGCGAACTTTCAAGCCTTGGCGCAGCGAGAGCGGCGCGCTCAACTGGCCTTTATCGGGATCAGCAAAGGCAGAGCCGAATTTCGTCAGGCGTTCTTCGACGCTGCCCAGAAATTCGGCTTCCCATTCGGTTAAACCCTCTTCGCTCAACTTCGCCTTATCTGCCGCCCGTTTCAGAGCCGACAGGGCGCGCTTGGTCAGGGCAGGGTCAACCCGTCGCGACAAAAAGGCCTCAGATTTCGCCGACGGCTTCCAGATAGAGGTCGAGCATCATTTCTGCTTCAGCCCGATCATTGGCGTCTTGCTTGCGCAAGCGGATGACTGCGCGCAGGGCCTTGGTGTCAAAGCCCAAGGATTTGGCTTCGCCATAGACTTCTTTGAGTTGCTCCGCCAATTCGGTTTTTTCAGTTTCCAGCGTTTCAATGCGGGCAACAAACTGACGCAGCTTTTCCTTTGACGAAGAGGTCAAAGCTTGTGGGGCGGAAACGCGGTTGTCGTCGTCGTCGGCATCATACATGATTGGAACCTCAAAGTATCAAGTCAGGGCTGGTCTTAACCATCCTTCTAGCCTGCCTGCTTAAAGGTGCAATCAGGGCTCTGCACGAAACTGGGCAGAACTTCCTTCATAAACAGTGTCGGTCGCATGGGCGCGGATGATGCCCTCCACTAAGTCGGGATCGACCCAATGGGGCATATGGCCCGCCTCTGGTACACGGAAGCTTGTGGCATGGGGAATGTCAAGCTTAAGTCCTGCGGCATGAATGGCATTGTAAACAATCACATCGCCTTGGCCCGAGACGATGGTGACGGGTAGCGTCAGGCTTGAATAGCGCACGGCCTGCTTGCCCATTTCCGCGCTGCCGATCACCATATCCTCGGCATTGGCCTTATAGGCTTTGGGGCGGAAAAACAGCGGTGTGCCGATTTTGTCGCCATAGTCGGGTGGATTGACGGGACCAGGCGCAAAGCCCCGCGCAATGCCCTTTGGCGCAAGCTTGGGGCCGACCAAAGGCGGCAGGGTCCAGACCAATAGGTCGCCAAGGATAGGCCAGCCCGCGATGCGGTTTAGCCAGCTTGCCGATTTCTGCCATGGGTGTGACGCGGGGGCCAAGAGGACGAGGGCTTTGACAAGCTCTGGATGGTCCAAAGCCAAGCGCAAGATCACGCCCGATCCCCAGCTGTGGCCAACAGCGACAACAGGGCCAGAGGCAGTCTGGCGCAGAATGTCCGCGATGAAGGCGGCTTGCTCGCCCAAAGTGGCCGCATTCTTTGGGCGCCCTGAATAGCCAAGGCCCGGGCGATCTGGCGCAATCAAGCGCATATCTGTCAGTCGATGGCCAAGCGCAGAGATCAGTTCGCGCCCGTTTGAAGCTGCACCATGCACCATAAGGACTTCTGGCCCGCTGCCCTGTTCAATCACATGGGCCTTGACCCCACGCGCCGTGACAAAGCGGCCGATGGCCGGCCAAGAACGCTCAATCAAGGCCAGCCGCAACACAATGGAGATGAGGGCGAATAGGCACAGGGCTGAGGCCAGCACCAAAAACGGCATGAGGCGGGAGAGGTCGTCTGGGCTCACAGCGATAATCCGTCCAATCGGGCTTCCATACGGATCAGGCCGCGCTTGGCACCCTCCAGATAGGGATGGTAGAAGAGCGCTTCGCGGTAAGCCGCTTGCGCGCCAAGGAAATCACCCAAATCCTCGCGCACAAGGCCAAGCCCGGTCCAAGCGGCAAAGTGGCGCGGCTCAAGGGCAAGCGTGCGCTTTAAGAGCGCTTCTGCCTTTACCAAATCGCCATCATCATAGGCGATGGTTGCCAAGCGGGCTAAACCTTCCGCGAAATTGGGGTCAAGCTCGGTGATGGAGGTCAAGGCCGTCCGGGCGGATTCTTTGTCCTGCGCATTTAGCGCGACACTGGCGCTCTCCAACAAGAAGGTGATGGTGGGCGAGGCATTGCGCGTCATGATCAGGTAAATTTCGCCCTCATAGCGCGCGGCTTCTTCCGCTGAGCCACTGCGCGCCAAGGCTTCGAAATAGGTGTCGAGCTTTTGGGCCGGTGGCGGATCATAAATGGTTGGATTATCGACTTCAGGTGTCACTACGCCCGGCGTGATCGGGATGGAGCCCGCCGGCAGGATCAAAAGAAAAGGCAAAAGTCGCAAGAACTGCATAGGCTTATGCATTCACCTAAACCGCCAAATCCGTCAAACGGGAAGCCCCGCGTCGCGCATCGCTTGGCGTAAGCCTTCTGGTCCCTCAAACAAATGGGTTACGAAGCCGTACGAAGCAGCGGCGGCGATATTGGCGGGCGAATCGTCGGTGAAGAAGACTTCTTCTGCGGCCAGTCCGCCCATACGTTTCAAGCTGATGTCGAAGATTGGCTTTAAAGGCTTGGCGGTCTTTTCATCGCCAGAGACAATGATGTCCTTGAAGTAGCGCGGAAAATCAAACGGGCCAAAGCAAGTTTCAACCATTTCGCTGGGCATATTGGTCAAGACATATTGAGGGATGTTGGCCGCCGCCAACTCGCTCACCAATTGGGTAGAGCCGGTGATCTCGCCGGTGATCATCTCGGCAAAGCCTGTTTTCCAAGCCGCAATTTCAGCAGCAAATTCCGGGAATTCAGCTTGCCTAGCTGGAATGGTCACAGCCATTTTCTGGCCCTCGTCATGCAGCATATGCCATGACATCGGGCAGACGTGATCGAGAAAATAGTCAAGTTGGTCGGGGTCTGAAATCAAGCGCGCGTAAAGTTTGCGCGGCGACCAGCCGACTAATACATTGCCATAATCGAAAAGGACTGCGCGGATGGGCGCAGGCACGCGCAATTAGCCTTGCTTGGCTTTAAAGCGTGGGTCGACCTTATTGATGACATAGACCCGACCTTTACGGCGCACGACCTGACACGCTGCATGGCGGGTCTTCAGTGATTTGATAGAGCTCTTCACTTTCATGGTCGTATTCCAAAAGGTGGCGCGCAATGAAGGCGCAGTTAAGGTGACGTCTTTAGAGAAGGGCGCTGATACGTGTCAGAACACGAGAAGTCAATTCGCAGACGCAGAATTTACGGCCATTTCTCGCACCAAAGCGGGTAGAAATACCAGTGGCCAAATCACGAGGACGGCATTCATCCCGAACCAAACGGCGTCGACCTCCCCCAACAACAACCAATAGCCACAGGCCATGCCGCCCGCCACAATGGTTAGGATGAGGGAAATCAAAGCTAAGGGCCGCCAAATTGGGTTCCCTTGGCTAGCAGCGTGCACCGCCCACAGGCCCGTTATGGAGAAGGCGATGTCGAGAGGGAAGAAAGACCAGTTCCACGCCACCACCCGGGGGTCATGCGCATGGGCATAGAGCCAGTCACTCGGGATACTGATCAGGCCCAAGCATTCGAGTAACGCAATGCTCCAATAGACCATGAACGCGACATCGGTCGCCGTCAGGGCCCATTTGAGCGATGGGCGCATTACTTCTTATCCTTCTTGTCGGTCGGGCAGATTATGACCGCATAGGCCGCGCCCCAGCACGTGGTTTTGCCAATCAGATAATTGATCTCAAACTTGGAGGCCAAATAATAATTGGTGCGCTTGATCGGCAGAATGCTAGCCGCATCTAGGCTCAACTTGTCCTGCTCACGCATAACTTGACGCAGCCGCTGCTCCGTCGGGTTCGAGTAGAAGAGGGCACCTAGGATGAGGATCAGAAAGAGGAGGAATCGCATGATATTTCGATTGAGCCCCAACTTTGTGACGGGAAAATGGCGCTAGACTTTTGAGAACATCAGGGTTGCGTTGGTGCCGCCAAAGCCAAAGGAATTGGACATGGCAGTTTCAATCTCACCCTCCTTGCGCGCCCGCAAAATTGGCAGGTCGGCAAAGTCTGGATCAATCTCGTCAATATGGGCGCTTTCACAGGCAAAGCCTGCTTGCATCATCAGAAGGCTATAGATGGCTTCCTGCGCGCCTGCGGCACCCAAGGAGTGGCCGGTTAGCGATTTGGTGGACGAGATGAGCGGGATGTTGCCCGCAAAGACTTCGCGGATCGCACCCACTTCTTTGGCGTCACCAACGGGTGTCGCGGTACCGTGCGGGTTCAGATAATCGACTTTGCGACCGCCCGACATCTCAAGAGCTTGGCGCATACAGCGCACAGCGCCTTCGCCAGAAGGGGCGACCATATCGTAACCATCAGATGTGGCGCCATAGCCTGTCAGCTCGGCATAGATTTTTGCACCGCGCGCTTTGGCGCGGTCATAGTCTTCAAGGACCAGCATGCCGGCGCCGCCAGCGATGACAAAGCCATCGCGATTCTTGTCATAGGCGCGCGAGGCACGTGACGGGGTGTCATTATAGCCAGATGACATGGCACCCATGGCGTCAAACAGAATCGACAGGGTCCAGTCGAGGTCTTCGCTGCCGCCTGCAAACATGACATCCTGCTTGCCCCAAGCAATGCTCTCATAGGCATTGCCGATGCAGTGCGCGCTGGTGGCACATGCTGAGCTGATCGAATAATTGACGCCCTTGATCTTGAACCAAGTGGCCAAGGCGGCAGACACGCCAGAGCACATGGCCTTTGGCACCGCAAAGGGGCCGACGCGCTTGGGCGAGCCCGTCTCGCGGGTCTTGTCGGCTGCACCAACGATGGCCTTTGTCGAAGGACCGCCAGATCCTGCGATAATGCCAGTACGTTCGTGGCTGACTTCGTGGGCTTCAAGGCCTGAGTCGGCGATGGCTTGTTCCATCGCAATATGGCCCCAACCCATGCCCTCGGACAAAAAGCGCGCTGCGCGCCGGTCGACCAAGGTTTCCCAGTCGAGATTTGGGCGGGCTTGCACTTGGCACTTAAAGCCATGATCGGCATGTTCTTGGGCGAAGCTAATGCCTGATTTGGCAGTTCGCAGGCTTTCGGTCACTTCTGCGGTGTCATTGCCAATCGATGACACGATGCCCATTCCTGTTACGACAACACGACGCATCGGCTTTTTCCTTATAGGGCGTCTGGCTGAAACAGTCCGACGCGCAAGTCTTTTGCGGTATAGATAACTTTGCCATCAGCCAGAACTTGGCCATCGGCAACGCCCAGAATCAAACGCGATTTGAACACGCGTTTAATGTCGATCTCGTAGCGAACGAGTTTGATATCATTGGTGATTTGGCCAGAGAATTTCACTTCGCCGACACCAAGCGCGCGCCCTTTTCCGGGCAGGCCAGACCAGCCCAAATAAAAGCCAACCAATTGCCACATGGCATCTAGGCCCAAGCAACCCGGCATCACTGGGTCGCCTTTGAAGTGGCAATCAAAGAACCACAGGCCTTTATGCACGTCGAGCTCTGCCTCGATCCGTCCTTTGTCAAAGGCACCACCCGCTTCCGTTATGGTGGTGATTCGATCCATCATCAGCATATTGGGTAATGGCAGTTGCGCATTTGCTGGACCAAATAACTTGCCTTCGCCACACGCGATCAGCTGTTCATAGCTATAAGAGGATTCACGCGCGGGGATGGTCGTTTCGGTAGTCTGCGTCAAAGGGATGCCGTCCTGTTACAAAATGTTTCACAAGGGCGTTAGCATGGCGGAAGGCCATTCGCCAAGCATGCTTTCCCTTATGGCTGACGCGAATTGTCAGCGCCCCAAAGCTCAGATGCGGCTACCCATCCTTTGAACCGACCGGCCTTTACTTGGCGCCAGCCGGGCCGTTCCTCTGTGATTTCAACGATCACGCCGTCTGTAATATAGGCGACGACGCGCGTGTCGCTGCTGGCATTGGCGCGCATTGCAACACGCATGTCCCGGGCGGGGCGCGCGATACCGGTCCGCCGACCGTCCAGCATACGCTTGTGTACCCAGCTGACGGCGCCATCTGGATCCTCAATGCGTCGCCATTCCTCTGTTTCCGCGACAACCCGCACCGGCAGGCCTTTGCGCTTATAGACCCAGCGCACTGGATAATCCTTGTCGGGGCCTGCGCGGCCATTGATGTTGGAAAACTTCAAGGAAACAAAGCGCGGAACGGGCTGGCCCGACGGTGTTTCCCCAGCCAATCGGTTGAAGGGTGGATAGCCGCCAGCAAAAGCAGGGTCGGCGAAAAGGTTGGTCGCTGCCAAAGCAACGCTGGCAAGGATGGCTTTTACTTTACCCATCGTGCGCAACTACTTCCCAATCAACGGCTTTATCGCGTCCATTGATAAAGCCCAACCGCTTTTCATCTCGCCGATGAAGGTGAACAGCGTCTTAATCCGATGGGTAAAATTGTCTGCAACCACCAGATTTCAGCGATCACTGCGATGTCGCTTGGCGTCTGCGCTTTGCCTTGCTACACAGGGTTATGCCCCAGTCAAAACTCAAAGTCATCGTCACCCGCAAATTGCCAGAACCTGTGGAAACACGGATGGCAGAATTGTTCGATACCGAATTGAACGCGACCGACACGCCCATGACCTATGAACAATTGGTCGATGCCGTCAGCCGCGCCGATGTTTTGGTGCCGACCGTGACCGATAAGATTGACAGCAAAGTATTGTCCCGCGCAGGAGAGCGTTTGCGCTTGATCGCGCAATTTGGGGCAGGCGTAGATAATATGGATGTCGCAACCGCCATCCAGCGCGGCATTACCGTAACCAATACGCCGGGCGTTTTGACCGAAGATACTGCCGACATCACCATGGCGCTGATCCTCGCCGTCCCGCGCCGCCTGATGGAAGGGGTGCGCGTGGTTGAGGCTGATGGATTTGAAGGCTGGTCGCCCACTTGGATGTTGGGTCGCCGGGTCGCTGGCAAGCGTTTGGGCATTGTGGGCATGGGCCGGATTGGTCAGGCGGTTGCCCGCCGCGCCAAGGCCTTTGGCCTACAAATCCATTATCATAACCGCCGCCGCGTTTCGGCCGCGATTGAGCAAGAGTTGGAGGCGACCTATTGGGAAAGCCTCGACCAAATGTTGTCGCGGATGGATATTATTTCAGTCAATTGCCCGCATACGCCGGCAACCTACCATCTTCTATCGGCGCGGCGCCTGCAATTGATGAAGCCGAGCGCCTATCTGGTAAATACCGCGCGCGGCGAAGTGATTGATGAAGCCGCCCTTGCCCGCATGCTCGACAAGGGCCTGTTGGCAGGTGCCGGCCTTGACGTGTTTGAGCATGAGCCTGCAATCAATCCAAAGCTCAAAAAACTCCCCAACGTTATGCTCTTACCGCACATGGGCTCTGCCACGATGGAGAGCCGCACCGAAATGGGCGAGAAGGTCATCATCAACATCAAAACCTTCGCCGACGGCCACAAGCCCCCCGACCGTGTTATTCCGGCGATGTTGTAGGGGCGGGGCTGGCACCTCCCGTCGCTCCGCTTGCCTTGAAGCCGCGCAACAATTCTTATTGCGCAAGTTGGAGTGTCAAGAGGTGAAATCGGCTTCGCCGACGCGCCATCGGCGCGCCCCTTGACGCCCCATCTTGCGCGTACACACTCGAACGAAGCCTTTGCGTAGGCATAGCTTGCAGCAAAGGCCGTCTAAGTGGAAAGCTAGATGCAAGACCACGCAGAACGAGATGGTCCAGTCTATTGTGTGAAAGGCAACAAGTGGCCGAATGCGGAATGGCGGGTTTTGCAATGGCCCTGACAAAAAGCCGCCATTCGCCCCGCTTTGCAGGAAGTGTTCGCCTTCCACAATATTGCTAGCACACCTCTCACGAGGCCCAAGCGAACCATCCCAAAAATAGACCAAAACAAGCTGCTAACGGAGGGATCAGATTGTGCGTACACCAAACAACCCCCTTGTTTATCTTGTCAAAGAGTTGTTCGATCATTGCCGTTCCAGATTGTCGGACCAGCAACAAAATGACCAAAGGCGAGACATAGATGAAGCAATAGAGCGCTAGCCAGACGATGGCCAAGCTATATGAAAACCCGGAATTCTCAATCAAGTAAATGGCGCTAACATACGGCAAGGCTGTCGGTAAATCCGACAATGTTGATAAGATTGCAAAAGCGGCAACACCCCAAGCACTGGTTTGTTTTATAGATACTTTTGGATTTGCATCTGCCGGTTTGGAAGCGATCCAGTGCCAAATTGCATAGCCAATGTGCATCAACCCAAGAAGGCTTATTAGGATAGACCCCACCAGTTTGGGCACCAAGGGCGCGAGGCGCTTTAGAGCTTCGCCCCAGCCCGAAACAATCACAATTCCGGCAGACAGATAAACTAAATAAGTCGCACCTAGAAATATAACTCCCAGAAGTAGAGGTCTTTTCAACGATAACACTAGGGCCATCGCTGCGATGGAGAAGGGATTCAAGGCATCGGCCAAACCCAAACCAACAATCGTCGCCGCAAGTGTTAAATCAGTCATCGCTCTATATCCCTATTGCTTTCCTAAGATCGCGTCTCGGACTTTTTTCGCCCCAGCGCACGAAGTGCCTCATCGGTGTCGGCTGACGGGGTCAAGTTTGTGGGAATGCGCTTGTATACCGCCCGGACAGAAGGATCTTCGAGCAGGTCAAAACCACTCTCGAACAATCGGATGCTGGATGCGTCTGGACCTGCATCAACTGCACTCTGATGGATGCCGTGCGGATTGCCCCGGGCGGGGAAGCCTCGCCCGTGCCGTTTCCGGAAGGGGTAGGCAATCACGCAGGCGGATCACAATCTATTCCATTGCGGCTGAGGCTAGGCCCACGTCGACCCAATCACGCCGCCCTTCGCACAAGCCTGATGGTATCGCAGAAGATGCCCATGCATACTTTCATCTCAAGCACAGTCGCGCTGCGGATCTTGATGGCGGCTGGCAAGGTCTTCTGTGGGCCAATTTGATAATGGCCTGAAAACTGGCCTTGCTTGGTCGGGCGGATGTCGCGCACAACGATTTGGTTCAAGGCGCTTTCTTCACCGGGGGCCAAGACTTCTCGAATAACGATGGCGCACAGGCGGCTAGGTTCGTAGGCGCAGGGTGCCACGCGTGCGACAGCGCTCCCGTCATCCACTACCCAATCCCCCTTGATGTCCAAGATTGCAGGAGAAGCTTGGCTGGCAGCGCTGACAAGCACCACTGGCGCGACCAAAGCCTTGGCAATTGCAGCGCGGACTTGGCGTGCAGCCAAGGGTTGAGAAGCTCGAACTGCCAGTTGGCTTTTGGGCAAAGACGCGGCGACAAGGGTAAAACAAGTAATCATGGTCAGACTCCAAAGATTGTGAGACAGGAGCGCCTCATAAGGGTTGGATTTTGACGCTGATTATGTAGCTTGTGTGGAGCCAAGATGGACGATTGGCGCACCCGAGACGCCCTTTTGCGGGATGCGCAGCTCAAACTGTGCGCCGCCACCGGCGCGATGGCTTGCTGTAATGCTGCCACCGTGAGCCCGCGCAATGGCGTCAACAACGGCTAGGCCAATGCCACTGCCCCCATAGTCTCGGGCCCGCGACGGGTCTTCGCGCCAAAATAGTCGAAACGCATTTTCGATGACAACGCTACTGAGACCGGGCCCCCGATCCATGACGCGGACCACGCCAAAGTCTCCGACAAGGCCGCAATCAATTTCAATCACGCCGCCAGAGTGGGCATGTAGACGGGCATTATTGACCAAGGCAAGCGCTGCTTGTCGCACCCGAAATGGATCGGCAAAGACGTGGGCTGGTGTCAAAGACAAGTTCAGCCGCATCCCTGACTCTTTGATTTCAGGGGCCACAAACTGGCTCAATTCGGCAATCACTTTAGCCAAATCAATCGGCGCTTTGTGCAAGGTTAGAATTCCGGCTTCGGCAAAGCTGACGGTCTGTAGGTCATCGACGATCCGGCTAAGAGCCTCAACTTGCAGGATCAGCCCCGAGATTTCCTTTTCCGACGGCTCAAAGACCTGATCCTTCATGCCTTGCAGCCGTCCCCTGAGGATGGTCAGCGGTGTTCGAAGCTCATGGGCGATCGCGGCTGCCCCTTCTGTGAGTTCCCGATCATAACGCTGCAAGGCTTCGGCCATTGTGTTGAAGTCGGTGATGAGCTTGGAGGCTTCTGCAGAACCTGGACTGCGGCTAATTGCGCGCACGGAGAGGTCGCCAGCGGCAAGGCTTTGCAGTGCCTTGGCCACGCCATCTAGAGGTGCCGCAATTCGGTTGGCGAGAAAAATGGCTGATGCGCCGCCAACCAACATGGCTACGATGCTCAAAACGATGAGAGCTAGGTCTTGCTGATCTAAAACGGCTTGGCCAATTTTCTCGTCGGTGGCTAAAAGTTCCTTCATTTCAGCGGTCGATGGCAGTTCGTTCTTCTCAAGCTTGTTAATGGCCGAAAGTGCCTGTGGCGGCAGTTCAGATTTTACGCGCGCTGCCTGATACGCCGAAAAAAGGTTCAACCCTCCATAACCAAAGGCAACCGCCAAAAGCACGCAGCCCGCCATGGCGAGTGTTAGTTGGACCCGAAGGCTTAAGTTCTTGCCAAATTTCATAGAGCAATCAACCGATAGCCAATGCCACGAACCCCTTCGAGACAGCCTACAGCCCCGGCTTGTTCAAGTTTTCTTCGGGCCTTGCTGATGTGGCTGTCCACCGTGCGTTCAAGGGCATCGCCGTCGGCAGGCAGGCACGCGTCCAACAATTCAGCGCGCGAGTATACCTTGTGGGGGACGCGTGCCATATGGGCAATCAGGCGAAACTCCGTCAATGTCAGGTCTGGTCGGCTTGATTGGTCGTCGGGCCCTAGGACGCGAATACTGTGGGTCTCCAGATTCACTTCTAGAGCACCTGCGCGTACGATTTTAGAGCGGGATTCTCCTGCCGCCACGCGTCGCAGAATGGCTTGCGCCCGCGCCACGACTTCAAGGGGATTAAAGGGCTTGACCACATAATCATCGGCCCCAAAGCGAAGCGCACCTAATTTCTCAACATCCTCTCCCATGGCGGTAGCCATTAGAACGGGGGTGTCAGCGGACTGGCGGATGATCTGGAGAACCTCGTGGCCATTCTTCTTTGGCAGATTAACATCCAGCACCACCAGATCAGGCGATAACATGCGATGATGCAGAATGGCAATTTCTCCATCACCCGCACGAACTGTCCGAAACCCTTCGCGCTGAAAATAGGCGTCGAGAATCTCTGCGATGTTGGGTTCATCCTCAACAATCAAGATCAGAGCATTTTCCATGGCGACCTTATGATGGTTAAGCTGTTCGTCTGGGCCTCGCTTTACCCCGACTGTGTGGAGATTGGATGGAGCCATGAAACATTGGGGGGCGTCAATGGTCGATCCAATCTCCACGTGCTGGTTGCCCTACCGGATTGCGATGACCCAGCAAGGCAACAAGGCCGGGGCTTGAACTAGAATTTGTAGGCCAAGCCAACCGACAAGCGGTTGGACGCGGGCTTATAAGTCACGGTCGGCGCACCAGCGGTCGCAAAGCTTTTGCGGTCGTAGGTGGTATTCTCATACTCGACCCGACCAATCACATTGTCACCGAAAGCTTGCGCCACGCCAACGCCGATCACGCGGCCGCTCGAGGTTGCTTTGCGGGTGACGTTGTTTGGCAAAAGATATTTTGCCTTGCTTTGCGAAACTCCGGCGCTGGCATAGACCAAGGTGCTGTCGCTGATGCCAATGCCAGCAACCCCTTTGAGGGCGAGCTCATATTGAGGGCGCTCGCGCACCGGTACGCCGCTAAGAGTAATGACCTTGTTCTGTGCGGTCGGACGATTGGCGCTCGCCTCGGCGCCCAGATAGAAGCCGTTGTCGAACTGATAGCCGTAGCCGCCAAATAGACCGACATCAGCTTGGGTCTTTTTGCTGGTGCGGCTGGCGGCTGCACCGGTTGCGGGGGTGACGGTCGTCTTGGTGTCGCTGCGGGCAGCAGCCACTTCAGCGCCAGCATAGAAACCGCTGAAGGTGCCTTCGGCATAAGCAGGGGCGGCCGAGAGGCCAAGGGCGAGGAGGGTGCCAAATGCAATCACTTTTTTCATGGTCTTTTTCTCTCATCTCACCGCGAGGCGGCAGAGCCAAAGGGCCCTGCAGGAGCGCCAGCTGGATGTTTCCAGGCGGTGTATGATGCTAAAAATAGCGAGCCAGATGGAGGCAATGTGGAGGATTTTTGGAGAAATGGATGAGAGCGTAAGCTTTCGCAGGGCGCTGCTTCAAGATGACGGTGGATTGTTTGACGTCTCGATTGGTCAAAGGACACCCTTCGCGAAAACACTGCCATTCGCTCATCATTGCATCTTCGAGACTTTTAATGTCCGCTTTCGAGCAACGCTCAACCCGCCCTAAACGGCGACCCTTGACGCAAAGCAGACCTACCAATGTACTCATAACGTGTATCTAAACCTGAATTCAGGATGGACAGGATAGGTTTGCGGGTGGGCACAGATAACCAGCCCCAAAAACCAACGTCTAAAGCGCGCCACCGCGCAAGACGCGGCCCATGAGGCCAAATAGTTTGCGGCTGTTTTCGTTGGCTTCGGGCTTCCACTCGGGGTGCCATTGCACGGCGAGGACGGGGCCGCCGCGGGCGGTGCTGGAGAAGGCTTCAACCACGCCATCAGGGGCGCGGGCTTCAACGCGCAGGTCTGCGCCCAGCTTGTCTACGCCCTGATAATGGACCGAATTGACCTTGATATCGGCTTGGCCAATGGCGGCCAGAATGGCGCCGCCTTCTTCTAGCCGCACGTCATGCTCATGGGCAAACATGGCATCAAAGCTGACCCCATCTGGGGAGTGGTGTTGGAAAGCGCGGGCGGGGTCGGCCATGTCACGCCGCAGCGTCCCGCCAAAATGGACGTTTAGCTCTTGGAAGCCCCGGCAAATGCCAAAAATGGGCTTGCCGGCTTTCAACATCACATCGGCCAAAGCCATCGCCATCTCATCGCGATTGGGATCAAACGGGCCGGGCGTATCGGGGATATCTTCGCCATAGCGATGGGGCTGCATATTGGAGGGAGAGCCCGTCAGCAACAGTCCGTCGAGACGGCCTGCCACCGTTTCTGCGTCCACAAAGGCTGGCAAAGACGGGATCAACAGCGGGATCGCATCCATATGCGGGCTGACGCCATAGAGATAGCGCTCCATCACGGCTTGGGCATATTCGGTGCCGACATGGCGCTGGCAACAAATCATGCCGAGGATGGGGCGTGCGTTCATGTGGGTCGAGCCATAAATTCTTGAATGAGGCCGCCAAATTTCTCATGCGGCGGGAATTTCTCGTATCTGTGTGGCGCGCCGATCTCAACCCATTCGAGCTTTTCTGCTGTGCAGGTTTCGAGGAAGGGTGGGCTTTGGTCGACGTCATCAAACATCGTCGCGCGCACATTGATGAAGTCGCCGATGGTGGACGAGACTTTGGTATAGACCCAACTTGAACATTCGGGGCAGACATAATGGACGGGGCTGGCTTTCATGCCGCCTTGAACTGGGTTGCCAGAGAGAAGTTCGAAATTGGCCCCGGCATACATCTCGCTCAAAGAGAAAGCGCTGGCCGTCATGCGTTGGCAGCCTTTGCAATGGCAGGCCATAGTGAGAAGAACGGGCGGTTTGGCCTCAAAGCGGACTTGCCCGCAGCGGCATCCACCCAGCTTTCCACGTGACTGCGTTTCCATGTTCACGGTCTAGCTCTGCAGCAAAACAGGGCTATCGCCATGCCAGCGCAGCCAGACTTCATCGTCCCATGTGAAATCCTCTTGATCCCAGCGCGACAGATTGGGGCGCGACACCTGCATGCGGCGGCCATTGATGAGGTCAATCTCATAAATGCTCTCGCTGCCGAGATAGGAAATCTGGCGCACGATGCCCGCGGTCACATTGCAGCCCGATGGTGCATCTTCGGGCGTAGGCGGGGCGGCACCTTCTTCGCGCTTCAAGAGCTCGATCTTTTCAGGCCGAATGCCGACCCACATCCTTTCACCCCCAGCACCCGATACGCCGTGGTCAAAGAAGATCCGACCGCCCAACTCCTCGGACTGGACGATGGCGTGGTCAGGCTCATCGACTTCGAGCGTGCCTTCGAACAAATTTACGCTGCCAATAAAGTCGGCAACGAACTTGTTGGCGGGGAATTCATAGAGGTTGGAGGGGGTGGCCGTTTGCATGAGCTTGCCCCGGTCCATCACCGCGCAGCGTCCTGCCATGGCAAGCGCTTCGTCTTGATCATGGGTCACCATCACAAAGGTGATGCCGACCTTGTCTTGAAGCTCTGCGAGTTCAAAGCGCATGGCCTCGCGCAGCTTGGCGTCGAGCGCACTTAGTGGCTCGTCTAACAGCAGGACCTTTGGCTTCTTGACGAGTGCGCGGGCCAAAGCGACGCGTTGGCGTTGGCCACCACTCATCTGATCGGGCTTGCGCTCTGCCAGATGGTCCAGCTTGACGTCCGCCAAGGCCGCCATCACGCGACCATATTGGTCCGCCTTGGCGACATTATCGAACTTGAGGCCATAGGCGACGTTTTCAAACACGGTCATATGCGGGAAAACGGCATAGGATTGGAACACCATATTCACGGGCCGCTTGTTGGGCGGGATGGTCGACATGTCTATGCCATCAATGAATATCTTGCCTTCACTGGGCATTTCAAAGCCTGCCAGCATGCGCAGCAACGTGGTTTTCCCGCAGCCCGATGGGCCGAGGAGGGCGAAGAATTCCCCACGCGGAATTTCCAAGGTCACCCGATCAACAGCGGTCACCTTGCCATAGCGTTTGGATACTTCTTCAACCCGAATAATGGCGTCACGATCACTCATAGCTTAGCTCTCTTTGGTGGTTGCACTTTGGGCGCGCAAAGCAAGGACGGTGGCAAGCACCGTGATCAAGATGATGATGGTCGAGGCCGCATTGACCTCAGGCGTCACAGAGAAGCGCACCATCGAATAGACTTTGACCGGGAAGGTGATCGTCCCGGGGCCAGAGGCGAAGAAGGTGATTACAAAGTCATCCAGCGACAGCGTAAACGCTAACAAACCACCTGCAATCAGGCCAGGCTTCATATGAGGGACGATGACATCGCGGAAGGCCTGATAGCGCGAGGCACCCAAGTCGAGGGCTGCGGCCTCTAACTCGGGATTAAAGCTCTCTAGCCGCGCCCGGACTACAATAGCGACAAAGGGGAACGCAAAGGTCACATGCGCCAAAATAATCTGCGTCAGATTAAACGGATAGGGCAGATCATTGGGAAATCCGATTTTGGCAAAGAACATCAATACCGCAACGCCAAAGCAAATTTCGGGCACGACAATCGGCAGGTTCATGCCGCTCTCTAACGGGCCCTTGAACGGGAATTTGAAGCGCCAGAAGGCAAAGGCCATCAAGGCCCCCAGCACGATCGAGATGACGGTACAGACCCCGGCAATCAAAAGCGAATTGAACAAAGCTTCGCGCAATTGCGTGTTCTCAAACGCCTTGACGTACCATTTGAGCGTAAAGCCCTTCCAGACGACATTGGCCTTAGAGTCGTTGAAGCTGAATAGGATCAGGATCAGGAGCGGCGTGTAGAGGAAAATAAATACGCCTGCTAGCCACGCCTTCATGGCGGGCATGTTGAGGTAGTCGAGTGGGGCACGGGCAATTTTTCTGGCCATTAGTGTGCCCCCACCTTTCCGCCTTTGCGCTCCATAAAGGCGCGAATGGCAAAGAAGATTAGCGTGATATACATAAGGATGAAGGACAAAGCGGCCCCGAACGGCCAGTCGTTGGCGCGCTTGAATTGTCGTTCAATCAAGCTTGCGATCATCAGATCATCGGGCCCACCCAGCAAATCCGGTGTCAGATAAGCCCCCAGTGCCGGGATAAAGGTGATGACAAGTCCTGCGGCGATACCAGGTGCAGCCAGCGGCACGATGACGCGCCGGATTGTTTCCAAATGCCCGGCACCCAAATCAAGGCTCGCCTCAATCAAGCTCTTGTCCAGCCGATCAAGGGCGGCATAAAGCGGCAGGACCATGAAGGGTAGATGCACGTAAACGAGGCCTACGACCACGGCGAATTTGTTGTAGAGGAGGGGTAGGGGCTCAAAAACCCCCATTTGCATGCCAAAGACACCCAGTAAGTTGTGTAGACCTTCTAGCCCTGAGTTAATGACGCCAGAGGTGCGCATTACCGCGATCAGCGCATAGGTGCGGATCAAAAGATTGGTCCAGAAGGGCAGCATGATCAGCAACAAAAGCCACGTCTTTTGCTTTTCATCCGCAAAGGTCATGGCTAGTGCCACCGGGAAAGCGACGACGAGGCAAATCACGGTCGTTGCCAGCGCCAACCAAACCGAATTCCACATCACCTTCAAGACTTCAGGGGAAAACGCTTTGGCATAATTGGAGAAAGTACCCGTAATCGCGACCTCGACGGGGCCCACATTTTCGCCAACCGAATAGGCCCAGACCATGGCCATTGGCGCGACAAAAAAGATCATAAACCAAATGACTGGCAGCGCGATGGTCGCGCGGAAAAACGTCTTATCTTCGCGCCAATCTTGCATCGTCCGCCCTCATGAAGCTTTGTCGTCTCATTTCAATCCCATACCAAAGGGTCTGTCGAGGGCTTTTCCGTCTTTTTACTGACTTTGTTGTAACAAATTGTATCGATGCCACGGCAATGGGCAATTAACTTGGGGTTAAGCTTGCTCCCCCCGTGGCCAAGCCCGCACCAAAACCCGCTCAGACTCCGCCCAGCGCTTTTCAACCACCAAGCGCATGACTTGGGCATCATCAAAAAACACCGCCCCTTTAATGCCGTCGAGAACTGCTTTTGCGACATTATCGAGATCGATGGCCGGATAGTCGCGGTTGAGATCGATCAATATCTCCACCTCAAACTCGCCATGACGCGGCCGGATCTTCATTTCGGTCCGCAGCAATCGGTCGAGCTTTTGCTTGTAAACTTTCGACTGCGAGGTGACCTCAAGAATGAGGAATTCCGCCAATGGGCCAATCTGCCGGCCCTTGGTGGCGCCGCTGCCACGCCATGGCTCTGGGGTCTCGGGCTCTGGCAAGGGGGGCTCTACGATCAAGAGTGAATGGAGGCCCCGATCATGTCGGCCCAAGCCTATTTTAGCAAGACGAGATCGGCAGAGGGCGCGCTGTTCGTGCTGTGGTCGATTATTCAGGTATTCACAGAACTTTATGCATTTGCATGCAAGTCCTCTGCAACTATTTGTAAATAGTCTTGTGGGTAAGATTTCTAGCCGCAATAATTCAACTGTTTACGACCTAGCCGTTTTACAGAATTCAAATTGGAGGCGACGTTGCAGAATAACCTCACGCAAGATGATCAGTCTCAATTACTCGGCGTGCGCATCGATACCGATGTTGCGTTACGTATGACTCGCACCCTTTGGGAAGTTTTGAGCCAGCATGACCCAGTTTTGCGTGACAAGCTTGTGCATGCCTTACAGTCGGAAATTGATGGTTTGGCTCTTCAAGAAGAGCTGGATGAAGGTGGCAAGCCCGGCAATGACGGGGCAACGCTGCAAATCCTGAAGCTGTATCAGGCCATGAAGGCCGCTTAAGCCTTACGGTCTAGAATACGCACCACGAAGTCATGGTCGTCCTTAGGGCCTGCCGAGAATTCTGCGTGCGCCGTCTCAGTCCAATCTACTTCATCGAATGCCGGAAAGAATGCGGTTCCTGTCGGCGCTGCATCCACGTCTGTAAGATACAATCGATCGGCCTGTGATAGGGCTTCGGCATAGATTTGTCCGCCGCCAATCACGCAGATTTCGTCTTGGTGCGTGGTCTTAGCGATGGCGGTCGCCGCTTCGATTGCCAGTGGCAGACTGGTCCAAACGCTGGCTCCTTCGGCTTGAAAATCTGGATCGCGCGTGATCACTAAGTTCGGGCGGCCCGGCAAAGGCTTTCCAATCGAGTCCCAAGTTTTGCGCCCCATGATGACGGGCTTGCCCAAGGTGATGGCTTTGAAGTTTTTAAGGTCACTTCCCAAGCGCCAAGGCAAGTCATTGTCGACCCCAATCACATGATTGCGGCCACGCGCAACGACGAGGCAAAGTTTGATCGACTTCATCATCGTGGCCTAGCACCAATTGCTTAGCCGACAAATGCCTTTTCATAGACAAACTGGCCGGGCTGACTGACCGAGCCTTCGGTGAAGCCAGCATTTTCGAACATGGCCTTACAAGACGCCAACATTTCCATCGATCCACAAATCATGCCGCGATCTTCATCTGGATTAAAAGGGGGCAGGTCGTGCTCGCGGAAGAAGCTGCCATCAGCAACGCGGGTGGGCAGGCGGCCCTTCGGGTTGTCAGCGTCACGGGTGGCCGCGGTATCTAGGATCAGTTTGCCTGCCAAGATATAGTCGCCCACCAAGGGATCATCCTTCAGGCTTGCAACCAGCTCTTTGCCATAGGTCAATTCGTCGGCCGTCCGGCAGGTTTGGGTTAAGATCACCTCTTCAAAGCGCTCGTAGGTTTCAGGGTCGCGGATCAGGCTGGCAAAGGGCGCAATCCCTGTTCCTGTCGCCACCATGTATAGACGCTTTCCAGGCAGAAGCGCGTCAAGCACCAAGGTGCCAACCGGTTTGCGTCCCACCAGCACAGTTTGGCCGACTTCAATGTTGCACAACTTCGAAGTCAACGGCCCATCTGGCACTTTGATCGAATAGAACTCCAATTCCTCATCCCAATTTGGGCTGGCTATGGAATAAGCCCGTACCAACGGCTTGCCGTCGATCTCTAAGCCCATCATCACAAACTCACCGGTCCGGAACCTGAAAGCAGGGGAACGGGTTGTACGGAAGCGGAAAAGACGGTCGGTATAGTGCTGGACGGCCAGCACGGTTTCTGAGGTAAAGGCGGACACGGGGATATAGGCTCTCTGATTAGTCTTGTGCCCTTCAGATGGGCGAAAACAGCCTCTGCCGCAAGACGGAGCGGGATGAAACTGACAGGAGCATTTAGAGGATCTGGGTCAGCTGTGGCGTCAGGGCCCCATTTCAACAGCTTCAACACCCGTGGCACTGGCTTTTTACCCCCAAAACAGACTATAGAGTGCGCCAATCAAGCTGAGTTGTCAGCCCAACAGGTCATTTGCGGCCGGGAGACCCAATGTCAAAAGAAGAATTGCTCGAATTTCAAGGTACCGTGGTAGAACTTCTACCCAATGCCACTTTCCGCATCCGTCTTGAAAACGAACATGAAATTATCGGCCACACGGCTGGTAAATTGCGCAAGAACCGCATTCGCGTTTTGGCAGGCGATAAAGTTCTGGTCGAAATGACCCCCTATGACCTGACCAAGGGCCGGGTCACCTATCGCTTCCGGTAACACAAGTCTTATGAAGCTTATTCTGGCAAGCGCATCGCCGCGCCGACAAGAGCTTCTGGCCAGAGTCGGGATTGTGCCCGATAGGATTTGTCCAGCTGATTTGGATGAAACCCCTCTACCCCAAGAAACGGCGCGCCAGCACGGGTTGCGTCTGGCTTGCGCCAAAGCCGAGGCGATCGCCCAACAAAATCCGGATGATCTGATCCTTGCTGCTGACACCGTGGTGTCGGTGGGGCGCAGACTTTTACCCAAGGCGGAAACGCGCGAGCAAGCACTGGCCTGCCTCAATCTTTTGTCTGGACGCAATCACCGCGTCACCACCGCCGTCGCGGTCCAGCGTGGTGGGGTCAAGGCAAGCCGGGCAGTTGAGACCCGCTTGACCTTCAAGCGCCTGAGCGAGGCGGAGATCCGCCTTTATCTTGATAGCGAGCAATGGATGGGCAAAGCCGGTGGCTATGGCATTCAAGGCTTGGCTGGTGCCTTCTGCAGCCAATTGCACGGCTCTTGGGAGGGTGTGATGGGTTTGCCGCTTTACGAGACAGTGTCTCTCTTGGAAGGCTTTGGCTATAAAAGAATATGGTCATGAACGCGCCTAAGCCCCCGACACGAGAAATCGTCATCCACGAACGTATCGGCGAATTACGCGCCGCCTTGTTCGACCGCGACCGGATTGTGGAGCTGCGCTTAGAGCGTTGGTCCACCCACGAGAGCCGCGTGCGCTGGGGCCAGATTTATGCTGGACGCGTCACAGCCATTGATGGCCGCATCGGTGGCGCTTTTGTCGATTTAGGCGTGGGGGAGCCAGCCTTTGCCCCCTTTGGCCGCGAGCGTGAGGCAGAGCTGCGCGTCGGTGCTGGCGTGGCTGTGCGCGTTGTGCGCGAAGCTGAAGGCGGTAAGGGCCCCGCACTGGCCTATGAGGGCTTGGCCCCACAAGGGCCATGTCCACGCCTGCTTGAAGATGCCACACCCTGGCAGGGCTGGCCGGGAGAGCCGCGTGAGGCCGATGAAGACGAGATTGACCGCATCGACACCGCCTTTGAGGCTGCCCTGCAGACCGAAGTGCCCATCGCGGGCGGCGGTCGTTTGACGATTGAGCGCACGCGCGCCTTGACCGCTGTGGACGTTGACAGCGCCAACCGTGAAACCGGCGGCACCGACCCCGCCCGCTTTGCCCGCGGCCTTAACCTCGCGGCCGTGCCAGAAATTGTGCGCCAAATCCGCCTGCGGGGTCTCGGCGGCCTCATCTGTGTCGACTTTACTGGTCCGCGCCGCAAGGGTGATGCCGAGGCGCTGACCAAAGCTCTCATTAGTGCTTTTGATGCTGAAAAGAATGGTGGTGTCGCCGCGCCTAAAACCGAAGTCCTGCCCGTCTCCCGCTTTGGCATTGCTGAGATCGCCCGCCAAAAGCGCCGCCAAGCCTTGGCCGACATCTGCCTTGATGTCAGGGGCCAGCCCACTGCCGAGACCTTGGCGATTGAAGGCATCAACCGACTGGCTGCAGCCCTCAAAGGGGCAAAGGGCCGCACCGTGACACTCTATGCCCCTGCCGCCCCTCTGGCCTTTCTAGAGGCTGACCCGATTGGCTGGCGGCAGGACATTGCCGACACGATTGGTGGCCAGTTCCAACTCCGTCTAGGCCGTCCAAGCCAGACCCAATGTGAAGTGGTGATCGCATGAGCCGAACCTGTCCTGAATGTGGCAAGCCCACCGAACACGCCTATCGGCCCTTCTGCTCCAAACGCTGTGCCGACCTCGATTTAGGCCGTTGGCTCAATGGTTCTTATGCAATTCCTGTTCAAGAAGAGGATAATGGCATACCCGATGCAGAGGACCCCGTGGACAGAGACAATCTGATCCGCTAAACGCCCTCCTCCCGACAGGTTGCCCGGATAGCTCAGTCGGTAGAGCAGCGGATTGAAAATCCGCGTGTCGCTGGTTCGATTCCGGCTCCGGGCACCACTTTTTCTATGCAAATATATGAATTATTTGATATTTTTCTAGCTTGTGGAGATTGAATCCCCCTTTGCATCCCCCTTAAGATTCGCGGTGGAGGCCTCAAAATGCCCTGTAAGTAGTGCTGGTAGGGGCATTAAGTTGGAAGGTCCCCAACCCCAGACCTGACAGAACTGACAAAAGGGTCACAAGTGGCGACGCTTGCCCGTCCATTCTCACGCGCGCATATTTGGATATTTGGCGGGAACTGAGGCAAAGCTGTAAATGGCAACAAATGGCAACAGCTACCGGCCCATGAATGCCCGCAGGCGCGCGTATCGCGCATATTGCTGACAAAATAGCCTACTCCCTAGGCGGATTGGCAAGCGTTACCCTACCATGCATCGCGCGCGCGAACTGCTCTGAAAACTGTCAGCCAACTGGACAAATCGGCAAGCCTAGTCACACCATACACCCCGCGCGCACTTGGCGGCATTTCCACCGCCGCTAGCTAGTCGCCTACGAAGGCCTCAGGGGGGTCTGGCTTCAGGGCCGGTACCTTAGTAGCTTGATTTCGCATAGCGCCGTGATCGAGTTCTGAGGTAAAGCTTCTCTCCGAAAGGGAGTAGCATAAAGCACTAGCGGCATAGCCGTTGACAAGTCAGAGGATATCGAACTTCCTATCCAATCGTAGTAGAGCGAATTCGAGGAAGACCTTGGGTTTCGCGATCATGCAAAGGTTCCCGGTGATGCACAAATCCCGTTCACCATCAGAAGTTCGAAACGTCTTGCATTTAGCACATTGTAGCCCGGAAGCCGCCGCTGCGTGGCTCGCCGCGCAACCAATTGAATATTGCTCGGTCTTTGGGACGCTTGACACGCCGCTCGACCGTCATCTGCCAGAATACATCTTGTACCGCCGGGGCGATCCGATAATTGACCTCGCGCTAGCTACCAATGGGCGGTCCCGCACCGTTTTAAGCAAACTATACGACCGCGCGGGTTCCGCATTGAAAGCAGTTCTAGCTGGCAACGGATCCCTTTTCGTTGGATCGAACCACGGAACCCGAATACCGCTGCGCGACCGCGATCCCAATCAAAGCCGCATTTGGAACATCGTATGGCATGCGCCATTGAATGAACTGCGCGCGCTTTGCTCGAATCCAGACATAGTGAGCGGGTTCTACCAAGCGCTCATCACCTCTTGGAAAACTGACGGTGAATCCAAAATCAGCGAGGAGCGGTTCCAGCGGATCGTCGGATTTCTATCTGACAATCCACGTGTCGCCCAATCCAGAGAAGAAAGCCGGGAACGTCACTACTTAGATGGCTTCGCGGACTATGAGTACAACAATTTTTATGTCTCCGCTTGGACGCTAGCTGCAACCGTCCCGGTCACCCTAGCGTGGGCGGAAACTCTCGCCCGGTTATACAGACGACTCCACCGACCGTATAACTGCCTCAAGGACATCGATGCCATCATTGCGCGCTGGCAAGGAACGGTAGGCGAATATGAGCCCGACCATTATCGCGGAGTTCGATCAAGCCTTGCTGCCGCATTCGTCAAGCCCAGCCTCTCGCAGCTCCGTAGCGAGGATCCAGCCCGCCGCGATGCCTTTTTTTTGACCTTTGACCCAGCTAGTCCAGAATTCCGAGATCTCGACTGGGCCGAATTCATCGAGTTGGACAGAAACTGGGACTTCAACCTGTACCATAACATGAAGGTATGGTCGTCCCCGGTAGCCCGAACCAAATTCAGGCAGTTGCTCTGGGAAGCTAGCAAAACCAACAGCGACCTCACTCGGATTGGCTTCTTCGACGAGAGACTAGAAGAAATGCAAGGACTCCATCCTGAATGGTTCATGGAGGCCTCCTCCGACCCGGATGAGCCACAAGCAAAGCTAGACAAGATTGACCGGCTTCGTTCCGAAATCCACCAACTTCTCGATAACCTCGGAGAACGTCGTAACACCTTCGTCATCGGAGCGGGACTTTTCATAGTTGGTCTATTGATCGGTCATTGGCTGTGATTAGCTGCCTATAATCTCAAACTGAGACACTGAATAAGGGGCAAGCATATTGCGATTGGTGCCACCCTACCACCGCACACCTAGCCCACGCCGCACGATATGAGGCGCATGAGCAATAATAGCCAGATAGGCGCGTGTTGCCCGGCTGGGGACCGTCCCTCGCTCCCAAGATCGAACGCTATCGACAGACAGGCCATAGATTGAGGCGAAGTCCTCACGCGATAGGCCCTCACGCTCCCGCAGCGCTTTAACGTCGATCACATCGGGGACCTGTGCCGAACCTAACGCCTCAAGAATTGGCGTGCGGTTTTCAGCCTTCCAAGGC
>JAPZTJ010000067.1 GCA_027532555.1 Aquidulcibacter sp.
TTGCTGCAGCGGCGACACCGGTTGGGGATGGGTAAGCGGGGTTAATCGGGGCAGACGTGGCTGCCTCGTGTTTTCATAAGGATTAGCTGTCCTTATGCCCGGTGTGCTCAAGACCGACTGCCGTGTGAAGCCGGAGGTCAAGTCTTTCACTAGGCTTGAAACAAAACTCGCGGGATCTCTCCATTTTTATAATCGCGCAACTTTGCTCCTACGGATCAAAACGCGCTTAAAATGGGTCTTCATGTACAGGCGGGGGAAATGGCACCACAGAGGAGGGCTCATGATCTTCCCTTGGCACACAGACTTATTTCAGCCGGGGCGCACGGTTTGCGTCGTATTCCGGGCCAGTCCGTTAATCTGGCCCACCTCATCTGGCGCACACCACGCGCCCCGGCCCCTCTACCTTCGGGCAACAAGGTGCACCCCCGGTGGTTTTCCAAGCGGGGCTAAAGGTGCGGCATGATCATTCATTACAGTTTTCCTGCAACGAAGTTGCCAACATCGCTTGACCCGCTGAGGGGAGGAGTCTATCACGCCCGCCTTGCCGACGCGGTGACGCATCGGTTTGAGGAAACAGCGCGGGCGTAGCTCAGTCGGTTAGAGTACCGGCCTGTCACGCCGGGGGTCGCGGGTTCGAGCCCCGTCGCTCGCGCCATTCCTAGCCCCGCCTGGTGTGAGCTTGCTCCACCAAGGCGGTGGCGGGAGGGTTCGATTTCAAATCATCCCCCAATCGTTTTCGTTACCAAACAAATTTTTTGAAGCTGATCTTCTAACCTAGTTTGGATTTGTTCGGTGTGCTGTTTCGCCGATCCCAAGCCGATAGAGCTGTTTTCACGACCACCAATTGGACAATCAATGTCATGCCATCCATCGGATAAAGGCCAATGGATTCGGTGAATGCCATAGCCGTTATCGCCGTGAAGATTCCAACTGCCGGCATCATAGCTGGCTGTCTGCCAGCCTGTAGCAGGATTTGAAGCCAGGTCCGGGCAAAGGTTAAGCCGACCAGGATCAAGCCAACGAGGCCCAGTTGTAAGCGAATATCTATTGGTGTGGAATGCGCGTCTGGTGGCCGAAAGCCTTCCATCATGGACTCAACTCGGTCCACGGGGCTGGTCAAGGATGTATCCGTCCAAAACGCTTGATAGCCCCAGCCAAACCACGGCCTCTGGGCAATCGGTTCGGCCAACGCACGCCAGATGTCGGTGCGGCCCGTCAGGGTTGGGGCTTTGCCCAAAAGCTGGAATAAAAGGGGAGCAAGAATGGTGACTATGAGAAACAAGGCCGCAAGGCCAGTTACCACCGCCCAAACCGACAGGACAGCGGCACTGGGATGCCTTTGAGCGAGCCACACAGCCACGGGAATCGCCATGGCAAGCCCCGTCACCAGAATAGCCGTCGTCGCCTCGCTCTTGAATACACACAGGACGATGATGATCAGGGCCGGGACCGTCCAAATGGCGGCTTTGGGTTGCATCAGCGCATAGCCCATGACCCCACCCGATGCTACAGCCATGGCGACACCCAATGTTTGCTTGAAGCTCCAGATACCCGACCAAGCACCGGGGTAGATTTCGGTCATAACACCCCATTGTGGGGTAAGGATTGCAAGGCCAGCCGATATGACTGCTTGGAAAGTGAATAGGCATGCAAGGACCCGTGCGAGGCGCAGCCAACTCAAATACTGGCTGATCATACAGGCTGCGCCATAGGTCACGCACATCAATAAGCCCTGACGAAACGTTAGGTCAGGTTGGTTCGACCATTGGAAGCTGGCAAGAGTCCATAGAATGAACAAGAAGAACGGGCCGCCGACCAACGCCGTCCGCAGCGCCATCTGGGGCCTGTAGGCCACCGCTAGGGCGGTCAAGAGCACCGTGGGGGCATAGATCAAGAGCGACCAACTCGGGGCCTCTTTCAGATGCTGTATCTTCATCACAAAGGCGACTGTCGAGCCAAAACAGCAAAACAGATAAAGAGCGATCGTAAGGTCTATCAGAATGATAGGGAGGCGATTGTCAGGATTGCCCACACCCTTTGGCGCATCGACCGGGGGCTTCCCTGTCAATGAACGCATGCGGGCGAGAGAGTCCGCCGCTGGATGATATAAAGGCCTGCTCACGCTTCAGTCTATAAACCGAAATGCTGAAAGTCTTATCAACAAATCCATTGACGTTGCGACTAATAGGAAGGGGCTGCACAAGAGTGCCGAGTGCGCTTCCCCATTGCCTTTGTCCGCCTTAAGCAGGAAGTCTGGTATAAGACGCAAATGGGGTAATGGATATGGAATGGGGCTGGGACAATGCACGCGCGATCCTCGGTGCGGGTTTGATCATCGCATTGTGTTGGGCGATGAGCGAAAACCGTAAGACATTCCCCTGGCGGCTGGCCCTAGGTGCGATGGCGGTGCAAGCCTTTCTTTTGGTTCTCCTGTTTGCGGTTCCCGCCTCACAAGGCTTCCTGAATGGCGTCAATGCTGCGGTTGATGGCCTCAATGCTGCAACGATTGAAGGCACCAAGTTTGTGTTCGGCTATTTGGGGGGCGGAGAGGCCCCCTATCAATTGGCCAAACCCGGTGCGCCACCGCCGTTTGTTTTTGCGTTTCAAGTTCTGCCACTTATCCTCGTGATCTCGGCCTTGTCGGCTGTGCTGTGGCATTGGAAAATCCTCCAATGGATCACGCGGGGCTTTGGCTATCTGTTTGAAAAGTCCATGGGGCTGGGTGGGGCATCGGCTTTGGCTACAGCGGCCAACATCTTCATGGGCATGGTGGAAAGCCCAATTGTGATCAAAGGCTATCTCGATAAGCTCTCGCGCTCAGAGCTCTTCATGATGATGGTAGTGGGTCTCGCCACGGTCGCAGGCTCAACCATGGTTGCCTATGCCGCGATCTTGTCACCAAGCTTACCAAATGCGGCAGGTCATGTGTTGGTCGCATCCATCATCACGGCACCGGCCGGGATTTTGCTGGCCCGCATCATGATTCCAGAACAACCCGGCCAATATATGGATGGCATGGATTATAGCTCAGCCCTGAAATATGAATCGACGATGGATGCCATCACCAAGGGCGTACAGGACGGCATGATGGTCGTCGTCAATGTTGGTGCCTTCTTGTTGGTGTTTGTGTCCTTTGTCTGGATTGCCAACGGACTTCTGACCGTTTTTGGCGATCAATGGGGTGGCCCACTGACCTTGCAGCGTATCTTTGGCTACCTCTTCTCGCCGCTCGCATGGATCATTGGCATTCCAGCAGAGGATATGCAGAAGGCAGGCGGCCTATTTGGCTCAAAACTCTTCCTCACTGAGTTTGTCGCCTTCATTGAACTCGGCAGCATCCCCGTGGCAGATTTGAGCGAACGCTCGCGCATGATCATGACTTATGCCTTGTGCGGCTTTGCCAACGTCGGCTCTATCGGGATCATGACGGGCGGCATGACGGTTTTGATGCCCGAACGGCGCAATGAAATCCTCAAGCTTGCGTGGAAGGCCTTAATCCCTGGCTTTTTGGCAACCTGTTTATCGGCAACCATTGTGGCGGCTTTGCCCATGGGTGTGTTTGTCCACTAACGATCAAAGGCTTTGTGATGAAACTTTATACCGCTAAGCTCGCCCCCAATCCGCGCCGGGTTCATATGTTTCTGGCGGAGAAGGGCTTGTGGGATACGGTGGAACGGGTTCAGCTGGATCTCGCTACCGAGACGAAAGTGCCAGACCATTTGGGCCGAAACCCAGTGGGTCTGGTGCCGGTGCTGGAATTGGATGACGGCCGCTTTCTGACCGAAAGCCGCGCCATTTGCTCATACCTAGAACATCTCCACCCAGAGCCCAATCTTATGGGCGAGACGCCGGAAGAACGAGCCTTTATCGAAATGTTCGACCGCCGGGTTGAATGGGGAGTCCTGCTGCCTTTGGCTAATTGGGTTCGCCACGGCCATCCGGGCCTTGCCGTGCTGGAGAAGCCGCAAATTCAAGACTATGCCGAAGCCTCAGCTGAGAAAGCAAAAGCAGCCATGGTGTGGCTGGATGCCGATTTGGCCGAGCGTGACTATGTGGCGGGAAATCGCTTTACGATTGCGGACATAACTGCATTCGCAGCGATTGAGTTCTCCCGGCTGGTCAAGTTTAGGCCTTGGGAGATCCACCCCAATATTGCGCGCTGGCGTGATGCCGTGAAGGCGCGGCCGTCAGCAGATGCTGCCTTAGCCTAATGTTTGGCTCAGACAATCAGGCACCGGCCCATCCTCGCGTCTTGGAAGCCATGTTGGCAGCCAATGAGGGCCGCTGTGGCAGCTATGGCGATGATCCCTGGACTGCCCGGGCGCTCGACCTGCTTTATGCTGTGTTTGAGACCCGTGACCTCGATGCCTATTTTGTAGGAACCGGTGGGGCAGCCAATGGCTTGGCTTTGTCCGCCCTATGCCCGCCGTGGGCTGCGATTTTAGCCCATCCCCATGCCCATGTGCTGGAGGATGAAGGCAACGGCCCTGAATTCTTCACCAGTGGCTCTCGCCTCGTGGCTTTGGGTTCGACCGGGCTTCTGGTTCAGCCTGAGGATGTTGAGGCGGCTGGCACACGGCACAGCCCGGACTTTGTACATGGGTTACAGCCGCGCGCTGTCACGCTGACCAATTTGAGCGAGACGGGTCAGACCTACAGTCCAGATCACCTGCGGGCGATCAGTGCTGTCTGCAAGAAGCAGAGCTGGGCTTTGCATGTCGATGGGGCGCGCTTTGCTAATGCGGTGGTAGGGACAGGTGCCTCCGCGGCGGAGTTGTCTTGGCGGGCGGGGGTCGATGCATTGAGCTTTGGTTTGACCAAGAATGGTGCAGTGGCTGCTGAAATCCTGATCCTTTTTGGCGCTGCACGCTCTCCCGCGGCCGCCTATCTACGTAAGCGGGCTGGGCAACTTTTTTCCAAGCACCGGTATTTGACGGCGCAAGCTGTCGCGATGCTTGAAGGAGATTTATGGCTGGAACTCGCCGGTCATGCCAATCAGATGGCCCATGACCTTGGCGAACGTTTTGAGCGGGCAGGGGCAAGCTTGGCCGCCCCTGTCATGGGCAATGAAGTGTTTGTGCGGCTCAACACAAGCAAGGTTTCGGCTCTTCAGGCCGCTGGCGTGAGTTTCTATCCCTGGGCGACATTAGGGGAGGATGTGTATCGGTTTGTGGCATCCTGGCAGACAACAACGGAAGCTGTGGACACCGTCGCAAGTGCGTTGGTCTAAATCACCGTTTTTTGGTTTGAGCTATGTGGGCGGCATAAAGCGAAATGGCAGAAGCGGCAGAGACATTCAGGCTTTCCATTTGCGGATTAATGGGGATACGCGCCAATCGGTCGCACCGTTCCCCCACCAGATGGCGCAGCCCTTTGCCTTCTGCACCCATGACCAAGACCACGGGCGAGCCATCCAGTACGTCGGCTAAATCATGCTCGGCTTCACCCGAAAGCCCGACGGTCATCCAACCATCTTCGGCCAATTGTACAATCGTTTGGGCGATGTTCACCACACGGACATCGGGCACCATCTCAATGCCGCCGACAGCCGCTTTGGCCAAAGAGCCTGTGATTGGTGGAGCTTTGCGGTCCTGTTGGATGATTGCGCGCACGCCAAAGGCTGCTGCAGAACGGAAGATCGCGCCGATGTTTTGGGGGTCCGTGACTTGGTCCAAGATCAAGGCAATGCCGTCAGCGTTTGGCAGAGCTTGGTCGAGGCCAATGCTTTCAAGCGGGTGCACGCGCACAGCAATGCCTTGATGGACGGCACCAGGCGGCAAGAGCGCAGAGAGGCTTTCGCCATCGGTCAGGGCAATCTTGCTCTTATCGATCTGAGTGTCTTCAAGGCCTTCGAGCGTATTGCGGGTCGCGCGAAGCTCGAGCACTTTGCGCTTGGGATTGGCAAGAGCAGCGAGCACGGCGTGCGTGCCATAAATCCACATGCTGCCATCGGTCGGCTTATCCTCGCGAGGCGGGCGTGGACCTTTAGCTTTCCAGGGGGCACCCGCTGGCCGGTCACGACCAGAATCTCGGCCACCATCGCGGCCACCCTCTTTTGGACGAAAACGTGAATTCTTAGTCATGACGTTCTTTTAACGGGAAAACGTCGCCGCTGTCGCCTATAAGGGCTGCGGAAACTCGTTTGAGGACGTTTGGGAGATTGACGAATATGCTGACACAAAAACAAGGATTGGTCCTAGGGGCTGGGATTGGGCTGGGTGCAGCTCTCGTGCTTGGCCTTCAACCTGTCGCTGCGCAAGGTGAGGCGCAAGCCCGCTTATTGGAATTAGATGGTGTGGTTGGCCAAGTTGAGATTCGCACCTCCCCGGGAGCTGCATTTAATGTCCAAGTGACTCCCGGAGCCAAGTTATCGGCGACGACGGAGCGAGATGGGATTACGCTACGGGTTAAGGGCCCAATCCAAGGCAGAATGCGCACAAATTGTAGCAACTACACCCAGAGCGGCCAGCGCGTTGAAGAAATCAAGATTGATGGGGTGCGGTATAAGGCAGAGGATTTGCCCAAGATTGTCGTGACTGGGCCAAGCTCTATGGGTCTTAGAATCAAGCGCTCTATGGTCCGTGGTAAGGCTGGCGATGTCGGTGGGGCCACGATTACGATGATTGGCTGTGGTGATTTTGCATTGGGCAAAGTCGCGCGCAATCTTGAACTTACCATCGCAGGCTCAGGCGATTTCCGCACCGAAAGCGTTGGCGGTAATTTGACTGCCAGTTTGGCAGGCTCGGGCAATTATAAAACGGGGCCTGTCAAAGGTGCCGTGAAATTAGATGTTGCCGGATCAGGCGATACCGAAATTGGCTCCATCGGTGGGCGCACCGAGATTAACTTGGCTGGATCTGGCGACATTCAAATTGGTCAAGTCCAGACAGATATTCAAATCAATCTTGCGGGCTCTGGCGATACCATTGTGAAAGGCGGACGTTCAGGTCTCAAGGCTAATTTGGCTGGCTCTGGCAATGTTCGTCATGGCGGCACAGTGATTAACCCGCAGATCAACATCATTGGGTCGGGAGATGTTTCGGCTGCCAAATTGGAAGGAACCCCGCGTGTGACCAAGCTGGGCTCTGGCGGCTTCAAGGTCGACTAGCTTGAAATGAGGCGATTGATGGGGTGGGCTTGTGTGCCAAAACAGGCTCATCTTGCAGTTATGTGAAACTCATCTGCTTGATCACAGCCAATCGCCATTGCGTTTAGAGCGACCATCGCTATAACGCGGCCCTTCCAGAGCGGCTTGCCGTGCCTGATGCATGAAGTGTGTCATGTCCAGCAAGCGGGTTTGGAACTCCTGAAACGCCGTTGCGGTATGTGCTGGCATCGGTTGCGATTGGGTGTCACCTGGTGAGGTGGCCGAGTGGTTAATGGCAGCAGACTGTAAATCTGCCCTCGAGAGAGTACATAGGTTCAAATCCTATCCTCACCACCAGTGACATCCCAAATCGTAATCCTTGAATGGCCAACCTGGGGCTCGTCGGTTCGGGAAATCGGATGCGGGTATAGCACAATGGTAGTGCAGCAGCCTTCCAAGCTGAGGATGTCGGTTCGATCCCGTCTACCCGCTCCAGTTTTTTGAATTTTGTAGCGCCACCAAGCGCTATGTTACTAGAGACGAAGGGCACGACCATGGCTAAGGAAAAGTTTGAACGTACGAAACCGCATTGCAACATTGGCACGATTGGTCACGTTGACCATGGTAAGACGACGTTGACGGCGGCGATCACGATGACGCTGGCGAAGGCTGGTGGTGCGAAGGCGATGAGCTAT
>JAPZTJ010000059.1 GCA_027532555.1 Aquidulcibacter sp.
AAGCAAATGATCCTTGGGAACCAACTCCTCAAGTCTAACCATCTCAAGGGCGGTCTGTTCAGGTTCAGGATGTCTCAACATATCCCAATGAATCACAAACCCCCAGCCAAGGCCAGGGGTTTGTCAGCAGTCTGAAAGGCCGGCAGAGCCGGGCTTTTCCGATAAGCTGAGGAGCAGCTTACATTTTGTAATACATGTCGAATTCGACAGGGTGTGGGTGCATGTTCAAACGCTCACACTCTTCCCGCTTCAGTTCGATATAGGCGTCGATCATGTCATCATCGAACACGCCGCCCTTCTTCAAGAAGTCGCGGTCTGCCCTCAACGAGTCGAGGGCTTCGTCCAAGGACTTTGCCACGGTTGGCACGCCTTCCAGCTCTTCTGGTGGCAAGGAGTAGAGGTCCTTGTCGAATGGGTCGCCTGGGTGGATCTTGTTTTCGATCCCGTCGAGGCCCGCCATCAAGAGGGCTGCGAAGGTCAAATACATGTTGCCAATTGGGTCTGGGAAGCGGGCTTCCAAGCGCTTGGCCTTTGGCGAGGTGGTGTAAGGAATGCGGATCGAAGCCGAGCGGTTGCGAGCCGAATAGGCCAACATGACTGGGGCTTCATAGCCGGGGACCAAGCGCTTGTAAGAGTTGGTCGAGGAGTTTGAGAAGGCGTTGATCGCACGGGCGTGCTTAATGATACCGCCGATATAGTACAGGCAGTTCTCAGACAGATCCGCATATTGGTCGCCGGCGAACAAAGGCTTGCCGCCTTTCCAGATCGACTGGTGCACGTGCATCCCGCTGCCATTGTCCTTGTAATAAGGCTTAGGCATGAAGGTTGCGGACTTGCCATAAGCAGCCGCGACATTCTGGATCACATATTTGTAGAGGTTCATATAGTCGGCCATTTTGGTCAACGTTTGAAACTTCAAGCCCAGCTCATGTTGAGCAGGGGCCACCTCATGGTGATGCTTCTCAGGCTCAAGGCCCAATTCCTTCATCACCTGCAGCATTTCGCCGCGCAGATCCTGTGCGGAATCGATTGGGCCAACTGGGAAGTAGCCGCCCTTTGGACCTGGGCGATGACCCATATTGCCGCCTTCATAGACCTTGCCGGTGTTGTAAGGCAGTTCGGTGGAGTCAAAGGAATAGCCGGTGTTGTTGGGGTCCGTGTTCCAACGCACGTCGTCAAAGACGAAGAATTCAGCTTCTGGGCCGAAATAGGCGGTGTCACCCACGCCGCTCGACTGCAGATAGGATTCAGCGCGCTTGCCGATGCCGCGTGGGCAACGGTTGTAAGGCTTCAAAGTGCCGGGGACGACCACGTCGCAGACGATGGCGAGGGTGGTTTGCTGATAGAAGGGGTCCAAGGTCACGCTGTCTGGATCTGGCAACATGATCATGTCGGAGTCGTTGATGGCCTTCCAGCCCGAGATTGACGAACCGTCAAACGCAACGCCTTCTTCCAACAGGTCGATATCAACCATGTCGACATCGAAAGTCACGTGCTGCATCTTGCCGCGCGGATCGGTGAACCGAAAATCTACATATTGGACTTCATCGTCCTTGATCTGCTGCATGACCTTGTCAAACTTCGACATCGGTTCTCTCCTGAAAAGCCAGTTAGGGTGTATGTTCAGTCAATAGAGTTTCTGAGGGCAGACGCTTAAACAGCGTTGATCCCAGATTCCCCGGTTCGAATGCGTACGACATGACTGATGTCGGACACAAAGATTTTCCCATCGCCGATACGGCCGGTTCGCGCGGCATTGGTAATGGCCTCAACGGCTGCGTCAACTTGATCGTCACCGACGACGACTTCGAGTTTCAGCTTGGGCAAAAAGTCGACGACATATTCTGCGCCACGATAGAGTTCGGTATGGCCCTTTTGACGGCCAAACCCCTTTGCCTCGACCACAGTCATGCCTTGAAGACCCAAGTCCTGCAGCGCTTCTTTGACTTCATCGAGCTTGAAAGGCTTGATAATCGCTTCGATCTTTTTCATAAAATCCGCCTGCTAGTGTGATGCCGCGAGCGCCTTGGGGAAGGCAAAAAGGACCCGTCCGTGAGTTCTGCGTTGGGCATAGTCCCTTCCAAGTGAGGGCGCGACCTCGGCACCTGCCGCTATAGGCTGTGAGCCACACATTGCCTAGACTCTAGGCACACTTTGATGATTTTTTAGGCGCCTCGACTTGGCGGCAAAATGGTCTTATCTGCGTCGCAAACACAAACAAAGAACAATAGACTCGGGGAGTTGAACTTGATTGATCCAAACACGCCTGTCCTGATTGGCGGAGGCCAATTTACCTATCGCGGTGCGCCTGAGGCTTGCCCGCCTCCCATTGGCCTATGCGCCCGCGCGGCAGAGGCTGCTCTTGCCGATTCTGGCCTGAACCCAGATGTTTTGACTGAAATTGATGGTTTGGCGGTCGTTGGCTTTACCATTGATGCGGGCGGAAACCTGAGCCGCATGCCGATCCCCAAAGCAAAGAACCCACCAAAAGCGTTGGCCAAAGCGTTGGGGGCGGCCCCGTCGTGGCAAACCTATACCCATGTCGGCGGAAATACGCCTCAGGCATTGGTCAATGAAGCTGCAGAGCGGATCGCCAAGGGGGATAACAAGTTGGTCCTTTTGGCTGGCGCTGAGTTTTTGGGCTCACTTATGAAGCTCGTTCAAGCTGGTCAATTCGACGCACTCAAAGCGCACCAGATTGACGATGAAGAAGCCCCGGCCATGTTTGGCGATGGGCGGGACGGTTGCACGGCTTACGAGGCCCGCCACGGCCTTGAGTTCCCGACAAATGTGTATCCGATGTTTGAGAATGCGCATCGTGCAAATCTGGGCAGCAGCCTAGAAGACCATTCTGCCGCGATGGGGGCTTTGTTTGCCCCGTTCACAGAAGTCGCGGCGCAAAATCCCTATGCTTGGTTCCCGCAAGCCCAGACGGCAGAAGCCTTGGTGACCCCCAGTGCCAGCAACCGCATGATCGGCTTTCCTTATCCCAAGCGCCTCAATGCCATTATTCAAGTCGACCAGTCGGCTGCCGTCCTGATGGCCAGCTATGCCCACGCAAAGGCGTTGGGCGTGCCCGATGCTCAAATGGTGTTCCTGCATGGCTGTGCTGACACAATTGAGAAATGGAACGTGCTCGACCGCGTCGATTACCACTCCAGTCCTGCCATGCGGGTCGGCGTACGCGAAGCCTTTGCCATGGCGGGCAAGTCCGTTGCCGATATGGCTTTCTTTGATCTCTATTCGTGTTTCCCGGTGGCAGTAGAGATTGCGGCCAAGGAAATGGGCCTCGCCACCGATGATCCGCGCGGCCTGACGCTAACCGGCGGCTTGCCCTATTTTGGTGGACCCGGAAACAATTATTCGATGCATGGCATTGTCGAGATGCTCCATCGCTGTCGGAAAGAGCCTGAGGCGTTTGGGTTCTTGAACGCCAATGGCTGGTTCCTGACCAAGCACGCGTTTGGCATTTATTCTTGCCAGCCGACAAAGGGTGCTTGGGCTCGGTCGTCCAAGAGTTCTTATCAAGGCGAAATCGACGCGATGGCGGCACCTGAGGTGACAGAAACGCCGACCGGAACCGCTACGATTGAGACCTACACCGTGATCCATGCCCGCGAGGGCATGCGGATGGGCATTGTCATTGGTCGCGATAAAGCGGGCCGTCGTTTTGTCGCCAATACGCCTAAGGGCGATACCGACATTATGGCCGATCTGGAGAGCCGCGAAAGCGTTGGCCGCAAGGGTCAAGTCGTGCATGACGGCGACCGCAATATCTTCACACCGGAAGAATTTCTGTGATCTGACTGAGGGCGCGATTTCGTTCAGCTTGCGTTCAATCTAGACCCCTTAGAACCGGGGTGTGGCGCACGGCAGACCATCCCGTCCCTCGCGTTTGACGTGCACCATTGCTTCACACGAAGCACTTCCTCCGGCCCCAATAGAGCAATCTATTGGGGCCATTTCCTTTTTGTGCCGCCGCCAAAAAGATACCTTCCCGCTAGGTAGAATGGATTGACCACGTCATCTTCGGTGATAACCTACCCCAATTGATTTGGTTATTACGAAGGGTGATTTACGCATGGCGAATGTGGTTCTTAAGCAGGCACTAGGAATTGCTGCGATCGGCTTGGCGGTTTTGTTCCCGCTATCGTCCGTTCAAGCTTATCCAGCTGAGCCGACTCGGCTTGTGACCGCCATCCAAGCTTATCAGACTGCTACCAATGAAGGCCGTGCGATGGCGGCCCAAGTTCTGCGCCGCGCTTTGGCCTCGAGCAAAAATGCTCCGATTGCAACAAGGGCCGAAGCGACCTTTTGGTTGGGTGATTATGCCATTCGCGACCGAAAGAAGGATTTGGCCTTAAAGCAGGCCGACGAGGGCCTAAAGCTGTTGGAAGCCCTCCAAACCGGTGAAGCCCCTGCTGTCCGCGCCCTTGGTGCGCGGCTAAAAACGCAAGCCCTTTTGGCTAAGGAAGAGCGGCTGGCAGCATATAAGCTCATCCTCGAAGCCCGCTTGGCGTATGGCACGCAAAAGCCTCAAGCCGATGGAAAGTGGGAAACGGTCTGGGATGAATTGAGGCTTTGGGAGGGCATTGCTCATGCCGATCTGGTTGGCGCAGAGAAAAAAATCGCGAAGGATTGGATGGCTGCTCGCGAGACTGAACTAGTTCGGATCAGCAGAATGGAAGGCAGCTGTGATTATCAGAATAACACCGTGAAAATTGCCAATATAGATTCGAATTTACCGGCCTATCCTATTGCACCCTTGTTTGCGGGGCAGGCAGGCGGTGTGATGATGCGTATCTCCTTTGATTCAGAAGGGCGCGTAACCAAGGCCAAGGCTACATCTTTCAGCACTTCAGAGGATTTTGCTATTTTGACCGAGCGGGCAGCCATCAATTGGGTCGCAACGGGCGAAGGCTTGAGCGATCCTAATTGCAGGACCGACAGGCCAGCCTTGGTCGTATTCAGATACTAGCATAGGCTCTCAGCACCCTAAGCCGTCGCCAATGTCTCCACCGGTTTGCCGCCAAAGCGTTTGCGCAAGCCAAAGAGTGGTCGTTCGACCGCGTAATAGCTGGCGCAGGCACACGCAAAGCTCAAAGCCACGGCGATCACCATGCCTATGGGCGACAGGCGCTCGAGGCTATTGGCGTCGCCCAACATAACCTCGCGCACGATCCAGATGATTGGGACATGCCAAAGATAGAGCGAGTAGGAGAGGCGGCCGATCCAGCGCATCGGCTTCAGCTCTAAAAGGTCAATCGAAAAGCGAAGGCTGCGCAGCGCATAGAGATTGAGGACCAAGAGAAAGAGTGCAGAGCCTTGGATCGAATAGCGCAAGGTCTCACGGAAAACTTCGTCCCGATAAACCAAGGTCGCCAAAATCGCACCTAAAGCCAGAACAACCCAGTGCCAGCCAACCAGCCAAGCCAGACGCGCCCGTGTGCGCGGAGCCCCATCGAGTAAGATCGCCAAAAGACAGCCCCAAGCGATATTCTCTAATCGGCTATCGGTGGTGTAATAAGTATGCTCATGCGGCAGACCTAGGCCCAGCACCGCATAAGCGCGCCAAAGGGCGCAGACGACAATGCTGATGATGACAAGGCGCACGCGCGCCTGATGGGTCTTGCCAAACAAAGCAAGTGCTGCAGGGAATAGCAGGTAGAAGTGCTCTTCCACTGCCAGCGACCACAAATGTCCCCACGGAATCGTACGCTCTGACCAGTCAAACCACTCGCGCACTACGTCATAATAATTGATGAAGTAGAAGAGCGCTGCGGCGACGTGACCGGCGTCGACCTTGACCCCAAACGGCAACAGCATGAGCCAAGAGCCTAGTAAAAATACCAGAAGCGCTGGCGCAAGGCGCAGGAAACGGCGCAGATAAAAGCCCGGTAGATCAATTGCGCCTGCATGTTGGTTCTGTTCGGCCACCAGAATGCGCGTGATCAGAAATCCCGAGACAAAAAAGAAGACGGTGACGCCCAAGCCACCCGGGATCAAATTCTCAAAACCTACATGGGCGATCACCACAATCAGGATCGAAATTGCCCGCAAACCGTCCAAGCCCGGCATATAGGCACCATCGGCCTTGAAGGGGATTGCACCGGTAAAGCTGGGCTCCTGCCGGCTAGATTGCGTGTCGCTCACTTGGGCCTCAATTGTAGCGCTTCAAGCAAGGGTGCATGCCACTGCTCGACCAAACGGTCATAGGTGTCGAACCCTCCGGTGAAGTTGAAATAGCATGCAGGCATGTTGATTTCCTTAAAGGCGTTGGTCATGGCGCGGGTCCAGTCGGCACGCAGCCGCATGGGCACTTCCACACCGACACCATATTCGCCCAACAAGACAGGGGCTTGAATCCGCTCGCGGAAGGCCGCGATCTGGGCCAAGTCTTTCCGCAACTCGGCGGTTTCACCGGGGCGGGGCCAGATACGTCCCGCAGGTGGGGGATTGTCCATCCAACTGGCCCCAGAATGGGTAAACTCAAAGGGTTGATAGTAATGAACGGTGCCGACGACATAGGGATCGTTGGGCAATTCCAGATTGTCCATGCCCAAGATGTTGCCCCAATTGTCCCCGGCAAAGATCACAGTGCGGGTCGGGTTGGTTTGGCGGATAATGCTCAGAACTTCTGCCTGCACCTTATTCACACGCGGGCCTGAAAACGCCTCTTGCGGCTCGTTGATAATTTCAAACATCACTTTGGCCGGTGTCTTCTGATAGCGCGCGGCGATCTGCGCCCAGAGGGCGACCAAGCGGCGCTCATGTACGTCAGGATTCTCGAACAGCTCGGTATAGTGGCAGAGGTTCAAGATGATCGTCAGGTCATTGCGAATGGCCCAGCTCACGACCTCATCGATACGGGCCATGAACGCCGGGTCGAGCGTGTAGGGCGCTTGTTCCATCGCGTGAGCAGAAAACTTAATCGGCACACGTATGGTGTCAAAGCCCGCTGCCCGGATGGTTTTGAAGTCGCGCTCACGGATTTTATAGCCCCAGTCGCCTTCATTCGGGGCCTCAAGCGCACCGGCGACATTGATGCAGCGCTCAACCGGGAAGGGCGCTCGCGCTGGCGCCGAGACCTGAGTGCGCATAGGGGCCTTGGTTGCTTGCCACACGCCTTGGGCAACAGCGACGCCTACGCCAGTGCCGATCAAAATCGTGCCCAATGCGCAAACCAGACCTGATTGACGGCAAAATGATCGCAAGCGTTCCATGTTAGGCCTCTCAAATGCTTCGACGATTTTGCTGCAAAGGCTGTGCCGTCAAAGTATTCTGATAGATGATCTTGAGCCTATAGATTCTAATTCCTCTCTTTTTAGATGCAGTGGCGTTGAATAACTAGCCCAGCACCAATATTTGCTTCTGATCGTGCGCAATATAGAGCAAATCAGCCCTGTTATGTGTTCTTTTACGAAGCCTTGCTAAAGATCAGCCTCACTCATGCGCAGGGTGCCGTTTCGATCCGACGTCAGTGCGACGATGGATATTCGAAAATTTGGCGAGCGCTTTCTTGGATAGAGATCTTGATCAAGTCGTTTTTGCGCTCCATTTCCGCCAAAGCCCGTGCACGTCGTGGGGAGCAATTCTTGACCTTGATGGGCGTAGAGCCGCATCATCGGATCCTTGATCTTGGTGGTGGTAACGGCAGCCATTTTCACAGCATTGCCCCCAATCACAAAAACGTTCTAATTGCTGACCATTGGGGCCCAGACCTAGAGCAGGCCAAAGCCAATTATGGCTATGAAACCATGTTGCTGGATGGCTCAAAGGAGGCGCTGCCATTTGAGGATCGCGCGTTCGACATCGTCTTTTGTTCTTCGGTGATTGAGCATGTGACTGGGCCGAAGCAGACCATGCTCGACATGGACGACAATAAGGCTTTTGAGGCGACTGCAATTGTGCACCAACAGCGCTTTGCCGATGAGTTGCGCCGGATCACCGATGGCTATTTCGTCCAGACACCAAATGTGGACTTCCCGCTAGAACAGCACTCGATGCTGCCTCAGCCCATCATCTATTTGCCGCGGCCCTTGCAGCGCAGTTTGATGAAGACCATCGGCAAGTTCTGGGTCTCCAACGTCCAGCCAGACTGGCGGCTCTTGACGGCCAAAGACATGGCAGGCTTCTTCCCAGATGCTGAATTGGTGTTTGAGAAAGTTGCCGGCTTTACCAAGTCGATCACGGCGGTGCGCAAGCGGTCTGGTCGATAGGGGCAGTTTCTAGGCCCTGCACAGGAATTGCCACTCCATCTGATGCTTAGCGCTCGACAAAGCTTCAAGCCTTGCTAAACACGGGCGACGAAACCCGAAGGGCGTGACAGTGACCACCATTTATCCCAATGCGGCAGCCGCACTCGAAGGCCTCACCTTCGACGGCATGACCGTGATGTCCGGCGGCTTTGGCTTGTGCGGCATTCCCGAAAACCTCATCCTTGCGCTTCGTGATAGCGGCGTGAAGGGCATCAGCGTCATTTCCAACAATGCCGGCGTGGATGGGTTTGGCTTAGGCTTGCTGTTAGAGACCAAGCAGATCGCCAAAATGATCTCGTCTTATGTTGGCGAGAATAAAGAGTTTGAGCGGCAATATCTCTCAGGCGAGCTGCAGCTTGAGTTCAATCCCCAAGGCACGCTGGCCGAGCGTATTCGCGCCGGTGGGGCAGGGATCCCGGGCTTCTACACCAAGACCGGCGTCGGCACGAAAATCGCCGAGGGCAAAGAGCATAAGGATTTCGACGGCGAGACCTATATTCTCGAAACCGGTCTCAAAGCCGATGTATCGCTGGTCAAGGCTTGGAAGGCCGATACGGCGGGCAATCTGATCTACCGCAAAACTGCCCGCAACTTTAACCCGATGATGGCCACAGCTGGCAAAATCTGCGTGGCCGAGGTGGAAGAGATTGTGCCCGTGGGCAGCCTTGATCCTGACCACATCCATACGCCCGGCATTTATGTGAAGCGCTTGGTGCAAGGCAATTTCGAAAAGCGCATCGAACAGCGCACCGTGACCAAGAGGGAGGCTGTCTAATGCCCTGGACCCGCGATGATCTCGCCGCCCGCGCCGCCAAAGAATTGCGCGATGGCTTTTATGTCAACCTTGGCATTGGCATCCCGACTTTGGTCGCCAATCATATCCCCGAAGGTATGATTGTCACGCTGCAGAGCGAGAATGGCATGCTGGGCATGGGGCCTTTCCCGTTTGAGGGCGAGGAGGATGCCGACCTGATCAATGCTGGCAAGCAAACCATCACCGAATTGCCGCAGACCTCGTTTTTCTCCTCGTCCGACAGCTTTGCCATGATCCGCGGCGGCCATATCGATTTGTCGATCTTGGGTGCGATGGAAGTGTCAGAGACCGGTGACTTGGCCAATTGGATGGTGCCCGGCAAAATGGTCAAAGGCATGGGTGGTGCGATGGACTTGGTCGCCGGTGTGCGCCGCTGTGTCGTCGTGATGGAGCATACGGCCAAGGACGGTGCACCAAAACTTTTGCACAGCTGCCACCTGCCGCTGACGGGCCTGAAAGTCGTCGATCTGGTCATCACCGATCTAGCGGTCTTCTCAATTGACCGCAAAGCTGGGGGCATGTCGCTGATCGAACTGGCCACTGATGTGACCTTGGATGAGGTCAAAGCCAAGACCGAAGCGACGTTTGATATTCGCCTCTAATAAATAAAGCGGGCCCCTATTCAGGGGCCCGTTCTATTTTGCCTCAAACGGAGTCGCAAAGGCTTAGGCCCAGGTGACCGCCACGATCTCATAGCTTTTGGAGCCGCCGGGTGCGGCCACTTCCACGACATCGCCTTCTTCCTTGCCAATCATGGCACGGGCGATGGGGGAGGTGATCGAGATTTTGCCGAGTTTCACGTCGGCTTCGTCTTCACCCACGATCTTGTAGGCAGCCTTATGGTCGGTGTCTTCGTCAATGACGGTCACTGTGGCACCGAACTTGACGTTCGTGCCAGACAATTTCGACACGTCAATCACTTGGGCGCGTGCTAGTTTGTCTTCCAGCTCAGCGATGCGACCCTCAATATAGGATTGCCGCTCTTTGGCTGCGTGATATTCCGCATTCTCAGACAAGTCGCCATGCGAGCGTGCTTCTGAGATGGCGCCAATCACCGATGGGCGCTCGTCAGTCTTCAAACGTTTGAGTTCTGCGTCGAGGGCCGCATGGCCCTCTGCAGTCATAGGGATCTTTTCCATTAGGGGGATTCCACAAAAAGGGGCTTATAGAGTGGTGTTTCGATCGTCTTTCGTCAAGCGTACGCTTGCAGTGGCTTAACTTGTAGGGTTTCTCCCTCCGCCGCTTCGATGGCGGTGGCAGCAGCGCGGGCGCCAGCAATGGTGGTGTAATAGGAGATATTGGATACCAGAGCCGTGCGCCGGATGGAGTAACTATCGGCAAGGGATTGGGCTCCCTCGGTGGTGTTGACGACCAATTGGATGTCGCCATTGATCATCGCATCGACGATATGGGGACGGCCTTCCATCACCTTATTGACGCGCTCAACCGGCACGCCCGCGTCGCGCAGGACCTTTGCACAGCCCTCCGTCGCCACGAGTTTGAAGCCCAAGCGCACAAAGTTGCGACCGAGCTCTGGCAGAGCCGATTTATGGCTATCTTTCACCGACAAGAAGGCCGTGCCGCCGGACGGCAAGCGCATCCCAGCGCCCAATTGAGACTTCAAAAACGCATGGCCAAAGTCGGCGTCAATGCCCATACATTCGCCGGTTGAGCGCATTTCAGGGCCTAAGATCGGGTCCACACCGGCAAAGCGGGCAAATGGGAAAACCGCTTCTTTGACAGCGACATGGTTGAGTTTCTTCTGCTTCAATCCAAAGCTTGCAAGGCTTTCGCCAGCTTGTAGCTTAGCAGCAATGCGCGCCACTGGAATGCCAACCGCTTTGGCCACAAAAGGTGCCGTGCGAGAGGCGCGTGGGTTGGCTTCCAACACATAAATCGTGTCGTCTTTGATCGCATATTGGATGTTGATCAGGCCAACGACATTCAGGCCTTTTGCCATCGCAATGGTCTGTGCTTCGATCTTCGCGATGATCTCTGCCGACAAAGTGTAGGGGGGCAGGGCGCAAGCGCTATCGCCTGAGTGAATGCCCGCTTCTTCGATGTGTTCCATGATGCCCGCGACAAACACGTCTTTGCCATCCGACAAAGCATCCACATCGACTTCAATCGCATCGCGCAGATATTGGTCGATCAAGACAGGATTATCGCCCGAGACGATGACGGCTTCGCGCACATAGCGCTCTAGGCTTGGCTGATCATAGACGATCTCCATGCCACGGCCGCCCAAGACATAGGATGGGCGCAGCACAACAGGGTAGCCAACCGCCTGCGCACCCAGAATCGCTTCTGCTTCGGTGCGGGCAATCGCGTTGCGAGGTTGCAGCATGTCCAGTTCGTTCAAAAGCGCTTTGAAGCGCTCGCGGTCTTCGGCGATATCAATCGCGTCGACACTGGTGCCAAGGATTGGCACGCCTGCTTGCTCTAGAGGATGGGCCAGCTTTAGCGGCGTTTGACCGCCGAACTGCACGATGACACCTAAAAGCGTGCCGCTTTGCTTTTCGGTTTCGATGATTTCCAAAACGTCCTCAGCCGTCAAAGGCTCAAAATAAAGCCGGTCTGAGGTGTCATAGTCGGTGGAGACAGTTTCTGGATTGCAATTGACCATGATGCTTTCAATGCCCAGCTCTTCGCAGGCAAAGGCCGCATGGCAGCAGCAATAGTCAAACTCGATGCCTTGGCCGATCCGGTTAGGGCCGCCGCCTAGAATGATGATCTTCTTGGCAGCACTCGGCGCAGCCTCGCATTCCGTCTCATAGGTCGAGTACATATAAGGCGTGGGAGAGGCGAATTCCGCCGCGCAGGTGTCGATGCGTTTATAGCCCGGACGAACGCCAGCGGCACGACGCGCTGCCCGCACCTCAAGCTCGGTCTTGCCCGCGATCTTGGCCAAGCGCTTGTCAGAAAAACCTTGCGCCTTCACAAAGCGCCAATCCGCAGATGCTTGCGGCAGGCCGCCGGTTTCAAGTTTTTTCTCGGTCGCGATCAGTTCCGCGAATTGATCCAAGAACCAGGGGTCGATCTTGCTGGCCGCGTGTACTTCTTCCACGCTCATGCCCATGCGCAGGGCTTGGCCGACTACCAGAATGCGGGTGGGGGTTGGGATGGTCAGCGCTTGATGCAGCGCTTCTCTGTCATTCCCAATTTCAAGGAAGGGATCAAAGCCGTCGAGGCCGGTTTCCAGTGAGCGCAGAGCCTTTTGGAAGCTTTCTTGGAATGTCCGTCCAATTGCCATGGCCTCGCCAACCGACTTCATGGAGGTCGTCAACGTGGTGTCTGCACCCTTGTACTTCTCAAATGCAAAGCGCGGGATTTTGGTGACGATATAGTCAATCGAGGGCTCAAACGAGGCAGGCGTTGCGCCGCCTGTGATGTCGTTGGCAATTTCATCGAGGGTATAGCCAATGGCGAGCTTGGCTGCGACTTTGGCGATGGGGAAACCCGTCGCTTTGGACGCCAAGGCGGATGAGCGCGACACGCGCGGGTTCATTTCAATCACCGTCATCCGGCCATCGGCAGGATTGACAGCAAATTGGACGTTGGAGCCACCCGTCTCGACCCCGATCTCACGCAAGACCGCAATCGAGGCATCGCGCATGCGCTGATATTCTTTGTCGGTCAGGGTCAGTGCCGGAGCGACAGTGATGGAGTCGCCTGTATGAACGCCCATGGGGTCGATGTTTTCGATGGAGCAGATGATGATGCAATTGTCCGCTTTGTCGCGAACCACTTCCATCTCATATTCTTTCCAGCCCAGCACGCTTTCTTCAACCAGCACTTCGCCGACAGGGCTTGCGGCGATGCCACTGGCGCAGATGCGCTTAAATTCGTCGACATTATAGGCAATGCCGCCTCCAGTGCCGCCTAAGGTGAAGCTGGGGCGGATGATGGCAGGCAGGCCGACGAAGGGCAGGGCGAGCATGGCTTCCTCAACTGTGTGGGCCATCTTGGACTTAGGGCTTTCCAGCCCGATCTTGTCCATCGCGTCGCGAAATTTCAGGCGGTCTTCGGCCTTTTCGATGACGTCGGCCTTCGCGCCAATCATCTCAACATTATATTTCGCCAATACCCCGGTCTTTTCCAACGTCAGCGCACAGTTCAGCGCTGTCTGCCCGCCCATGGTCGGCAGAACCGCGTCGGGACGCTCTTTGGCGATGATCAGCTCAACCACTTCTGGCGTGATTGGCTCCACATAGGTGGCGTCGGCCAGATCGGGGTCGGTCATGATGGTGGCTGGGTTGGAATTGACCAGAATGACCCGGTAGCCCTCTTCCTTCAGAGCCTTACATGCCTGCACGCCCGAATAGTCAAATTCACAGGCCTGCCCGATCACAATGGGGCCGGCCCCGATGATCAGAATGGATTTCAGGTCTGTGCGTTTAGGCATGGGGGCGTCCGTTCGAAGCTCTAATTTGTTTCAGGGTGCCAGTCGCAAAAAGCCCTCCCGAGCGGATAGCACGCTGGGAGGGCCTTGGAAGGCGGTAGCTGTTAACGCCTATGGGAGAGTCTAGCAAGTGTTTTACACCTTGATTAGGCTGCAGCCTCTTTTTTGGATTGGGGATTATTCATGCGCAGACGTTCTTTGCTGGTCGCTACTGCTGCAACCGGCGCGCTGAATCTTCTGCCCAAAGGCGCACAGGCGACCGCCAAGGCCGCTCAATCCTTCCCCGTCCTCGACAGTCTCGCCATGGCAGTGACGCCAAAGGAAAATCGGCAATTTAGCTTTACCGACAAGGCCTCAGCCTATTTTTATGGTCGCACCCATCAAGATAAACCCGACGATTGGTTCTTTGGCTGGAATGTCGCGACCAAGCGGATTTTTCAAGATTATCGCCTGACTTTGGATGGAAAGCCGCTTCTACGCGCTGGCGCGAAAGCGGTGGTCAGCCCGCATGCGATCACGCGCGATTATGGCGCGGTCAAAGAAACCTTGCGGCTGTTTGACGGTCTTACGGCCCTGATGGTGGATGTTGAGACCACCCTGTCGGGCCAAATCGGCTTTGAGTTTACGGGTGATTTTCTGAGCGTGGGGGAGGTTAGGGCAGAAGGGGTCTGGCATCGCCCGAAGGAAGCACCAAACTCTTGGCTCTTGCTCGCCCCCATTGAGGGCGGTGATCAGGGCTATTTCATCCTCCTCGGCGCAACCAAGGCCGAAGTTCGCCGCCTGTTGAGCCAGCTGCGCCGCAATCATCAAAGCCTGACCCGCGCCCGCATGGCCCGGATGGAAGCTCTTGTCTCAGGCTCTAGGGCTTTAGATGCTGGCGACCCAGACCGCACCAAAGCATTGTTGTGGATGCGCCTGACGGCAGACCAATTAGTTATGAAGCAGATGGGTACCGGCATTTATGCGGGCCTGCCGTGGTTTAACGATTATTGGGGCCGCGATACCTTTATCTCCATCACCGGAACCTTGTTTGTCACCGGCCAATACGAGGTGGCTGCCGACGTCTTCCGCAGCTTTGCCGCCCTGCAAGACACCGACCCCAAGTCCAAAACCTATGGCCGCATTCCAAATCGAGCACGGCCCGATGGCGTGCAATATAATACCGCCGACGGCACGCCGAGGTTTATCATTACATTGGCTGATCTTGTCCATCGCACAGGCGATCTCGCTTTGGCCAGAGAGCTTTCTCCGACTGTAAAGCGCGCGATTGAGGGCATGCTGGCCCATGATTTAGACGAAAGTGGCTTTGTCACGCATGGCGATGCCGACACTTGGATGGATGCCAAGGAAAAAGGTGTGCGGGCTTTTTCACCGCGTGGCAATCGCGCGATTGATATTCAGGCGTTGTGGATTGAGGCGCTTGAGGCAGCAATCGGCCTGATGTTTTTGAATGTAGGCCTTCTAATCGGTCGGCGTGAGATCGATGCTAAAAAAGTAATGGCCCAGAGCTTGACGGACCATTTTGTCGACAAGGCGACTGGAAAGCTGGTCGACCATTTAAAGCCCGATGGCAGCCCAGACTTGGCAGTTCGACCCAATGCTTTTTTCGCCCTAGATATTCTAGAAAAGAATAGCCCACGCATCCACACCGATGAAGGTGCCGTGCAGAAGCAGAAGATGATCTCGGCGCGCGACCTTTGGAAGGGGCTCGTCTATCCGTGGGGCGTGGCGACCTTGAGCCAGGATGATCCCGAGTTTCATCCCTATCATGAGCATTGGCATTATTATCACAAGGATGCCGCCTACCATAATGGCACCGTCTGGCCGTGGCTGAATGGCGTCGCCATGACCACGCTGCTTCGCTTTGGCGTGCAGAAAGAGCCGTGGCAGCTGTTTGAGAATATGAATCGCCAGGCCCTGCGCGAAGGCGCTGTGGGTAGCCTTGCCGAATGCGCTGACGCCTTACCTCTGCCCGGTGCCACTTGGGCGCGCCGCACGGGCACTTTCTTACAAGCTTGGTCGAATGCAGAGCATTTACGTGTCTGGCATGAAGAGATTTTGGGCGTTCGAATTCAAGGCGGCGGCGAATTGGTTGAGATCAATCCGCAATTGCCCAAAAGTGTTTTGAATGTCGCGATGAATACGCCGTTGAAAAAAGGCGTCCTGAAAGGTCAATGGCATCGCGGCAATGCTCATACTTGGGTATTTGAACTTCAAGGTGCGGATGCGGCGATCACCTTCTCAACCGATGCAGCTGGCCCAAACTGGGTGACTTGGCCGTTGAAGGCAGGTCAGAGGGTTGAGATCATTGAAGAAGGCAGTCGTCTCAAACTAACCGCGTATGATCGCCAGAATCGGGTCCTGGGTAGCAAAATGAGTGGACTTGATGTGCTTGTTGACGGCCCAACTTCGCTATTCGAGAAAGCCAAAAAGGAACAAAAAGCTTTCGAAGCCCTACGCGACGAAGTCTTCGCCAACCTAGGCTTTTGTGAACCAAAGCTGGCCCCTAATCTCAAGAGCCTATCGGTCTATCACGACCCACCGCTTACCTATTAGCCGATCAAGCGGCCCTCAAGGTCTGTCTCGGGCTCGCTGTTGTCATCATGGTCCATAAACAGGGCCTCAGTCATGCCGGTTACAAGCGCAGCGGGTGTCACGGGTTTGGCGATATGGACATCGCAGCCAGCTGCAAGAGCTGCTTTCACATGTTCACTCATGGCATTGGCGCTGAGCATAGCGATGGGCGTGAGCGGCAGGTTGTTTTCCTTTTCCCAGACGCGAATAGCTTGAGTGGCGGCTAGGCCGTCCATCTCGGGCATCATCATGTCCATCAAAATAAGGTCAAAACTGCCGACCTTGAAAAGGTCCAGCGCCTCACGACCATTGGCGGCCATCACGGGTGTCATGCCCATCGGCTCCAACATGAAGGTGATGACTTTTTGGTTGATTGGATTGTCTTCAGCCACAAGCACGCGCAGCCCCGTGGAACCAACAGAGGCCTCGTTTAAGAAAGCCGTGTCATCATTCATCAAGCCCATGGGTAAGCGCAGGCCTGTTTTAAGCGCTTCCGCATATTTGACCTGAATCCGCACTTCAAAACGGCTGCCTGAACCCAATTGTGAGGTGGCAGAGATGCTGCCATCCATCAATTCGCACAAGCTCTTACAAATGGAGAGGCCGAGGCCCGTCCCACCAAAGCGGCGGCTGATGCTGTTATCGGCTTGCTCAAAGCGGTTGAACAAATGCTGGCTCGCCTTTGGGTCAAAACCAATGCCCGTATCCGACACTTGAATGCGGAGCTCAACACTTTCGCCATCAATCTCGAGGGCGTCGACTTGAATATCGACTTGGCCTTTCTCGGTAAATTTGACAGCATTAGAGGTTAGGTTGGAGATGATTTGCCGAATACGCACGGCATCGCCCAGATAGCGGCCTTCAGCCTCGGGATGGATTTCCAGATTGAATGCAACGGCCTTCTCCTCCGCCCGTGTCCGGAACGTGTGGGCCGCGGTCTCAATGGTTTCGCGCAAGTCAAATGGCGCGAGGCAGAGCTCCAATTTATCGGCTTCGATCTTGGCGCTATCGAGTACATCAGAAACCAATCGCTCCAAGGTTTCCCCCGAAGTCCGCACCAGATTGACCATCTCTTGCTGGGAAGCGTTTAGCTTTGTCGTGTTCAAGACCTCTGACAGACCAACGATGCCGTTCAGTGGTGTGCGGATTTCGTGGCTCATGGTCGCTAGGAATTGCGACTTGGCATCACTTGCAAGGCTGACCTCTACAAGCGTTCTGGCAAGTTTGGTCTCGCGCTGCCAGCTTTGATAGGCGGCGCTCAAACTATAGGTCAGCAGGAATATCATCGCGATGCTGGCTTGGAAGATTGCGGCGTCGGGATAAGCACCACTGACGATCATGATCCCCGGTACAGAAATAATCCCCATCACAAGCGGCAAGGCCGCTGCTAAGAATCCAGGGAGGTAGGTGAGGCTGGTGGAAATCACATGGGTTAAAGCTCCGACCAAAATGGCCAAGCCAATGATTAGGGGCCCGATCTCGCCAGTCTTGACGAGCGCAAGTGCACCCAAGACCCATACGCATGAACCATACACCATATTGACGCAAAAGAGATTGCGGTTAAGAGCGCCCTTTTTCGGGTCTTTGCTCGATCTCGAGCCGATGAAAAGCTCTAGCCCTTTATTCAGGGCGAAGAATGCAAACCAGATAATAGCAGCCAGGCCATCAATGCCCCAAAGCAACAAACCGGTGAACCCGATTGCCGCCAAGGCACGGCTTGGAAGATCGTCCCGCAGCCGTTTGATAAGCTCTAAATAGGACTGGTGCACGTCGATACTCTCCCCAACTGGCAAGAGTCTAGACAATGGAGCTTTATTTTCGGTTAGCTTTGAGGCTGAATTTGCGGCTGGTTTCAGACAAAAACTGGAAAAACTGCAGTCCTATTTTGATCTTTAGTTGTCTTGCGCTTCCCGATTACTTTGGGCGGGGTACGTGCAAGCCGATTACCCGGCCTGCCGCCAATCGGCCCAAATCTAGGCGCGGACCATGCTTCTGACAGGGGTCTTGCTCGGACTGGGCGCGCTGAGGGGTTTCGGTTTCAACGAGGAAGTCGGAAAAATCTTTGGCAAAACTGGCGGTAAAGCGGTGTGCGTCACCAACTTCGGACAGTGACCCCTCATCCATCACCACACCCGCACCCCGCGACCACGCCATTGCCGCGGCTTGTCGCCCGTCAGCTAGGTCTAGACGCGCTTCGATGCTGACGCCGCCGCGGCCCACTGGCAAACGGACGGAGCCGCCCGGCAGGAACCAACTGACCGCGGCAGAGGCCGCCGATGCGGTGGCATTAGTCTCTTGAAGGCGCGTGATTACCGCTTGCACGCGTGCTGCTGTGGGATCGTCTGGGCTGACGATTTCGAAGCGGCGGGACAATTGAAAGCAGAGCTGCCGATCAAGCTCCCCCAGCACGAGGACGCGGGACTCAGGCGTGATCGTGTCGGGAATATCGCTGGCATCTTGCAGTTTTGCGGGCAAAAGGGTCACTTTTGTTACCGAGCCCAACGCCTCCAAGTCGCGCTGACGTTCGATCTGCGCCCGCACCGTTCCCGATACTTTCTCCATCCCAGCCTGATTGGACAAGAACCCTGTTTGGGTTGGCGGCTTGGTGGCACAAGCGGGCAGTGCGAGGAGGGCGAGGCAAAGCGCCGAAGGCACGAAAACGCGATGGGAACGGGTCATTAGATAAGCCAAATCGAAACAAGTTTGCGCGGGGAAGGGGACTGTGCCTCATGGAACATAGCACGTTTGGTCTACGCGGCCCTCTGTTCCTGCGCAAGTTTGCCGCTTATCACGCCGACTTGATCAGGCTCATCCCTCCGTCTGGGCTGGCCGCGCCCGCAATGCCAGAAACAAGAAGATCAGGCCCAGCACCACCGTCAGCGGGCCAGCATAATGCTCCGGCGGATGATGACCTGTGTGTGAGCCCTTCAGGAACCAGCCGTCAATGGCCGCTAAAGCCCGCATGATGATGACTGCCAGAAGCCCCAAGGGTACCAAAGTGCGATAGCGCAGCCCGATGACAAACAAGAGTAACGCAAACGGAATCTGGATCGCACCAAACCACGCAAAGACCGCAATGATGGTCTCGCCGCGCACCGACAGGTCCACGCCACCAATCACCCCGGCCCCGCCATCTGGCAGGAAATAATGGATGAGGCCCGGAATAAATTCCGTCACCGCCACAAACATCAAAAACCAGGCCGAGATTTTCGCGCCGCGATACTCGTTATTTGTACTAGGTGGGAACAGTGCCATTTTTGGCCTCCTTGAGCCATCACAGCTTAGTGAGCGCTCCCAACCTGTCAACGCAGCTTGCCGCGTTCGCCACGGAACAGCCAACCCGCCCACGCGTTGATGATCTGAGCGAGCATGCTCATCAAGCAACTCAAGGAAATTCTGGTATGGACCATAGCAAACACATCCGCCTCACCGAAACCGAACTCAACGCCGCTACCCTCGATGATGTCACCGTCTATGGCGCTGACGACGCCAAGATTGGAAAAGTCTCTCACGTGCATGGCATGGGTATGTCCGGCGACGTCATCGTCGATGTTGGTGGTTTCTTGGGCTTGGGCACAAAGCCCGTCTCATTGAAGATCAATCAATTGGATTTCATGCGTGACGAGCATGGCCATGTTCACGCGACAACGACTTGGACAAAAGCGCAGGTTGAGGCGCTGCCGCAGCATATGCATTCTTAAGCCAACCAACTAAAGCGCTGCGCCGTAACTATCGAACGGCGTAGCGCGAGCCGTTAAACATGCCGCTGATACTGATTGGCGAGGGCTTCTGCGACCCGGCCAATAAGCTCAAGGGGCAGAGGCGCGCTGTGGGGAAAGCTCAAATTGCCCTTTGGCCCGCGATAAATCGCAAGTTCTTCGACCAGACCGGCAGGTTCCTGCAGGGGTGGATAAACCCCGATATGCCTTTTGAAGGCAGCAAAATAGAAGAAAACCTTGCCCAACCGAAATGCTGGCATCCCATAGCTCACGCAGCGCTCTGCACCCGGCACCTGCTGCTCTACCAAGGCCTGAATGGCCTCCAGTCGCCGTCTTATTTCAGGCGTCGCCGTTACAAAGAAGCTCTCGTGATCCTTGGGGGCAGGGACGCTGGGCATTTGGATTCGGTCTTTCATGCTACCAAGACCAAAACAGCCACGAGATGGCTCTTTTGAACTTGTAATTTAGCTCATATGGTCTTATTGTGGATGTGTTTTGGAGCCCTTGAGATGTCCACACTGGTTAAAACACGCCAAACTGCTGATGTTCAAGCGGTTGCACTGAAGGCGTATGCACGCATTGCGCAAGCTTGGTCTCTAACATTGAGCGAAGCGGCCGCGTTGGCGGACATGTCAGAGTCGACGTGGAAGCGCGCCAAGTCTCCCACCTATGCGGGTGAATTGTCGCGAGATCAGATGCTCAGGCTCAGCGCCCTTGTGGGACTTTATAAGTCCCTAGAGATTTACTTTGACGAAGCGCTTTCTCGGGACTGGGTCAAACTCCCCAATCGAGGTCCAGAATTCGACGGTGTCCGCCCAATTGATTCCATGATTAGCGGTGGACTGCCAAAAATCCTTCGGGTCCGTGCCTATGTCGACGCCCTGAGGGGAGGGCTTTGAAGATAACTTCTGTCAACGACCGGGCTCTGGTTCGCCTGATTCCGGCGGCGCATCACAAACCGCCGATCCTGCGAGGCTTGGTCGACACGGATGAAGAAGCTGCAATTCTCGCCGAGCTTGAAGGGGAAACGAGCGCAAGATTGATTGCGGAGCGGGAGGGTAGTCCAGCGCTGGATCGTCGTGAATTGGCATTTGCCCGGCGCTCGCAGGATTTGAAGCTCTATGGTCAAAGCCATGTGAACGCGGCTTTCACCTATACACGTGCGGGCGGCAATCGATTTAACGGTGGCGAGCGGGGCGCTTGGTATTGCGCTTGGGATGCCCTGACCTCGGTCGCGGAGGTCGGCTTTCATCGCACGCGGGAGCTTGGATTTATCAACCGGTTCGAGCTTAAGGTGCAATATATCGAATTACTGGCTGACTTCATCGGCGATTTTCCAGATCTCAGCGCCGATACCACGAACCCCGCGCTGAATGCCGATCCAGACCTAGGATATCCAGCGGGCCAAGCTTTGGCAGCCGATCTTAGACGCGCGGGCCATCGTGGCCTTATTTATCCATCCGTTCGGCGCAAGAATGGGCGATGCTTCGTCGCCTTTGATCCTAGCGCTGTTCAAAATGTGAGGCCGGGCGCATCCTGGATGCTTGAATGGAACGGTGGCCCAGAGTTCAGCGTGATTGGCCTCTAAAAGCACGCATCCCTGAAATGAGTCGCACAAAACTGTGCGCGCCACCTAAGCCGCGACTTTGCACTTCCCATATTTTATAGGGTTTGGCGTATTTTCCCGACAAAAATCAGTTAAAGAGCGGAATTTCCCGTGGTGACAATGGTTTTGTTCGACCACGGCACTGGGCAAAAAAGCATGGGCAATCTCAAGTCTAGCTTGTAAAGACGTCCCATGCCCAAGACTAAACACGATAGGCCCAGTTATGAGGGCAGCGCGAGCTGGACTAAGTTCAAAGCGCTGATGGAGAACCGCTTTGGCCATGTCATTGAACTTGAGCCTGAAGAAAGCTGGTTTGAGTGGCGGGGGCACCAAATTCATCTGGATAGTTTGTCGCCAAATGGCACCCTAAAAGGCACGCTCATTCTCGTGCATGGGGCGGGTGGGCATGGCCGGCTCCTGACCCCACTTGGCGCAGTTGCGGCAGAACATGGCTGGAAGGTGCTGGCCCCAGATTTGCCGGGCTATGGCCTGACGATTACTCGACCTAAGTGGCAAGCCGATTATCAAGAATGGCCCGAACTGGTAGCAGAGCTTGCAGCCAAAGAAGAAGGGCCCGTGGTGCTGCTCGGAATGTCGGTAGGCGGGATGACCGCATTTCGGTCGGCCCAAATGCTGCCAAATCTTGGCGGAGTTATTGCAACCAATCTGTTGGACATGAGTGATCCGGCCATATTTAAAGCTGCGGCCCGTTGGCCTTGGCTGGGCGCATTGTCGCTTCAAGTGATGAAATTTGCCCCATGGTTGATGGACGTTGTGCCAATGCCCTTGTCACTGGTCACCCCGCTCGATGCGATGACAAGCGATCCTGAGTTACGGACATGGTTCAAGCGCGATCCCCTCATCGGTGCGCGATGGGTGATGGGCCGGTTCTTCAGGAGCCTTCATCAATATGTTCCGCCCCGGTCTGATTTTGCGCTGCCGTGCCCACTCCTTCTCATTCATCCCGGCGCTGACGAATGGACGCCAACGCGGGTCAGCCTGCGCGTCTTTGATCAAGTCTCATCGCCCAAGCATTTTCAGGAATTATCCAATGGCAGCCACATGCCAGCAGAAGCACCCGCCTGGCTTGAACTCCGCGACGGCATTTTGGCCTTTCTTGCCAAAGTCGATGGCGAAGGGGGCAAGGGCGTTTAAGATAGTAGGCAGTTCGAAAGACGACGGCCCAAGTAAATTTCGCAGAAAATTTTGGTTCTGAATGGTCTGCTTTGCGCCAAAGGTGGTCAACAGCGGGCAATTCTCTCAAGCCCGAAAGCGGACATTTGGTTGCCCCTAGAGTGGAGGCAAATTAGTCCGAATGCCAGCCTTTGTTTGGTTGGATATCTGGGGGCGGGGCAGCAAGCATCGAATAGCACTTTGGATGTTTTTGAGAATCAGACAGATTTAAGGTGTGTGTGAATTTAGTCGGCTAGGTTGGACCAAATGCTAAACAGACTCCTCATTTCGCTTGTTCTGGTTTCTGCTACCCCTGAGTGGGGAGCAGCAACCGAGCTTGTGCAATCCAGAACCACTGTACAGCAATTGGATAAATGCCAAGAAAAAATCATCGATAGCTACCACTGGATGCAAGATGACGATCAGCAGTGGGACCTTCACTTAATTGATAGGAACAAAGCGGCTGAGCTTCAAATTTATGGTGGCCAGCATTCATATGACCCCGAGGATCCCTTTTATCAAAGGGTCATGTGGAATTACTTCAAATCCTCTGTAGCGATCGCTTTTTTTGAGGGGGAGGGAGTATTCAAGGATGGAACATTGATCGAAGCAATTCAGTCGGGGACAGAGCCTTTTTTCTTGCAATGGCTTGCACGAAAATCAGGGGTCCCAGCGGTTTCATGGGAGATGCCCACTGATCAAGTTTTCGTTGCTTTAACAAGAAAGTTTGGAGCAGACGAGATATTGATGTTTCAGACACTCCGGGAGGCATCTTTTGAAAAAAATAAGCGGGCCGCGAATGTTGAACAGCTGAATCGAAGGACCGCTTGGTATTTGGAACGCAATATCGCAACAATGCGAAAGTTGGAAATTCAAGCAACAATTCAAACTATGGATGATTTAGCTCTACGGCTGAAGGATCTTATGCCAGGGGTCAGCTGGCTTGATGTGTCCGCCACTTGGTTCACACCATTTCCCAGTTCAAACGGCGAAGCTGAGCTGTTTCATGACATCAATCGTTTTGAAAACTCACTTCGAAGTCGTTGGGCATTTAGAAAGGTTGGTGCTGAATTGTTGGCAGGCAAAAAGGTATTTATGACCGCAGGTCGAAATCATGTCCCTTTGCAAAAGCCTGCGTACGAGTGCCTCTTTAACGAGATTGACCTTGTGAACTCATCGGCAAACGAAGCACCTGGTCGCTAGAAACGGTGAAGCGTATTCTGCTTTTGGTGGCGTAGTGGATGCATACTTTCTTCCCGCTAAACGGCGGCTTTCGAACCCTAGCTTATCCAAACCAGACCATCCGCAATCGGCCAGTCCTCCCCATTGAGCCGCCATTCTGGGGTGCGCCAGAGGTTGCCATTTGGGGCGGGTTGGCGGTTGCTTGGAAGCGGTCATTCAACGGATAGAATTTTGAAGGAGGCTTCAAACCGAAACCCGATGCGCCGAATTAATGGCAGACACTATCGGGTAGTGTTTCAATCGGCTGCGTTTTCGCGGAGAGCCTTTGCAGTTCCAGCATGATAGCCTTCATTATACCGCTCATGCACGTACCACATGGCAGCGAATACAACCACTAAAGTGACACCCGCAGAGACGAGAGTTGTCGTCCAGCTAGCTGACGGCGACAGCGGCTCAGTCGGTGTTCGCTCATTCTCAACCACTTTTGTCTCCAGTGATGGGACAGACTTTTTCCATCAACCAACACGCCAATAGTCAGGTTATCTTGTTTATCGCGAACACTCAAATTCGCAAGCTGACTGCATTGCAAGCTCTTGTGACGTTTTCCGGCTGACATCCGACTTAGATGATCTCAGGACTTGCTCCACCGTGGTGTATTCCATGGCAGGAAAGCATTCTACGGCGCTGGTAGGTCAATCCAAGGAGGGCTCTGATATGGTGGCTCTTTGGTCCGTCAGGTGATTGACCAGCTTCCAAACTGTAAACAGGCTTGCAATCAACCCAATGAGCATTGCCGGCAAGCTTCCAGCGAAAAATCCTGAGATAATGACGCTTATAGTGATCAAAGGTCCACATGCATGAAACACGAGTTGGTACCATTTCTTCTCAGCAAGCATTGAGTCACTGGCGCAGGACGTAGCTACGGCAAAGCATGAAAGTGTTATTGCTTCTATCAAGTTAATGTTTTCAAAGATGAGATTTGAGAACGACATTAATCTTACCCGCGATTGTTGACGGCAAGTATGCAACTAAATCGCTCGGTATGTCCAGCCTTATCTGACCAGTTTGGGCTGGAGGAAAATGGGACCTTTGGAGCACGGATCAAATCTTTTCGAATAGCGCTGTTCGAAATGTGCCTTGCCACTGTCCCCACCCAAAAGCTTGCGCCATCCCTACACGGAAGCTGTCACTCTTAAATGGCAGCTTTCAACGGCCGTGCGTCCCAAAGCAGACCATCCGCAATCGGCCAAAGTAAGTCATTCGTGAATGCCCAAGTTTGGGACGACGGATGAAACTTCGAGGGCATTTGAGGTTGGCAACAATGGCCAATTGCTAACATAGTTTCCACTTGGGCATGCACCCATTAGGCGGCGCTCTAGGCCCATAATGCACGCCATCGCGCTGTATGCGCGCGCCCTGATGGACGGGTGACAATTGCCCAATATAGGTATATAAATTTACCTAATTCCTGGGGGCTAAGAATGTCGCAAAACCAAGTCCAAACTGGCCAAGTTTCATCTGTCCGCAATGGCCATGCCCACGGGCGCAGGCTTTACCGGGTCAATGACCACCGCCTGTTGCGTCGCCTGCCTTGGAAGGCTGAGAACCGGACACCAATCCTTGAGGCTTTGGGATCGGCAAGCGTGCCCAATGAGATCGACGTCAAAGCGCTTCGGGATCGTGAGGGCCTATCGCGTGAGGACTTCGCCTCAATTTATGGCCTGTCAGTCGATAGCGTTCGATCATGGGAGCGGGGGACGGTCCCCAGCCGGGCAACACGCGCCTATCTGGCCATCATTGCCCATGCGCCTCATATCGTGAGGCGTGGGCTGGGTGTGCGGTGGTGAGACTCTGATTTTCGGGCAGAAAATGAGGTCAAGTGCGCGCGTGACGTATGGCGTGGCTAGCCTTACCAATTCCGACAATCGGCTAACAGTTTTCGGACCAGTTCGCGCGCGTGATGCATGGCGGGGTAAAGCACGCCAATCCGCCTAGGGTGTCGGCTATTTTGTCAGCAATATGCGCGCCTGCGGGCATTCATGGGCCGGTGGCTGTTGCCATTTGTTGCCAGATTCAGCTTTGCCTCAGTTCCTGCCAGATATGCGCGCGTGGGAATGGGCGGGCAAGAAACTCTCGCCCACAATCGCAATCTTCTGCTCGTCACTAAACCGGCGATGCCGCTCAGGCCCCACCAAAACAACTCCACCCATACAAGACCTCCTTACGACCGCTCGTAAGGTGCTCGCACTCAACCAATCCGTTTAAGACAACAAGGCGGCCAAGGCCGGTCGCTTACGACCTTACTTAACCTCTGTCCTTTGAGACATTCTGGAAATTTTATAGTTGTCACTTTTGACAATAGGTGCTTGGGACCTTGCCATTACCTCGCAAACGATCTGCTCTGTTGAATAAGCTAGCGGAGTGAAACCGCCACTAGCTATTTATAAGTGGCTCTTTAGTGCTGCCTTGAAGTGGGCAAAATCAAAAGACCTTCAGACCGATTTTCCATTCTCCACTGACTTTAAACAAAAGGAAGTATTCGGGCGCTTGAGTGTTCCCTAAAAACGTTGTGATGCGCACGACACTCTTTGAACCTGTAACATCGACCCATTCTATCTGCCGTCGAAATTCGAGTGATCGTGCGGGTGGAGTTCCTCTGAAGTTGCGAGCGGCGAACTCGTCAGCAGTCCAAGAAACAAACCCACTTGGAAGGTTTCCTTCAATTCTACCGCCAGGCAAGAATGTCGCACGCACAGCTTGGGCACTACCCGAATCGACAGCAGCAAAATAGCGCTCAACTGCTGCGCGTGCCGCAGCCGCTTCTGTCGTAACAACCGCTGTTGGCGGAATGGTGACCGCTGGCATAGTTGTTTGCGCGAGAGCCTGCATCGGGGAAGTCAATAGGGCTAACCCCAAGACAATCAGGCCTAGTTCGCGCTTAGGCATCATTCGGTTTGGCATTTGAAACTCCTTTGTCGATTGAGGCGTACAGGTCTGCTGAGCAATCGGTGAGTGAATTGCGGACAAGAAGACTACTTCGCTTACTTCGCGATAGTTTTTGATTGCTTGGTAATAAACGGAGCGCGTTCGAATAGGGTTTTGCTCTCAACAACCCGCCCAAGCTCCCTCATGGCCAATCCGTCTGGAAATACGTCCTTATGCGATGATCTAATTGGAGCCCAGCGTGCTTTAATCCCCTCGAAGCCTTGCTCGTCGTTGTAGGTAACGATGACGATGGCATTCCAATCACCACTATCGGTTCCTGTGTCGAGCCACTCATAGCTAACAAACAGGCCTTGTTCGACGGCGGCTGCATCCATCGCAAACCAGTTGGCGCGGATGTATCGTTCCAAATGGGCCAAGCGCGCTGGTTCTGACTTTAGGTACGTCAGGGTCACAACCCGCGACAAAGGCCTGGCCTGAGTTGGGGTTGCAGACTGGCCGACCATCTTGGTTGGGGCCGGTGATTGGGCGACAGCAGATGTCATGCTGATCGCAAGCAGTACGCCGGTGCTAATAATGGCTTGGACCGCCCGATAGCCTATCATGACTTTACTCCACCTTGCAAAATTATTGACCCGTTGTGCTTTGCTATAACCAACAGTTCTTATTCAGAATTGATCTATTACCACCCCTCATTTAGTGATAGAAACGAAATATGTTGATCAGATCGTTCGGATTTTTTGATGACAAATCGTTTCCCCAGTATCTCGCTTGACGCCCTTGTTGTTATTGACGCGGTTGCGCGACACACGTCCTTTAATCGTGCAGCCATCGAACTCAATAAAGTGCCGTCCGCTATTAGCTATACCGTCTTGCAACTCGAACAAAGACTTGGCTTGCTATTGTTCGATAGATCCAAGCGCAAAATTTGTTTGACGCCAGTTGGGGCTGAATTGTTGGAAGAAGGGCGGCTTTTGCTCCGAATGGCAAGTGATATGGAGCGGCGGCTCATTGGGCGTTCTAATGGCTGGGAAACCGAGTTGCGCATTGCTGTGGATACGATTTTTGGCGCGCAATTGCTATTTCCTCTGGTCGAAGCGTTCGACGCACTTGAATCAAACACCCGGCTTAACTTGAGAGAAGAAGCACTTGGCGGCTGTTGGGATGCCCTAACGAATAACCGTGCCGACCTTGTCGTTACTGGGTTAGGCTCAATGGTGAATCCTTCTGGCGGCGGCTTTGACATTGATGTCATAGGAAATCTTAATTTCGACTTTGGGGTAACACCAAACCATCCACTGGTGATGCTGGCCAACCAACAGGATGCGCCAATTACAGACGATCAACTGCGACCCTATCGCGCCGTGAGCGTTGCCGATAGCTCGTTGGCAAGATCAGCAGCCACATTTGGGCTGCTAACGGGACAAGACACACTGACGGTTGCATCTATGCGGGACAAGCTGGCCGCTCAGATCGCGGGCTTAGGTGTTGGATTTTTGCCAAGCTTTATTGCCGAACCCGAGTTTTCTGCGGGTCGGTTAGTGAAGTTGCATGTGCTTCAACCTCGCCCTGCAGCAACATTTGCGGTTGTACATCGGCGTGGCAATCTAGGCAATGCCGGGAAATGGTTTAGAACTCAGATGCTTGCAAACCCATCGCTGTTTCCAGGCTTGTATTCCTAGCGCGACTTGCAGGATTTAGTGTCGTGGCTTTGAGTTGATCAAGAACAAGGTAAGCAGATACAGACCGCACCTGTTTTCGGATTGGTCCGCTTTCAGGCATTGAAGAAGTGCGCACAATTGGCAGAACTTGGCGGATATTGTTGAAAAACTCGAAGTTTAGACGAGATTGGGTGCTTGGGCAGCGCAGTTGGTTTGCGATTGCTGATCGATTTTCGCTTAAAGGTCGGTGGAGTACCTCTTTTGAGGTAGATTAGGCGGCAAAGGCTGATCGTTTATGTGGATTTGGTCGCAGTTTGGCTAGTTTTCGCAGGTTTTGGGCTGTAGCTGCGAGTAGGAACTCGTCTCTGGCTCCGTTTGGGCCTCGTAATCTTAGCCTGCCCATTTTGAGAATACGCTTTAGGTGAGCAAAGAGCATCTCGACTTTCTTGCGGCGATCACGTGATCTGGCATAGGCAGGCGTGGTTGCGATGAGGCGGGCGATATCGCGGGAGTCTTCGTTGAGGTCGCGGGGGATTTTTCGAACTGTGGCTTTGGGACAGCATTGTTCTTTGAGCGGGCAGACACGGCAGTCCTTTGTGCTCGCTCGATATAGTCTTTGGCCGGCTTTGGTGATGCCAGATCGTGGCGTTTGGTAAGTGCGATGGAACTGCACCAACTCTTTGCCAGCGGGACAGGTATAGCGGTCTCTTTCGGGTTCCCAAGTAAAGTCAGATCGCGAGAATGTTCCGTCTGTTCGTATGGACTGGTCAAAGACAGGAATATGAGGTGCGATATCTCGCTCTTTCACCAACCAAGCTAGGTTATGGGCTGAGCCATAAGCGCTATCGGCTGCCAGATAACTGGGCTTTAGGCCAAATCGAGCTTCGGTACGATCAATCATCGTGCGCGATGCGCCAACTTCAGCCTGGCGAATTGCGCGTGTAGCTTCAACATCAACAATGACGCCATGATCGGTATCGATCAAATAGTTGGTCGCATAAGCAAAGAAGGCATGACCTTTATGGGCACCGGTCCATTGTGCAGCAGGATCGGACTTTGCAACAAACTTTGGTGGAACCGGTGAGGCTGCGCCAAAGGCCTCGTGATCAAGGACAGCCAGATACTCTTGGACCGCGCGTCCCGCCATCTCTAGGTCTTGCCCAGATCGCCATTGTTCACCCGACACGGAGCGCTGCTTGTTCGCGTCGGCCGCGATTAGACTGGCGTCAACCGCAAAGCCTTCACCGCCAACAAGTCCTTCTGACAGACAACGTGCAACAGCAGTATGGAACTGACCCGCTAAGCGCCGGAAGTGGACGCATGGGGGCAATTTCGAAATGCCTGAAGCGGACATTTATGGTGCCGAGCATTGGGCCGGCGTGCCTCTGAAAGAGCCACTAACCCTTGGCTGGATCCTGTGATGCTGGGTCCGTGCCCCTAAATCATTTCTTATCGATACTCGCACATCAGGGATGGATCGACCAGGCCCATATCAGTCCGGCGGCTACGGCAAAATCGTAGGCTGCGCAAAAAGGTAGATACCAACGTGGTGCATCAGTCTTGACGAGTTGCACGTGCGCCCAATCCCAAAGACCATGGAAAACATAAGCTAGTGGGATCGCCCATTGCCAGATCAGCGCTCCCAAACCAGCAGCAAGCACAAACAGAAGTGCAACGCAGCCCTCTAGCGCGATTAAGCGACTGCGTCCGTCCTGGACCGCAAAGCCAACATAAACTCCAGCGATAAGCGAAAGGAACATTGCACTAACTTGAATCGACGCCGCTTCGGGCAAGGAGAAATGCAGTGGCAATGTGCCCAGGCTCACTAATCCACCGCTGAGCCAAGGTTTTGACAGTCTAAATCTTTTAAAGTCGGCTTCTTGATCGTCCTTATCTGTATCGATAGACGTATTGGCGCCGGGTTAGCTTTTATTATTGATAGACATACCGACCCTGTATTTTAATGCTTCTGAATGCATGAAACCAGAGGGCCGGGTGTGCCGATGGGAGCATAAAGATTTGTTTTGATGCGACATAGTTCAGCGAAGTCACCTTGGGCCCAGCAAACCCGATCCATCAACTCCAAACATATTAGAATTGCGCCCCCACAGCGCCAGCCATGGGGTGCGTCCGCGCCACGAAAAAGCCGATCATTATCGATCCGAACCCACCCGCGGCCAGCATCATGAATAAACCGGGCCAAGCTAACTTCTGACTGGAATTTAAGAGAGTGGGGTCTACCGGCCCAGCACTTCTTTCGCCTCTGCGCTCAGATATGCCATCGCATTGCGCCAAGGTCCTGGCCCATAGCTGATCCGTGCCACTCCAAGACCTTGCAGTTCTATCCGGCTAGGCATCTTGTTCATCATCATTGCATTTACGGGCAACTCACATTTGGCGCAAACTCGCTCAATGGCGTTTGGGTCGATGAGTCCAGGAACAAAGAAGCCACTAGCGCCTGCTTCCGCATACGCATGGCCACGTTCAATTGCTTGATCGACCAGCGCCGTGCCATGAACGTCTGGCGTGTTTTGCAGAAAGCAATCGGTGCGCGCGTTGATAAAGGCTTCAACGCCAAACGCCGTGCAGGTGGTTCGCAGAGCCCTTATCCGCTCAATCTGAACAGTAAGATCATGGAGGCCTTCGCCTCCAACGATCTGGTCTTCAAAATTGACTCCCACGGCCCCAGTTTTCAGCACCTTGACCATATTCTGCATCAAGAGCTCGATCGAAGGATCATAGCCGCCTTCAAAATCTAGCGTAACTGGTAGGTTTACGGCCGCAGTGATGCGCGTAGTATTGTCAATCACAAGGTCTAGTGGCATGGATTCGCCGTCTGCGAAGCCAAAGGCACTGGCTACAGAAAAGCTACCTGTCCCAATTGCTTTGGCCCCTGCATCGGCCACCGCTTTCGCGCTGCCAGGATCCCAAATGTTGAAGATCACCACCGGATTACCGGGTTGGTGAAGTCCGAAGAACTGGCGTGCTAAATCGTTTTGAATGATCATTTGTATCCCCTTTGGACAGCTTTCGGTTTAGCCTTAACAAACTTTCTAAGCGCCGCTCGCGGAAAGCGGACTTTACCAAGACACAAGCCCGGCTCCCAACAGGCTCATCTGGCAGGGTGCATATAATGGCCGTTAGCTTATCAGATTAGCGGATCCCCTTTCAAAGCTGACTATTGTTTGTTTGAGTTCGGCCTATGTTGCCTTTTTCAGTTCACGCTGACTGAAATGCAAAATGGTAAGATTATTCCGATGTTGCAGAGGAAGGCAGGCCCTTCGCAATTCCTGCTTCGATCGTGTCCCATGGCGTGGTGTAACAGCGGCGTCATGATGTAGCCGGTTTAGGGCTGAGTTGATCATGTTCAGGGGACTGCGCTGAGCATGACGATGGGATCATTGCTTAAAGGTGCGAGAGTTTCAAGAGACATGTAG
>JAPZTJ010000054.1 GCA_027532555.1 Aquidulcibacter sp.
CATCCGGAAAATCAACTGACGCTCACGCAAAGTCAGATGTCGATAAGTCATTCCCATTGCAAATTCCTCCAAAGCCAAAAGAGGGGCTTACCTGAAACCCCTCAAATCATTGGAAATTCGCACTTCAAGATTGAATCCACCCCCTATCATGAAAATTTCGCATAATAAGTATTATGGGACAAAATGGACGAAACAGATGGCTTTTGAGCCTTCTAGATTGACATGTGAATCCCCACGGTTAGGTTTTGCTGCACGGTATCGGGAGAAAAATATGGCACGCGTCTCAGTTTTAGTCGCTACGGTAATTGGTCTTTTCATGTCTGGCCAAGCCGTCGCCCAGACGCCGGCGGAAGCGCAGCGTGCTGCCATGTTTGCACGGGCCAAAGCGGCCGAGATCAGTAGCGCGTGGACACCGGCACCGGGCGATCCTTTGTCTCATTTCACAATTGCTTATGCGAAACTGATGTGCAGCGCCGTGTTTGTGAGTGGTTTTGATCCAGAATTTGCGCGAGCCACGCTGGGGGACGCAAATGCACTAGCGGCTGTCGCGCACCGGGTTAAGTCGGGTATCCCCATTATCGACCGTGAACGACGCGAAGTACGCGTGACGACCCAATCCGGGCTGACACGCGTCGCGCGCTTTATTGGCGACCAAGGCTGTGTCAGCCTGCCTGAAGGTTCGAACGAGATTGCGTTCAAGCCTAAGCCGGTCCCCCGCAATTTGCCGAATGCGGCGACAACCGCTTGGCCAATGGGCGATGTCATCGCGTCAAACGCGGCGGCCAGCCTTGATTCAGCGAAGCTGAAAGCAGTAGTTGATGCAGCCTTTGCCCCTGGTGATGCGTTGACTCAAGCATTTGTTGTCACGTGGAAGGGGCAAATCATTGCCGAACGTTATGGCTCTGGCGCGACGGTTGCGACGCCTTTGGAAGGTTGGTCAATGGGCAAGAGTATTGCCGCCAGTCTGATGGGGGTCCAGATGCAACAGGGCCTGTATACGTTAGACCAACCTGCCCCAATCCCGGAATGGCAAGGTGCTGGCGATCAGCGGCAAAGCATTCGCATTCGCGATATTCTCAATATGTCGAGTGGATTGCGGGTTCGCGCTGAACAAGATCCAGACTACGTCTATGATGGCGGCTATCCTGATCATTGGTATTATTATACCGGAAACAATGCCTTTGCTTATGCCGCCAGTCGCCCACAGCAATGGCCCCCCGGTGTGGTTGGACGTTACCGGAATACCGATCCGGTTTTGATCAATTATCTCATCCAATTGGGCGTCAAGAAGCAAGGTGGCGATTATCTGACCTTTCCGCAAAAGGCCTTGTTTGATCGCATCGGTATCCGCTCGGCCGTGCTCGAAACCGATGCCAACGGCAATTTCTTGACCCAAGGTTACGACCTAATGGCTGGGCGCGATTGGGCCCGTCTTGGCAATCTATACCTTCAAGATGGTGTCTGGAATGGTGAGCGCATCTTGCCTGAAGGCTTTGTGAAATTTGTGAGCACTTTGGCCCCGGCTTGGGTTGCCGATGGGCGACCTGTTTATGGCGGGCTGTTTTGGGTCAATGGGGAAGGTACTTTGCCGATTCCGCGCGACGCATATGCGATGCAGGGTGCCGGCGGCCAATATACGATTATCATTCCGTCTCATGATCTCGTGATCGTTCGGCTTGGTCGCTTCGCCGGATCAAGGCCCGGCGTGGCGAGCTTAAACAGAGCGTTAGCGCTTCTGATGGCCACAGTACCTGCGAGCGATAAGGGCAAATGAGGTCGTTGCGTCCTAGCGGCTCGACCTTGTCCCTTTTATCGCTGCTTGCAGGTCACGCAAACCAGGACCAACAAAGAGTAGTCCCATCATGAGGAGTGGCGAAACCAAATAACCCCAGTAAAAATTATTGGGGCGGCCCGTAATTGCAAAGGCCAGCATGTAGCCTAACAGGAGCAGGAGCACGAACAAGCTTGCTTCTGATCGCCAACACAACCACCCGAACAAGCCCACAACGATGATCGGATAGCCGACAAGCTGAGGAAGCTCTACCAGCGGCAAGGCTTGCCACATAAAGCTGAGCGCCGCGGCAGGTCCGCCCAGCAACAGCCAAGCCTGTGACTTTGGGTCGTTCGGCAAAACCACTTGGGCTACCGCTTGAAAGTGCAGATAAACGCCTGCAAAGAACAGGAGGATTAAGGCCGACCACGCGGCAGTCTCGACCCAGCGGCGCTGAAAGAGTGCAAAGGCCGCCATCAGCAAGACAAACGGCAAGGCCAATTCTCGTAAGGCTAACGCACATGCTGCTACCAGTAGGCTCGGCAGCCAATTGTTGGGCCGGTAGAGCCCAATCGACAACGCAATCAGTGCCCCAGCCCAAATCTCATGCAAATACATCGCTTCGCGGATGAGAATTGGCGACAGACCTGCCGCCAACAGTCCGATGAAACCTACGCGCCGCCAAGCAACGACCTTTTGTTCGACAAGTTTCCGGTACCACACATAAAGGACTGCTAAGCCAAGTGCGAGCTCCAAGACAAAACCCCAGGTCTTGCCTAGGCTTGCAAGGATCAGCGCCAATGTCGGCGGCCGTACTGTGACAAAGGGCTTTAGCGGATAGCCACGTTTCCTTTGTTCATCAGCGGCAACAGCATAATAATTTTCGCCTGCCTGCATCCTCCCAACAATCGCCTTATACAAGGCAAGGTCCGCTTCGGCTTCGCCGCTCTTCCCGGCCTTTTGCTCGGACTTAGGTGCAGATGCGGGTTGTACAGGTGAATGGACGGCGGGCCACAGGCTCGCAAGGATCAGTGCCAAAAGCAGACCGAGAACCCATTTTGCGCCCTTGGCCGAAATCGTAGCAAAACGTGACGCCTCAGGCATTATTTCCGCCAAGTCACGAAGGATGATGCCGCGAAGTTCCAGACAGCGCCAACCACGACGCCCGCCATCCCTGCGAGCCACCATTGGCTATCCATCTGATGGACCCAATTGCCGATCCCGATATTGGCTACGGCACCAACGGCAGAGACGAGGTAGAAACTGAGCAGACCTGCCAGCATCTTCCAACCCTTCAGCCTTCTGTCGCGATAGGTGAAGCGGTTGTTGAGGTAGAAGTTGAACGCAATGGCGGTGGCAACTGCCGCAAATTGTCCGTTAAGGAAAGTCGCACCCAGAGCAAGCGCAGTGCCGAGCACGGACAAATGGACGGCGACGCCCAGGCCGCCAACGGCAAGGAAGGACACAAGCCGTGTTGGGATAAAACGCCCGATTGTTTTGTCGATCAGCAACGAAATATATTCGAGCGCAATCATGCTGTCGGCTTTGCTTTCGCCGTTCAGCCGCGAACGAAAGACATAAGGCACTTCGGTAATGCGCGGCGGTGTCGGCAGCGAAGCTACAATGTCGAGAAGGATTTTAAACCCAACGCCAGACAGGCGCGGCAACGCGGCCATCAAAGTCTCACGTTTAATCGCCATGAACCCGCTCATGGGATCAGAAATGGGAACCCGTAAAAGCTTCTGACCCAGCCAGGTCGCACCTTGGGAGGCTCGGTGGCGCAGCTTGTTCCAATCCCCGACGCTACCGCCCTTTGCGTAACGTGTGCCAATCGCGATGTCTGCTTCATCACATTCGATGGCGGCAATCATTTTGGGTAAGGCCGTCTCATCATGTTGAAGATCACCGTCCACAACGGCGAGGATTGGGGCAGACGTGGCCAACATGCCTTCGACAACGGCACTTGAAAGCCCCCTCCTCCCAATGCGGTGGACGACGCGCACCCGTGTGTCCTTTTGTCCGATTTTGCGGACGAGGTCTGCGGTTCCATCGGGTGAGTTATCGTCGACAAAAATCGCTTCCCAATGATAGGCGGCGAGTGCGATGGAAAGCTTGTCCAGCAAAGGCACAACATTGCCTGCTTCATTGAAGGTTGGAATGATGACGGCAAGCTGTAATGGGGTGGCGACATCAGCCAACTCCGCTTCTTCCGGACGCACCAGTTGCATCAACATACCAAGAACCCCAATCCGATAATCATTAAGTCCAGATACGTATAGCCGCTGTAGGGTTAATGGCTCGTAATCCAAGCGGTGTTTTCAACTAACGACTTGGCACGAAAGGTCAGCAGAGTGCGTATGATCGCAAAAATCGAGCCAGCGGAATGCTAGGCTTCTATTACGGAGCCATTTTCCTTGGCCCTCCCCTGCTCTTAAAAATTCAAAAGGGTGACAGAGGGCGGCGGCATCTTCTAGAGTGGCGCGATCCGCGCATTCACGCAGGGAAGGCTATTACATGAGACGGGCAGCCATCATTAGTCCAGTACGAACCCCGATTGGCAAGTTCCTTGGCGGGCTTAGTTCGGTTCCTGTTGAAACCCTTGCGGCTCATGTGGTCAAAGCGGTTGTGTCGCGTAGCGGTATCGACCCGATGTTGATCGAAGATGTCGTTTTCGCGCAAAGCTATGCCAGTGGCGAAACGCCCTGCGTTGGGCGCTGGGCCGCTTTGGCGGCGGGTTTGCCAATTGAAGTGCCGGGCATTCAAGTGGATCGCCGCTGTGGCGGGGGTCTTCAGGCATTGGCCAATGCCGCCATGATGGTCCAAACCGGTGCTGCCGATGTCGTGCTGGCTGGTGGCGTCGAGAGCATGAGCAATGTCGAGTTTTATACCACTGCCATGCGCGGCGGCGCGCGCGCCGGCAGCGTCACCTTGTATGATCGATTAGAGCGGGGCCGTGAGCGGTCGCAGCCGGTGGAGCGCTTTGGTGTGATCCCCGGTATGATCACGACGGCCGAAAATCTCGCAACCGACTACGCGATCAGCCGGGAGGCTTGTGATGAATTTGCCGCCGAAAGCCAGGTGCGTGCGGCACGCGCGTGGGCCGACGGGCGATTTGACGACGAGATAGTCGCTATTCCCATTCCCCAGCGCGGTGGCGAGCCCATCCATTTCACAATGGACGAGGGCATTCGCGCCGATACCACCGCCTCTTCGCTGGCAAAGCTCAAGCCGATGGTGGCAGGCGGGGTCTGTACAGCAGGTAATTCGAGCCAGCAAAATGATGCGGCCTCTGCCTGTCTGGTCGTGGCTGAAGATCGCTTGGCTGACCTTGGCCTGGATCCATCCGCATTTTTCGTCGGGTGGGCAGCGGCCGGGTGCGAACCCTCGCGCATGGGGATTGGCCCCGTCCCTGCCGTCCACAAGCTGTTCGCCAAGACAGGCCATTCGTGGGGCGACATGGGTCTTGTCGAACTCAATGAAGCCTTCGCTGCGCAAGTTCTGGCGGTTCTAAAAGGCTGGGATTGGGATGACCGTTCTATACTAAACGTCAATGGCTCAGGTATTTCGCTAGGCCATCCCATCGGGGCGACGGGCATGCGGATTATGACCAGTCTGGTGCATGAGATGCAGCGCAGACAAGTCCGCTATGGCTTAGAGACGATGTGCGTTGGCGGCGGCCAAGGCATTGCCGCGATTTTTGAGCGTGCTTAATGCCGACTGATGCCGATTAGAAATTGGCCGTGCGAATGGCTCCGCCATCAATTCGCAGATTGGTCCCGGTGATGTAAGAGGCTGCAGGGCTGAGCAGGAAAAGCGCCGCCTTTGCCACTTCGTCTGGTGTCCCATGACGGCCAAGCGCTGGCAGGCGGGCCGCAGCCTCAAACAGCTTGGGGTTACCTTGTTTAATCGTGTCCCATGTTCCGCCCTCAAAGAAGATCGGTCCGGGCGAGACCGCATTGACGCGAATGCCTCTATTGCCCCACCGTGCCGCAAGTTGGCCGGTATAATTGATCAAGCCTGCCTTCATTACGCCATAGGCCAATTCGTCGGGCGGCAAATTGCTTAACACCGAAGCGATGGAGGAAATGAAGAGAAGCGCGGGCTCGTGCCCGGACTTCAAATGCGGATAGGTGGCTTCTGCCAAGCGCGCGTGTTGCAGAAAGTCGGTCTCAAAGCTCTCGCGCCACCACGCCTCATCATGGCCGCTCAGCCGCGTGGAGACATTGGATACCACGCCGTCAACGCCACCCAATTGCGCAGCCGCCGTTTGTACCCAAGCTTGAAACGCGGCTGCGTCGCGTACATCTAAGGCTTGGCAGAATAGACGGTCCTGCCCTGCCCCGAGGTCGCTGGCGAGACGGTCGAGCCCCGCCTGACCGCGCGCGCACGTGGCGACGATCGCCCCTTCGGCGAGTGCATGGGTGACGATGGCCCGGCCTAAGCCTCGGCTGCCGCCGGTGATCAATAAACGCTTGCCTTTAAGTCCTAGATCCATCTTGGCTATCCCTTTTTAATACTAGCGCGCCATACATCCGCCATCGACGGGCACGATGGTGCCTGTCATGAACGAGGCCTGATCAGAGATCAGGAAAGCAAAGACATTGGCGATCTCTGCTGGCTCCGCATAGCGGCCCATAGGCACGCCTTGTGTGAAGATCGGGCGGGCAGCTTGTGGGTCGTCTGGCATGACGGAGCGCTCGGCATAGGCCATCATGTCGGTATCGGTTGGCGATGGGCAAACAGCCAAGACGCGAACCCCATTGGGCGCATAATGCACGGCTGCGGATTTCGTCATACCAACAACGGCATGCTTGCTCGCGGTATAAGCAAAGATATTGCCGCCGCCACTTAGCCCACTGATGGACGACACATTGACGATCACCCCACTGCCCTGTTGGCTCAAGTGCTGGCCGACATATTTCAGGCCCAGATAAACCCCGCGCGCATTGATCGCCATGACACGGTCGAAGTCAGAATCCTCATAGCGCGAGACGGGAAGTGCAGGCCCGGAAATCCCAGCATTTGAAAACAGAAAGTCCAAGCGCCCAAAATCGGAAAGTGCGCTTTTGACCGCCTCTTGCCACGCTGCGCTCTGCGACACATCGCCAACAAATGCGGCGATCTTGACGGTGTCGGGCGTCGCAATGGCTTTAATCTCTTCTTTCCAAGCCGGATCAATATCCCATGCGAGGACATGTACGCCTTCCTCAATCATACGGTGTAGGGCTGCCCGTCCTATGCCACGCGCAGCCCCTGTAATGATCGCAACCCGACCTTCTAATCCGAGACTGACTTTAGACATGTTGGTTTCCTTGATCGAGAAATGTGTGGATGGCCTTGGCCACTGAAACGGGGTCATCCCGCAATGGATTATGCCCAATCCCGGGCAAGCGCGTGACACTCAATTGAGCAAAATAGGTCGCCAGAGAGTCGCGGGTATTGGCGGTAAAGACCGTGTCCGCTTCGCCCCAAATCAACAGGGTCGGTGCCCTAATTGTCCAATCCCTTTCATGGATCCAGCTGGGCATTTCTGGGCCCGCAGCAAGATCAAAAGGGCTGGCTCGATACCAATCGATGGCCGCCCGCCAGCGATCATTGTCTGACCAAGCGGCTTCATAAAGCGCGGCCTCAACCGATCCCATACGGCCATCGGCTTGTGCCTCGCGATACCAGTTCTTGAATGGATTGCTGGTGGGATCTTTAAGCCAATCGGCCTCGAGCGCACCGGAGGTCAGGGCCGGCATATAGGCAGAAGCCGCTCTCTGATCCCGGTCTGCCAACAGTGCCATTTGTAAGGTCACAGGATGAACCGCGTTGATCAGGATCAGATGGGATACATGCTCTGGATAGATGGCAGCAAACCACGACGCGATGACCCCGCCCCAGTCATGGCCAGCCAGCACAATTTTCCCGCCGGGGGAATTGGTGACAATGAGTTGGCGAATGTCTTCTATAAGAATTTTGGGCGCATAATCACAAAGCTCTTTGGGCTTATCCGAACGATGATAGCCGCGTTGGTCTGGCATCACGTACAGGCGGTCCTTTGGCAGGTGCGTGATCATCCGACTCCATATTGACCAGATGTCTGGAAAGCCATGCAGGCACAGCATGGGTGTCTTATCGCTGTTGCGAGGGCCTGTGCGCACGACATGCAATTTCAGTCCTTGTATGGACTGGAACCCAGCGTCGAACGACGACCAGTCGGGTTCATGCAGGGCTGGCATCAGGTGTTTTGACCCTGAGCACGTGCGCGGTGAAACTGCGCAATCAAGCGATCAATCTCGGCCGGTAAATCCCTTCCAGTGACTTGGTCTAGCGACAGATGTTCATGGCCGGGCAAAACCTGCAGAAGCTCGAAAATATTGCCGTCAGGGTCGCGGCCATAGACAAAGCGCACGGCCCCATTGCTCATGGGAGCGCTATGGAAATGCACACCTGCAGCAAGTAAGCGCTGATACTCGGCGTCCAGATCATCTACTTCTAACGCGAAATGGGTCCAGCCATGTTTGGACGCATTGGCTAGGGGCCTGCTTTGTGTTTGCGGCTGATGATACTGCCAAAATTCCAGCGTCAAGGGCCCAGCTTTCACCCAAGCACCATCGAAGACGATGTTTTCAAGGCCGGCGACCACATCAAACTTCGGCTCTGGTCCAAAATGGCCAGAGCTGTGCACCGGGGCACCTGTGACAAGACTATAAAAGGCCGTTAGGCGTTTGATGTTGGGGGTAACCACGGCAACATGGGCGAACCAAGGCGGGCTAGCAACAGAAGCCGCATAGGGTAGGCCTTCGAGCTCCAAAATATTGTCTTCTGGGTCGCGGATGTAGCAATAGAGATTGCCCGTCCCCAGACCTGACGGCCGGGCATGGCTCTTGGCCCCTGCCTCGACAAAATCATCATAGAGGCGATCGCCGTCTGCGGCTTGGATGCAAATATGGCGAAGACCGGCGCGATAAACCTCTGGCTGGCCATCTGGTGCCATGGGGTTTGCGAATTGAAAGAGCTCTAGGAATCCCGTTGGGCCGCGTAAAAGGGCCACTTCGCAGGCACTATCATCTACCGCCATCATCGCACGCAGATCAGCGCGGTTGGGAACTTGAAAGCGGCTGATTAGCTCAAAAGTGTGGGCGGTTTTGTAAAAGCCAATAGCGCGCTCGAGATCGACGACGCTGAGCCCTGCATGGTGCAATCCCTTGATCATGATGATGCCTTTTGACGGTCATGATAGACATTGTCCTGAAGATAGCTTGGCATCTCGGGCGTCAAACCTGCCTCCTTTTGCGCGATATAGTGCCGCAATTCCTCTTGCCGTTCGGCGGTTAAAGAGTAGCGGGTCAACAGCAGGGCTGCAATGGCGACCAAAACGCCAGGAACGACGGCGTAGAAAATTCGCATCCAGAATAGGGCTTCTACCTCGCTCCCGCCTGCGGCTTTAAATCCGACAACATCCAGCAAAATTAGTGGCAAACCGCCGCCGACGGCAAAGCCCAGCTTTTGGACCATGGCAATCGCCGCAAAATACACGCCTTGCTGGCGGTCTTGGGTTTGGGCAGTGTCGAGATCAACGGTGTCAGCAATCATCGCATTGGGTAAAATGCCGATCGCGCCATAGCAAATCCCTTTCAGCACGAACAAGGCAATGAACAGATGACCTTGCCCGTGTTGTAGAAGGCCCATCGCAAAATTGGTCGCCGCAACGATCCCGAGGGCGAGGATCAGTGCGCGATGCTTGCCAATGGCCTTGCTCAGCCAACCCCATAAGGGAACGGCGCATAATCCCACGGCAAAATAGACGGCATAGACGACGCCGATGTTTTTGACGCCCACAATATCGCGTGCAAAAAAGACCGTAATGGTCTGGCGGAATACCTCGCCAATGGTGGCCATCAGAACCACGACGACCAGAAGGCTGAAGGGCTGGTTGGCGCGCATCAGACCCACTGCGCGCTTCAGATTCAACGGGGCCTTCTCGCTGGGGATATCGGGTTGCGGCACCGTGAAGAAGACCAAAGCAGCGCTGAGTGGAAGCAGGATTAAGACTGCCAGAGCAATGGCATTGAGCACATCGCCACTTCCCTTCCCGGGCTGGCTCAAAATATAGGCGGGAATGGCGGTCGCCACGACAAGACCAAGGATACTAAACCCTTGCTTTGTAGCGGCGATTTTGGTCCGCACATGATAATCGCTCGAAATCTCGCCGGCCCAAGCCTCATAGGGAATCTGTAAGGTCGTGTAGCCCAAGTAAACCAGCGCCACACTAAGCCCGAACCACACCACGCCGACTTCTGGCGGCGGTCGCAGCAACAGCTGCACGCCTGCCATCATGATCAAAGTGCCGAAGATCAGCCAAATGCGTCTTCGGCCCAAAGCAGGACGCCAACGGTCGGTGATCAAGCCCATGATCGGGTCCGTCACAAAATCGCTGATCCGGGCAAGCACCAGCGCGGTTCCCACCAGCGACAGCGAAAGGCCCAATTGGCCGGAGTAGAATGGTGCTAAATAGATCGCCATGGGCAAGCCCAGCATACCCAGCGGCAACGCCACGGTGGAGAATGCCCAGATTTGCGCTTGGCCTAACGGCTTTTTCTGCGTTTCCAATTCAGCCCCTATTTTTTATTATACTTTTCGTCAATAGTACTGCTAGACTGCGCGGCGTCAATAGCAAAAGCAGGGCGGAAACAGGATGGAGGAAAGACCTATGACGGGCAAAATGGACGAGATTTTTGGAGCGAAGTTTCTAAAAAGCGCGGAGAATTTCAATGAGTATGGCATCCACCTTTTGTTCAATGATTGGTGGGAAAGCGCTCCAGCTGATGCCATCGAGAAATATGTGGCGTTGATTGAAAACGATCCTGTGCAAGGGCCGTTAGCGGCCGAGCGCTACTATGCCCCGCCCCTGTCTCTGGCAGCATTGGAGGTTCATGCGCCCGGCACATTGGGCGCGCATTATCTGGCGTTTGTCCGCGACCACAATTTGATGGAATCCCTTGCAGTGGGTTATCGCCAATTGCATGAACAGTTTGAGGCGACTGGGGTTTTGAAAAACCTACCCGATGTCCTCAAACATAAGGTCTTACGTGGGTATCAAACCCATGATCTGCATCATGTAATTACGGGCTACCCCCCGACGCCCTTGGGCGAGTTGGCGGTTCAAGCCTTTCAACTTGCACAAACACAATTCCCCTACGCCTCAATGTGGATTGCCGTCGTAACGGCCCATATGACTTTCATCGATCCGCATCTGACCGTGCCAGCCATGAACGCCATCACGCAAGGCTGGTCGCACGGCAGGGCGGCCAACAGCCTGCAATTTGTGAAATTTGAGGAACAATTGGACGAGCCCTTAGAACTGGTTCGCCGCAGATATAATATTAGCGCGGCCGCGGCAGCAGATTTTGTGACGCCTAAGGTTCAGACCCCAGCGTTGTTGGCTGCGTCCATATGAAGGAATTGAAGCGGCGGTGAAGGGGTGTTTCAGCAAGGACAGATAAAAACTTATCCCCCTTTCTCCAAGCCTCGCATAACCTAGTCCCATCTCCGACGAGAGGGCGTTGTTGCTGCAGCGGCGACACCGGTTGGGGATGGGTAAGCGGGGTTAATCGGGGCAGACGTGGCTGCCTCGTGTTTTCATAAGGATTAGCTGTCCTTATGCCCGGTGT